>ASZZ01000010.1 GCA_000430305.1 Streptococcus mitis 17/34
TCTTTTGCCCACGTCTCAAGGCAATAGCCATATTCTCCTCAATCGTCAAACGAGAAGCTGTTCCCATCTTCGGATCTTGAAAAACACGAGCAATATCCTTGGCTCTCTTTCGTACACTCAGATTTTTAATGGATTTCCCTTCCAACAAAAGGTCCCCTTCGTCCACCGATAGATTGCCAGCCAAGATATTCATCAAAGTAGATTTGCCTGCGCCATTTCCACCAATCACAGAGATAAAATCTCCCTCTTCAACCTCTAAATCTAATCCTTTGAGGACATGGTTTTCATTGACCGTCCCTGCTTCAAATGTCTTGTGAATATTTTCAAGTGTTAACAAGCTTGCCATAACTTTCTCCTCCTATTCATTTCTCAATTTCAAACCACGAATCCTTAATCTCTTTTGCAACTCTGGTGCAAATAGAACCAAAGCTAACAAGATTGCATTAAAGAGACGAACCATATTTTGATCTAAATTTGGAATTTCATAGATATTTAAAATAATCAAACGGTAAACAATGGCACCGATTCCGATGGATAACAAGCGACCTCCAATGGTCAAGTCGTGTATCAATACTTCTGCAATAATGACTGCACTCAAGCCAACAACGATGGTTCCTGTCCCAGAAGTCACATCTGAAAATCCATCATTTTGGGCAAATAAGGAACCACATAGGGCAATCAAACCGTTTGAAATCATATAACCAACAATTTTCATGGTGTCTACATTGACCCCATTGGCCTCACTCATAGGAATATTGTCCCCAGTCGAACGCAAGACCAAGCCAATCTCCGTTTTCATCAAAAGGGTCAATATCAGACAAACAAGTAAGAGACAGGCCAAGCTGAATGAAAAAACAGCTTCTTCAGTTGTCAGCCCCAAGCTAGCCAATTGTTTAAAGACAGTTGAAGAATCTCCCAAGGAAAGATTGGGCACACTTCCCATGATTTTAATATTGATTGAATAAAGACCTGTCAAGGTCACAATCCCTGTTAAGAGAGCTGGGATTTTCATCTTGGTGTGGAGCATTCCTGATACAAAACCAGCAATCATACCTGCCAGCAAGGCAAGTAAGGTCGCAATCCAAGGATTTGTCCCTGCCTGTATCTGTGATACGACGACAGCTGCGCCCAAAGGAAAGGCTCCTTCAGCAGTCATATCCGCAATATCCAAAATACGGAAAGTCAAGTAGACTCCAATAGCCATAATCGACCATAGCAAACCTTCTGATAAACTAGATAATACAAAACTCATCTTAAACCTCCTATTCCTTGCCCTCTAACTTACTAATATCAATTCCTAGTGCATCTGCCATTTCTTTATTGGTATGCAATTCCAGTTTTTCAGGTAACTCAACTGCTATATTTTCTGGCTTCTCACCTTTTAAAACACGAATCAACATGCGGGCTGTCTGACGTCCCAGTTCTTCATAATTGGTTCCGTAGTTATACAAGCCACCAACCGCAACCATTTCTGTTGAGCCACCAAATACTGGAACCTTGTGTTTAATAGAAACCTGCTTGACTGTTTCCATGGTTGATGAAATGATATTATCCGTTGGTACAAAAACCATATCCACTTCTGCCATCAAACTCTCTGCTGCCGCCTTGACATTGTTACTGTCCAAGATTGTTTTTTCAACAACGGTAAAGCCTTTTTCTTCTAGAAGACGCTTAGCTTCATCCTTTTGGACAACTGAGTTTGGCTCGCTCTGAGTATAGAGGATTCCAATTGTTTTAGCCTTTGGCAACACTTTCTTTATCAAATTGATTTGGGTTGAAATGGCATCTGATGACTGGTCGCTTGTCCCGGTCACATTGCCCCCAGGGTGTTCTCTTGACTCAACCAACTTGGCACTGACAGGATCTGTTACAGCTGAAAAAATAACCGGTGTCGTTTGTGTTGTATTAGCCAAGCTCTGAGCAGAAGGCGTTGCAATGGCTAGAACGACATCACTAGATTCTGCTAGTTGCTGGGAAATGGTTTTTAGATTTCGTTGCTCTCCCTGTGCATTTTGCAAATCAATCTCGATATTCTTCCCTTCAATATAGCCTTGTTTAGCTAGCTCATCCACAAAACCCTCTCTAGTAGCGTCTAAGGACTGGTGGGTAATAAACTGCGAAATACCGATACGAAAAACATCTTTTTTCTTATCCGCCTTCAACTGATGCAAACTGATCAGAGAGGTCAAGAGGATCCCCACTACCAAGAGGGGTGCTAGTAATTTTCGAACAACTTTCATAATGAAACTCCTTCTCAGAAAAGATGATACTCAATGAAAATCAAAGAGCAAACTAGGAAACTAGCCGCAGGCTGCTCAAAGCACTGCTTTGAGGTTGTAAATAAGACTGACAGAGTCAGTAACATATACCTACGGCAAGGCGACGTTGACGTGGTTTGAAGAGATTTTCGAAGAGTATAAAACAAAAAACCGCCTAGATAATACCTAAACGGATGCTTGAAATAATCTAACAAGTTACAACTTAGCTAGTCCATTTAGATATTCATCTATATGGACCACAATCAAAAATCTTAGCCACATAGATACAAACAAATTGCTTGAACTGTTTGCATCCATGGTGACATGTCTACAAACACTATCTAAAGTAGCTAAAGTAAAAGTTTTGATTCATCGTTACAGCTTGTTTCTTATTCATTTCTTTTTCTGCTTTCTTTTTTGATGTTTCCTATCTTACCACCTTTTTCATCACCTGTCAAGAATATTTCAGAATTTTTTAAAATTTTTCGAAAATTCTTTCAAACTACTTTCAAAGTTTTTCAAATCAGTCCAACAAAAAAAGGTTTATAATTTCCATAAAAATTGACATGGAAATTATAAAACCATTATTAGTTTAGTCCTTTTTGATAACGTGCCAATTCGGCTTGGTTCGCCCAAACATAGTGACCTGGACGGATTTCTACCATGGATGGCTTATCAGTCTCATAGTCGTGTTGACTTGGGTCGTAAACCTTCAAGACCTTCTTACGTTCCAAGATTGGATCTGGGATTGGTACCGCTGAAAGTAAAGCTTGAGTATATGGGTGAATTGGATTGTTAAACAATTCTTCTGTTTCTGCAACCTCTACAATAACACCCTTGTAAATAACTGCGATACGATCTGAAATAAAGCGAACGACCGACAAGTCATGGGCGATGAAGAGATAGGTCAAACCAAGTTCTTTTTGGAATTTTTTGAGCAAGTTCAAGACTTGGGCACGTACAGAAACGTCCAAGGCTGAAATTGGCTCATCTGCAATAACAAAATCTGGTTGCATGACCAAGGCACGGGCAATACCGATACGTTGACGTTGACCACCTGAAAATTCATGAGGATAACGAGTCAAGTGCTCAGCAAGAAGGCCCACTTCACGGATGATATTTTTAACTTTCTCTTTACGTTCTTCTTCATCCTTAAACAGACGGTGATTGTAAAGACCTTCAGAAATAATATAATCAACAGTCGCACGTTCATTCAAACTTGCTGCAGGGTCTTGGAAAATCATCTGGATACGACGAATCAATTCCGCAGCCTGTTCACGCGATTTCTTACCATTAATCTTTTGACCATCAAAAATGATATCACCATTACTTGTATCATTTAGACCAATGATGGCACGACCAATAGTTGTTTTCCCACTACCTGACTCACCTACAAGCGAGAATGTTTCTCCCTTATTGATAAAGAAGTTGGCATTTTTAACCGCGACAAACTTCTTACTTCCTTCACCGAAGGAAATTTCTAAATCTTTGATTTCTACTAATTTTTCAGACATTTCCTTCCTCCTAGTCTGCCAGATGGGCAAATCCCATTTTTTCACGGATCTTATCGTGGAGATTTGCAATCACAGCTGGTTTTTCTACTTTTGGAGCATCCTCATGAAGAAGCCAAGTTTTAGCCCAATGTGTCTCCGATACTGAGAATTGAGGGGCTTTTTGTTCGAAGTCAATTTGCATTGCGTAGTCTGAACGCAAGGCAAAGGCATCCCCTTTCAGATCAGTATAAAGTGACGGAGGTGTTCCTGGGATTGAGTAAAGATCCCCTTTATCATCAGCAAGCTGAGGCAAGCTAGACAAGAGACTCCATGTATATGGATGGCGAGGATCATAGAAGACTTCCTCAACAGTTCCATATTCAACGATTTCTCCTGCATACATAACCGCTACCTTGTCTGCAATACTTGCTACCACACCAAGATCGTGGGTGATAAAGATTGTTGTGAAGTGATACTCGTTTTGTAATGATTTGAGCAAATCAATAATCTGTGCTTGAATGGTCACATCCAAGGCAGTTGTCGGCTCATCACAGATCAAGACATCAGGTCTGCAGGCAAGGGCAATAGCAATAACGATACGTTGACGCATTCCTCCAGAATATTGGAATGGGTATTCATCAAAACGTCTATCTGCGTCTGGAATCCCAACCTTATTCATGTAGTCAATGGCCAATTCTTTTGCTTCCTTGGCTGTTTTTCCTTGGTGTTTTACAATAACTTCTGTAATCTGACTACCAATTGTTTTAATTGGGTCCAAACTAGTCATTGGATCTTGGAAGATAGTCGCAATCTTAGCACCACGAATTTGTTCCCAATCCTTGTGAGAAGACAAGGCTGTCAAATCTTGACCACGGTAGTCAATGCTCCCTTGGGCAATACGACCATTTTCTTCGAGCATACCTGTGAAGGTCTTTGTCAAAACAGATTTCCCTGATCCTGACTCACCTACCAAGGCCAATACTTCACCTTCAACTAGTTCAAGGGAAACGCCGCGAATGGCTGTCAATACTTTGTCACGAACGTCAAATTCCACGACAATATCGCGAGCAGTCAAAATTACATTTTTTTCTTTTGTCATTTCTACTCCTATCTATGTGTACGTGGATCACTAGCATCCGCTAAGTTTTGACCAACTACGAAAAGGGACAAGGATACCAAGACAAGAGTTGTCAATGGAATCCAGAACAAGTAAGCATTAGTTGTTACGTTTTGTGAATAATCCGAAATCAAACGACCCAAACTTGGTACTGTAATCGGTAATCCAAGACCGAAGAAAGACAAGAAGGCTTCGTATGAGATAAAGCTTGGAAGCATTTGGGTCATCGTTGTCACAATAACAGATACCAATTGTGGCATGATGTTTTTGGCAACAATCTTCAAGGTTGGTGTTCCCAAAGTACGTGACGCCAAGTTGTATTCCAAATCACGATAACGCAAGATTTGAACACGAATCATGAAGGCAATCCCGATCCATGTTGTCACACTCATGGCAAAAATCAGATTCCAGAATCCAGCTCCGATTGAGTAAGTCAAGACAATGACAATCAAAAGAGATGGGATGTTTGAGATGACGTTATAAACTTCCATCATGACACGGTCAACTGATTTTGAAATCCCCCAAATACCACCGACAAAGACACCGATAACCAAGTTAATCACTGTCGCAATCACAGAAATGAGGATAGAGTTACGAGCTCCGAACCAGACACCGTCAAAGAGAGATTTACCGTTACTGTCAGTACCGAACCAATGCTCTGCATTTGGCTTGATATAACGAGCACTAAAGTCGTTTACCTTGCTGACATCATTGAAATCAAACTTAGAAAACATTGGGTAGATGAAACTCATCAAAATGATAGCTACCAAGATTCCCAACATGACTACAGTTGATTTTTTCTTCATAAACTGTCTAAACACTGAGCCCCAGTAAGAATAGGCTGGCGCATCAATGGCTTCAGAGGCAAAATCGTCACGTTTTACGAACTGAAATTTTTCTTTATCGATTGTAGACATTATTTGCCTCCTTTCTCAGTCAATTTAATACGTGGGTCAATAATGGTCATCCAAATATCTCCTAAAAGAAGTGAGAAGATAGAAATACATGTAAAGATGAAGACAAGACCTACGACCATAGAGTTATTAGATGCTTTTACAGAGTCAATCAACATTTTACCCATACCTGGGAAGGCGAAGACTGTTTCAGTAAGAGTTGCACCACCGATAACCCCGATAACGGCACCAGGAATTCCTGAAACAAGCGGAACCATGGCATTTTTAAAGATGTGTTTGTTTGAAATTTCTTTTTCAGACAAACCTTTGGCACGAGCAAAACGTACAAAATCTTGTGATTGCAAGTCAATCATATAACGACGAATCCAAATAGCTGTACCAGGAGCCCCCAATAAACCAAGAATAACTGCTGGTAAAACATATGAACGCCAATCTCCAGCACCCAAGATAGGGAATGAATCTGGCAAGCCGATTGAAGATCCAGCCAAACGAACGATATAAACCAAGGCAATTGTTGGAAGAGCCATCAAGAAGGTCAAAGCTCCTGTTGAGAAGCTATCAATCCAAGTATTCTTGAAGCGAGCCATAGCTGAACCAAGTGGCACAGCAATCGCATAAGAAATCACCAAACCGATCAATCCAACAACAGCAGAGCTGGCAATCATTGAAGGATATTGGTAGTTACTTTCAGTAGCTGTATAAGGATCATCTTTTCCGTAGTTGGCTACTTCACGAGAGTCAGCTTGACTAGGCGATTTATAGGTTCTTGAGTAAATATTTACAGAAGAAGTTTTCTTACCTGTTGGGAACTGAACTTGGGATGTTTTTGTTTGCCCTTGTCCCTGAGTAATAACCTGTAAAACAGGGCTATTAGCATAGGTTGGATAAGAATCACCTAAATTAATGTTCACAAAGTTTTGATGCACAAATGGGAACTGGCTGTTGAAGTACAAGAGATATTTGTGTTTGGTACCTGAACCAACCAATGACCATCCGATCGCTGGATCATTTTCGAAACGAAGGTAACGTTTCAAGTCTGGGTTTTCAGGGTCTTGAATTTTATTAGTATGGTCAATGTCAATCAAGTTAGCATAGAATTTGAAAACACGTTCAAAAATCGGGATTTCACGAGTAGCGTAGAATTGGCCACTTTCAGTAAATTCTCCCAGGGTCCAACCATGACCGATTTGTTTGATGTATTTTTCATAGATAGCCTTGTTGGTGTCATTAGCTTCAACTGTTACAGAAGCATCCATCTGGCTAGCTTTTTCTTGCAATTCCTTGGTATCGTAGTACTCGATATAGCCCATACGCTCATAAACGGTATTTTCATAGTTATCACGTTTATCAGCAGTTGTCGCAATCTTGTTATAGTTGGTATCCTGTTTGAAAATCAATTTTCGAGGAACCATTGTATAGATGATCGTGTAAGTCAAGGTTGTTACTAAAAAGATAGAAACCAATGACCGCAAAACACGCATAAAAATATATTTTTTCATATCATTTCCTTTAAAAATCCCAAAAGAACCTTCTCCTCATGGAGAGAAAGTTCTATTGAAAATTATTTACTTCACATGACTTGCCAATTCTTTTTGAGCTTTCTCGTTTGACTCAGCCTTTTCTTTCAACCATTTTTCACGAGCTTTTTCATACTCTTCTTTGATGATTGCTTTTTCACCAACTTCAGTATACTTCAAGTATCCTGCATTTTCACCTTTAAGACCAGCTACAGAATATGAAGAGCTAAATGGTAGAACCTTTGAAACAAATGAAACGGCTGTTTCTTTAGGAGAAGCCATTACTGGAATTGTCAAAGCATTATCAGTCAACCAAGCTTGTGCTACTGCGTATTTTTCATAACGTTTTTGAACATCTTGATTTTCGCTGTTTGCGTCATCAAGTAATTTTCCATAGTCAGCCAAACCAAGTTTACTTACTACCGATGCATCCGTGTTTTGGTCAATACCAAGGTAAAGGCGAGTGTTTCCTCCCTTGATGACAAACTGATCCAAGAAAGTAGACGGATCTTGATAGTCAGGGTTCCATCCTGACAATGTATGGATATCCCAGTCTTGCTCTTTAGCTGTTGGAGCACTAAATGAAATTGGTAAAGCTTCTGCTTGAGTCATTTGTTGCAAATCTACAACAACATTATCTGAACCCAATACTTTTTCAATTGATTGCTTCAATGATTGTACACGGTTTACAACCGCTGTTGATTCTTGGATAACCAAGGCATCCAAGTGGATTGGGAATTCAACACCTTCAGCTTGTAGGCTTGATTTAGCTTTAGCAAATGCTTCTTTCGCTTTTTCTTCATTGTAGAGACCATTTTGAGAATCTGCTAGAGATACGTTTGACCAAGTAGAAGAATTTGTCTTAGCCAAGCTATCTTGTACCAATTCACCAAATGTTTTCTTACCAACTTGAAGATTATATGGTGCAAATGTATTACGGATGGCTACTGTAGCTCCATCAGTACCATTTGTTTGAGCTGAATAAGAACTGCGATCTACCGCAAAGTTCAAGGCTTGACGGAATTCCTTGTTTAACAAGGCTTTCTTAGTAGATGTCTTTTGGGCATCACTTGTCTTAGCAGTGTGGTTATAAGTTGTACGGCCATAGTTCAAGCTGACAGTTGCAACTCCCGCTCCTGGTTCATTAAAGTAAATGTTATCTTTGAAGTCAGCTGCATATTTTTCATATGTAGAACTTGTAGGGAAGATACGCGCCTTGCTATATTGACCATCAGCAAAACCTTTGGCAATCACATCTTGGTCCTTACCATCCCAGAAAGTGAACTTAACGTTCTCAATTTTTACATTTTCTTTGTCCCAGTATGCGTCATTTTTAGCCATCTCGATAGATGATTTTGGAGTTACAGATTTTAAGACAAATGGACCGTTATAAAGAATAGAGTTAGCATCTGTTGGGGCACCAAAACCTTCCCCTTTTGAAGTTAAGAATTCTTCATTAACCGGCATCAAAACACCACTAGTTGTCTTATCATTCCAGAAAGTTTCTGGCTGGTTCAAGGTATATTCTAGTGTTTGATCATCAAGTGCTTTTACACCAACGGTTGAAAAATCGCTTGTTTCACCCTTGATGTATGCTTCTAATCCCTTAATAGAAGAGCTAACGATTGAAAGTCCTTTTGATTTTCCATCTACGGCGTGTTTCAAACCAGTAACGAAGTCTTTAGCAGTGACAGGAGCGTACTCTTCTCCCTCTGCTGTCACCCATTTAGCATCCTTACGGATTTTATAGGTATAAGTCAAACCATCTTTTGAAACTGTCCATGATTCAGCAATAGAAGGAACCAGGTTACCGTATTTATCATTAGCCAACAAACCATCTACAGCATTTGTTGTGACGAATGATGTTGAGTCGATATTGCTAACGATATAATCCAAAGTTTCTGGGTCTGTTTGATAAACATATTGGTAATCTTTTGCTAGTTTAGCATTATTTGAACTAGTGTTTGAACACGCAGCTAGAACTCCTGACGCTAATAAGGTAGCCCCCGCTACAGCAAGCACTTGACTTTTTTTCATTTCTTTACTCCTCTTATAAAGTATAGGTTATTATTAATTATACCATATATTTTAAGATATTTCAAGAAAAGTAAACGAATTTTCAGAATATTTAGGCTTATTAACACAAAAAATCTGAAAAAGCTATTGACTGAAAATCATTTTCAAGGTATAATAATAAACGTTAAGGCGGTATAGCCAAGTGGTAAGGCACGGCTCTGCAAAAGCTTGATCGTCGGTTCAAATCCGTCTACCGCCTTCTATAACTTGAATTATCAAGTTACAAATGAACAGAAAGCCCCGTTTGAAGGGCTTTTTTCTTTTGATAAATACATATAATTTACAAACATTTTGAGTCTGAGTTTCTCGAGGGCACAATTTTCTTTTGAAAGCAACTGAAAAAAGCTTCGTCACGCATGATGACGAAAGCCTCTAGTTTACTCTGTTTCTTCTTCTATTTCAAGTTCTGTGATCTGGACTTTTACCTTGGTAACACGTCCATTTTTTACCTTATCATTGGTTAGGATAAGCTGTTTGTTTTGACTGACCAATTCATAGCTGAGTTTCTCAGTCGTTGGAATAGTCCCAATTCCTGTCAAATAATAACCAGCGATGGTATCAACGTCATCACTTTCTAGTTCAACATCAAAGTAATCATTGAAATCATTGAGATTCATGGTACCTTGAACAATATAAGTATCTTCTCCGATTTGATGAACTTCGATTTCAGCCCTATCTGTTTCGTCATCAATCTCGCCTACAATTTCCTCTAAGAGGTCTTCTAGGGTCACCAAACCAGCCATACCACCATATTCATCCAGCAAGATTGCCATTTGTCTTTGAGTATTGCGCAATTCTTTTAGCAAGTCATCTACAAAAATGGTTTCAGGAACAAAGAGTGGATCTTGTAAGATTCTCTTCCAGACGATATTGTCAAAACCGTCTACAAAAGCTGCCTTAAGAAGACTCTTGGTATGAATGATTCCAATCACATTGTCCTTATCCCCATCATAAACTGGGATACGGGAAAAGTTTTGTTTTAAAATACTTTGGATAATGGTTTGACTATCATCCTGAATATCAACCATGAAGGCATCCGTCCGAGGAACCATGACTTCTCTAGCCATCAATTCGTCCAGTGAAAAAATTCCCTGTAGCATCTCAATTTCGTCAGCATCTAGTGTTTCTTCACTATTGGTCAGCATGTACTCAATTTCATCACGGGTCATTTTTTCGTCAGCATCATCAAAGGTCATAGGAGTCAAACGACTCAAAAGATTGGTAGATGCAGACAAAAGCCAAACAAAGGGACTAACTAGTTTCCCAAGGCCAATAATAACTGGCGCTGTACGAACCGCTAAAGCGTCCTTTAGATTAAGAGCGATTCTCTTAGGATACAATTCCCCAAAAACGATGGAAATATAAGTCAAAAATGCTAAAGATAGAAAACTTGCAATAGCATAAGCTGTTTCGCCATTTCCAAGCCAAGATGCAATTTCTCGTCCCAGAGTTTCTGCCAAACTCGCCCCTGACAAAATCGTAATCAGGGTAATCCCTACTTGAATAGTTGATAAAAAGTGGTTAGGATTTTCTAGTACCTTCAGCAGACGGATATAGCGTTTATCCCCTTCTTCTGCCTTTTGTTCAACACGCGCACGGTTTAGTGACACCATGGCCATTTCTGTGGCTGAGAAAAAGGCATTTAATACCGTCAAGATAAACAATAAAACAAATTGTAGCAACAAATTCTGACTACTTGGGTCTTCCATAGTTCTTCTCCTAAAATAGTATCTTATCCTTTATTATATCACAAAATTTAATACAGTACATATTATTTTTTATCAGTGTCTATTGTAGTCCTTCTTAAACTAGTAAAATGAACTCCTACATCCACAAGTGATATAGGAGTTTATCTTATCTTTTACTGAGTTACCGTTACTTCTCCAGTTCGGTAATCCAGTTGAAGTCCCTTTTGAACATTGGGAACTAGAACATTGAATTCCAATTCTCCGTCTGAAGACTTGGCTTCAATCTGTGAAGCTGAAGGAACCAAATCCTCATTTGTAGCGTAATAAAGGGTTACACGGTAACGGACACGCTTGTTTTGGTCCAAGGCTTTACGGACCATGCTTTCATAGTAGTTTTGCCCTGTCGAATCCTCGGCTTGCGCCTGATTGGCCCAGGCTGTCTGAACAGCAATGTTTTTAGGATTACTTGTTGAGGCATCAAAACCATCCAAGCCACCGATCAAGGCATAGCCTAACAAATGACCTCTATCGACTGCATGGGTATAAGAACCCTTTAGATTCTTAACCTGATGCCAGCCTGGAGGAGTCCATGAAGTCGAACCATTCCCCGTTTCTTCACGATTCTTGTACTGGCGGGTTGCCTTAGACAAGAGGGCATTGGCTACAGTTGGCACAGTTTCCTTGCCAACTGTCTTTGTTTTATTATCGGCGTAAGGTTTACTTGAAACCTTGGCATCTAGGTTTGTTTTATTACCATTGACGATAAAAGCACCTGATCCATTCCACTCCAGACTCCCTTTTATTTGACTCTTGACTGCATCTGTTAAGACACTTTCTGCCAATTCTTGACTAGGAGCTTCCGAAGCTTGCTTTTTCTGACTGAGCTTGGTTTTAGGACTATTAGCTGTCGACTGCATCTGCTTGATATAATAACTCCCTGCAGACAAAAGCAATAACACTAGCAGTCCGATTAGTGTCTGTCTTGTTTTTTTGTTCATATTTCTCCTTATCTCTAGAAAAAGGCTGGTTTTCCAGCCTAATTTCCTGTAAATTTATGAATCAATTCCTGCCATTTTGCTGGAGATAGGATGGCCCATGGATCTTGACCCTTGCCCAAGATTCCATAACCGACCATTAAACCGATTCCTAGGGCTAGAAGGCCTAAAATCAGTACTAGGATGACTAAAAGTAAACGCTTGGCTACGTAGCCTGATTTCTTATTCATCTTCATCACTTGCCTCAATCCGCTGAATCTTAGCGCCCAGCTGCGCTAACTTCTCATGGAAACGGTAGTAACCTCTATCCAAGTGAACCAATTTACCAACCACGGTTTCTCCCTGTGCTACCAAACCTGTCAAAATCAAGGCTGCACTGGCACGAAGGTCAGTTGAAAGAACTTCTGCTCCCTGCAAAGGCTGTCCACCAACAATACGAGCTGTGTCACGGATAATCTCAGAATGCAAGCCCATGCGACGCATTTCTTCTAGGTGTTGAAAACGATTCTCAAAAACTGTCTCCACCATAGTTGATTCCCCTTTTGCGACGGTCATCAAGGCTGTAAATTGAGCCTGCATATCTGTTGGAAAACCTGGGTGGGGCAAGGTTTTCACATGGACAGCTTTTAGATTTTCTAGTTGAGAGCGAACACGAATTCCTTCGTCTTCTTCAATTACTTCAACACCCATTTCAAGCAACTTGGCAATCAAGGGACGGTTGTGCTCCCAGACAGCATCTCGAATCAAGACATCACCACCAGTCATGGCAGCAGCTACCATAAAGGTTCCTGCTTCGATACGGTCTTGAACCACATTATGAGTCGTACCGTGAAGTTTCTCAACACCAGTAATGGTAATGGTCTCTGTACCAGCACCTTTGACCTTGGCTCCCATTTCATTGAGAAGAATGGCTAGGTCCACAATCTCAGGCTCACGCGCAGCATTTTCAATCACTGTCACCCCATCAGCCAGAGTCGCCGCCATCATCAAGTTCTGCGTAGCACCAACACTTGGGAAGTCCATATAGATATGAGCGCCATGTAAGCGATCAGCCTTAGCTTCGATGTAACCAGCTGTCTGACTAATCTTAGCCCCCATAGCTTCCAGACCTTTCAAATGAAGATCAATAGGGCGGCTACCAATCGTACAACCACCTGGCATGGATACCTTAGCATGACCTACACGGGCAAGAATTGGCCCCAAGACAACGATGGATGCGCGCATCTTGCTGACATACTTGTAAGGAGCTTCCTCTGTGATGTCGCCAGTCGCGTTCACCTCGACAAGATGGGCTTCCTCATCAAAATCTACCTTAGCATTTAAACCACGAACCACCTGATTCATAGTGAAAACATCTGACAAGATAGGAACATTCTGTAAGACGGTCTTTCCTTCACTGGCTAGAATAGTCGCTGCCAACAAGGGCAAGACTGCATTCTTTGCCCCTTCGATCGTAACACTTCCTACCAGACGATTATCGCCACCTTGAACCACAATTTTTTCCATACTTATTTCCTTTACATTTGATTTTATAATAATCCTCTAAGCGCTTCCTGCCACAACTGATATAAACTGATAAAGAAAGAACTCAAGATAAAGCCCATTACGATGCTGAAAAGAGCTATCAATAAACGGACTTTTCTTGTATTCTCAGCTGTCACTTTTAAAACCTTTTCCCATCTAACAAGATCCTTTAAAAGGTAAAAACTCACATAAATAAAGAGCATGTGACTGCTTAGAGTGAATAATAATTGAACCATTTGACTATTATACCATCTTCTCTGTTTGTGCGCTAGTTTGGAAACTTCACTCAAAAACTAGGGATTGTTTTTCAAGTAATCAATTGCATCTTGTAGGGTTTTAACGGGAACAATTTTCATAGCCGTCTTGATTGTTTTGGCTGCTTCTAGGGCTGTCTGGTAATTGTTTTTCGCATCTGGATGCGCTTTTTGTTCTTCTTCGCTAACAGGATTATCAGGGGCAAAGAAAATCGCGGCACCTTCTCTAGCCGAAGCTACAACTTTCTTATCAATACCTCCAATGTCCCCCACATTACCATCGCGGTCAATGGTTCCTGTGCCGGCAACGATACGGCCATTACGAAGGCCTGGGTCAGCTATTTGGGTATAGATAGCCAGACTAAACATGAGACCAGCACTTGGACCGCCAATACCAGCTGTTGAAAAGCGAATTGGGACATCACTGGTCACTTCTGTACGGTCAATTAAGCCGATTCCAATTCCATTTTTGCCATTTTCCAAGGTGATAATCTTTCCTTCTGCAGACTTGGTTTGCCCATCCTCTTCATAGGTCACCTTGACAGAGTCCCCTAATTTTTGAGAATTGACGTAATCAATCAAATCTTTGGAACTGTCAAATGTCTGATCATTGACTGCTGTGACCGTATCAGAGATGTTGAGAATCCCTTTAAAGGTCGAATTATCCGTCACAGTCAAGACATAAACACCAAGGTATTTGAGTTCGATATCCTTACCGGCTGTTTTTAGTCCTTGATACTTGGCCATATTTTGCGATGTTTGCATGTAGAATTGATTGATTCGCATAAATTCAACATCGGAAGAGCCACCTGTAGTCTCTTGGGCACTACGAATATCTGTGAAAGGCGTCAACCAAGCATAAATCATATGGGCTACAGTAGCATGCTGAACACCAACCGTAACGAATTGATAGGCACCAGCTTCCTTATCTTCTGTGTCATTGACTTTGAGGACCTGGCGAATATCTTCCGAACCACCTGGAACCTCTATATAGTAAGGCAAGGGTACCACAAAAGCCAAGAAAGTCGCTATCAAGCCGCAATGACGTATAAGGGCCATCTAATCTTTTTTTTCATTTCTTATTTCCTCCAAAATACTCTCAGGAACATAGCAGGCAATATTCTGACCAAACTTCAGCAGCTCTCGAACACCTGATGAACTGATATAAAGATGCTCAGGTCGGCTATGTAAATAAATGGTCTCTATATCAGGAGACAGCTGATGGTTGTAGTAGTCGAAACTGGCTTCATATTGCAAATCCGCCGCATTCCTCAAGCCCCGCACTAGGCAAGTAGCCACCAGTCTTTTTGCGACATCAACTACCAATTCATCATGAGAAGACACAACTTCAACATTTCCCAAATGTTTCACAGCCTTTTCTAGCCCCCGTTTACGATTTTCGATAGGAGAAATCCTTGTTTGTGAGGATTAAAAAAAATACCCACATAGAGCTTATCAAAGAGTTTGCTAGCTCGTTCAATCATATCCAAATGCCCATTTGTCATCGGGTCAAATGAGCCTGTGAATAAGCCAATCTTATCTGACATAGACTGTCACCTTACTAATTCCATAAATTTTTTCCTTCCAGATACCCAGGCAGGCAATTTCTTCTGGAAGTTCCACTGCTTTGTCCGTCTCACACACGACCATGACATCTTCAGAAAAAAGCTCTCTCTCAGCCATTTTTTCAATATCTGCTACGATTTGTTCCTTGGCATAAGGAGGGTCTAAGAAAATAAGGTCGAAAGGCCCAGACACCTGCTCCAGAGCTCGTTCCGCATCCATCTTGAGGAGTTGAAATTTTCCAACTTCCTTGGTCATCTGGATATTTTCAGCCACGATGACCTGAGCCTTACGGTCTCGCTCTACCAAAACAGCGCTAGCCATGCCACGCGATACTGCCTCAATAGATAAGCCACCACTACCTGCATAAAGGTCCAAGACTCGCCCCCCTTCAAAGTAGGGACCAATCATGTTAAAAATGGCGCCCCTAACCTTATCCGAAGTGGGTCTTGTTATCTTTCCTTCTAACGTCTTGAGGGGACGACCCCCATAGATTCCTGATACGATTTTCATACCGTTTATTATACCAAATTATGGGCGAAAAGAGAAAGAAAACCGAACCTTGCGGTTCGATTCTCTATAAAATATTTTCGTAAGTATCGCGGACTTCTTGAGGCCAAACACTTGTTTGCACTTCTCCGATATGTTTCTTGCGAAGTAAGAACATGGCCATACGAGATTGTCCAATTCCTCCACCGATTGTCAATGGGAATAGGCCATTCAACAAAGCCTTATGCCATTCCAATTCCAAGCGGTCTTCATCACCAGTGATTTCTACCTGACGACGAAGGGTTTCTTCATCTACACGGATTCCCATAGAGGACAACTCAAAGGCTCCACCTAAAGATTCATTCCAGACAAGAATATCACCATTTAGACCCTTGTAGCCATTTTCAGACTCACTTGTCCAGTCATCGTAATCGGGTGCACGTCCATCGTGCGGTTTACCGTCTGACAATTCCCCACCGATACCAATCAAGAAGACTGCTCCAAATTCTTTACAGATGGCATTTTCACGTTCTTTCGGTGTCAAGTCTGGGTAGCGTTCTACCAACTCTTCTGTATGGATGAAAGTGATTTGTTTTGGCAAAATTGATTCGATATCATAGCGGGCTTCAACAGCTAGCTCAGTCAGGCGAATAGCCTTGTAAATCTTCTCAACAGTTTCTTTTAGGTAAGCAATGTTACGTTGGCCATTTGGAATGACCTTTTCCCAGTCCCACTGATCAACATAAACAGAGTGGGTCGCATCCAGCGAGTCTTCGTCTGGACGAAGGGCCTTCATGTGAACAAAGAGACCTTCACCCTCACCGAAACCAAAGCGGGCCAAGGTATGGCGTTTCCATTTAGCAAGTGAGTGCACCACTTCATAAGTAGCATCAGGGATTTGGAGAACCTTGACCGATACGGCATTCTCCACACCTGATAAGTTGTCCTGCATCCCATCACCGACCTTACTCAAGATGGGACCTTGCACTTCGACAACTTCTAGCTTATCTTTCAAATACTGGGTAAAAGTGTTTTTGACAAAAGAAATTTCTTCTTGTTGATGGATAAAACTTTTCTTCATAAACTACTCCTCAAAAATTAATTAAAAGCATTATACACCTATTTCCAAGAAAAGGAAAGAGCAAATATAAAAAAATCAGTGCTCCTTCGAACACTGATGTCATGAATCTTTTAGTCATTGCGACCGAAGATACGTAGAATACTTAGGAAAAGATTGATAAAATCAAGATAGATACTGAGAGCCATTGACACAACCCAACCTGTCGCCACACGACCTTGTGATTGTTCATATGCGAGACGAATTCTTTGGTTGTCCCAAGCAATCAACCCTGAGAAGACCAAAACCATGGCTACGCTAATCATATAATCAAAGAAGCCACTAGCTAAGAAAATATTAACTACCATGGCAATCAACAAACCGATTAGAGCTGCATCATAGCTCGACCAATTCCACTCAAGTCTTTCTTAGTGAATATGCCAACTGCCGCCATGACAAAGAAGAGAAGGGCGCTTGATACAAAGGCAGATAAAACTGTACCTGGAGTATAGAAGGCCACCACAAAACTGAGGGTAAAGCCGTTTAAAACGGAGTAAAGTAAAAATACTGGAAGAGCCGCTGGACTATTCTTTAAGGCCATGTTACTAGCAACGAAGACTAGTGCTAGCTCTGCAAAGGTTGCGATGGTCAACCAGAGACGCCCCTGCATCAAAAAGTAAACCAACTGAGACTGAAAAACAGTCAACATGAGACCAGATACCAAGGCGGATAATCCGATTCCCAGACCAACAAAAGCATAGACCTTAGCGTAAAATTGATTAAGACCTGTACGACCTTGTATAATAGTATGATTCATCCTTGTCTCCTTTTCTATGAATATCTTTCCTTGATTATAACAAAGAAAGTTAAAATTAGCTTAAATGAAAAATCAAAATACCTGCTGCAACTGCAACATTCAGACTCTCGGCCTGACCCTTCATGCTAATATGGACCAACTGGTCTGCACTTTCAGCCATGAGGGGACTAATTCCTTGACCCTCATTTCCCATGACCAAGACAAACTGATCTAAATGAGGCAAGTCACGATAATCTTTAGAATCCTTGGAAAGAGTGGTTGCCAGCACAGGGATACCAGCCTTTTTAGCTTCCTCGAGAAGTGCTTGGCTTGACATCCGATAAATAGGCAAATGAAAATGACTGCCTTGCATAGAACGTAGGGTCTTGAGACTATAGATGTCTGCCGACTTATCTGAAACAATCACTCCTGTAAAGCCTGCTGCATCCGCAGTTCGAATGATAGTTCCCACATTACCAGGATCTTGCACATCTTCCAAAAACAAGAACTTTCCCTGACTCAAATCAGCTTGTCCTACTTCTTCTTCTTTTTGAACCACCGCAACAATTCCCTGTGGAGTCTGAGAATCCGCCAAATCCAGCAAAATATCCTCTGACACCCAGACAGTTTGCGGAAAAGTAGTTAACTGATCTCGGTAATTTTCTAAGGCAAAGATTTTCTCAATCGTCACTCCAGCTTGAACAGCTTCTTCAAACAAGTGCCAGCCTTCAATCAAATAGGCAGACTTGCGGTATTTTTTTTGGTGTAATTTCTTGGCATTTTTTACCACAGAATTGGCTTTTGAGGTTATAATAGTCATAGAAATATTATAACACAATCAAAGGGGTTTGGTATGCAAAAGGTTAGAATGATTGCCCAAGGTAGGGTGCAGGGAGTCGGTTTTCGTTGGGGTGTTTACAGCCTAGCACTTGAAATCGGTGGCATCACAGGTCGAGTATGGAATAACGACGATGGCACAGTGGAAATCTTAGCCCAAGCAGACTCATCTGCTGTCATGGCGAAATTTATCCAAGAAATTCGAAAAGGACCAACTCCTTTTTCAAAAGTCAGCTACTTAGATGTCAAACTGAGCAACTTTCCTCCCTACCCTGACTTCAAAATCGCAAATTAGGTCTCTAGAACTATTGTATATTTTGTAAAAAAACAGTAGAATAGAAAGGTATAATTTTTAAAGAAGGAATAAAAACAGTGAAATCTATTAAACGTTTTGCACTCTCGGCTATGGGAGTGGCTATGTTGCTTGTCTTGACTGGCTGTGTTAGCGTCGATAAAGCAACGGGACAACCTACAGGATTGATTTGGAATACTATCGGAGCGCCTATGGCTGAAGCTATCAAGTACTTCGCTACTGATAAAGGTCTAGGATTTGGTATGGCTATCATTATCGTAACCATTATCGTACGCTTGATTATCTTGCCACTTGGTATCTACCAATCATGGAAGGCAACGCTTCACTCTGAAAAGATGAACGCCCTCAAGCACGTCCTTGAACCACACCAAACACGTCTCAAGGAAGCAACAACTCAAGAAGAAAAACTCGAAGCCCAACAAGCTCTCTTTGCCGCTCAAAAAGAACACGGCATCAGCATGTTTGGTGGTGTAGGATGTTTCCCTATCCTCCTTCAAACGCCTTTCTTCTCTGCTATCTACTTTGCTGCCCAACATACTGAAGGGGTTGCTCAAGCAAGCTACCTAGGCATTCCTCTAGGTTCTCCAAGTATGATTTTGGTTGCCTGCGCTGGTGTCCTTTACTATCTTCAATCGCTCCTTTCACTTCACGGAGTAGAAGATGAAATGCAAAGAGAACAAATCAAGAAAATGATTTACATGAGCCACTCATGATTGTTGTCTTCTCCCTATTCTCACCAGCTAGTGTTACACTTTACTGGGTTGTCGGTGGTTTCATGATGATTCTCCAACAGTTCATCGTCAATTATATCGTCCGTCCAAAACTTCGCAAAAAAGTCCGTGAAGAATTGGCGAAAAATCCACCAAAAGCAAATGCCTTCTCAACGCCAAGCGGACGAAAAGACGTTACTCCTGAACAACCAACTGCTATCACAAGCAAGAAAAAACACAAAAATCGCAACGCTGGAAAACAACGTTCGAGATAAGAAGAAAAAAGGCTTAGCTGGTTTGCTAAGTCTTTTTTTGCAAGTCATACTCTTCGAAAATCTCTTCAAACCACGTCAGCTTCGCCTTGCCGTACTCAAGTACAGCCTGCGGCTAGTTTCCTAGTTTGCTCTTTGATTTTCATTGAGTATCAAAAGCCCGATGTTTCCATCAGGCTTCTTTATTATCCATGTACACGTTTCATATAGTCTTGATAACTTTCGGTATCCATGAGCTTTTTAGCGTTTTTCACGCGATCTGCTGTTGGTGGTTTGACTCCTTCAAGTGAATATGGGATCCCCAATTCACGCCATTTGAACTCACCCATGGTGTGATAAGGAAGGATTTCAAACTTATCAACATTTTTAAGGGTCTTGACGAACTTACCAAGTTCAATCAAATCATCGTCTCTATCTGTCAAACCTGGAACTAGCACGTGGCGAATCCAGACAGGTTTTCCAATATCTGATAGATACTGGGCACAGGCCAAGATGTTTTTATTGGTTTGGCTAGTAACAATCTTATGCTGTTCTTCGTTGATTTCCTTGATATCCAAGAGAACCAAGTCAGTGACAGCCATGAGTTTGTCAAACTTTTCAAGGTAACGTGGTTTATTACGGAAAGGAAGGGCACAGGTGTCCAAGGTACAGTGGATTCCTTGTTCCTTAGCTTTGGTGAAGAGGGCAATCAAGAAATCAATCTGCAAGAGAGCTTCCCCCCCACTAACTGTAATACCACCCTTATTTCCCCAGAAACCGCGGTAGCGCAAGGCCTCTGTCAAGACATCATCTACTGTCCGTTCACGTGATTTATTGGACTCCATAGCCCAAGTGTCCGGGTTGTGGCAATACTGGCAACGCATGTGACAGCCCTGCAAAAAGACAATAAAGCGAATACCAGGCCCATCTACCGAACCAAAGCTTTCTGTCGAATGCACCATTCCTGTCACTTGTCCATAATCAATTGTTTCTTCAGACATATCGTTACCTTCCTTGAAAACGTTTTATAGTTTTATTATATCACGACTTGAAGGAAAAACAAGATTTTTGCCTATTTTTTAGAAAGCAATCTGTTTTTCAATTTCATTTTCAATTACTTATCATTTTATTCTTCAAAATCAAAGCCATACAAGGTTGCAAAATAGTCCTCAGGGCGCTCTGCACGGCGGATTTGGCGAGCTTTGCCTTCTTCGGTATAGAGGATTTCCGCAGAACGTAATTTGGCATTATACTGGTAGCCCATTGAAAAACCGTGGGCACCTGTATCATGAATTACCAGCAAATCACCGATTTCTGTATGAGGTAACTCGCGATTCACTGCAAATTTATCATTGTTTTCACAGAGTGAACCGACCACATCTACTACCTCAGATGCTCCTTCTGGACGAGTTATGTTGGTAATATGGTGGTAGGCTCCATACATGGCTGGACGCATAAGGTTGACTGCTGATGCATCCACACCTAGATAGGTACGGTAGGTTGTCTTCTTATGAGTGACTCTTGTGACCAAAGCACCGTGAGGTGCCAACATAAAACGACCCAATTCGGTGAAAATCTTGACCTCACCAAGACCTGCTGGCGTAAGAACCTCTTCATACACCTTACGAACTCCCTCACCAATCAAGGCGATATCGTTCGGCTCCTGGTCTGGACGATAATTGACACCAATACCGCCAGAAAGATTGATAAAGTCTAGCGAAATGCTTAATTTTTCCTTGATTTCAACAGCCAATTCAAAGAGCTGACGCGCCAACTCTGGATAATAGAGATGGGTCACCGTATTGGATGCTAGGAAGGAGTGAATCCCAAACGTCTTGGCTCCTTTTTCCTTCAAGATAGCAAAGGCTTCAAAAAGCTGGTCCTTAGTCATACCAAACTTGGCTTCTCCAGGATTGTCCATAATGTCTGTCCCCAGTTCAAAAACACCGCCTGGATTGTAACGACAAGAGATGATTTCTGGAATGCCTGCTGCACGCTCCAGATGTTCAATATCTTCAAAGGCATCCAAGTTAATGGTCGCACCTAATTCACGCGCATAGGCATATTCCTTATCTGGCGTGTTGTTAGAAGAGAACATAATCTCAGAACCAGGGAAATCTAGTTTATGACTCATCAAAAGCTCTACGTAACTAGAGCAGTCCACACCACAGCCTTCCTCTTGGAGAATTTTCAAAATAGCTGGTGTTGGAGTAGCCTTAACTGCAAAATATTCCTTAAAGCCCTTGTTCCACGAAAAGGCTTGGTTGACGGCTCTTGCCTTCTCACGAATCCCCTTCTCATCATACAAGTGCAAGGGGGTCGGGAACTCGGCAACAATCGCTTCTAACTCTTCTTTATTGATAAATGGTGTTTTCATAAGCTTCCTTCTATTCTATTTGCAAAGAAAGGCTGGGACAATTGTTCCAACCTTTAGTTCTATCTCTTATTTATCTTCGTCAAAGATATTGCCAACCTCAACATCGATGGCTTGGTTCTTGACATCAATATTGGTTACCTTCAAGAGTGACTTGTAGTCAAATTGCTTTTCACGTTCTTCTTGGGCATTGTCCGCAAAGACGGCTACACCTGCTAATTCTGAATCAAACTCACGCAAAAGGCTGATCATCCCATTGACCGTTCCGCCACCTTTCAAGAAATCATCCACAATCAAGACACGGCTGCCTGCCTTGAGACTGCGTTTTGAAAGGAACATTTTCTCAATACGATCACCACTTGAACCGGATACATAGTTGACGCTGACTGTTGAACCTTCGGTAATTTTCAAGTCACGGCGCACAATGACAAAAGGAACATTGAGGACATTGGCAACTGCATTTGCAAGTGGCACACCCTTGGTCGCTACTGTCATAACCGCGTCAATTTTTTGGTCCATAAAGCTCTTGGCAATAATGCGGCCAATATTTTTCAAGATAGCTGGTGTGCTAAGCAAATCTGATAAGTAGATATAGCCACCAGGCAAGATACGGTCACTTTCTGACAACTTAGCACGCAAGTCCTCAACCATTTCCTTGGCATCGTGGCTTGAGATTGATGGTGTGAAGATGACACCTCCACCAGCCCCAGTAACTGTCTGGATGTGGCCGATTTCAATTTCCTCAAAGGCACGTTTGATAATCACGATATCTTCTGAGATGGATGATTTAGCAGATTCATACTTTTCAGCAAAAGTATTAAGACTAGTTAGTTTATAAGGATTATTAATCAAATAGTTGGAAATGACAACCATCCGATCACTTCTTCTTAATTTCATTTCTATTTCCCATTTCATTTAATTTTGATATTTTATCCATTATACCATATTCACATAAAAAAACGAACATTCTTATCCTAAAAAATGCTCGTTTTTCTTAAATTATTAATCTAAATCTGGTTTATAGAAGGAACGATTGTCCATAGCGAAGATTTTATTGGTCATCTCTCCCTTATCCACCAAAGCCAGAGCTGTTGACATCATCATCATGCTAGCATCCAGATTGTCAATCATATGGATAATCTCTGCCTCCATGATACGTGGACGAACCGGACTTCCATACTCTAGTAAGCCGTGGTGACTGAGGATAACGTGGCGGAGCAGAATGACTTCTTCCTTGGTGTCATCGATTCCAAGCTCCATAACTGTCTTAGTAATTTCACTATCAATCAGAGCGATATGTCCAAGGAGATTGCCTCGCACTGTATACTCCGTCTGGTCTGGTCCCGTCAACTCGATAACTTTGGCCAAGTCATGTAGCATAATTCCTGCATAGAGCAGGCTCTTATTGAGCTGAGGATAAATCTCGCTAATGGCATCGGCCAAGCGCACCATGGTCGCCGTATGATAGGCTAAACCCGTTTCAAAGGCATGATGGTTGGTCTTGGCAGCTGGATAAGAGTAAAATTCCTTATCATACTTGGTGTAGAGCTTTCGGACAATCCGTTGCCAAACAGGATTTTCAATTTTAAAAATCATTTGCGCCATATAGTCACGGATTTCCTTGACATCAACTGGCGACTTGACCTTGAAATCAGCTGGATCATTAGGTTCGCCAGGTTGAGGCAAGCGTAGGGTGATTTGATTGACCTGAGGGGTGTTGTTATAAACTTCTCGGCGCCCTTTCATGTGAACAACCTTACCTGCGGTAAAGGCCTCAACGTTATGAGGTTGGGCATCCCAGAGTTTCCCTTCAATCTCGCCACTATCATCTTGGAAGGTAAAGGCCAGGTAGTTTTTCCCAGCTCGTGTCTGTCTCAAATCAGCTGACTTGATTAGGTAAAATCCTTCAAACAGCTCATCTTTTTTCATGTGACTAATCTTCATATTCTTCCTCATCTTCTTGGAAATGGAGTAGATCAAGCGCAGGCTCACCTTCTGATAACTCAATGTGACGGAGCGTTCGCTCGATAGCTGTAGTGCGACGGTTTAATAATTCATCAATATTGCCAGAGGCATGTTGAAGATGTTTTTGTGCCTTGACCAGAATGCCACCAAACTTGCCAAACTCGGTCTTGACACTAGCAAGGGTCTTACTGATATGGTCGGCACTCTTTTGGATATTGAGGGTTTTGAAGCCAACTGATAGGGAATTAAGCAGGGCTGACAGGGTACTAGGTCCAGCGACAATAATCTGCTCCTCCCGCCTCAAATCATCAAAGAAGATCGGATTGCGGACGATTTCTGAGTAGAGTCCCTCTGTCGGAACAAACAAGACTCCAAAATTGGTTGTCCGAGGTGGTGTTATGTACTTGTTCCTGATATCCTTGGCAAAGCGCTTGACGCTTGCTAAGAGTGACTTACGACAGCGTTCGATTTCGTCCTTATCGCCTGCTTCATAAGCTTCTTCTAAGCGGTAATAATCTGCCAGTGGAAACTTGGAGTCAATCGGCAGGTAGACATATTCCTGGTCGCCTTGCCCAGGTAACTTGATGGCATACTCTACTCGCTCACTAGAATTTTCAACCGTTGCAAATTCTCGTTCATACTGGGCAGGGGTCATGATGTCTTCAATAATCTGCCCCAGTTGCAATTCGCCCAGAATCCCTCGCGTCTTGGTTCCAGAGAGAACCTTATTAAGAGCACCGACATCACGGGCAACTGTCTGCATTTCTCCCAGACCACGATTGACCGACTCCAATTGCTTGGAAACTGTCTCGAAGGAAGCTTGCAAGCGCGTCTGCAAGGTCTTTTCTAACTTTTCCTCGACCGTTTGGCGCATTTGTTCCAAACGTTGCTCGTTTGATTCCTGCAAGGCTTGGAGGCGTTGGTCTGTCTTGTCTCTGGTTTGGAGGAGATTATCTGTCATTTCTTGACGGACCTGAGTCAGACCTTGGTGCAATTCCATTCGCACTTCTTGCAAACGGTCACTGACAGCCACTTCCAAATCTTTTTGATCTAACTGATTGGCTTGTCTGGCTTGTTCAAAACGGTAATCCAACTGGTCTGACAGATGATCTGCCTGATCCTCCAAGCTCTTGGTCAGATGTTTTTCCTGTTTATCCTGCCTCTGCCAAATCAGAAAGAGTCCAGCTAGGTTGGCAATTAATAATAGTAGTAATACAGTCTCCATCCTACCTCCTGTCCTTGCTATGCAAGACAACCACATAGCCATCTGGGCAAGTCACCGACACTTCCCTATCTATATATTCGTTAGAAGCGTACACTTTTTTAAAGAAAAAATTTTCCTCTGTCAACTCATACTTGGCACCAAGAATTGTCAGCTGGCTATCCCGAACTGGCATAAAGGCTAGATAGTCGTAGTCTGAACGCGGTTCAAGCTGACTGGTTCCTTCTGAACAATAGGCAATCAAATTTTGCCCGTCCTCAATCGCTATCTGACGCATATAAGGTGCCAGCTTGGGATTGCTAGGCAGAAAGACATTGGCTAACATATGGTCAATACGACCACCAAGAGCCCCGAAAATAGTGACCTGGACCTGAGGATTTTTCTCAAAAATAGTCAAGAGAGCCAATTCCAAATCGGTATCATCCTTTTCTGGTCGGGCTTGGACAAAATACTGGGCACGTTTTTGAATCACCTGTCGCTCTTCTTCGGTTACAGAATCAAAATCCCCAACTGCTAGGGCGAGAGGCAGATTTTCTTCCAAGACCCAAAGCGATCCTCGATCCACACCGACAAAGAAATCAAAATCCGTCCGATAATGACCACGGTCTCCGCCTGCAAAAACGGCAACCCTAGTCCAGTTGTTTTCTGAGAGTTTGTACTCGCTCATTGACATCTCCCTTAAAGACATAGGAACCTGCTACAAAAACGGTCGCACCAGCTTCTTTAGCCTGAGCAATAGTTTGATCATCAATCCCGCCATCGACTTCAATTTCAAAGTTCAAGCCTTTTTCCTCACGAAGGGCAACCAACTCACGAACCTTATCCATAGTTTCAGGTAGAAAGGCTTGTCCACCAAAGCCAGGGTTAACCGTCATGACCAAGACTTGATCAACAAGATGAAGGACGTGCTTGATAGCCTCAACAGGCGTACCAGGATTGATAACAACCGAAGGTTTGACACCAAGCGAACGAATCTTTTGGAGGGCTCCATGGATATGAGGCGTTGCTTCAACATGGATGCTGATGATATCTGCCCCTGCACGCGCAAAATCTTCTAAATGATGCTCAGGGTTTGACACCATCAAGTGGCAGTCAAAGACCATCTTGCTATGAGGGCGAAGAGCTTCGACCACACCTGCACCAAAACTGATTTGTGGTACAAAGTGACCGTCCATGATATCGATATGGGCATACTCTGCCCCCGTTGCTTCTAGGCGTTTGATTTCACGTTCAAAGTTGGCATAATCCGCTGCCAGAATTGACGGAGCAATCTTGTATTGAGACATAGGTTTCTCCTTATTTTGGAATTTTTTTGCTGACTTTTTTATAGGTTTCTCTGCGATTTTCAATTTCACTGAGGAATTGCAGGTAATTATCAAAACGGAAGGACGCAATGGTACCTTCTTCAACAGCTGGCTTGACAGCACACGATGGCTCATGGGTATGGGTACAGCTACGGAATTTGCAGTCTCGGCTGACACTAGCAATCTCTGGGAAGGCCTGATTGAGGTCTTCAGCCGTTGATACTTCATAGTCCAGCGATGAGAATCCTGGCGTGTCTGCAATTTTACCCCCATTGAGGTTGTAAAAACTAACAGCTCGAGTGGTATGACGTCCGCGACCCAGACTGTCTGAGATCTCTCCTGTTTCAAGATTGAGATCCGGTGCAATTTTATTGAGAAGAGTTGATTTTCCAACACCTGTCTGCCCCATAAAGACCGTCACTTTTCCTGTTAACAAAGGCAGGAGTTCCTCCTTACTGGTCACAAAATCGTAACCAATAGCACCATAGGTTTGTTGGTAAAAATCCAATTCTGACCGATCTTCCAGCAAGTCCATTTTGGAAATATAGACAATGGGATGGATGCCCTTATGTTCCAAAAGAACCAAGAAACGATCCAGCAAATTGCTGTTGAAGTCCGGTTCCTTGACGGACATGATTACTACAGCCTGGTCAATATTGACAATAGGCGGACGGACCAGACTGTTTTTCCGTTCGTGAATCTTGAGGATATAGCCCTCTGAATTTTCCTCGGCAGAAAAATCTACCCAATCCCCAACGTAGGAGTATGGCCTTTTTTACGGAAATTCCCACGCGCGCGTGTTTGATAAACCTGACCATCACTCTCCACATAGTAGAACCCAGCCAAGGCTTTAATGATTTGTCCCTGCATCTTAGAGCCCTTGTCCTTTAAGCGCATCTGCTAGGCTGGCAAACTCTGCCAAGCTGAGAGCTTCCCCACGAACACTCGGTGACAAACCTGCTTGGTCCAAGGCCTTGGTCAGCTTGTCCTTGACCTCTTCAGTCTTACCAAAGTAACCTGTCAAGTTGTTCCACAAGGTCTTACGGCGATGGGTGAAACTTGCCTTGGAAACCTTAAAGAAGAAGTTCTCGTCTTCCACTGCTACGGCTGGTTCTGGACGACGCACCATTTTCAAAATGGCTGAGTCCACGTTTGGTGCTGGCACAAAGACCGTACGCGGCACGATAAAGGCAACCTTGGCTGTCATGTAGTACTGAACCGCAATCGACAGGCTACCGTAAGCCTTGGTGTTAGGTTGAGCTGAGATACGATCCGCCACTTCTTTTTGCATCATGACCACAAACTCACTAAAAGGAATGCCACTCTCTATCAAGTGCATGAGAATAGGCGTCGTGATATAGTAAGGCAAGTTAGCTACTACCTTGATTGGCAGGTCAGGATTTTTGAAATTCTGGATATGTTGCGCCAAATCGACCTTGAGAATGTCCTCGTTAACCACTGTTACATTGTCAAAATCACGTAGGGTATCTGCCAGAATCGGCACCAAACGGTGGTCAATCTCAAAGGCCATGACTTGAGCCGCACGCTCAGCCAGAAACTCTGTCAAGGCACCAATCCCTGGCCCGATTTCGATAACATTAACCTGGTCATCAATTTCAGCCGTATCCACAATTTTTTGAAGGATATTAGTATCCGTCAAGAAATTTTGCCCGAAGGACTTTTTAAAGGTAAAACCGTGACGCTCCAGCACTGCCTTGGTCACGCTATAATCTGCAATTCTCATCTATTCTCTTTTCTATTATCTGTTACTACTATTGTAACACATTCCCCTTACATTTGGGGTCTGCTTAGCTGTTCTCATAAGATTTCATGGTTTCTTCCACTTCTGCCAAGGTAACCCCAAACAACTCTAGGCGTTTGAGGAGTTGCTTGCCGTTGGAATAACCAATTCGGAGAGCTTCTCCTAGATATTCTCGTCGCTTACGGCTATCTGCTCCTGCTAGAAAACCAAGGCGAATCAAGTCGCTACGACTGATATCAAACTGACTCTCATGTTCAAATTGTTCTGTCACCTGAGCGAGAGCCGTTTTCAGATCTTCATAGCTGGCATGCTCAATTCCCAGAGACCGTCCCTTGGTTTTGGACTTGGGAACAGCTTCATCTCGCTTGAGGAAGGCGTGCTGAACTGTTGGAATGGCCGTCATGATCATGCGACGAATCCGCTCCCCATTAAAATCTGGATCTGTAAAGACGATGACTCCATGGCGTTGATGTAGACGCTGAATCCGCTCTATATCCTGGTCATTGATGGCAGAACCTCGAGTCTCATAAGTCTCTACCTCGAAATAACGTTTGAGATTTGCCGTATCATCGCGACCTTCGACCACGATGACTTGGGAAATTTTTTCTTTCATTACTTGCTGTCCAATCCAAAAATGCGCTCTGCATTTGCAGTCGTTACCGCCGCTAGCTCTTCTGTCGTCATACCACGCAAATCCGCGATAAAATCTACTACATAGCGAGTATAGGCTGTTTTGTTTTCGCGACCACGTTTAGGAACAGGAGCCAAATAAGGCGCATCCGTTTCCACCAAAATCTTGTCCAAAGGAAGTTCTCTAGACGCCTCTTGGATATCGGTTGCCTTCTTGAAAGTCACCACTCCTGAAAAGGAAATGGTCATGCCAAGCGCGACAAACTTCTCTGCCCATTCAAGTGTTCCTGAGAAAGAATGCATGATACCACCACAAGGACCAACGCCCTCGCTCTTGATAATCTCATAGGTATCTTCCAGCGCATCACGGGTATGGACCACAAAAGGCAAATCCAAGTCCTTAGATAACTGAATCTGACGGCGAAAAACCTGCTCCTGCACTTCCTTAGGCGATGTCATCCAATGATAATCCAAGCCAATTTCACCTAAAGCCACAACCTTGGGATGTTTTAGTTTTTCAAGCAAGTAAGTTTCGACCTCGTCTGTGTAAGTCCCTGCTTCCGTCGGATGCCAGCCAATCGTCGCATAGAGTTGGTCATATTCATCCACCAACTCCAAAGCACGCTCAATCGTCGGTTCATCAAAACCAACAATATTCATCTGTGTCACACCCATCTCAGCAGCCAAGGCAATTTCTTCTGCCTCACGACCCGCAAATTCTTCTACATTCAAGTGTGTATGTGTATCAAAAATCATCTCTTCTAACCTCGTTTTCTATCTTCTATTATACCAAAAACTACCCTCTCTCCTCATCTGTAAAAAATATTCTAAAATCCATCGTCGTCTCTTGACGCTATTTTTTCAAAGCAGTATAATAGCACTTATTGAAATTTTCAGAAAAGGAAATGACCATGTTTACAAAATTAAAACAGACCTTTATCGGTCGTCCTCTTAAGTCCTTAACAGAAGGCGAGGGAGGTCTGCTAGGAAAAATGCAGGCCTTAGCCATGTTGTCAAGCGACGCTCTATCTTCCATTGCCTATGGACCTGAGCAAGTAGTCCTCGTCTTGGCTAGCCTCTCTCCACTTGCTATATGGTGGAGCCTCCCTATCGGCCTTTTTGTCCTCCTACTCCTGGCCAGTCTGACTGTTTCCTACCGTCAAATCATCCACGCCTATCCTCAAGGAGGAGGGGCCTATATGGTTACTCGAGAAAATCTATCGCCCGAGCTAGGCTTGATTGCTGGAGGCAGTCTGCTGGTTGACTACATGCTGACTGTGGCGGTATCGGTATCGTCTGGAGCTGACGCTATCACAGCAGCCCTCCCTGCCCTCCACCCTTATAACCTCCACATCTCCATTTTTCTAGTTTGCTTGCTCATGCTCTTGAACTTACGGGGGTTAAAAGAATCTGCCAGCTCACTGATGATTCCTGTCTATCTCTTTATCATCAGTACTGTCTTTCTCTTGCTCTATGGAATCTTTCAACTAGTAACTGGTTCTCTCAGCTATCAGGCAACTTCTCCTATCGGGCATGCTGTACCGAGTCTGTCTATCGTTCTCATTCTAAGAGCCTTTACCAGTGGTTCTGCCTCTCTGACAGGGGTTGAAGCTATTTCAAATGCCGTTCCCTTTTTCAAGGCTCCAAAAGAAAAAAATGCCGCTCAAACCTTGACCATTATGTCACTGATTTTAGGATTTCTTTTTGCTGGTATTACCTTCCTAAACTACTGGATGGGGATTATGCCTCAACACGGAGAAACTATTCTTTCACAGATGGCTCAAGGCATACTTGGTAATTCCTTCTTAGGTCACCTTGGCTATTATACCTTCCAATTCTCCACAGCCTTGATTTTGGCCGTAGCAGCAAATACTGGCTTTTCAGCCTTTCCTATGCTGGCTTATAATATGGCTAAAAACAAATACATGCCTCACCTCTTTATGGAAAAAGGAGACCGCCTAGGCTACTCCAATGGAATTTTAACTCTTGCATTTGGGGCTATGATTCTTCTTCTCATTTTTAATGGCAATACCGAACGTTTGATCCCCCTTTATACTATAGGGGTCTTCGTGCCCTTTGCCCTTTCTCAGACTGGGATGATTCGCCATTGGAAAAAAGAAAAAGGGGCAAATTTCTTAAAACCTGCCCTTGCCAATATCCTTGGGGCTATCATTTGCTACGCTATCGTGCTGATCCTGCTCTTTTTCCGTCTCAGTGATATCTGGCCTTTCTTCCCGATTATTCTCGTACTCACCCTACTTTTCTTGGCCATTCACAGTCATTACCAAAAAGTGGCCCAACAACTGCGTCTCTATGAAGGAATCGAAAAACGTACCTACGATGGCAATCTGGTTCTCGTCCTCGTAGGAAATGTCACCCGTGTAAGCGTTGGAGCTATTAACTACGCCCAAAGTATCGGAGACGAAGTCTTAGCCATGCACATTTCTACTAAGGAAACAGCAGAAAAAGACCAGGAAATTCTCCAAGAATTTGCCGATTACTTCCCAACCATTACTCTGAAAAATATCAAGACCAGCTACCGTGACATCATCACGCCTACTGTCAAGTATGTCAAACGTATTTCCGAGGATGCCCAGAAAAAGAACTATACAGTCACTGTCCTCGTTCCCCAGTTTATCCCTAATAAACCTTGGCAAAATATCCTGCACAATCAGATGAGCCTCAAACTAAAATACGCCCTTCGTTGGCACCAAGACATCATTGTTGCTAGCTATTCCTATCACTTAAAAGAATAAAGAAAAGGCCCTACCAGAACCAAAAAGCTCTGGTAAGGCCTTTTTCTGAATCCATCCACTATGCTTATACTCAATGAAAATCAAAGAGCAAACTAGGAAGCTAGCCGCAGGCTGCTCAAAGCACTGCTTTGAGGTTGTAGATGAAACTGACGAAGTCAGCTCAAAACACTGTTTTGAGGTTGTGGATAGAACTGACGAAGTCAGTAACTATACCTACGGTAAGGCAACGCTGACGTGGTTTGAAGAGATTTTCGAAGAGTATTAACTGAAAAGCATGACTAGAAATATTATTGAATGTGGTTAGCTAAATCTTCCTGAGCTTTTTTATTTGACTCAGCTTTTTCTTTTAGCCATTTTTCATAGAGTTCTTGGTACTGTTTAGCAGTTACTGGCTCTTTTTGCAATTCAACATATTTATAGTTGTCTGCATTTCCCTTATGGCCCACAAATGAGAATGGGCCTGTAAACGGTACAGTCTTACGGAAGATTGGGTTGGCTCCACCACTTTGAACTGGTAAGAACAAGGCGCTATCTGTCAACCAAGCTTGGGCTTCAGCATATTTTTCATAGCGGGCTTGAGTATCTGTGATTTCAGCGTCGGCCTCATCCAAGAGTTTCTTGTAGTCAGAAAGACCAATCTTGTCCTTCACTTCCTTGTCTTTTTCTTCAGACAAGCCCATATTTTTCAACTGAGAACCTGTCTCTGGATCTAGGATCGCTAGGTAAGTCTTAGGATCTGAGTAGTCTCCACCCCATCCTGAGATGTCGATGTCGTAGTCTTTTTGTTCTGCTGTATCTGCAAAGTAGGTTGCCTGGTCTTTTTCATCCGGAGATAGTTGGATAACATCGATAACAACATTCTCCTTACCAAGGGTCGCTTCTACTGTTTGTTTGAAAGAACCAGCCTGTTGCACATCTAACTTAGCAGTCTGGTCAACTGGCATATCCAAATGAATTGGGAAAGTTACTCCCTGAGCTTGCAGGCTTTCTTTGGCCTTAGCAAATTTCTCTTTGGCCTTGTCAGGGTTCAAGAAGGCTTGCTTACCATCATTTAGGTTGATATTTGCCCAATCTTTACCATAGTTGACAATTTTTTCATTGACAATATCACCGAAGTTCTTATCGCCAACTTGGACAAAGTTACTTGGTGTAATCGTGTTACGCAAGATACGGTCTGCTCCATCTTCACCATTTGTCTGCGCCGCATAGGCATGACGGTCAAAGGCAAAGTTGATAGCCTGACGGAAATCTTTATTTTGCATAGCTACACGTGAATCTGTCTTTTCCTTGTCAGACTGTTTCATAGTCTGCTTGTAGCTTTGACGATTGACGTTGAAAAGATAGTAGAAAGTAACTGAGTTTTGTGGTGTATAGGTAATCTTGTCTTCATTTCCCTTCTTGAGTTCAGCAAAGACTGAACTTGTTGGGAAAATACGACCATCTGTATAGTTGCCTTCCAAGAATCCTCTTGCAATGCTGTCTTGGTCAGATCCGTCAAAGAAAGAGAGTTTCACTTTCTCGATTTTCACATTGTCCTTATCCCAGTAATTAGGATTTTTGTCAAACTCAATCAAAGATTTTGATGTGAAAGACTTAAACAAGTAAGGACCATTTGACAAGATACTTGATGGTGTCACACTTCCAAAGTCATCCCCCTTAGACTTCAAGAAGGCTTCATTTACAGGACTAAGAATACTTGCTGTTGTTTTAGAGTTCCAATAAGTTTCAGGTTGGTTGAGGGTGTATTGTAGCGTGTAATCATCCACTGCCTTCACACCAACAGTTCCAAAATCGGATGTTTTCCCTTCAACATAGTCAGCTAGACCCTTAATAGAGTCTTGTACCAAGTACAAGTTTTCAGCTTTTTTATCAGCAGCATACTTAAGACCAGTCACAAAGTCATGAGCCGTTACATCCGCATACTCTTCTCCTTCAGAAGTATACCATTTAGCCCCCTGACGGATTTTATAAGTGTAAGTCAAGCCATCTTTTGACACAGTCCATGACTCAGCCATAGAAGGAATGAGATTGCCATACTGGTCATTTTCCAACAAACCATCAATCAAGTTGGTTGTGATACTAGATGTAGAGTCTCGGGTAGAGGTAATATAATCCAAGGTATCTGGGTTATTGACAAAGATATAAGAGTAAGTCTTGTCAGCATTACTTGATTGAGATGATCCACACGCTGCTAGAGCTAGACCTGCTGTCAAAGCCATAGCTCCAAACAGCATAACTTTTGATTTCTTCATGATTATTCTCCATTTTTTACAGTATGTGAAATATTATACACCATTTGAGCAAAAATATAAAGCCTTTTGAACATTTTTACAAAAATAAAAATCAGTAGACTCGAGTTCCTACTGATTTTTGATATAGTTCGTTTGGATTATGCAGCCAAAACTTTGCGTCCTTTACGACGACGAGCTGCCAATACGCGACGACCGTTTTTAGTTGACATACGGTTACGGAATCCGTGTTTGCGCGCACGACGAAGTTTACTTGGTTGATAAGTACGTTTCACGATGAATACCTCCTCATAGATTTTGTATTCGTTTAGCCGGCTATAAAGTGATCAGTTACTAAACATACTTTACTATTCTATCTGATTCTTTCACTTTTGTCAATAGCTCTAGGCAAATGTTTCCAGCTTTTTAACGCTTTTTCTGATGTAAGCCCTATCTACGATACTGTTTCAAGAAACGAGTCATCTTTTCTTGGATTTGGGCCAGCTCATCAACACGAGGAAGGTAAACGATACGGAAGTGGTCTGGTTCCTTCCAGTTAAAACCACGACCATGAACCAAGAGAACCTTTTCCTGCTTCAAGAAATCAAGGACAAACTGTTCATCATCATCAATGCGGTACATATCGCGGTCGATTTTAGGGAAGATATAGAGTCCAGCCTTGGGTTTAACGGCAGACAAACCTGGAATATCTTGAATAGCATTGTAAATGAAATTTCTTTGCTCGTAGATTCGTCCACCAGGAAGGAGCAGTTCATCAACAGATTGGTGGCCACCCAAGGAAGTTTGTACGACTTGTTGGGCCAAAACGTTAGAGCAAAGGCGCATATTGGACAACATATTGAGCCCTTCGATATAGCCTTTAACGTGTGTCTTAGGACCAGACAGGACCATCCAACCCACACGGAAACCAGCAATACGGTGAGATTTTGACAGACCATTCATGCTGACACAGAAGACATCTGGTGCCAAGCTAGCCACAGGCGTATGCACATGCCCATCCATGACCATGCGGTCATAGATTTCATCCGCAAAGATAATCAAATCATTTTGACGGGCAATCTCAATAATCTCCAGCAAGAGTTCTTTAGGATAAAGGGCTCCAGTTGGGTTATTTGGATTGATAAGGACGATTGCCTTAGTATTGGAAGTGATTTTTGACTTGATATCGTCAATATCTGGGTACCATTCTGCAGCTTCATCACAGATGTAGTGAACAGCATTTCCCCCAGCTAGGCTGACAGCAGCTGTCCAAAGAGGATAGTCTGGCATAGGCACCAAAACCTCGTCTCCATTATCCAAAAGCCCCTGCATGGACATAACAATCAGCTCACTGACACCATTTCCAAGGTAAATATCATCAATATCTACGTTTGGGAATTTCTTTAATTGGCAATACTGCATGATGGCCTTACGGGCTGAGAAAATCCCTTTAGAGTCAGAATACCCTTCACTATCACGCGCATTCATAATCAAGTCATGAATGACCTCGTCTGGCGCTGTAAAGCCAAATTCTGCTGGATTTCCTGTATTTAGACGTAAAATCTTTTCTCCATTTGCTCGCATCCGCATGGCTTCTTCCAAAACAGGGCCACGGATATCATAAGCAACATGCTCTAACTTACTAGACTTGTTATATTCTTTCATCTTGTTTCCTCAATTCATCAGGATAGTAACATTATACCACTAGAAAGAGAATGCGACAAGTTTGCTGAAATGTGTTACTAGATTCGTATAGAAAAAAACCTCACTAAAAGCGAGGTCGAGACAATGGTGATAGCGGGTATTTTGCCGAAGACACATCACATACCAAAAGATAAACCTAGAAAAAGCAGGCCTAGAAAAGAGTCATAGAGAAGATTGAACATGAGGAAAAGCCCCCATATCATCAAGTAATCCCAGCGATCACTTCTTTTTGCAACTAGGAATAATATCAGATGGTAGAGTAGGTGAAAGACTAAAAAGCCAATAAAACCTGGATAGAGAAGCGGAATTAGCTTCTCTAATTGCCAGATCATAATCACTTCTATCAAGACCGAAGCTAGGATGATTCCATAATAAAGGAAATTTGATTTTTTTTGTTTCTTGAAAAGAGTTTTTCATCATTCTTCCTCCCCTCACTTCTTTCCTACTATCCTTTCTTTGATTTCATCATATATTTATATAGTTTTTAAGTGCTAACATTCTTTTGAAAAATACTTTTTTTGCTTTACTTCTATAGTGAAAAGGTTTACAATTATGGTAAGAAAATTTCAGGAGGTTTCATTATGGCACAACGTTACCAAAATATTATGGTCGCAATCGATGGTTCTAAGGAAGCGGACTTGGCTTTTGTCAAGGGAGTTCATTCTGCTCTACGAAACGACGCTAAACTCACCATCGCTCATGTCATTGACACACGCGCACTCCAAAACGTATCCACCTTTGATGCTGAAGTTTACGAACAACTCCAAGTCGACGCTGAAAGTCTGATGAAAGAGTACGAAAAACGTGCGAAAGATGCTGGTGTGACAGATGTTCATATCGTCATTGAAATGGGAAATCCAAAGACCCTCTTGGCACGTACTATTCCAGATGCTGAGGAAGTGGACCTCATCCTCGTTGGCGCAACCGGTCTCAACGCCTTTGAACGCCTCTTGGTCGGATCTTCATCTGAATACATTCTCCGCCATGCTAAGGTCGATTTGCTGGTTGTGAGAGAACAAGAAAAAACCTTATAATCATGAAGAAAAGGAGCTCAGCGCTCCTTTTTGTTTACTATTTATACTCTTCGAAAATCTCTTCAAACCACGTCAACGTCGCCTTGCCGTAGGTATGTTACTGACTTCGTCAGTTCTATCTGCAACCTCAAAGCAGTGCTTTGAGCAGCCTGCGGCTAGTTTCCTAGTTTGCTCTTTGATTTTCATTGAGTATTATTTCTCTCTTTATGGCGTTCATAAGCCTTGAGCTGGCGCTGCAGTTCCTTTTTAATAGCAGGTTCTGGAGCATATTTTTCTTCCCAATCGTCTGGCTTTAAGATTTTGTGGGTCACTGGATCAAAATGGGCCTTGCCATCTGGGAAAATTTTCCCCATATTAGCCTGATGGACAATGTCAAAAATACGTTCTGGGTCCACCCCCATCAAGACAAAACTGCCATAAGTAAAGTAAAGCGTGTCAATTAAGGCATCCACCTGCCCTACCAAATCTTGCTGAGCAGGTGTCTTCTTGGCTACCTTATCTGCTGCCTTATCAAGGGCCTGATGAAGTTGCGATAGAGCTTGGCCAAAGTCCTCTTCCGAAGGACTGGCAGCTCGAACAAACTCCACCAATTCTTCTATTTTAAAGCCAGCCCTATGGGTTGCACCTTCTAAATCCCAAGCTCGAGGCTCTTCTTGGGTCCGTTCATCCATCATGTGGTGGAAGGTCTTGACCTTATTGAAATGATAGTCACGGCTGACAAAGACTTTTTCTGAAGCCAGAACACCAAAATGTTCCAAGGCCTTGTGGATTCCGTCTTGCTGATTGCTGGCTGTGATATGCTTGGCCACTTCCTTAACACTGCTACTACCATTTCCCATAGCAACGGACATACCGACACCAGCCAGCATTTCAAGGTCGTTATCCGAGTCACCAAAGGCCATGACTTGGTTGAGGTCAAAGCCATATTCCTTCCCAACTCGGCGAATACCTTCCAATTTTGAATTTCCTTGATTGATGACATCCGCAGCAAAAGGATTGCTACGTGTCAATTTCAAATCTTCAAAATCAGCTGCCGCCTTCTCAGATTCTTCTGGCGTCATCAGCATCAAGACTTGATAGATAGGCTGATTCATCAGATTAAGCAGGTCTTCTTCCTTTTGGGGGACAACCTTGCTGACCATACGATTAAAGGAATGACTCACTGTCCGAGTTAAAACTGAGGGAACGAAGCGACTAATTCGTTGGGAAAAAGAACCCAAACCAAAGGACATGATTTTAGAACCCAACATGGCATCCTTGGTCCCTAGGGCAATCTCCTTACCCTCTTTTTTAGCATAAGTAATTAGATGACGCAAATGTAACTTGGAAATTGGGCTCGTGAACAAGACTCTTTCCTTATTAAAGATATACTGGCCATTGTAGGTTACCGCAAAGTCCAGATCCAAATCGTCCATCAATTCCTTAACAAAAAAAGGTCCTCTACCTGTCGCTACGCCAACCAGTACCCCTTGCTCTTTGACAATTTTAATCGCGTCCTTAGTGGATTTCAAAACACTCTTGCGATCGTTAACCAAGGTTCCATCGATATCAAAAAAAACAGCTTTGACTTCCATCCTATCCCAATCTCCCCTTTTGTGATACAATGATTATACCACATTTCAGAAAGAGTGAGTAAATCATGCCTAAGAAAATCCTTGTTTTACATACGGGTGGAACTATTTCCATGCAAGCCGATGCTTCTGGCGCTGTTGTAACGAGTTCAGATAATCCCATGAACCATGTGTCCAATCCCCTCGAAGGAATCCAAGTCCACGCCCTAGACTTTTTTAACCTGCCAAGCCCCCATATCAAACCCAAGCATATGCTGGCCCTCTACAAAAAAATCAAAGAGGAAGTTGCTAACTACGATGGGGTGGTGATCACACACGGGACCGATACTTTAGAGGAAACAGCCTATTTCCTTGACACCATGGAAGTTCCCCACATGCCTATCGTACTAACAGGGGCCATGCGCAGCTCCAACGAACTCGGTAGTGACGGTGTTTATAATTATCTGAGTGCTTTAAGGGTGGCTAGCGATGACAGGGCTGCGGACAAAGGAGTTTTGGTCGTTATGAACGATGAAATCCACGCTGCCAAGTATGTTACTAAAACACATACGACCAACGTCAGCACCTTCCAGACCCCTACTCACGGGCCACTTGGTCTGATTATGAAACACGAAATCCTCTACTTTAAAACAGCTGAGCCCCGTGTCCGCTTTGACCTCGATCACATACAAGGATTAGTCCCTATCATCTCAGCTTATGCTGGTATGACAGATGAGCTGATTGATATGCTGGATTTGGAACAATTGGACGGTTTGATTATCCAAGCCTTCGGAGCTGGTAATATTCCCAAAGAAACGGCTCAAAAATTAGAAAGCCTTCTACAAAAAGGAATCCCAGTCGCCCTGGTTTCACGATGCTTTAACGGTATTGCAGAACCTGTCTATGCCTACCAAGGTGGGGGCGTGCAGTTGCAAAAATCTGGTGTCTTCTTTGTTAAAGAACTCAACGCCCAAAAAGCCCGCTTGAAACTCCTCATCGCCCTCAATGCCGGATTAACAGGGCAAGCCTTAAAAGACTATATGGAAGGCTAATACTCTTCGAAAATCTCTTCAAACTATGTCAGCGTCGCCTTACAGTATGTATGGTTACTGACTGTGTCAGTTCTATCTACAACCTCAAAGCAGTGCTTGGAGTAACCTGCGGCTAGCTTCCTAGTTTGCTCTTTGATTTTCATTGCATATAACTCCTTCTCTAGAAAACAAAATCAGGAAATCTTCACGATTCCCTGATTTTTTCTATTTCCGTTTTCGTGTTGAACGACGTTCTGTCAAACCATGAGGTAAGAGAACTTCACGTTCTTCCAACTCTTCCTTGTGCATAATCTTAGTCAACATACGCATACTAATAGCACCAAGGTCATAAAGAGGTTGGGCAATAGTTGTCAAGTTTGGACGGGTAAAACGTGAGATTTGTGAATCATCACTAGTAATGATTTCAAACTCTTCCGGTACTGATACACCGTGGTCAGCCAAACCATTCAAGACACCTGCAGCCAATTCATCACCGGTTACAACTGCTGCAGTTGCGTTTGATGAAATTAAACGCTCTGCCAAGGCATAGCCATCTTCATAAGTGTATTTAGACTCAAATACCAATCCTTCGCTATAAGAAATACCTGCTTTTTTCAAGGCTTCCTTGTAGCCAACCAAACGAACCTTACCATTGATATCATCCACCAGTGGACCGCTAACAAAAGCAATGCGTTCATTTTCTTTAGCAAGGTAGGTCACTGCGTCAATCGTAGCTTGTTTATAGTCAATATTAACACTTGGAAGTTGGTGTTCTACATCTACTGTTCCCGCAAGAACAACTGGTGTTCGAGATCGAGAAAACTCTGAACGAATTTTTTCAGTCAAGTGGTAACCCATAAAGATGATACCATCCACTTGCTTAGAAAACAGTGTATTGACAACTGAAACTTCCTTGTCATCATCCTCATCACTGTTAGCAAGGACGATATTATACTTGTACATTTCAGCGATATCATCAATCCCCTTAGCAAGCGTTGAGAAATAACCATTAGTGATATTTGGGATCACGACACCGACAGTGGTTGTCTTTTTACTTGCAAGACCACGCGCTACGGCATTTGGACGGTAATCCAAACGATCAATCACCTCAAGCACTTTTTTACGAGTATTCTCTTTTACATTTTTATTGCCATTAACTACACGGCTAACCGTCGCCATTGAAACCCCTGCTTCACGGGCGACATCATAAATCGTTACTGTATCGTCTGTATTCATTCCATTTCCTTTCTATATCATACCTCACGAGACTCCAAAAAAGAGACGGTATGAAAATTTCGTTTTCATGATTCTACTTATTCCATTTTATCACTATTTGTAAACACTTTCAAGCATTTTTTGAAGATTGTTTGAAAAAAATTTCATAGAAAACTATGTTTATGAAGAAAAAATCGCCTTTTCTTGATTTTTAATCCTATTTGCTGTATGATAAGGGAAAAGAAAGGGGGCAGAGATATGGCTTTTACCAATACCCAGATGCGGTCGGCTAGTTTTGGCATTGTTACCAGCTTGCCTGATGATGTCATTGACTCTTTTTGGTATATCATCGACCATTTCTTAAAAAATGTCTTTGAATTGGAAGAAGAACTCGAATTTCAATTGCTCAATAACCAAGGAAAAATTACCTTCCACTTCTCAAGTCAACACCTCCCTACAGCCATTGATTTTGACTTCAACCATCCCTTTGACCCTCTTTATCCGCCAAGAGTACTGGTTTTAGACATGGATGGTAGAGAAACTATCCTTCTCCCAGAAGAAAATGACCTATTTTAAAAACTCTAGCCTTCAGTTACATGACTGAAAACTAGAGTTTTTCTATTTTTTCAAAGCATCATACAAGTTGCGAATAGGTTGCTTTAATGTCGGATGGATAAAATGAGGCGCAATTTCTTGTAGAGACTCAAGAACAAAAAGGCGTTCTGCTATGTAAGGATGGGGCAAGATGAGGTCGTCTGTATAAATGACCTGGTCCTCCACAAAGAGCAAGTCCAAATCAATCAAACGAGGTCCCCAATGCACTTCTCTCACCCGTCCCATCTCTTCCTCAATAGCCAACAATGTTTCTAATAAGACTGGTGCTGGTAGCCAAGTCTCTACTTCAATCACTTGATTTGCAAAGCTATCCTGCTCCACTCCACCCCAAGGCTCCGTCGCTAAGACACTGGACTCTTTGAGAATATGAATGCCACGAGCTCGCATCTTCTCAATGGCTTGCTCCAAATTGGCTGGCTTATCTCCCATGTTACTTCCTAGGGCGATAAAGGCTCGCTGCTTACGGCGATGGATGGTTACTGAGCAAGTATCTAATGGCAAATGCACTGGTGCCCAAGGTTTTTTCAGTTCCAACTTAATTTCTTGGACAAGAGGATAGGTCTCAAAAGTACGTTCTACCAATTTGTAAGCTACCGTTTCAATCAAATCCTCAGTGCTTTCCTGAAACCATGTCAACCACTGCTGACACAGTTCTCCGTAATGGACAGAGGCTGTTAAATCCAATTCTGTAGCCGCCTTGGTCATATCATAGGATAGGATGGCTGAAACGACAAACTTCTGCCCCAATTCTTTCTCACTAGGGAAAAGACCATGGTAGGCAAAAATTTCCAAATCTTTAATCTGCAGTTGATCCATAACTAGTCCTTTCTAGAAAAATCCGCTTCAAGCGGATTCTTTTTATAGTCAATGAAAATCAAAGTGCAAACTAGGAAGCTAGCCGCAGGATGCTCAAAACACTGTTTTGAGGTTGCAGATGGAAGCTGACGTGGTTTGAATTTGATTTTCGAAGAGTATTATAGTCCCATTAAACGATAAGCCTGATCTCGTAGGTCCTTATCTGTTTCAAATAGACCTCTAGCTACTGTCGTCAAGGTTGCAGTGCCTGGTTTTCTGACACCACGCATGCTCATACACATATGTTCTGCCTCAATGACAACAAAGGCTCCCTTAGCACCCAGATATTCCATCAAGGCATCGGCCACTTCGATATTCAAACGTTCTTGAATTTGTGGTTTCTTAGAATAAACTTCAACCGTACGGGCTAGCTTAGACAAGCCCGCCACACGACCATCTGGAATGTAGGCAATATGCGCTTTCCCATAAAATGGCAAAAAGTGGTGTTCACACATGGTGTGGAAAAAGATATCCTTTTCTACCACCATATTATCGTCGATAATCTCAAAGGATTTTGACAAATGTTCCTCCGCTGTTTGACCAAGACCTGAAAAAATCTCTTGGTACATACGGGCTACACGAGCAGGTGTTTCCTGCAAGCCCTCGCGATTAACGTCCTCTCCTACAGCCTCGATAATCATTTTTACAGCTGCTTCAATCTTTTGTTTATCCATTCTCGTTTTTCCTCTCCATCAGATAGGCTCTCACTTGGCTCAAGAAATACAAGGAACCTGTGACAATCCTAACTGTTTGTTTCTCTTCTTTTTTATCTGTAAATTTCTGCTCTAGAAAATCCTGCCAACCTTGGTAGCTGAGATTTCTAGACTTAGCTGCCTCTTTCAGCACGCTTTCATCAGTCGCCCGACTATCGTCAAAATGTGTCAGAGTAAGCTCGGTATCTGGCATGGTCCCCAGCAAGTCCAACATATCCTCCAAGGCCTTGGTTTTGATGCAGGTAAAGAGGATTTCCTTATGATAATCCGCAAAGCGTTCTTGTAAGGTTGCCAATAAAGTCTTGATAGCATGGGGATTATGGGCTCCATCCAAAATCATCAAGGGTTCCCTTGACACAATCTCCAAACGCCCAGGCCAACTTGTTTCTTCCAAGGCTTGAGCAATCAAGGTATTACCTGGTAGCTCTCGTCCTTCTTCTTGACAAAAAGTATCAAGTAAAGCTATAGCCATCCCTGCATTCTCTATCTGGTGCAAACCAATCAAACCAGTCTGGAAGCGACCTTGTCTGACAGCACTTGCATAGTCAAAAATTTCTCCTGTCACCACACTCTTTTGATGACTGACCTGATAATCTCTCTCATATCGTATTCTCGACGCATTTTTAGTTGCCGCAATAGAGTCAATCACAGCTAGCGCTTCTGGAGCAATGCGACCTGTTACCAAAGGAATTCTTTGTTTGACAATGCCCGCTTTCTGCTCTGCTATGGCTTCCAAGGTGTTACCAAGTAGGGCTACATGATCCAGTCCAATGGTTGTAATTCCTGTTAAAATCGGCTGACAAACATTGGTGCTATCCAAAAGCCCGCCCATGCCCACTTCCATGATGGCCACATCTACTTGCTCTGCGGCAAAGTAATCATAGGCTATAGCTGTGATAATCTCAAACTCGGTTGTCCCCTGCAAATTGGCAATCGCTTCCCCCTCAATCAAAGACTGATAGTCTGCCATGAGGCTTCTAGTCTCGCTTCTGGGATAGATTCCCCATTGATGCTAATCTGATCCGTATAGTGAAGGAGATAGGGCGAGCTGAATACCCCAACTCTCAGGCCTAGCTTTTCCAGCAGATTTTTCAAAAAAGCAATGGTCGAACCCTTACCATTGGTCCCTCCGATATGGATGACCTTGAGTTTGAGATGGGGATTGCCACGCAAAGCTAACAGTTCCACCATGCGTTCCAAGCCAAAATTCGGTTGGTCCGTCCGATAGTTGGCAATCCACTGATTGTTTTGAATTTCTTTCATCTTATTTATATTGTTTTAAATTTAGGTTTTCTGCATCTTCAGCTAGACGAATAGCCGAAGCAATTTCAACTGCCATCTTGTGACTAGCTACATCATGCACGCGCACCGCTTCCACACCTTGTCTCGCAGCGATACTGGTTACATGAGCAGAGGCCGTGTCCCGATTACGGAAACCAAGTTCTGTCTCAGGATTAACTTCAAAACCATTTTCTTCTAGGATATTGATGACAAATCGCTTGCGCGAAACTCCAAGAAAGATTGGATAGCCCTTCTGATGGAGTTTATCCAAGTCCCGTAAAAGAAGCAGATTTTCTTTCTTGGTCAGACCAAAGCCAATTCCTGGATCCAGCAGGATATTTCCTGGTGCAATACCAGCTTCGTCCGCTCTCGCTAATGCTCTGTCAAAGAAAGCCTTCATCAAGTCTTCGATTGGCAATGTTTCAAAGTCAGCTAACTCTTCCTCTGTAAAGGTTTGACCAAAGCCAAAATGAGGAAAGATGAGCGAGCTAGGGTGCTGAGGTCTTGCCATGACTGGATTAAACATGATAACCACTTTCGCTCCAGCCTTAGCAACCACATGAGCCATTTTTTCATCACCCATGAGACCAGTGATATCGTTGACCAGATTGGCACCAGCAGCCAAAGCAGCCTCTGCCACCTGACTCTTCCATGTATCGATAGAGATGAGGACATCACTTTCCTTACGAATAGCTTTGATCACTGGAACAACACGCTGGATTTCCTCTTCTATCTCAACATAGCTACTGCCCGGCCGAGTCGATTCTCCGCCGATATCTAGCATGCTCGCCCCTTCAGCTATCAATTTACGAGCCTGCTGGAGTGCCTGCTCAAGAGCAAAAAATTGACCACCGTCCGAAAAGGAGTCTGGGGTTACATTGATAATTCCGCAAATAGCTGTCTTTGCATGATTGGCTGTACTTGACATATCGGTCACTCCCTCAAGGCTTTTCACCATATTATTTCTCTATTTTACCATAAAAAGAAAAAGATGGACACGATTGCATTCATCTTTCCCTAGTAGAAAGAGATTGGTTCCTACATGAAAACTTTCTAAACAGAAATCCCTAATGTCCGACTCATAATCACCACAAGAGCCAACAAACAGAAAGCCTCCCCATTCACAATCATGTGAAGCAAGATAGACATTTCCAAACGTTGGGTCTTGTAAGCCGTCCAAGATAGAACGATCGACATACCTCCATAAATCAATAAAGAAGGTAAATTACTTGGTTGATGCAATAAAGCAAACACAATCGTACCAACTACAAATCCCAAGTTCTCCTTGCCTCGGAAAATCTTTTTAGGAATAATCCCACGGCACAAGATTTCCTCACAAATCGGAGCAAGCAAGGCTAGCAAGAAGAAACTGGAAATCAGAGAACTATGCTGAACCATATCGTTAATCTGAGACTGATTACTTGTTGTCGTCTCATTTGACAGTTGCAATAAAATGGAACCAAGTATATTTGACCCGATAATGACTAAATAACTCAAGCCCAAACGTGCCAAATCCTTAGCTCTAAAAAAAGAAAAATTAAAACTTGCTAATTGCGTTTTACGAGCTCCAATGATAAATAGTGCCAGAAGCACAATTGAAATACCAGCAACTATCAGCCCTGACTGTAACAGTGGTACTTGATGTAAAGCTAAAATTGCAGTAACTGCTAAAGGAATCTGATATAAAATTGTCGCTAACAAAAAGACCAAAAGCCAACCTGCACGATTCAACAATTCTTTCCACATATTTTTCTCTTTCATCACCTATCTCATTTGTATTAAAAAAGGGGGAAAATCCCCTGGGTAATTCTGTTATAAGGCCATGCTGATGTAGTTAAGGATAAACAAGGCATCCAAAATCCAAATCATGACATGAACATCTTTAGCTTGACCTTTGACAAGCTTAGTCAAAGTGTAAGTCAAGAAACCAACTGCAATCCCTTGAGTGATAGAGTAGCTGAATCCCATAAAGATAGATGTGAAGAAGGCAGGAACTGCTTCAGACATATCATCCCAATGGATATTTTTCAAGCTAGCCAACATCATAATCCCAACGATAATCAAGATTGGAGCTGTAGCGGCTGTTGGTACGATCGCTAGAAGTGGGCTAAAGAAGCTTGAAATTGCAAAACAGATTGCCACAACCAAGGCTGTCAAACCAGTACGTCCACCTGCACCGATACCAGCAGCAGACTCAACATAAGTCGTTACGTTTGAAGTACCTGCGATGGCACCAATTGAAGTACCAATCAAGTCAGAGTAAAGAGCCTTGTCTAACTTAGCTGATTGATGATTTTCACCATTTGTCGCTACAATACCAACTTTTTCACCTGTACCGATCAAGGTACCAATCGTGTCAAAAATATCTGTCAATGAGAAGGCAAGAATGGCCATCAGAGTTTCAGGCAAGCGCGCTGTATCTGAAATCAAAGCTCCTAAACCTTCTGAACCAAGAGCTGCACCAAAGACTGTCTTCAAATCTTCAAAGGCTGCACCAACATGGTTATTAGCAAAATCGATACTAGACAAATCTACCAAACCAACTGCGATAGCAAGAACAGTTGTTGTCAAGATAGAGAGGATAATTCCCCCTTTAATCCCTTTGATGACAAAGAAGATCGTAATGGCAAGTCCTGCAAGAGCCACCAAAACAGCTGGATTATTAAAGCTGACCAAGCCTGGAACTGCTGAAGCATTTGCTGTAATCGCTGCTTGAGCTTTATCAGCCCCTTCTCCTGCAACCGTGTAGTTCCCTGGATCAATAGAGAATTTCAAAAGTCCAGCATTCTTAATTCCCACGTAGGCAAGAAAGACACCGATACCAGCTGAGATAGCTGAGCGAAGGGCATTTGGAATCGATTCAATGATCATTTTACGAACATTTGTCAAGGTAATAATCAATGAGATGACCCCACAAATGAAGACCATAGCCAAGGCTTCTTGCCATGAATAACCAAGTCCAAATACGACTGTAAAGGTAAAGAAGGCATTGAGTCCCATACCTGGCGCTTGAGCGTATGGCAGGTTAGCATAGAAGGCCATCATCAAGGTACCAGCAACTGCACCGATAATCGTTGCAAGGAAGACACCCTGAGCAGGCATTCCTGTTTGCGAAAGAATTTGTGGGTTTACAAAGAGAATATAGCTCATTGCAAAGAAAGTTGTTAAACCAGCGAGAACCTCTGTACGAACGTCTGTACCGTTCTCTTTTAGTTTAAATAATTTGTCCATTATCAATCTCCTTTTAATTTTTACGAACAATAATAGAATTATATCATTTATCATTCACTTTTTCAATATCTTTGTTTGATTTATTTAAGAATTTGATGAAATTTCATTTTTTGTTTCGAATCTGCTTTTCTGCCTGCTTTCTGTTATAATAGTAGACATCTTATCTGAAAAGACACTAGAAAGGTCCCTATGACGAAAAAAATTATTGCTGTTGACCTGGATGGAACCCTGCTCAACTCAGACAGTCAAATTTCTGACTTTACCAAAGAAACCATTAAAAAAGTTTCTGAAAAAGGCCATCAGGTTATTATTACGACAGGTCGCCCTTACCGTATGTCAAAAGATTTTTACCGTGAGCTAGGCTTAGACACTCCTATGATTAACTTCAACGGTTCCCTCACTCATTTACCAGACCAAGTTTGGGACTTTGAAAAGTGTTTGACCGTAGACAAAAAATATCTGCTAGATATGGTTCGACGTTCAGAGGATATTCAAGCCGATTTTATCGCTGGAGAATATCGTAAAAAATTCTACATTACAAACCCTAATGAAGAAATTGCCAATCCCAAACTATTTGGTGTAGAAGCTTTCCAGCCTGAAAATCAATTTCAACCTGAATTGGTGACCAAGGATCCTAACTGTATTCTGTTGCAAACCAGAGCCAGTGACAAGTATGCTTTGGCAAAAGAAATGAACGCCTTCTACCAGCATCAATTGTCTATCAATACTTGGGGTGGTCCGCTCAATATCCTTGAGTGTACCCCAAAAGGTGTCAACAAGGCCTTTGCTTTAGATTACTTGCTCAAGGTAATGAATCGTGATAAAAAGGATTTGATTGCCTTTGGAGATGAACACAATGATACCGAAATGCTCGCTTTTGCTGGGAAGGGCTATGCAATGAAAAATGCCAACCCAGAGCTACTCCCTTATGCCGATGAGCAAATTTCTCTGACCAATGACCAAGACGGGGTTGCCAAAACCCTGCAAGACTTATTCTTATAGCCTATACTGATACTCAATGAAAATCAAAGAGCAAACTAGGAAGCTAGTCGTAGGCAGTACTTGAGTACGGCAAGGCGAAGCTGACGTGGTTTGAAGAGATTTTCGAAGAGTATGACCAGCTTGCAAGCTGGTCTTTGTGCTCTTTTCACAGTCTAATCAACCAGTTAATCGATTGTTCTATTTTTTACCTCCAAAACCTTGGAAAAGGCTTTCTTTTTTGATATACTTCACATATAAATACAAGAGAGCTCGTCACACTCGACTCTGTTGAAACATAATCAATCCAGTCCTGTTGTCCCTGTTCTCGGCCAATATCAAGGAGGATAGCTATGAAAGCTGTTGTTGTAAATCCAGAAAGCACTGGTGTTGCTGTTGAAGAAAAAGTACTCCGTCCACTTGAAACTGGAGAAGCACTTGTAGAGATTGAATACTGTGGTGTTTGCCACACTGACCTCCACGTTGCCCATGGTGACTTTGGTCAAGTACCAGGACGTGTTTTAGGACACGAAGGTGTTGGTATCGTTAAGGAAATTGCTCCAGATGTTAAAAGCCTTAAAGTTGGCGACCGTGTCAGCGTTGCTTGGTTCTTTGAAGGATGTGGTACTTGCGAATACTGTACAACTGGCCGTGAAACTCTTTGCCGGACAGTAAAAAATGCTGGCTACTCAGTAGACGGTGGTATGGCTGAACAATGTATCGTAACTGCAGACTATGCTGTTAAAGTTCCTGACGGACTTGATCCAGCCCAAGCTTCTTCTATCACATGTGCTGGTGTAACGACCTATAAAGCTATTAAAGAAGCAAAAGTTGAACCTGGCCAATGGGTTGTTCTTTACGGTGCTGGTGGACTTGGTAACCTAGCAGTTCAATATGCTAAAAAAGTATTCAATGCTCATGTCATCGCAGTTGATATCAATAACGACAAACTTGCCCTTGCAAAAGAAGTCGGTGCTGATATCGTTATTAACGGACTAGAAGTTGAAGATGTACCTGGACTCATCAAGGAAAAAACAAATGGAGGTGCTCACTCAGCTGTCGTAACTGCTGTATCTAAAGTTGCCTTCAACCAGGCTGTTGACTCAGTTCGTGCTGGCGGTCGCGTCGTCGCTGTTGGTCTTCCTTCTGAAATGATGGAACTCAGTATCGTCAAAACCGTTTTAGATGGAATCCAAGTCATCGGTTCTCTTGTTGGAACTCGTAAAGACTTGGAAGAAGCCTTCCAATTCGGTGCAGAAGGTTTGGTAGTTCCAGTTGTTCAAAAACGTCCAGTGGAAGATGCTGTAGCCATTTTCGACGAAATGGAAAAAGGTCAAATCCAAGGACGTATGGTACTCGACTTCACCCACTAATCTAATAGAAACCTATTTCAAAAGTTGGAATGCGCTTCCAACTTTTTATATTAAATTTTTAAATAGGGATTAAAAAAATTCCTCAAAAACTTAATATATCAACATTTATGAAGAAAGCCTTTTTATTTTTTTATGCTAAATAGTTGATTTTTATATGAAAACGGTTTATACTAATCTAGTCTTAAAGTTTTCTTAAACAATGAGCACAACATTTTATAAGGAGGAATGACAATAATGAGTATCGGAATCATTATTGCGAGCCACGGTGAATTCGCTGCAGGTATTCATCAATCAGGATCTATGATTTTTGGTGAACAAGAAAAGGTTCAAGTTGTAACCTTTATGCCAAATGAAGGTCCAGATGACCTATATGCTAAATTTAACAATGCTGTGGCTGCATTTGACGCAGAAGATGAGGTGCTAGTTTTGGCTGACCTTTGGAGTGGTTCTCCATTCAACCAAGCTAGTCGCGTGATGGGAGAAAATCCTGAGCGTAAATTTGCCATCATCACAGGACTTAACTTACCGATGTTAATCCAAGCCTATACAGAGCGCCTCATGGACGCTACTGCAGGTGTGGAAAAAGTCGCTGCGAATATTATCAAAGAAGCCAAAGATGGCATCAAAGCTCTTCCAGAAGAGCTCAACCCAGTTGAGGAAGTGGCAAGCGCCGCAGCTGCTCCAGTTGCCCAAGCCGCTATTCCAGAAGGAACTGTCATCGGAGATGGAAAACTCAAAATCAACCTTGCTCGCCTGGACACTCGTCTACTTCACGGTCAGGTTGCAACTGCTTGGACTCCAGATTCAAAAGCAGACCGTATCATCGTTGCTTCAGATAACGTTGCCAACGACGATCTTCGTAAAGAATTGATTAAACAAGCAGCTCCTAACGGAGTAAGAGCCAATGTTGTACCAATCCAAAAATTGATTGAGGTTTCAAAAGACCCACGTTTTGGAGAAACACATGCCCTTATCTTGTTTGAAACACCTCAAGACGCTCTTCGTGCCATCGAAGGTGGCGTGCCAATCAAGACACTTAACGTAGGATCAATGGCTCACTCAACAGGTAAAACAATGATTAACAATGTTTTGTCTATGGACAAAGAAGATGTTGCTACATTTGAAAAAATGCGTGACCTTGGTGTTGAATTTGACGTACGTAAAGTGCCAAACGACACCAAAAAAGATTTGTTTGACTTGATTAACAAAGCCAACGTTCAATAATAGACATTAAGCTATCGAAGAATACTAAGAAAATTTTTCACTTTATTATACTTAAATAGAAAAGGAATAAAACCATGTCAGATATTTCAATTATTTCTGCTGTCTTGGTTGTAGTTGTTGCCTTCCTTGCAGGTCTTGAAGGTATCCTCGACCAATTCCAATTCCATCAACCAATCGTCGCATGTACCCTTATCGGACTTGCAACTGGTAACCTCGAAGCAGGGGTTATGCTTGGTGGATCACTTCAAATGATCGCCCTTGGTTGGGCAAACATCGGAGCTGCCGTAGCTCCTGACGCTGCTCTTGCATCTGTTGCCGCAGCAATCATCTTGATCAAAGGTGGTAACTTTACTACTGAAGGTATCGCCGTTGCAACAGCAACAGCTATTCCTCTTGCCGTAGCTGGACTTTTCTTGACAATGATTGTTCGTACAATCTCAGTTGGTTTGGTTCACACTGCTGATGCTGCTGCTAAAGAAGGAAATATTGCGGCTGTTGAGCGTGCTCACTTTATCGCACTTCTTCTTCAAGGTCTTCGTATTGCTATCCCTGCAGCCTTCCTTATCGCTATCCCTGCTTCTGCCGTTCAAGACGCTCTTAAATTGATGCCAGACTGGTTGAACGGTGGTATGGCTGTTGGTGGTGCTATGGTCGTTGCCGTTGGTTACGCTATGGTTATCAACATGATGGCAACTCGTGAAGTATGGCCATTCTTCGCAATCGGTTTTGCTTTTGCTGCAATTTCTCAATTGACTTTGATTGCCCTTGGTGTAGTCGGTGTTGCCCTTGCCTTCATCTACCTTAACCTTTCAAAACAAGGTGGTAACGGTGGCGGCGGAGCTGCAACTTCTAACGACCCAATCGGTGATATCCTAGAAGACTACTAGAAAGGGGAACAATCATGACTGAAAAACTTCAATTATCAAAATCAGATCGTAAAAAAGTTTGGTGGCGTTCACAATTCCTTCAAGGTTCTTGGAACTACGAGCGTATGCAAAACTTGGGTTGGGCTTACTCATTGATTCCAGCTATCAAAAAATTGTACACTACTAAAGAAGACCAAGCTGCTGCTCTTGAGCGTCACCTTGAGTTCTTCAACACTCACCCATACGTAGCTGCTCCTATCATGGGGGTTACTCTTGCACTTGAAGAAGAACGTGCTAACGGTGTTGAAATCGACGACGCTGCTATCCAAGGGGTTAAAATCGGTATGATGGGACCTCTTGCAGGTATCGGTGACCCAGTATTCTGGTTTACAGTTCGTCCTATCCTTGGAGCTCTTGGTGCATCACTTGCTGCATCTGGTAACTTGGTTGGTCCACTTCTCTTCTTCTTCGGATGGAATGCGATCCGTATGGCCTTCCTATGGTACACACAAGAGTTTGGTTACAAAGCTGGATCTGAAATCACTAAAGACATGTCTGGTGGTATTTTGAAAGACATCACTAAAGGTGCTTCTATCCTTGGTATGTTCATCCTTGCTGTTCTTGTACAACGTTGGGTATCTATCAACTTCACTGTTAACCTTCCAGGTAAACAATTGGCTGAAGGTGCCTACATCAACTTCCCAGAAGGACCTGTATCAGGTGCTGAATTGAAAGGTATCCTTGGTCAAGCACTTGGTGGATTGAGCCTAGATAAGATTCAACCACAAACTCTTCAAGGTCAGTTGAATTCATTGATTCCAGGATTGATGGGACTTCTCCTTACTTTCCTTTGCATGTGGTTGCTTAAGAAAAAAGTATCACCAATCTCAATCATCCTTGCACTCTTTGCAGTAGGTATCGCAGCTCGTTTCTTCGGTATCATGTAATCAAGCAACTTAAAAGGAACCAGGTTCTAAGCCTGATTCCTTTTTTCTATGCTTTTATTTTGCCAAGGCTCCCATTGGATCCCATGGTGCAAGCACAATTGGTTCTGCTTCATAGGCAGCTTGTTCTTCGGTTGTTAACAATTCTTTACGGACAACGATTTGATATGTGTATTCGTCCATCCAAGCGTCTGAGGCAACAAAATAACCATCTGTACCGACCTTGTCTCCCCATGAGTTTTCAACCTTCCACTTGGTTGACTTCCCATTTTCGTCAAAATCAACACCTGTCAAGACCATAGCGTGGGTCATTAAGCTTTCGCTGTAGTCCAAACGTCCAGCCTTGTCTTGAGTGAGTTTAATGTCCATGCTTGATTCAAAGTCATAAACATCTGTCGCAAGAATTCCAGCTTTTCGGTTGCTAAGCTGACCAACATCAGAACCAAACCAAACAGTCTCACCTGTTTGCATTTGAGCAATCGCCAATTCTTTCAAGCGCTCCATCGGTACGTTGATGTAGCGAACTGCACGGCTACCAACCACATTTCCCAACATTTCAACTGTGTAAGATTGGCCGTAAGGCTTGTCAGCAGTTGGAGCATTGATAACAGAAACGTAATCTTCTAGAGGAAGATTGACATATTTCTTATAAAATTCCTGTGGTGTAATACCCTTTTCGCTTTGATAGTTGTTATCCTTATCACGATAAGCAAAGTCAAATTTACGTGGTGGAAGGCCTAGTGACATAGCAAGGAAATTAAAGATTTCTTGCAAGAGGTCTTCTTTCTTAGCTTGAACAGTCGCTTGATCTGCGCCAGAAGCAAGCAAATCACGCAAGATTTGGGCATCTTGACGAAGCAATTTGTTAAGGATTGCATTTAGCTCACGGCTACTGCTAGATGAAACGGACTCAGGATAAACAGACTTGGGAACAACACCGTATTTTTCAAAGAGAGAAACGACCATATCCCATTGACCTCCATCTTGTTGAGGTGTTTGAAGTAGGAATTTAACCTTACGGCTTGTCAAGTCTTGGTCTGCAGTCGCAATGACTTGCTCCAAGAACCAGTTTGATTTCTCATACTTGTCCCAGAAGAAAGTATGGGCCTGTGACAACTCAAAATTTTCCAGTTTGTATTGAGAGATGAGTTTGTGGCGGAAGGTGTTAAGGGCTGCAAACATCCAGCAACGACCAGAAGCCTTCTGGTTGGTTACCTTGTCCTTGGTCAAATCCAATGAAAAAACAGGGGTATTGTCTACATGGCTTTGGCGACGTTCTAGAGCTGCAAAAATTCCGTTGTGGCTAGCAGCATTTTCAATCGCTTGGTATTTTACATTTGCTTCATAATTGGCAAATAGTTTATCAGTAAATGATTCTTGAATCGCGTTCATAGATTCCTCCTTTTATTCTACAGTCTATTATAACTCTTTTCACAAAGGAAGCAACTGAAAAACATAAAAGGCAAGGACATTGTCCCTCACCTTTTTCAAATTTAAACTAAATTAAGCAATATTAGCACGGAGATCTTCTAATTCTTCCTTGGTCAAGCGACGCCATTCTCCTCGCTGCAAGTTCTCATCTAAAACTAAAGTTCCCATAGTCAAACGTTGCAAGTCTACTACTTCCTTGCCACAGTAGCCCACCATACGCTTGATCTGATGAAACTTCCCTTCTGCAATGGTCACACGGATTTGACTCTGATTCTTTTCTGCATCTGTGGAAAGAATCTCCAGTCTAGCGGACTGACAGGTAAAGTCTTTGAGCGGAATACCCTCAGCAAATATCTCCACATCTTCTTGAGTCATCACTCCCTTGACCAGAGCCAGATAGGTCTTATCCACATGACGCTTGGGGGAAAGAAGAGCATGTGCAAGCTGACCATCATTGGTCAAGAGCAAAAGACCATGCGTGTCAATATCCAAGCGTCCTACTGGGAAAACTTCCTTGGTCCGAGCAATATCATCCAGCAAGTCCAACACGGTTCTGTGCTTGGGATCCTCAGTCGCTGAAATAACTCCTTGGGGCTTGTTCATCATATAGTAAACAAACTCCTCGTACTCCAGCACTTGCCCATCAAAGCGAATCTCATCTCTTTCTTCATCAATCTGCAATTTAGCTGATTTTTCTTTTTTACCATTTACCGTCACACGCCCAGCCTTGAGCAAGTTTTTGACCTCTGTCCGACTCCCTACAGCGCAGGCAACTAAAAATTTATCTAATCTCATAGAACTATTATATCATACTCAAAAGGGGGCTGGCTCAATGACCAACCTCCTTTTCGTTTCATACTCTTCAAAAATCTCTTCAAACCGCGTCAAAGTCGCCTTGCCGTAGGTATATGTAACTGACTTCGTCAGTTCTATCCACAACCTCAAAACAGTGTTTTGAGCTGACTTCGTCAGTTTTATCTGCAACCTCAAAGATGTACTTTAAGCAGACTGCGGCTAGTTTCCTAGTTTGCTCTTTGATTTTCATTGAGTATCAGATTTAAGAAATTAACTTCCTCGTCTCCAGAAAATCGCTAAGACAATCATGGAACCTAGTACTGCCGGAATAATGGAAGTTCCTGCTATTATCGGTCCCCAAGTCCCAAAAAGCAAGTGGCCTATAAAGGCACCAATCCAGCCTAGAAACATTTTCCCAAAGCAACCCATGCGTTCTCCACGATTGGTCAGAGTACCTGCTAAAAATCCCACTAGGAGACCAACGAACATACTTCCTATCATCTTGGCTCCTTAATTTGCCCAATTCCCATTACGGAAAAGAGGTACTCGCGTTCCATCCTCACGGATACCATCGATATCCATTCGACTAGACCCAATCATAAAGTCCACGTGAACATCTGAACGGTTAAGCCCTGCAGCTTCAAGCTCTTCTTCGCTCATCTCTGCACCACCAACGACGCTAGTCGCATAGGCAGCACCGATGGCCAAGTGATTTGAAGCATTTTCATCAAAAAGGGTGTTAAAGAAGGTAATACCTGACTGAGAAATTGGACTTGGATCTGGTACCAAGGCACATTCACCTAAGGCACGCGCACCCACATTTTCAAAGACAAGGTCTTTCATGACCTGATCACCCTTCTCAGCAGTAATGTCTACGATTTGTCCATCCTTGAAGGTTACCTTAATGCCTTCAATGATGTTGCCATTATAACTAAGCGGTTTTGTAGAAGTGACATAACCAGCTGCGCGACGGAAGTCTGGTGCTGTGAAAACTTCCTCTGTCGGCATATTTGGTAAGAATCCTTCTCCTTGCGCATTGATAGCACCAGCTGATTCCCAAACATGGTTCTTAGGTAAGCCAAGTGTCAAATCTGTCCCTGGAGCTGTGTAGTGAAGGGCTGAAAATTGCTCTTTATTAAGCATATCTGCCTTGCTCTTAAGAATGGCTGCGTGTTCTTCCCAAGCCTTAACAGGATCTTCTTCATAGACACGGCAAGTTTTGAAGATTTGGTCCCAAAGAAGATCGACTGCTTCTTCATCGCTCGCAGCATTTGGAAAGACTTTTTTAGCCCATTCAAGTCCAGCAGCGGCTGCTACAGTCCAGCTAACCTTGTTGGATTGCGTTGCGATACGCATTGGCTTCATGGCAAGTCCCATAGCTTTAGCAGAAGCTGAAAGCTTGTCAGCGTCCACTCCATTCAAGGCACCTGGGTCAGAAGAACGAACCCCAAGACGGCTAGCCTTATTCTCCAAGAGATAGTTCATCTCAGCAATCTTGTATTCTGGCACATTGTCCAGACGCTCCATCGGCGCGTGGAGGAACTTCTCACGGTTGATCACATCATCTGTCCACTGAACAATAACCTCATGTGCACCCAAAGCATAAGCTTCTTTCACGATTAAATGAGCCAACTCGCGTTGCTCCACATCAATAGAGAGAGCCAAAGTGTGACCAGGTTGCACGTTGATTCCATTCGCAACCAATAATTTCGCATATTTTTCTAGATTTTCTTTTAAAATTTGGTAAAACCATTCTATTTTTCCTTTTCTATTTTTATTTTTCTTTCAAAGCAGAAAATAATCCTGCCAAAGTAATAGCACCTGACAAGAGTGCTGTCGATAGAAGAATTGTCTGATCAGCAAGTTCTAATTGATACTCAAACACCTTCTCAGCCGGCTTGTCTTCCGCAAAAATTCTTAGTTTCATCTTTTTCCCTCTAAAACCTTAAAACAACTCATCAAACAAACTCAACTGGTTATCCTCTGGCATATTGCCGAGAATCCCCATTTCATCCATCTTTTCAACCAAGGTAGATGAGAGGCCACCGCGTTTTCGTAGTTCTGTTTTGGAGAGGAATTCTCCCTCTTCACGCGCTCGCACCAGTTGCTTGGCAACGTTCTCTCCCAGACCATCCATTGCTACAAATGGCGGGATGAGAGTGTCACCATCGATGAGGAACTCTGTCGCCTGACTACGGTAGAGATCGAGTTTGCCAAACTTGAAACCACGTTCCCACATTTCATTGACAATCTCAAGAGTTGTATAGAGGTCAATTTCCACATTAGAGGCTTCATTGTTCTTCCGTTTTTCAGAGATTTCTTCCATTCTGCGCTTGATGGCATCCAAACCTGCACCCATGGTCTTGATATCAAAGGCTTGGCACGGATTGAGAAGTAAGCACAGTAGTAATAAATGGGATGGTGAACCTTGAAGTAGGCCACACGCAAGGCCATCATAACGTAAGCTGCCGCATGGGCTTTAGGGAACATATACTTGATTTTCCCACAGGACTCGATATACCACTCTGGCACCTTGTTGGCTTCATGGCTTCGATGTAGCCATTTCGCTCCTCTTCAGAAATCTTCAGCCACAAGCCCTTACGTACCCGTTCCATGATGGTAAAGGCCATCTTAGGTTCGAGACCAGCATGCATGAGGTAAACCATGATGTCGTCTCGACAACCAATAACGGTTGATAGGTCAGCAATCCCTTGCTTAATCAAATCTTGGGCATTGCCCAGCCAAACGTCAGTACCGTGGGACAACCCTGACAGCTGAAGCAACTCCGCAAAGGTCGTCGGATGCGTCTCGTCTACCATTCCACGTACAAAGTTGGTTCCAAACTCTGGAATCCCCAGCATCCCCGTCGGCGTTCCGATTTGTTCAGGAGTCACCCCTAGCACATCAGTCCCAGAAAATAGGGCCATCACGCCTTCATCATCCATAGGAATTTCATTAGGATCAATCCCAGACAAGTCCTGCAGTTTCCGGATCATGGTCGGATCATCATGTCCCAGTACATCAAGTTTGAGGACGTTCTCATCGATATCGTGGAAGTTAAAGTGAGTCGTCTGCCATTCAGCCGTCACATCATCTGCTGGATACTGGACAGGCGTAAAGTCGTAAACATCCATGTAGTTCGGAATAACAACAATCCCCCCGGGTGTTGTCCCGTTGTCCGCTTGACACCAGCCGCACCTTGGGCGAGGCGTTCCACCTCTGCATCACGATAAAACTTGCCATAGTCTCTCTCGTATCCCTTGACAAAGCCATAGGCAGTCTTAGCAGCTACCGTACCAACCGTTCCCGCACGGAAGGCATATTCCTCACCAAAGATATCACGCACATCCAAGTGGGCGCTAGGCTGATCTTCTCCCGAGAAGTTCAAGTCAATATCGGGAACCTTGTCCCCATCAAAACCGAGGAAGGTCTCAAACGGAATATCCTGCCCATTTTTACTGAGTTTATGACCACAGTTTGGACAGTCCTTATTGGGCATATCAAAACCTGAACCATAAGAACCATCGGTGATAAATTCGCTGTACTGACACTGACCACAGACATAGTGTGGAGAGAGAGGATTAACCTCCGTAATCCCAATCATGGTCGCAACAAAACTGGACCCAACAGACCCACGAGAACCAACCAAGTAGCCCCGTTCATTGGAACGTTGTACCAGCATCTGAGAAGCCAGATAAATCACGGCAAAGCCATTCCCCAGAATAGAGGTTAGTTCTTTTTCAATCCGCAAATCAACGATATCTGGCAACGGATTTCCATAAATCTCAAAAGCCTTCTTATAGGTCAATTCAGCGACCGTTTCTTCAGCCTTGTCGATGAAAGGCGTGTACAAGTCACCTTTTACAACCTCAACAGGCTCAAAGATTTCTGCCAAGGCATTGGTATTTTCAATAACCAGTTTCCGAGCCAGTTCCTCGCCTAAGAAAGCAAATTCGTCCAACATCTCATTGGTCGTTCTAAAATGAGCCTTGGGAAGAGGAGCTGGTTGGGCATGTTCACCATGACCAATAGTTCGGTTAATCATCGCCCCCTGTCCCAAACTACGGACGATAATTTCACGATAAATTTCTTCTTCCGGTTCGATATAGTGGACATTCCCCGTAGCCAAAACGGGCTTGCCAAGGCGTTCTCCAACCTCTATCAAACTCTTGATAATAGTCTGGAGTTCTTCCATATCCTTGACCTGCTCCTTAGCAATCAAGGGAGCATAGATAGCCGGTGGCATGACCTCGATAAAGTCATAATACTTGGCCACCTCAACCGCCGCATCCACACCTTGGGAAACGACTGCATCAAAAACTTCACCTTCTGCACAAGCTGATCCTAAAATCAAGCCTTCCCGATGGGCATCTAGAACCGTTCTCGGAATCCGTGGAACCCCTTCAAAGTACTTGGTATTAGACAGAGAAACCAGTTTAAAGATATTCTTTAGACCTACCTGATTCTTAACATAAATGGTCGCATGCTTGATTCGAGCTTTTTTATAAGAATCTGGACTGATTAGATCGATATTGAGTCTAGCCAGATTGGTCACACCATGTTTTTCTGCCACCTCTTTGATAAAAATGAAAAGCAGACGACCAGTAGCTTCCGCATCGTAGTTGGCCATGTGGTGATGTTCCAAAGCCACACCAAAACGCTTGGTCAAAGGCCCCAAACCATGACGTTTATATTCAGGATAGAGGTTTCTAGCAAACTCCAGTGTATCGATAACTGGCTGGCTAATCTTAGGCAGACCATGACGCTCATAGTTAGCATTCATAAAGCCAACGTCAAAGGTGGCATTGTGAGCAACTAAGACTGTATCCTTGCAAAATTCTTGAAATTCTTGCAAAACTTGTTCCAGTGGTTTGGCATTTTTGACATGATCATCTGTAATTCCAGTCAACTCCGTGGTAAAGGCTGACAAGGGATGCCCAGGATTGATAAATTCATCAAATTCAGCAATGACATTCCCCTTGTACATCTTAGAAGCCGCAACCTGAATCAAGTCATTATAGATGGCTGATAGACCCGTCGTTTCCACGTCAAAGACAACGTAGGTCGCTTCTGATAAGTCCATCTCCACTTCGTTGTAAACGATAGGAACCCGGTCCTCCACAATATTGGCTTCCATTCCATAGATCAGCTGGATTCCCGCTTTCTTGGCTGCCTTGTAGCCGTGTGGGAAGGATTGAACATTCCCGTGATCGGTGATAGCAACCGCCTTGTGTCCCCACTTAGCAGCTGTCGCAACAATTTCTTCAACCTCTGGTAGAGCATCCATGGTCGACATATTGGTATGGGCATGAAACTCAACCCGACGCTCACCTTCTGCCATCAAATCTTTCCGCTCATAGTGAACAACTTCCTGCACATCCTGCACGTTCATAGTCAAATCGCGTGTGAAGTTATTCATCTCCACATTCCCACGTACTCGGAGCCAAGAATTCTTCTTGATGAGGTCAAATTTCTGAGCCTCTTCCTCATTTTTAACCCACTTTTGCATAGAAAAACTTGAAGTGTAGTCCGTCATTTTAAAGTTGATCAAAACACGACCTGTTCTAGTCACTTTTTGCTCTACATCAAAAACAACCCCTTCAAAGACCAAACGATTTTCCTCCGTCGTCACTTCGATCATAGGAGTAATCTCCGCCTTGTCCAGCTTGGGTTTAGCTGCAGCTTTTTTGACTTGAAAATCAAAGGCTGGCTTGTCTTCTACTGGAGGAGGTGCCATCTGTTCCAATTGCTCCATAGCACGGAGCGCTTCCTCATTAGCAGCTTGAACAATCTGCTCATTTTCAGCATGAAAGGCCTCTTTCTGCTCTTGGGTCAGCACATCATTCTTCTCTACTTGACAGTTAAAAGTAGGAAAGCCAAATTTTTTCAAGTTGTTTGGCTAAATTAGGAAGATGATTTTTCTTAAAATGTTCCTTATCAATGGCTTCTGAGCCTTCAATAAAGAGTTGATTGCCCTCAGCACGAACTTTCAGATTTTGATAAAGGGACTTAAAACCTTGACTAGCACATGGCCCTTCAGAAAAAGCCTCTTTATAATATGCTTGTAAGAGTTGATTTGAAAATTCTTGAGACAGAGCCTTGATTTCGAAAATAGCTTTATTGCCTGTCTTAGAAAATTCCTTACTCAAGCCCTTCTTTAATTCTAAAAAGATTTCAATCGGTAAAATATTAGAAAATACGAAATGAAACTCCCATACCTTACTAATTTTATGAACCACAACTCGCTCAATATCAGCCTGTGATAAAGCAGGATCCTGTCTCATTTCAGCAGGCATCCCCAGTTGATTCATCAAAATTTCAAAACTATTTGACATTCATTTTCCTCACATTATTCTCCTACTATTTTACCATATTTAGAGGTATTTTCTAAAGACAAAAGGAAGCCACTAAGTGACTTCCTTCTAGAGTGAGGACAGATTAGTCTTCACCTTTGTTTTTCTTAATGATTTCTTCTTGTACTGACTTAGGTACATCTTCGTAGTGGTCAAATACCATCATGAATGTACCACGTCCTTGAGATGCAGAACGAAGAACTGTTGCGTAACCGAACATTTCAGCAAGTGGAACGTAAGCACGAACGATTTGGCTGTTACCGTGTGCTTCCATACCATCAACACGTCCACGACGAGCAGTTACGTGACCCATAACATCACCAAGGTTTTCTTCTGGAACAGTGATTGTTACAAGCATCATTGGTTCAAGGATAGCTGGTTGTGCTGATTTAGCAGCTTCTTTAAGGGCAAGTGAAGCCGCGATCTTGAAGGCAGTTTCAGATGAGTCGACATCGTGGTATGAACCATCGTAAAGCTTAGCTTTAACGTCAACCATTGGGTAACCTGCAAGAACACCGTTAGCCATAGATTCTACCAAACCTTTTTCAACCGCTGGGATAAATTCACGAGGAACCACACCACCGACGATTGCGTTTTCGAATTCGAATCCTTTACCTTCTTCGTTTGGAGTAAATTCAATCCATACATCACCGAATTGACCTTTACCACCAGACTGACGTTTGAAGAATCCACGTGCTTGAGTAGAAGCGCGGAATGTTTCACGGTAAGATACTTGAGGAGCACCTACGTTTGCTTCAACTTTGAACTCACGACGCATACGGTCAACAAGGACATCAAGGTGAAGCTCACCCATACCAGAGATAACTGTTTCACCAGTTTCAACGTTTGTTTCAACGCGGAATGTTGGATCTTCTTCAGCCAATTTTTGAAGAGCGATACCCATCTTGTCTTGGTCAGCTTTAGATTTTGGCTCAACCATCAATTGGATAACTGGTTCTGGAACGTTGATTGACTCAAGGATGATTTTAGCTTTTTCATCTGTCAATGAGTCACCAGTTGTAGTATCTTTCAAACCAACGGCAGCAGCGATATCACCTGAGTAAACAGTATCAATTTCTTGACGGCTGTTAGCGTGCATTTGAAGGATACGTCCGATACGTTCACGTTTACCTTTAGAAGTGTTCAATACGTATGAACCTGATTGAAGCACACCTGAGTAAACACGGAAGAATGTCAAACGACCTACGAATGGGTCTGTCATGATCTTGAAGGCAAGAGCTGCAAATGGCTCTTCATCAGATGCTGGACGAGTTTCTTCTTCATCTGTATCTGGGTTGATACCTTTGATCGCTGGGATGTCAAGTGGGCTTGGAAGGTAGTCGATAACTGCATCAAGCATCAATTGAACACCTTTATTCTTGAAGGCAGAACCACACAATACTGGGAAGAATTCAACGTTGATAGTCGCTTTACGGATACCAGCTTTCAATTCTTCATTAGTGATTTCTTCACCTTCGAGGTATTTCATCATCAATTCTTCGTCAGTTTCAGCAACTGCTTCAACCAATTTTTCACGGTATTCTTGTGCTTGGTCAAGGTATTCAGCTGGAATATCTTCTTCAAGGATATCTGTACCAAGGTCGTTAGTATAGATTTCAGCTTTCATCTTGATCAAGTCAATGATACCACGGAAGTCATCTTCAGAACCGATCGGCAATTGGATTGGGTGTGCATTTGCTTGAAGACGATCGTGAAGTGTGCTTACAGAGTAAAGGAAGTCAGCACCGATTTTGTCCATTTTGTTAGCAAATACGATACGTGGAACTCCGTACTCAGTTGCTTGACGCCAAACTGTTTCAGTTTGAGGTTCAACACCTGATTGTGAGTCAAGAACGGTAACCGCACCATCCAATACACGAAGAGAACGTTGTACTTCGATTGTGAAGTCCACGTGTCCTGGTGTGTCGATGATGTTTACGCGGTGGTTGTTCCATTGAGCTGTTGTCGCAGCAGATGTGATAGTGATACCACGTTCTTGCTCTTGCTCCATCCAGTCCATTTGTGACGCACCTTCGTGAGTTTCACCGATTTTGTGGATTTTACCAGTGTAGTAAAGAATACGCTCAGTAGTTGTTGTTTTACCAGCATCGACGTGAGCCATGATACCGATATTACGAGTTTTTTCAAGTGAAAATTCGCGTGCCATGAGGTTTGTTTCTCCTATTTATTTTTAATTTCTATTCTATTATAACACGATTTTAATAAAAACGGATAGGCAGGACCTACCCGTTCTCAATCTTTTCATGCTATTGTTGGTTTCAACTTGTAGATTTACAAGTTGAATTGAACTCGGGCTAAAGTTAATTAGCCGATTTGAGCCGGAACGGGATGCTGTGTGAAAAAGATAAACTTCCTTGTATTCGTCGAATACTGCGTCAGTTTCCTATTTCCACCTTGCATCCTTACCGTTCCTAGCATCATGATTTTACCAACGGAAGTGTGCGAATGCACGGTTAGCTTCAGCCATACGGTGAGTGTCTTCACGTTTCTTAACTGCTGCACCAGTGTTGTTAGCAGCATCCAAGATTTCTTTTGCAAGACGGTCTTGCATTGTGTGTTCACCACGAAGACGAGCGATTGTTACCAACCAACGAAGTCCAAGTGTTGTACGACGTTCTGGACGAACTTCAACTGGGACTTGGTAGTTAGAACCACCAACACGACGTGCACGTACTTCAAGTACAGGCATGATGTTTTCCATAGCTGTTTCAAATACTTCAAGTGCATCGTTGCCAGTAGCTTCTTTGATTTGCTCAAAGGCACCGTAAACGATTGAAGCAGCTGTACCACGTTTACCATCAAGCATAACGCGGTTGATAAGACGAGTAACTAATTGTGAATTGTAAAGCGGATCTGGCAATACGTCACGTTTTGGAGCTCTATTTTTACGACTCATTTCTCTTTATCCCCTTTCCTTATGCTTTTGGACGTTTAGTACCGTATTTAGAACGGCCTTGTTTACGGTCGTTAACACCTGCAGTATCAAGTGCACCACGGACGATATGGTAACGTACCCCTGGAAGGTCTTTTACACGTCCACCACGAAGAAGAACCACGCTGTGCTCTTGCAAGTTGTGTCCGATACCTGGGATGTAGGCAGTAACTTCGATAAGGTTGCTCAAACGTACACGAGCAAATTTACGAAGGGCTGAGTTAGGTTTTTTAGGTGTCATTGTTCCAACACGAGTTGCAACACCACGTTTTTGTGGTGAAGAAACGTTTGTTTGAACTTTTTTATGACTGTTGTAACCAACGTTCAAAGCTGGTGATTTAGATTTTTCTACTTTTGATTTACGCGGTTTGCGAACCAATTGGTTAATTGTAGGCATCTACATTCTCCTGTGTTTTTTTATTTTTGGTGATGATACACTTGGTGACAGCTATCATCTGTGTGTACTTTTGCAACATTTGTCAGCACGTCCCTGTACACTCTTGAGAGACCAAAAGTAAAAAGTACCGTCTATTATTGTAACAAATTTTTCCCTTGTTTGTCAAGATATTTTTCTTTTTTATTCTTAATTTTAGCTCTTTTGTACTGCTCCCAAAAGAAAGAAAAGGAGGAATAAATTCCTCCTAAAGATTGGGATTGTTCCATTCAATCCCATCAATTTTAGCACATAATAGTTTTCGAAATATGATAGTATCACAACCAACCACATTCTTTTGCGATATTAGCTGCCTCTGTTCGATTACCAGCATCTAGTTTAGAAAGAATATTGGTGACATAGTTTCGGACGGTGCCGTTTGAGAGGTAGAGCTTGTCAGCAATTTCTTGGTTGGAGAGGCCTTGGGCAACTCCATGTAAAACAGCGACTTCTTGTTCGGTCAAAGGATTGGGATGAGTCATCATGACTTCCATCAGCTCTGGAGAATATTCCTTGCGTCCCTCTAACACCGTATGTAGGGTTTGCATGAGCTCAGCGATGCTCCGTTCTTTCAAGACATAGGCATCAACTCCTGCTTTGACTGCTCGTTCAAAATAACCTGGCCGTTTAAAGGTCGTAACGATAACCACCTTGGTTTCAGGCACTTCTTGTTTGATCCACTCAAGTGCTTCGAGTCCTGTCTTGACTGGCATTTCGACGTCAAGGATGGCAATATCTACTGCTTCTTTCCCCAAAACCTCGATAGCCTCGGCTCCATTTTTCGCCTGCAGAACAGTCTCCACATCTGGTTGAAAGCTCAAGAGCTGGCACATGGCGTCTCTAAGCATACTTTGATCTTCTGCGACTAATACTTTCATCTACTTTTTCTCCTTATAAGGCAGATGCACGCGCACCTCTGTTGGATGTTTCAAACTGACCAGCTCTACTTGACCTGAGAAGGCTGCTGCACGGTCACGGACTGTATGGAGTTCATTTCCTTTTACAGTTGCAAAACCTTTCCCGTCATCTCTAACTGTCAGAACCAATTCCTGATCTGTACGTTCCAGTTTTAGATAGGCTTTATTAGCGCTGGCATGTTTGATGATATTGGTCGCAAGTTCTAACAAAATCATAGCAGCCGTCGACTCTACATCCTGGGTCAAACTAGCCTTGTCTAACTGATTGTCAACCTCAACCTCAATTCCAGCAATCTCCAGCATCTTTTTGACAGTTTCAAGTTCTGAAGCTAGGGTCCGTGATTTCAGATTTTCCACAATGGTTCGCACTTCACACATTGATTCTTTGCTAATTTGCTGTATTTCTCTTAATTCCTTTTCCACCTGTGGATAAGACTGCATCTGTAATAACTGTAATGCTAAATCTGTCTTGACACTCAGCATAGCAAAGGTGTGACCTAGACTGTCATGGAGATCCTGACCGATACGACTACGTTCATTTTCAGCAAGCAATAGATTTATCTGGGCATTTTGCTTGGTCTGAGCTTCTTTCAAATCCTCGACAATGCGAATCCGAACCAAGCCCAATGTCATCAAATCGACAAAAGCAAGAATTACAAGTAGATAGAATAGAAACTCAACTTCCTGAAAAATCAAAAGTTGGCCCACAACAAGGACTTGAGCAAGAAGAAAAGTCCAGACATGTAAAGACTTTAAACCACCTACGCTGAAATGATAACTTAAGAGATTGGATAGGAAAAAGAAAAACCAGATATAATTAACATCAACAAAGGTAGTATTCCCAACTACATAAGTCAGCATAATAATCCAACAGAGCCAGGATAAGCGCTGGCTCTTGGTTGTTAAAACACCTAAGTAAGCCACTACAAATAGAATATCAACCAATAAATGCCAGACAGAAAGCCACCCAGTCACTACAGGTAGGATGGGGAAAATCATAAAAATTAAACTGATCCAAAACATATAATGTATGCTTTTCAGTCTTTCAAGCATTAAGCATTCTCCTTATGACCTTGAAGGTAAATGGTCAAACCAAATAAAACTGCTGAAAAAACAAGTAGATAAACTGTGGCTGATAGATTGATGCCACCCTCGTTTAAGAAGGTCTTGATCAATTCCATCAACTGATAGCTTGGTAGACGCTTCCCGATTGCTTGCATCCAGTCTGGAAATAAAGAGACGGGCATCCAGAGTCCACCTAAAACAGCCAAGCCAAAGTAAAAAAGATTGCCTACGACAGACATCAGCTGACTGGACGGCAAGAGAGTCAGGGTTAAGCCAAGTGCTACAAAGGCAACACTTCCTACTATCAGCAAAAGTGCAGCCCCAATCCAGTTTCCAAGAGACATATCCACACCTCTTACAAAATGCCCGACTGAGAATACAACTAGGATTGAAACCAAATAATCAACCAGCATACTTGTTATCTTTGATAGATAATATTCTACCATATTTACAGGGCTATGACGTAATGTTTTCTGCCAGTTGTTTATCTTATCGGTATGTAAAACAACTGGGAATGAGAAGATAGCTGTCGACATCATGGAAAAGGCAGTCATGGAGATGAGGTAGTCACGCATAAAATTAGCTGGTCCACCTGGTGTGTCCTGGTACATGCCAGAAAAGAATAGATAGAAGGCTGTCGGCATCCCTACGGATAATAAATAATAGACTGATTGTCGTTTGGTCAATAAAAATTCTATCTTGTTTAGTGCGATCCATCGTTTCATATTAGTCATCTCCCTTCTGTGTTTCTTCAAAGATTGTATCCAGCAAGCTACGATTATTGACTTCAATTTCTTGAATCCTACATCCTGCTTGGTATAATAGTTCCCAGAAAACATCTGCTTCTCGAGTGACTACTTGCAGGGCATCTTGTTTTAGGACCCAGTTTTCAACCAAGTTTGACTGCTCTACGACTTCCTTGTAAGCTACAGGAAGGATAAAATGCTTTTCTATTTCTTCGCTACGCATAGCTAGAGGCGTCGTATCACGAATCAACTCTCCCTTATTTAAAACCAAAATCCGGTCCGCTGTATGCTCTACTTCCTCAATATAATGAGACGAATAGAGAATGGTGACTCCCTGCGCTTTTAGGTCCTGAACAATTTCCCAAAAACGTTGACGCGTTGAGGTATCCATAGCCGATGTAGGCTCATCTAAAAAGACTAGCTTTGGTCGCCCAATCAAGGTCAAGACAAAAGAAAAGAGACGCTTTTGCCCACCTGACAATTTTTCTGCCAACTGCTCTTTTTGTTGCTTGTCAAACTGCAGTAGTTGATCGATCTCCTGGTTGTTCAAGGGATTTGGATAAATACTTTGAAAGAAAGCAATCAACTCTTTGACCTTTAATTTCTGAACAATGACATTTTCTTGAGGGAGGTAGCCTCTAATATAGTCTAACTGAGAACTCGTCACTGGCAAGCCTTGAATAGATACTTGACCGCTTGTGACTAGCTTATCTCCAAGCAAACAGTCCAAGACTGTTGTCTTTCCAGCACCATTTGGACCAATCAAGGCGACGCATTCTCCTTCAGCTACTTCAAAGGAAATATCCTTCAAAATAGCCTTGCCCTTGATGTTTTTATTTAGGCTTTCTACCTTAATCATGTTCATGATATTCTCCTTTCAACCACTCCATTCCCATCGGAAAGGCGATAAAAATCATAAATCCTAGTCCCCAGGCACCACGGATGAATTGGTGAAGGAAGGCTTGATCAAACCAACCTGTAAACATTTCTACCAACCATACCACTAGTGATAGTCCAATAAAAAGATAGAGAAACGCTTTTTTCATTTTTCAAACTCCTTTTTCACATCTCTGACCAATTTCAAACCTTCTCTGATAAGCCAAGACATCATTCCAAAGCCAGCAAAAAGCTCCCAAGGAAAATGGTAGAAATCCTCATCCAATCCCGAAAACATGAGATAGGTCATAACTCCTGCTGCTACTAAACTCACTGCGATAATCATTTTATTTCTCATTTCTTCTTCCTCCATTTGATACATCTATTATAATTCTTTGAATCTACTGCCACTAGAAGCTTCTGTCATGAAGAAATATGACAAATGTCATAAAAGATTCTGTTCAAAATAAGCAAGAAACATTACACAAGAAAACATGAGGTAGAAAAGAATCTATAGTTATTTCCTTCAAAGTGATAGCAAATTTAAACTATAACATAAACTAATACTCATTTATAGTTTCTTAGTTTTAAATAAGCATGTTACAATAAAACCCTGCATATAGTACAGATTTTAAACAAGGAGCATTAGATTACATCAAAGAGGGACACAGGCATGTTGAGGCGGCTAAAGTTTTTGATGTTGGCGTCAGAACTCTCTTTACGTAGGAAAAGAAATTATGTGAACAAGGATACTTAGAGTAGAAAAAATGAGTCGTCAAAAAGCAGAAAATTCCTTTAGAGGAATTGAAAGTCTTTGTAGAGGCTCATCCAGACGCTTTTTTACGGGAAATTGCGGCACATTTTGATTGTGCTGTTCCTTCAGTATGGCCAGCTTTAAAGCAGATTCATATCACTTTAAAAAAGACGACTAGCTTTAAGGAATAAGATCCAGAGAAAATAGCTGAGTTTCTTGATATTTTGAATAGGCTAAAAGATTTACCAGTCGTACATATTGACGAAACAGGAATCGACCGCTATCTCTATCGTCCTTATGCAAGGGCTCCTAGAGGGGAGAAAGTCTATGAAAAGATTAGCGGACGGCGTTTTGAGCGGACTTCAATTGTTACAGGACAAGTAGACGGAGAGTTTATAGTTCCTATGATTTAAAAGGAAAGTATGACGAGTGATTTATTTGTGGAGTGGTTCAAAACGCAACTCCTGCCTGCTTTGAAGACACCTCACGTTATTGTAATGGATAATGCTAGTTTTCATCCACCTTATTCACCAGATTTGAATCCTATTGAGCAAGCTTGGGCTATCTTGAAAAAGAAAGTGAGGGATTTACTAAGAGAAATTCCAAATATTTTTGAATGTTTGGAACACTTTTTTAAAACTAAATGACTATAAAATGAATTACTGAAATTCAAAAAAGAGAGAAGCAAAATGATTCGGCTCTATAATATTTGTAGTGGGTAAATCCCCTATGGATATTATGAAGCCTATTTTGTTGTAGAAAAAAAGTCCCATAAGATCTATAATGAAAAGCAACCAAACCATCATTAGAAAGAATCCCATGGAACAATTATATTTTATCACAAAACTTCTTGATATCAAAGACTCAAATATCCAAATTATAGATATCATCAATAGGGATACCCACAAAGAAATCATCGCTAAATTGGATTATGAGGCTCCATCTTGCCCTGAGTGCGAAAGCCTAATGAAGAAATATGACTTTCAAAAACCGTCGAAAATTCCTTATCTTGAAACGACTGGTATGCCTACTAGAATCCTCCTTAGAAAACGTCGTTTCAAGTGCTATCATTGCTCTAAAATGATGGTCGCTGAGACTTCTCTCGTCAAGAAGAATCACCAAATCCCTCGTATCATCAACCAAAAGATTGCCCAGAAGCTAATTGAAAAGACTTCTATGACCGACATTGCTCATCAGTTGTCTATTTCAACTTCAACTATCATTCGCAAACTCAATGACTTTCAATTTAAGCATGATTTTTCTCGCCTTCCACAGATTATGTCCTGGGACGAATATGCCTTTACAAAAGGAAAAATGAGTTTCATTGCGCAAGATTTTGACAATCTCAATATCATCACTGTTCTTGAAGGTAGAACACAAGCTATCATAAGAAATCATTTTCTGCGTTACAATCGCGCTGTTCGTTGTCAGGTGAAAATCATTACTATGGATATGTTTAGCCTTACTATGACTTGGCTAAACAGCTTTTTCCGTGTGCTAAAATCGTTCTTGATCGCTTTCACATTGTTCAACATCTTAGCCGTGCTATGAGTCGTGTGCGTGTTCAAATCATGAATCAATTTGAACGAAAATCCCATGAATACAAGGCTACCAAGCGCTACTGGAAGCTCATCCAGCAGGATAGTCGGAAACTCAGTGATAAGCGTTTTTATCGCCCTACTTTTCGCATGCACTTAACCAATAAAGAGATTCTAGACAAGCTTTTGAACTATTCAGAAGACTTAAAACACCACTACAATCTCTATCAGCTCTTGCTTTTTCACTTTCAGAATAAGGAACCGGAGAAATTTTTCGGGCTCATTGAGGACAATCTAAAGCAGGTTCATTCTCTTTTTCAGACTGTATTTAAAACATTTCTAAAGGACAAAGAGAAAATCGTCAACGCTCTTCAGTTACCCTATTCTAATGCCAAATTAGAAGCGACCAATAATCTCATCAAACTTATCAAGCGCAATGCCTTTGGTTTTCGCAACTTTGAAAACTTCAAAAAACGGATTTTTATAGCTCTGAATATCAAAAAAGAAAGGACGAAATGTGTCCTTTCTCGATCATAGCTTTTCTTCAACCCACTACAGTTGACAAAGAGCCAATGATTCTCTCTTAATTTTAAAAAGAAAAAAGATACGCATAGGTATCTCTGTAATG
>ASZZ01000011.1 GCA_000430305.1 Streptococcus mitis 17/34
TAAGAAATTAAGCTCTCGGACTTCAGAGGGCTTTTTATTGAGGTTTTATCGGTCACAATTTTGGAGACTACAAAAACCTCAAATGGTATCAGCTAATTACACCATAAGGGTGCGCAGCTACTCGGCTTTTCAAGCCGAGTAGCTGTCTGAAAGCCCCCTCGGAGAGCCCACACTTTACGAAGTAAAGTATAGTATGTTATACTTTACATGGAAGTAGTCACCGAATTCCAGTTAGAAATTACTTTGTAACTACATTTTGAGGAGGAGTAAAATGCTTTCCTACGTTCGACATTACCCACTAGCGATAGCTAAATTAATGTGTCTGTGCTTCCCTAAAATCTGCTGATTTATTACTGACTAATACAGGAGTTTTTTTATGGCACAGACAATCATATCTGCTATTGGTGTTTATATTTCCACCAGTATCGATTATTTAATTATTTTAATTATTTTATTTGCACAGCTATCACAGAATAAACAAAAATGGCATATTTATGCGGCGCAATATCTAGGCACAGGCTTACTTGTAGGGGCGAGTTTAGTTGCTGCTTATGTCGTTAATTTCGTGCCTGAAGAATGGATGGTTGGATTGCTTGGTTTAATCCCTATCTATTTAGGGATTCGCTTTGCAATTGTTGGAGAAGGTGAGGAAGAAGAGGAAGAAATTATTGAAAGATTAGAACAAAGCAAGGCAAATCAACTGTTTTGGACAGTTACATTGCTGACAATTGCGTCTGGCGGAGATAATTTAGGTATCTATATACCTTATTTTGCTTCGTTAGATTGGTCACAGACCTCGTGGCCTTGCTTGTGTTTGTAATCGGCATAATTATCTTATGCGAGATTAGTCGGATGTTATCCTCTATTCCGTTAATATTCGAGACAATTGAAAAATACGAGCGAATCATTGTGCCCTTAGTATTCATTCTACTTGGACTATACATCATGTATGAAAATGGCACGATAGAGACTTTTCTGACCGTGTAGATTTTTTTGTTTCACTAGGATTTTAGCCCGAGCTCAAATCAGCTCTCTGATTTTCAGAGGGCTTTTTACGTTGTCACCTTACCTCGATATACTCAAGTATTATCTTTACTTACGGTTCCTAGCACTATAAAACCAACTATATTCATTTGTTCTCATCTTGTTCCATTGTTGAAAATATGGTATACTTTTCATGAGAATTTTCTAAATTTTTAAGATTCTATCAAAGGAGGTTTGCATGCTTTCCAAATTTTCTGGAAGCCGACAAGACCTGCAATTTGTGTTACTTTTAGGTATTTTGCTAGGTATTTTAGGGATTTCTCTCTTTCTAGCAGTTTCAATGGGATCTGTTGCGATTGATCTAGGAGATACCTATCGGATTGTTTTGAGCAGGTTGGGATTTCCTCTTGAGATAGGAGAGGTTTCCAAGTCTACTCTTGCCATTGTATGGAACATGAGATTCCCCCGAGTATTGTTAGGTTTGATAGTGGGGGCTGGTCTTTCTATGTGTGGTAGCGTGATGCAGTCTACAGTGAACAATCCCATCGCAGAGCCTTATGTCTTAGGAATATCTGCGGGTGCAACTCTAGGGGCAACCTTGAGCATCATTCTTGGTTTAAAAGTGATGATTAGCCTTGGAGCTTTTCTTGGCGCTACTTTGGCAACAATTGCTGTCCTCATCATTGCCTCTATGCAGGGAAGGATGACGACTTCTAGTCTAATCTTATCGGGAACGGTGGTCAACGCTCTCTTTCTGGCTTTTTCCAACTTTATTATCTCAGTTGGAGCTAATGCGGATAGTGTGATGACCATTAAGTTTTGGACCATGGGCTCGCTCGCTGGGACTTCCTGGTCTGACTTGGTCCTGCCAACTATAGTGGTAGGAATAGCCTTTCTATTTTTCTCTACCCAGTATCGTGTTTTCAATGCGATGATGATGGGAGATGAGGCTGCTTTAACTTTGGGGATTCCCTTACGCTTTTATTGGTATCTTTATGTGACCATGGTGGCTGTGCTAACAGCAGTCTTAGTGGCAACCTGTGGAATTATTGGATTTGTTGGTCTAATTACTCCTCACTTAGCTCGAGGCTTAGTAGGAACGAATTACAGGAGACTTTTTCCTGTTGCGACTTTACTAGGTGCCTTTTCGTTATCTGGCAGATGTACTCTCTCGTGTCATTATTCAAAATGCTGAGCTGCCAATTGGTATTTTCACGGCCTTAGTAGGTGCTCCCTTCTTTATCTACATTGTTGGAGGTAGGCGAAGGGAGGTGAAGGGCTGATATGGACTTGATGTGTCAGGATGTCCACTTTGGACCAGGAGAGAAAAAAATCCTCAAAGGAGTTTCTCTTAGGGTTGAGGGGCATCAATTCCACACGATACTAGGACCAAATGGAAGTGGAAAAACCAGCCTGCTTAAACTCCTCTATCGTCAGGAAAAGGCAGATAAAGGCTTGATAAGCCTAGATGGAAAGCCACTGGAGCATTGGTCACTCAAAGAAACAGCCAAGCAAATGGCGGTCGTCACCCAGTTTAACCAGCTGCAGTTTGATTGTACAGTTGAGGAAATCGTCTTGCTGGGTAGAACTCCCCATCTCTCTTTTCTACAAAAGGAAAGGGAAAGGGATTATGCGCTCGTTCAAGATGCTCTTGTCAAGGTAGATATGCTCGAGAAGAAAACTCGTCTCTATTCGTCTCTGTCAGGGGGAGAGAAACAGCGAGTCTTATTAGCCCGTGCCTTGGCGCAAGAACCGACTCTCTTGCTCCTGGACGAACCAACCAATCACCTGGATATCAAGTATCAGCTAGACTTGTTGGCCATTGTGAAGGAGCTCAAGGTCAATGTTCTAGCTGTCCTGCATGATATTCAACTTGCTTGTCGCTATTCGGATTATCTCTATCTGATGAAAGAGGGAGAAATCCTTTACCAAGGGACTCCAAAGGAGACCATCACCCCTGAGTCATTGCAAACTGTATATGGAGTTCAAAGTCAGGTTACTTGGACCGAGGATCAGCAAGCCATGATTCACTATTTATAAGAATGAAAAGGAAAATAAGATGAAAAAAATACTAAGCATTTTACTCGTAACAGTAGCTACCCTAACCATGGCAGCTTGTGGTAATACTACTACAGAAAAAGCTACCACACAATCTAGTACAGAAACAAGTCAAAAGGCCAGCGCAGAGACGACTTATCCGTTAACGATCAAAACCTATGATGCTAAGGGAAATGAAGTCGAACAAGTCTTTGACAAGGCACCTGAAAAAGTGATCACCAACAATCTTTCAACCACTGAAATCTTATTGGAGTTAGGTTTGAAGGATAAAATTGTTGGCATGCTCAATCCAGATAATGCTGTGACGGACAAATACAAGGACGCGATTGCGACTATTCCTCAAATTGGGGATAAAAAAACAGTGTCACAAGAGACAGTCCTTTCTTATGAGCCAGACGCTGTGATGGGGCGAAACATGATGTTTTCTGAAAAATCTTTGAGGACAGTTAGCACTTGGAATGAAAACAAAATCCCAGTCTATACACAAAAAGCTTCTCTCTCAACGATTCAGCAAGATTTGGGGAATATTGTAGAAGATGTTAAAAATCTTGGAATGATTTTCAATGTTCAGGACAAGGCTAATGAATACGCAGCTCAATTACAAGCTAAAATTGACGCTGTTAAGAAAGCAAATCCAGCAAGCCAAGGTGAAAAGAAAAAGGCTTTGATTATGGTTGCTTATAATGATCAAACCTTCGGTGCCTACAAGTCTGCCTTGCAAGAAAGTTTGCTGAACCAACTTGGCTATACAAACGTTGCTACGGGGACATCAGGCTTGACCTTGGAAAATCTCGTGTCAATGGATCCTGAATTGATTATCTATGTAACCAGCGACCGCAATAAAAAATTGGATGAAAAAGCAGTAGAGTTGATGAAGGCAAATGCTGTTTTGGAAAGCGTTCCTGCTATTAAGAATCAAAAAATCATGACCATCTCTTATGATGAGTTGATGGACTATGGTCCAGCAGTGATTGATTCCCTTGAGAAAATCAATGACTTTATCAATAAATAATGAGTTTGATTGGGAAGGAATCCAAGTTAAGGTCTGCCTTCCTTCGACCTATGATCCCAATCAAACCTATCCAGCGATTCTCTTGAATGATGGAAACTTGGATTTCCTATCATCCCTGTCCGATTCTGTGATTTTAGTGGGCTTGACCTCTAAAAATCGCCTAGACGACTACACGCCCTGGAAGGCAGCTGCTCTGAGAGAGGGGACTCCAGATTTTGGCGGTCAGGCAACTGCCTATCATGATCATTTATTTGGAGGTCTTTTAGATAAGCTGCAGTCGCTTTATCGCCTGGACGAAACTCGCCTTGCTTATGGAGGGTATTCACTAGGTGGTTTGGCGGCAGTCTACAGTCTTTTCAGTTTTGACAAGGTTTCCTGTGTCTTTTCCATCTGCGGTTCCTTTTGGTATCCTGATTTTGTGACTTACTGCAAGGCAGATACAGTGAAAAATCTAGACTGTTTGCTGTATTTACAGAACGGTCAAACAGAAGGAGCTCATCATAGCAATCGCTTGGCTCAAGCACCCGCCTATGCTGAGCAGACCCATACCGGTCTTCAGAAATGCTATCCGAACGGTCAGTTTGTCTTTGATCCCTATGGACACCACGAACAAGTGTATGAGCGATTTCTCGCCTTTTCTAGCTGGTTGGCCCAAAAATGGAAAATCAAATAAAAGAATTATCCCTTGGCTTTTGCCAAGGGATTGTTGTATTTTTTAACCAAGAGCCTCTCTTTTCTTATCTGGATTCCAGACGAAGCTTGCGATAAAGCTAAAGATGATGGTTAGGATAGCGAGGATAATGGCAAGGATAAGGGCAGGGATGCGGATAAACCACCAGAGTGGGTTTGGTTTTTTATCGTTGTGCCATTGTTTGGTTTCTTGGTCCAGACGTTGGAATTCTGTTTGGATACGATTGGCGACTGTTTCAATGCCTTCATCATTCATTTTCTTGATATCTGAAATATCGATTGGATTTCCAAAGTTCATATCGACACGTTCACGGCTAACCAAGCCCTTCAAGGTCATGGGACCTGTGTAGGTAACCGGCATGATACGGACCTTGGCCATTTTGGCAATCAGTGCTACGCCACCCTTGACATCGTTTGAGTGACGGCTTCCACTTGGAAACATGATGAGAGAGCGGTCACTTTTTTTGAGGACATTGATAGGGTATTTGATAGCAGAAGCACTCGGATTTTCTCGGTCGATAGGAAAGGCACCACACATACGAATCCACCAACCAAAGATACGGTTGGTAAAGAGTTCTTTTTTGGCCATAAAGATAAATTGTTTTGGCTTGGTCGCAAAGGCCATATAAACAGGATCCCACCAGGTGCGGTGAGGCGCAACCAGGATATAATTTTCATCTTGATTAGGAATTTTATCAGTATTATGATAGTGGGCATTGCCATTGATGGACCATAGGAGCAATACAACCAATCCGCGTAAATAAGTATAAAACATGCGATCTCCTTCGATTGTTTTCTTGTTATTATTATACCTTATCAAAGAAGGGCTGGCAAACTTTTTCCCTTGACTAGGTGCATATTTGGGATGAGATTAGAATTCTTTTAGAAAAAATGATATGATAGAATTTATGGATAAAAATAAGATTATGGGATTAACCCAAAGAGAAGTCAAGGAAAGACAGGCTAAGGGCTTGGTCAATGATTTTACCGCTTCGGCCAGCACTAGCACTTGGCAAATCGTTAAACGAAATGTCTTTACCCTTTTTAACGCTTTGAACTTTGTCATTGCTTTGGCACTTGCCTTCGTGCAGGCTTGGAGCAATCTGGTCTTCTTTGCTGTTATCTGCTTTAACGCCTTTTCTGGTATTGTGACCGAGCTGCGGGCTAAACACATGGTCGATAAGCTCAATCTCATGACCAAGGAAAAGGTCAAGACTATTCGTGATGGCCAAGAAGTGGCTCTGAATCCTGAAGAATTGGTTTTAGGAGACGTCATTCGTTTGTCTGCTGGGGAGCAGATTCCTAGTGATGCCTTGGTTCTGGAAGGATTTGCGGAAGTCAATGAAGCCATGTTGACGGGAGAAAGTGATTTGGTGCAAAAGGAAGTGGATGCCTTGCTTTTGTCCGGAAGTTTCTTAGCAAGTGGGTCAGTTTTGGCTCAAGTCCACCATGTCGGGGCTGACAACTATGCTGCCAAACTCATGCTGGAAGCCAAGACCGTTAAACCCATCAACTCACGTATCATGAAATCGCTGGACAGGTTAGCTGGTTTTACTGGGAAGATTATCATTCCTTTTGGTCTGGCTCTCTTGTTAGAAGCTTTGCTTTTAAAAGGCCTACCTCTTAAGTCATCCGTTGTAAATTCATCGACAGCCCTTTTGGGAATGTTGCCTAAGGGAATTGCCCTTTTGACCATTACTTCACTCTTGACTGCGGTGATTAAGCTGGGCTTGAAAAAGGTCTTGGTACAGGAGATGTACTCTGTTGAGACCTTGGCGCGCGTGGATATGCTCTGTCTGGACAAGACGGGTACCATCACCCAAGGAAAGATGCAGGTGGAGGCTGTTATTCCGATAACTCAAGCTTATGGTGATGAGGCTATTGCCAGCATCCTGACCAGCTATATGGCCCATAGTGAGGATAAAAATCCAACAGCTCAAGCCATTCGCCAGCGTTTCCAAGGTCAGGTAGCCTACCCTATGATCTCTAATCTTCCTTTCTCAAGCGACCGCAAGTGGGGGGCCATGGAATTGGAAGGTCTGGGGACAGTTTTCTTAGGTGCGCCTGAGATGTTGCTGGACTCTGAAGTTCCAGAAGCCAGAGAGGCCTTGGAGAGAGGGTCACGTGTCTTGGTCTTAGCTCTCAGTCAGGAGAAATTAGACCATCACAAACCACAGAAACCTTCTGATATTCAGGCTCTGGCCTTGCTGGAAATCTTGGACCCCATTCGAGAGGGAGCAGCAGAGACGCTGGACTATCTGCGTTCTCAGGAAGTGGGGCTCAAGATTATCTCTGGTGACAATCCGGTTACAGTTTCCAGTATTGCCCAGAAGGCTGGTTTTGCAGACTATCACAGTTATGTAGATTGCTCAAAAATCACGGATGAGGAATTGACTGCCATGGCTGAGGAAACCGCTATTTTCGGTCGTGTTTCCCCTCATCAAAAGAAACTCATCATCCAAACGCTGAAAAAAGCAGGGCATACAACAGCTATGACAGGGGACGGAGTCAATGATATCCTGGCTCTTCGTGAGGCGGATTGTTCTATCGTGATGGCGGAAGGGGATCCTGCTACTCGTCAGATTGCTAATCTGGTTCTTTTGAACTCGGACTTCAATGATGTTCCTGAGATTCTCTTTGAAGGTCGTCGCGTGGTCAATAACATCGCCCACATCGCACCGATTTTCTTGATAAAGACCATCTATTCTTTCTTGCTCGCAGTTATCTGTATCGCCAGTGCTCTTCTGGGACGGTCTGAATGGATCTTGATTTTCCCCTTCATTCCGATCCAGATTACCATGATTGACCAGTTTGTGGAAGGTTTCCCGCCATTCGTTCTGACTTTTGAGCGAAATATCAAGCCTGTTGAGCCAAATTTCCTTAGAAGGTCCATGCTTCGTGCCCTACCAAGCGCTCTCATGGTCGTCTTCAGCGTTCTTTTCGTGAAAATCTTTGGAACGAGTCAAGGTTGGTCTGAGTTAGAAATCTCAACCCTCCTCTATTACCTACTTGGGTCTATCGGTTTCTTATCCGTATTTAGAGCCTGCCTGCCATTTACCCTCTGGAGAGCCCTCTTGATTGTTTGGTCAGTAGGAGGCTTCCTAGCTACAGCTCTCTTCCCAAGAATCCAAAAACTGCTTGAAATTTCGACATTAACAGGACAAACACTACCTGTTTATGGTGTCATGATGTTGGTCTTTACCGTGATTTTCATCCTGACTAGTCGCTATCAAGCCAGAAAATAAAGAAAGACTGCAATCTGTGGATTGCGGTTTTTTTAGGTACAAGATTGCTAGCTGAAATGTGGTATAATAAGAGGTAACAGAGTTTTGGAAAGAGAGAGAAGATGATTTCAAAGAGATTAGAATTGGTGGCTTCCTTTGTTCCCCAAGGGGCCATTTTACTAGATGTGGGGAGTGACCATGCTTATCTGCCAATCGAGTTAGTCGAGAGAGGCCAAATCAAAAGCGCCATTGCAGGGGAAGTGGTGGAAGGTCCCTATCAATCTGCAGTCAAAAATGTTGAGGCTCACGGCCTAAATGAGAAAATCCAAGTTCGTTTAGCCAATGGTTTGGCAGCTTTTGAAGAGACTGACCAAGTGTCGGTCATCACTATTGCTGGTATGGGAGGCCGTTTGATTGCTAGGATTTTAGAAGAGGGCTTGGACAAGCTGGCTAATGTAGAGTGTTTAATCCTACAGCCTAATAATCGTGAAGACGACTTGCGCATTTGGTTGCAAGATAACGATTTTCAGATTGTGGCAGAAAGCATTTTAGAAGAAGCTGGCAAGTTTTACGAGATTTTGGTAGTGGAAGCAGGAAAAATGAAGTTATCAGCCAGTGATGTCCGCTTTGGACCTATCTTGTCCAAAGAAGTCAGCCCAGTCTTTGTCCAAAAGTGGCAAAAAGAAGCTGCTAAGCTAGAATTTGCTCTCGGACAAATTCCAGAAAAAAATCTGGAGGAACGTCAAGTTCTAGTAGATAAAATTCAAGCCATTAAGGAGGTTCTTCATGCTAGCAAGTGAAGTGATTAAATGTTATGAAGCCTTTTGTCCTCAAGAATTTTCTATGGAGGGAGATAGTCGTGGCCTGCAAATCGGCACTTTGGACAAGGATATTCAAAGGGTCATGATTGCTCTCGATATTCGTGAAGAAACAGTGGCTGAAGCCATTGAAAAGGGTGTGGATTTGATTATCGTCAAGCACGCGCCGATTTTCCGTCCCATCAAGGATTTGGTAGCTAGCCGTCCACAAAATCAGATTTACATTGATCTGATAAAGCATGATATCGCAGTTTATGTCAGCCATACAAATATTGACATCGTTGAAAATGGCCTCAATGACTGGTTCTGCCAGTTGCTAGGCATTGAGGAGACGACTTATCTGCAGGAGACAGGTCCTGAACGTGGAATTGGACGTATTGGGAATGTTCAGCCTCAGACATTTGGGGAATTGGCTTACCAGGTCAAGCAAGTCTTTGGCCTAGATAGCCTGCGATTGGTGCATTATCAAGAGAGTGATTTGCAGAAGCCTATTTCAAGAGTGGCCATCTGTGGTGGTAGCGGGCAGTCTTTCTATAAGGATGCTTTAGCTAAGGGAGCAGATGTCTATATTACTGGCGATATCTACTATCACACAGCTCAGGATATGCTGTCTGATGGCCTGTTGGCATTGGATCCAGGTCATTATATCGAAGTGCTTTTTGTGGAAAAAATCGCAGCACTCCTTACTCAATGGAAGGCAGAGAAGGCTGGTCTATTGATATTTTGCCTAGTCAAACATCAACCAATCCTTTCCACCATATCTAGTTAGAAAGTGAAGACAATGAAAAAAGTTGCCATTATCGGAGCAGGGATTGTGGGGGCAACAGCTGCCTACTACCTCTTGAAAGAAAGTGACCTTGAGGTAACCGTCTTTGACCATGGACAAGGTCAGGCTACAAAGGCCGCAGCAGGAATTATCAGTCCTTGGTTTTCCAAACGCCGCAATAAAGCCTGGTACAAGATGGCACGCTTGGGTGCTGACTTTTATGTGGATTTGTTAGCTGATTTAGAAAAGTCTGGTCAGGAAATCGACTTTTACCAGCGTTCGGGAGTTTTTCTCTTGAAAAAGGATGATTCCAAGTTAGAAGAACTCTATCAACTGGCTCTTCAGCGTAGGGAAGAATCTCCTTTAATAGGTCAGTTAGCTATTTTGGACCAAGCCTCAGCTAATGAATTATTCCCTGGTTTGCAGGGATTTGATCACTTGCTCTATGCTTCTGGTGGAGCGAGAGTAGATGGTCAACTCTTAGTGACTCGTTTGCTGGAAGCCAGTCATGTCAAGCTGGTCAAAGAAAAAGTGACCCTGACACCTTTAGCATCAGGCTACCAGATTGGCGAAGAGGTGTTTGATCAGGTTATTTTGGCGACGGGAGCTTGGTTGGGGGACATGTTAGAACCCTTGGGTTATGCTGTGGATGTTCGTCCCCAAAAGGGGCAACTCCGAGATTATCAGCTGGTCCAAGACATGGAAACTTACCCTGTTGTTATGCCAGAAGGGGAGTGGGATTTGATTCCTTTTGCAGGTGAGAAATTATCCCTAGGCGCTACTCATGAAAATGACATGGGATTTGATTTGACGGTAGATGAAACCTTACTCCAACAAATGGAGGAAGCAGCCTTGCCCCATTATCCAGTTTTATCTAAAGCGACTTCAAGGACTGAGCGTGTGGGAATCCGTGCCTATACCAGTGATTTCTCACCTTTCTTTGGGCAAGTACCTGGCTTAGCAGGTGTCTATGCTGCTAGTGGACTAGGTTCATCAGGCCTCACAACGGGTCCTATCATTGGTTACCACCTAGCCCAACTGGTTCAAGGTAAGGAATTGACCTTGGACCCAGCAAACTATCCAATTGAAAACTATGTCAAACGACTAAAAAGCGAATAAGAATTTTACTGAAATTTTAGCTTAGCTTCTAGGATTGTAAATGACATTCCCTATCAAAAATGGTAAAATAAGAAAAAATAATCCGAGAATCGAGGAAAGAAGATGCAAGAAAAGATTTTGGTAACGGGTGGAGCAGGTTTTATCGGAACCCATACAGTTATTGAGTTAATCCAAGCAGGTCATCAGGTTGTTGTGGTGGATAACCTTGTTAATAGTAACAGAAAAAGTTTAGAAGTTGTTGAGAGAATTACAGGAGTTGAAGTGCCTTTTTATGAGGCTGATATCCGTGATACAGAGACTCTTCATGACATTTTCAAGCAAGAAGAACCAACAGGGGTCATTCACTTCGCTGGTTTGAAGGCTGTCGGTGAATCTACCCGTATTCCTCTTGCCTACTATGACAACAATATCGCTGGAACTGTTAGTCTTTTGAAGGTAATGGAAGAACACAACTGTAAAAACATCATTTTCAGTTCTTCTGCGACAGTTTACGGAGATCCTCATACAGTGCCAATCTTGGAAGATTTCCCACTTTCAGTGACTAATCCATATGGTCGCACTAAGCTTATGCTAGAGGAAATTTTGACAGATATCTACAAGGCAGACTCAGAATGGAATGTGGTCTTACTTCGTTACTTTAACCCAATCGGAGCCCATGAGAGTGGGGATCTGGGAGAAAATCCAAACGGTATTCCAAACAACCTCTTGCCATATGTGACTCAAGTAGCAGTTGGGAAATTAGAGCAAGTGCAAGTGTTTGGAGACGATTACGATACGGAAGATGGAACTGGTGTTCGTGATTATATCCACGTTGTCGATTTGGCTAAAGGTCACGTCGCAGCTCTGAAAAAAATCCAAAAAGGTTCAGGTCTAAACGTTTATAACCTTGGAACAGGTAAAGGCTACTCAGTTCTTGAAATTATCCAAAACATGGAAAAAGCAGTGGGACGCCCAATTCCTTACCGCATCGTAGACCGCCGACCAGGTGATATCGCAGCCTGCTATTCAGATCCTGCAAAAGCCAAAGCAGAACTCGGCTGGGAAGCAGAGTTAGGCATCACCCAAATGTGTGAAGATGCATGGCGTTGGCAAAGTAAGCATCCAAATGGATTTGAAGACTAAGATGGTGATGTCAATCATTGTCCCATGTTTAAACGAAGAGGAAGTACTTCCTCTTTTTTATCAGGCTTTGGAAGCTTTGATTCCTGAATTGGGAACAGAAATCGAGTATGTCTTTGTCGACGATGGATCAAATGATGGAACTTTGGAACTCTTAAAGGCTTATCGAGAGCAAAATTCGGCGGTGCATTATATTTCTTTCTCGCGAAATTTTGGCAAAGAAGCTGCTCTCTATGCAGGCTTGCAATATGCGACAGGAGATTTGGTAGTGGTGATGGATGCAGACCTCCAAGATCCTCCCAGTATGTTGTTTGAGATGAAAGCCTTACTAGACCAAAATGCAGATTTAGACTGTGTAGGAACACGGAGAACTAGTCGGAAGGGAGAACCCTTCTTTCGCAGTTTCTGTGCTGATCTATTTTACGGCTTCATGAAAAAAATTAGTCCAGTAGCCCTGCCGTCAGGTGTCCGTGATTTTCGCATGATGAGAAGATCTGTAGTAGATTCCATTTTAAGCTTGACTGAGTCCAATCGTTTTTCAAAGGGGCTCTTTGCCTGGGTCGGTTTTAAAACCCACTATCTGGACTATCCAAATGTCGAAAGGCAGGCTGGTAAGACCAGTTGGAGTTTTAGGCAGCTTTTTTTCTACTCCATGGAAGGGATTGTTAATTTTTCCGATTTTCCCTTGATTATAGCCTTTGTAGCTGGCCTCCTATCTTGTTTTATTTCTCTGCTTATGACCTTTTTTGTCGTGATTCGGACCCTCATTTTGGGCAATCCGACATCTGGCTGGACCTCTCTGATGGCTGTCATTCTCTTTCTTGGAGGTATTCAACTCTTGACCATTGGAATTCTAGGCAAGTATATCAGTAAGATTTATCTAGAGACTAAAAAAAGACCACTTTATCTTATTAAAGAAAAAAGTGATCTTCCTATTTTAACCGAAAAAAATAGAGAGAAAAGACTATAATTTTACATGGAAATATGCTAAACTAGAAGGAGTGGATTACCGCCATTGATTTAGGATTCCTGGTTTCCAATCAGGGCGCGAGTTGGGCAATTTTTAACAGCCTCTACGACGTCCTGGCTAGGAGAAATTTCTTTTTCCAGTTGATCAGGATCATCGTAAAAACGCACGATTCCATTATCGTGGTAATCAAATAAATCAGAATAAGTTTGGCACAGCCACAGGCGATGCATCGTTCGGGTATAAGTGTGATTTTCATGTTCATATTTATATTGTAATAAGAAAGTAGAAAAAAAACAAGGAGTAAGGTATGGCAAAAGAACCGTGGCAAGAAGATATTTATGATCAAGAAGAAACAAGAACAGAACGAAGTAAGAGAAAACAGGGTGGTGGAGTTATAGCGAATCGTATCTTGACTATTTTAGCTAGTATTTTCTTTGTAATTGTGGTGGTGATGATTATTGTTCTGATCTATCTGTCATCGGGTGGGAGTAATCGTACAGCAGCCTTGAAAGATTTTCATGATTCTGATGCAAATGTAGTACAGATTTCATCTTCTAGTAGTTCAGAGCAGGCATCTTCTGGTTCAGAAGAAAAGGTAGAAGAGTCATCTAGTAGTTCAGAACATCCAACTGATCCAGAAGGAACTACAAAAGTGTTAGCAGGAGAAGGGGAAGCAGCCATTGCAGCTCGTGCAGGTATCTCGATTGCTCAGTTGGAAGCCTTAAATCCTGGACATATGGCTACAGGATCTTGGTTTGCTAATCCAGGTGACGTTGTTAAAATCAAATAGGAGTTGATATGAAAATAATTCAAATTGCTATTGATGGTCCAGCTTCCAGCGGTAAGAGTACAGTTGCAAAGATTATTGCCAAGGATTTTGGATACACCTATCTAGATACAGGTGCCATGTATCGTGCAGCGACCTACATGGCTCTCAGGAACCAATTAGGAGTTGAACAAGTTGAAGAACTCTTAGACTTATTGGACCAGCATCCAATCAGCTTTGGGCGTTCAGAAACTGGAGAACAGCTTGTCTTTGTAGGAGATGTGGATATTACCCATCCTATCCGTGAAAATGAAGTGACCAATCATGTTTCAGCTATTGCGGCAATTCCTGAAATTCGTGAGAAACTAGTTTCTCTCCAACAAGAAATTGCCCAGCAAGGCGGGATTGTCATGGATGGTCGCGATATTGGAACGGTTGTATTGCCACAAGCAGAACTGAAAATTTTTCTAGTAGCCTCTGTTGATGAAAGAGCAGAGCGCCGTTACAAGGAAAATATTGCCAAGGGAATTGAGACAGACCTTGAAACCTTAAAAGAGGAAATTGCTGCGCGTGACTACAAGGATAGTCATCGTGAGACTTCGCCTCTCAAACAAGCAGAGGATGCTGTCTACCTTGATACAACTGGCTTGAATATTCAAGAAGTAGTTGAAAAAATCAAAGCAGAAGCTGAAAAAAGAATGTAAATGTAAAAAAGCCGATAGATTGATATCGGTTTTTTCTAAATTTGTCAAAATGTTGATTTTAAGGTATAATAGTTGCTGTTCGAGAAATTTTGATTTTCAAAGAATAGTGAATGATTATAAGGAGAAACCATGAACAACTTACCAAATTGCCCAAAATGTAACTCAGAGTATGTCTACGAAGACGGTGCCCTACTGGTTTGCCCAGAGTGTGCTCATGAGTGGAATCCTGCTGAAGTTGCAGATGTAGAAGAAGGCCTTGTTGCTATCGATGCCAACGGAAATAAATTGGCTGACGGTGATACAGTAACCCTCATCAAGGATTTGAAAGTAAAAGGTGCGCCAAAAGATTTGAAACAAGGGACGCGCGTGAAAAATATCCGCATCGTAGAAGGTGACCACAATATCGACTGTAAGATTGATGGCTTCGGTGCTATGAAGCTCAAATCAGAGTTTGTGAAGAAAATTTAAGCATGTCAAAGCACTACAAACTTGTATTTTATAGCCGTATCTTCTTGTTTCTAGCGGCTTTCACGGGAGTTTATCTTGAAATCGCCAAGCATGGTGGATTTGGGATGCTTCTCTATTATACGGTTCTGTCAAATCTTTTAGTAGCGATTTTTACGCTCTATCTTCTAAAGGTTATGAGCCGTTTAGGTGAAAATTGGCAAAGGCCAAGTCTCCTGCGCTTAAAAGGTGGGGTCACCATGAGTATCATGATTACCTGTGTGATTTACCATTTCCTTTTAGCGCCCATTGCGACTAATTTCTATACTCTGGAAAATTTCCTTTGCCACTATATCGTTCCCCTCTGGTTTTTAGCAGATACCCTCTTTTTTGACAAACAGGGTCAATACAAAATCTGGGATCCAGTTGTGTGGACGATTTTACCCTTGCTGTATATGATTTTTGCTCTTTTTAATGGCTTGGTACTGAAACTAGATATTCCTAATTCTAAGGTCAGTCCTTTCCCTTACTTCTTTTTGAATGTGAACAAGGGTTGGGATGTTGTGTTTAAGTGGTGTCTGATTATCTTTGTTGCCTATATGGTGGCAGGATTTATCTTCTACTTTATCAAGCAAATCAAGAGAAGGTCATCCTAATACTCTTTGAAAATAAAATTCAAACCACGTCAGATTCGCCTTGCCGTATATATGTTACTGACTTCGTCAGTTTCATCTACAACCTCAAAACTATGTTTTGAGCTGACTTCGTCAGTTCTATCTACAACCTCAAAGTAGTGCTTTGAGCAACCTGCGGCTAGCTTCCTAGTTTGCTCTTTGATTTTCATTGAGTATAAGATACAAGGGATTCATTTTCGAGTTTAAGAAGGAGTCTACAAACCAATGGGGCTTCTTCTTTTCTTGCTTTATAATTCTCAAAAGAGTAGAAGATTAAGAGAAAATATAGAAAGAGATTTCATGAAACAATTTTTAGAACGGGCCAGTATTTTGGCTCTCTCCCTCGTTTTGATTACGTCCTTTTCGATTTCAAGTGCCCTACCAGCCATGTTTGACTATTATCAAGGTTATCCTAAGGAACAAATTGAGCTCTTGGCGAGCTTGCCATCTTTTGGGATCATGATTATGTTACTACTAAATGGTTTCTTAGAAAAAATATTTCCTGAGCGCTTACAGATTAGTTTGGGATTGTTGATTTTATCACTGAGTGGAACGGCTCCCTTCTGGTATCAAGCCTACCCCTTTGTCTTTGGAACACGGATTCTTTTTGGTTTGGGTGTTGGAATGATCAATGCTAAGGCCATTTCTATTATCAGTGAACGTTATCAAGGAAAAACGCGGATTCAGATGCTAGGGCTACGCGGTTCTGCAGAGGTCGTTGGGGCCTCTCTCATTACCTTGGCAGTTGGCCAGTTGTTATCCTTCGGTTGGACAGCTACCTTCCTAGCCTATAGTGCTGGATTTTTGGTGCTGATCCTTTATCTGCTCTTTGTACCTTATGGAAAGGAAAAGAAAGAAGTTAGGAAAAAGGAGAAGGAAGCAAGTCGCTTAACTCGGGAAATGAAAGGCTTGATTTTTATCCTAGCTATTGAAGCAGCAGTGGTAGTTTGTACCAATACGGCTATTACTATCCGTATTCCAAGTTTGATGGTGGAAAGAGGACTGGGGGATGCTCAGTTATCTAGTTTTGTTCTCAGTATCATGCAGTTGATTGGGATTGTAGCTGGTGTGAGTTTTTCTTTCTTGATTTCTATCTTTAAAGAGAAACTGCTCCTCTGGTCTGGTATTACCTTTGGCCTAGGGCAAATTGTGATTGCCTTGTCTCCATCCTTGTGGGTGGTAGTGGCAGGAAGTATTCTGGCTGGCTTTGCTACAGTGTAGCCTTGACGACGGTCTTTCAACTTGTCTCTGAAAGAATTCCAGCTAAACTCCTCAATCAAGCAACTTCATTTGCTGTATTAGGTTGTAGTTTCGGAGCCTTTACGACCCCATTTGTTCTAGGTGCAATTGGCTTGCTAACACAAAATGGGATGTTGGTCTTTAGTATCTTAGGATGTTGGTTGATTGTAACCTCTATCTTTGTCATGTACCTACTTCAAAAGAGAGCTTAGGATTGATTCCTAGGTTTTTCTTTTGAGTTTTTTGTACCCAGACAATATTTATTTTAGAATCTTGTCTACAGATTAATTTCTTGATAGAATAGAAGTTATGACGAGATATAAAGCAACTATTTCCTATGATGGTTACGCCTTTGCTGGTTTTCAGCGCCAGCCTCATGCGCGTAGTGTTCAGGAAGAAATTGAAAAAACCTTGACCAAGTTAAATAAAGGACAAGCCGTTACTGTTCATGGTGCTGGTAGGACAGATAGTGGGGTTCATGCTCTGGGACAGGTTATTCATTTTGATCTACCTTATCAGATGGATGAGGAGAAGCTCCGTTTTGCTTTGGACACCCAGTCTCCTGAAGATATTGATGTGATTTCAATTGAGCTTGTGGCGGATGATTTTCATTGCCGTTATGCCAAGCACAGTAAGACCTATGAGTTTGTCGTGGATAGGGGCCGTCCCAAGAATCCTATGCGCCGTCACTATGCTACTCACTTTCCCTATCCACTCGATGTGGAACGCATGCAGATTGCAATCAAAAAGCTAGAGGGAACCCACGATTTCACAGGCTTTACAGCCTCTGGAACCAGTGTGGAGGATAAGGTTCGCACCATCACAGAAGCTAGTCTCAGGTTGATGAGACAGGACAATTTTTGACTTTTACCTTTTCAGGAAATGGTTTTTTGTATAAGCAGATTCGTAATATGGTGGGGACACTGCTCAAAATCGGAAATAATCGAATGCCAGTAGAGCAGATTGACCTGATTTTGGAGAAAAAGGACAGGCAACTTGCAGGTCCCACTGCAGCACCTAATGGTTTATATTTAAAGGAGATTCGTTATGAAGAATAATCGTATTTTAGCACTTTCAGGAAATGATATTTTTAGTGGTGGTGGTTTGTCCGCTGATTTGGCTACCTATACCTTGAACGGCTTGCATGGTTTTGTAGCAGTGACTTGTTTGACAGCCTTGACGGAAAAGGGCTTTGAAGTCTTTCCAACTGACGATACCATTTTTCAACATGAATTAGATAGCTTGCATGATGTGGAATTTGCAGGGATTAAGATTGGTCTTCTACCAACTGTCAGTGTGGCTGAGAAGGCTTTGGACTTTATCAAACAACGCCCAGGAGTGCCTGTGGTATTGGATCCTGTCTTGGTCTGCAAGGAAACGCACGATGTAGCTGTCAGTGAACTCTGCCAAGAGCTGATTCGCTTTTTCCCTTATGTGAGCGTGATTACGCCTAATCTTCCTGAAGCAGAATTATTATCCGGTCAGGAAATCAAAACCTTGGAAGACATGAAAGTTGCAGCGCAGAAATTGCATGAATTAGGAGCGCCAGCAGTCATTATTAAGGGAGGCAATCGCCTTAGTCAGGACAAGGCTGTAGATGTCTTTTATGATGGCCAAACCTTTACAGTCCTAGAAAATCCTGTCATCCAAGGGCAAAATGCTGGCGCAGGTTGTACCTTTGCCTCAAGCATTGCCAGTCACCTACTCAAAGGTGATGAACTTTTACCAGCAGTAGAAAGTTCTAAGGCTTTCGTTTACCGTGCCATTGCACAAGCAGACCAGTATGGAGTAAGACAATATGAAGCAAACCAAAACAACTAAAATTGCCCTTGTATCCCTATTAACCGCCCTTTCTGTGGTTCTAGGCTATTTTTTAAAAATTCCAACACCGACAGGTATTCTAACTCTTTTAGATGCGGGTGTTTTCTTTGCGGCCTTTTACTTTGGTAGTCGTGAAGGAGCTGTAGTCGGAGGACTAGCAGGTTTCTTGATTGACCTCTTATCAGGCTACCCTCAGTGGATGTTCTTTAGCTTGGTCAACCATGGCTTGCAGGGATTTTTCGCAGGATTTAAAGGAAAAACTCAGTGGTTAGGCCTTATCTTAGCAACGATTGCCATGGTAGGGGCTACGCCTTGGGTTCTACTTTGATGAATGGCTGGGCTGCAGCCCTACCAGAAATTCTACCAAATTTCATGCAAAATATGGTAGGGATGATTGTAGGATTTATTCTTAGTCAAAGTATTAAGAAGATTAAGTAAAGAGGCTGGATAAAAGTCTTAAAAATCAGAAAACGCATAGTATCAGGTGTTGAAAACTTGATACTATGCGTTTTATTGTGGGAAGATTTTATACTCTTCGAAAATTTCTTCAAACCGCGTCAACGTCGCCTTGCCGTATATATGTGACTGACTTCGTCAGTCTTATCTACAACCTCAAAACATTGTTTTGAGCAACCTGCGGCTAGTTTCCTAGTTTGCACTTTGATTTTCATTGAGTATTAGATGAATATTAATCAAAATAAAGCAAGTCTTTGCTGGTGCTTGTAAAGAGGTCAAAGCCTTCCTTGGTAACAACACCGCAGTCTTCGATACGGACACCGACTTTACCAGGGATATAGATACCTGGTTCAACAGAGAAGCACATGCCTTCTTCGATGATCATGTCGTTTCCTTCCATGATAGATGGGAATTCGTGGACATCCATACCGATACCGTGACCGAGACGGTGGTTGAAGTACTCGCCGTAACCAGCTTTTTCGATGACCTCACGGGCAGCACGGTCCACTTCATGGGCAGTCACACCTGGTTTGATAAAGTCAAGAGCAGCTTGTTGGGCTTCAAGAGTCAAGTTATAAATGTCTTTCTTGAATTGGTCAGGTTTGCCAACTGCGACTGTACGAGTCATGTCTGACGCATAGCCGTTGACGAGAACACCAAGGTCAAAGAGGAGAAGGGCGTTATTTTCAACTTTGTTTGCTGCTGGAATACCGTGTGGATTTGCAGCGTTATCGCCAGTCAAGACCATAGTATCAAAACTCATTTCATAACCTTCACGCTTCATAGCAAAGTCAATTTGAGCGATGATATCTGTCTCTGTCTTATCAAGAGAAATATTATCAAAACCAACCTTAACAGCCTTGTCCGCATAGAGACCTGCAACCATCATTTTTTGTACTTCATCAGCTGATTTGATGAGGCGCATGCGTTGGATACGAGGAGTGAGGTTGTCAAACTCAGCAGTTTCAAAAACTGTTTTCAAGCCATGGTACTTGGTCAAGATAAGATTGTCAAACTCAACAGCGACACGTTTGAAGTCAAGTTGTGGAAGAGCATGTTTCATTTTTTGCCATGGATTTTCAGAGTCCACATAGCCCACAACTGGGAAGGAAACAGTGCTGCTTGCACGCTCAACCTCAAGGGCAGGGACAAATAGGAGGGGTTCCAGATCTGCTAGGACAAAAAGGAACATTTGGCGTTCATGGGGATCACTGTAAAAGCCAGTGAGGTAATTGATTGTGACGGGGTCAGATACGACAGCGACGTCTAGTTTTTCTGATTCAAGATATGTTACGATTTGTTGTAATTTAGACATATGCTACCTTCTTTCTACTCCTCTATTTTGGCAAAAAAAGATAGAAAATGCAAGAGAGAAGGGTAAAAGAAAAGACAAAAAGAACTCCGACAAGATAATGGAATTCTTTGATATGGTTTTCCTTGTTTTAAGAAAAGTCTGCCTTGCTTTTGACGTCACTGTATTCTTCAGCGATTTCTTGGCTGAGAATGTCCTCATAAGCAGGGAGTTGAATGTCCTGACCATATTTCTTTTTGAGGGCAGTAGTGACTAGGCGATAAGCTAGATTGGCATTACGAGAGAGGATAGGCCCGTGGAAGTAAGAACCAAAGACATTCTTATAATGAACCCCTTCACCGACTTTTTCTTCGTTATTTCCATTTCCATAGACAACCTGTCCCAGTGGTTTTTGGTCATCAGAGAGGAAGGTACGGCCTGGTGATTTTCAAATCCATAGTAGGTTTCATTGAAATCTTCATTGTGAATCTTGATGTCCCCGATAAAGCGGTTATTGGTCTGGTTGAGGTGTAGTGCCCCATAACCCCTAATCCTTCGATGCGTTTTCCTGAAGCTTCAACATAATATTGCCCCAATAGTTGGAAACCACCGCAGATAGCGAGAACCACACCGTCGTTTTGGATGTAGTTGTCAATGCTCTCTTTTTTAGCAGGTAAGTCGTCTGCAATGATACTTTGTTCAAAGTCTTGGCCGCCACCGAAAAAGGCGATATCATAGTGGTTTTCATCAAAATTATCATGAAGTGAAACGATGTCAACGGTCACATGGCTCCCAGTTTTTCAGCAACATACTTGAGCATGAGAATATTTCCATTGTCCCCGTAGGTATTCATGAGATTTCCGTAGAGGTGGGCAATGTTTAGCTGATAGGGGTAATTGCCAGCTTTTGAGGAAAGTGAAGTATAAACCATTAGTTCATCTCCTTTCTAACAATCTGACGACTAGCCAGCAGTTCGCGGAATTCCAGCATAGCAGTATAGGTAGCTAGGATATAGGCATGTTTGCAGTCTTGGTTCTCAATGGTCTTGAGAACTTGTTCCAGATTGCTTGTTTCAGTGATTTTTTCAGCTGGATAGCCTGTTACTCGTAGACGACGAGCAATTTCAGAATGGCGAACACCGCCAGCGTTGATTTCAGGGATGTCCATCTCAGTGATTTGTTCAAAATCAGCATCCCAGATCCAGCTTGTATCAATTCCATCTGCATAGTTAGCGTTAAGGAGGACAGATAGGCTAAATGGATAAGGAGCTAGTTTAATCATCTCGATAGCTTGGGTCGCACCGACTGGATTTTTAATCAAGACAAGGGTACATTCTTTGTCACCGATATGGAAGGTTTCTTGTCGTCCAAAGACAGCACGACTCTTGTCAAATCCTTGTTTAATCAGTTGAGAATCAGCGCCTAGGTAACGGGCGATAGCAACTGCAGCAAGGGCGTTGTAGATATTGTAGAGACCACCGATTTGAATACCGTATTCTTGTCCGTCAATGACAAAGCGAGAGCGATTGTTGGTTAACTCAACCAAGTCTGTCAAGCGATAGTCGAGATCAGGACGTTTACATCCGCAGTCTTCACAGATATAGGCACCCAAGTTTGCATAGGTATTATGCTCATATTTGAGGATTCCTTGGCAGTCAGGACAGAGAATCCCTTCGGTATTATAGTGAGCCAGTTGGGCTGGACCTTTCTCCAAGTCAAAACCAAAATACTGTACAGGATTTGGAATAGCAGGCTTGTAGAAAAGAGGACTGTCACCATTTAGGAGAATAGTAGCCGTAGGTACCTTACGAATAGCATCCAAAATCATCTTGTAAGTTGTGTAAATCTCACCATAGCGGTCCATCTGGTCACGGAAGATATTGGTGATAACAAATAAGCTTGGTTGGATATAGTCACAGATACGAGATAGACTGGCTTCGTCGATTTCTAGAACGGCAATATTTTTACCAGTTTTAGAAGATTTGGCTGTTAGGAAGGTTGTCGCAATTCCTGTGATCATGTTTGCACCGCTTGGGTTGGTCAGAACTTGACCATAAACCTCTTTTAAAATGCCGACAGTCAGGGCAGTTGTCAAGGTTTTTCCGTTGGTTCCAGTGACCACGACAATCTCGTAGTTCTTAGCTAGGTTTTGTAAAATATCTTTATCAAATTGAAGGGCAAGTTTTCCTGGGAGCGTACTTCCACGGCCAAGACGGCTTAAAACGAAGTGGGAAGAACGCCCAGCTAGGAGGCCCAAAGTAGTTTTTAATTTCATGTTTCTATTATATCATAAAAGAAGGAAAAGACAGATTTGAGGTTCTGCAGAAGTAAAAACAGCCCACAGAGGGCTGTTAGTTAAGATGAGACTTCAACTTAAATCGCAAACAAGTCATTCAAGTTCTCAGCCAAGGTTGGGTGAGTGAAGATTTGTTTTGTAAAGTAAGTGTAAGGAATCTTGTTGTCCATAGCAACAGTGATGATGTTAATGATTTCTTGAGAACCTTCTGAGAAGATGCTTGCTCCAAGAATTTCTTTTGTTTCAGTATTAACAACAGCTTTGAAAGCTCCACGAAGGTCTCCATTTACGTGACCGCGAGGCATTGCTGCAACAGGGATTTCCTTAACGGCGTATGGAAGTTTCAAATCAGCTGCTTGGCTTTCAGTCAAACCGACTTGTGAAAGTGCAGGTGTGATGAACATAGTATTTGGTACATTGAGACGGTCTTCAAGAGTGTAGCTGCCATCTCCAGCAAGGTAGCTGTAAACAACACGGAAGTCATCAAGTGAAATGTAAGTAAATTGAGGGCCACCGTTGACATCTCCAACTGCAAAGACACCAGGAACGTTTGTTTGACAATGTTTGTCTACTTTAATAGCACCACGTTCAGTTAGTTCAATATCTGTATTTTCAAGTTGAAGTGGTTCTACATTTGGTTTGCGTCCAGTTGAGTAGAGAAGGGCGTCGAAACGGTAAGTTTCGTTTTCAGTTACGAGGAGCACTTGGTCACCATCGTTTTTGATTTCAGTAGTGCGGATATTTTGAAGCAATTCAATACCGTCTTCTTCCATGTATTGCTTAGCAAGAACTGCGATGGAAGGTTCTGCACGAGGTAGGAAAGTATCCAAGGCATCTAGAACTGTAACCTTGCTTCCAAGTTTGTTGTAAAGACCAGCAAATTCAAGACCGATATTTCCGCCACCAAGGATTCCAAGTTTTTCAGGCAATTTGTCCAAGTTTTGAATACCTGTTGAGTCAAAGACGTTTTTGCTTGTAGCAAGTCCAGGGATTGGCAAGACGTTTGAAACAGCACCAGTGTTGATGACGATTGTTTCAGCGGTCAGTTCTTTCTTTTCATCACCAGCTTGGATTTCGATGACTTTATTTGAAAGGAAGTGAGCTTCCGCATCAAAGATATCCACGCCTGTACCAGCAACAGTCGCATAGTTTTTACCGTTGAGGCGACCAGTGATAGTATTTTTGGTAGCAATCACTTCTTCAAAAGACAAGTCTTTCTCAGCAGCAACTAGCAAAGTTTTAGTTGGGATACAACCAATGTTGATACAAGTTCCACCGTACATAGCTTTACTACGTTCAACGAGGGCAACTTTTTTGCCAGCTGAAGCCAATTTACCTGCTAGTGTTTTACCAGCTTTACCAAATCCGATAACGATTAAATCATAAGTTAACATTTAGAGTTCCTCCTTTTCGACTTTCATTCTAGCACAAGAAAAAAACTTTTGCACAATTCTGCTACGCTTTAAAAAAGTTTATAAAATAGTTGAAATTTCAGCCTCATTTTCTCAAAAAATCGTTTACATGACTTTATTTTCGGATAATGCTATCTTTTAAGTTTGTCTTGTGTTATACTAGATAGGTTGCAAAGAAAACAGTACTTTTCTTTCGTGGAAAAGAAGCAACACAGTATTTCATCCAGAATGAGAATACGTCATGAAAAGAAAAGTATAAAAAGCGCTATAGGGTGGCTTCGCACCACCTTTAGAAAGAAGAACAACGTGAAATTTAATGAATTAAACTTGTCTGCTGATTTGCTAGCAGAGATTGAAAAAGCTGGATTTGTAGAAGCCAGTCCGATCCAAGAACAAACCATTCCTTTGGCCCTTGAAGGCAAGGATGTTATCGGTCAAGCACAGACTGGTACAGGGAAAACTGCAGCCTTTGGCTTACCAACCCTTGAAAAAATTCGTACAGAAGAAGCAACTATCCAAGCCTTGGTGATTGCTCCAACTCGTGAACTCGCTGTCCAAAGTCAAGAGGAATTGTTCCGTTTTGGTCGTAGTAAGGGAGTTAAAGTCCGTTCAGTATACGGTGGATCAAGCATTGAAAAACAAATTAAGGCTCTTAAATCTGGTGCCCATATCGTGGTGGGAACACCTGGTCGTCTCTTAGACTTGATCAAACGCAAGGCCTTGAAATTACAAGACATTGAAACGCTTATCCTTGACGAAGCGGATGAAATGCTCAACATGGGCTTCCTTGAAGACATTGAAGCGATCATATCCCGTGTCCCTGAAAGCCGTCAAACTTTGCTGTTCTCAGCAACTATGCCAGATGCTATCAAACGTATCGGTGTTCAGTTTATGAAAGAACCTGAGCATGTCAAGATTGCTACCAAGGAATTGACGACAGAATTGGTTGACCAATACTATCTCCGTGTCAAGGAGCAAGAAAAATTTGATACTATGACTCGTCTTATGGATGTGGAACAACCAGAACTTGCTATTGTATTTGGTCGTACCAAACGCCGTGTGGATGAATTGACTCGTGGACTTAAAATCCGTGGCTTCCGTGCAGAAGGAATTCATGGTGATTTGGACCAAAACAAACGTCTTCGTGTCCTTCGTGATTTTAAAAACGGTAATCTGGATGTTCTAGTTGCGACGGACGTTGCAGCGCGTGGCTTGGATATTTCAGGTGTGACCCATGTCTACAACTACGATATTCCACAAGATCCTGAAAGTTATGTTCATCGTATCGGGCGTACAGGTCGTGCTGGTAAATCAGGTCAGTCTATTACCTTCGTTTCACCTAATGAAATGGGTTACCTCCAAATCATCGAGAACTTGACAAAGAAACGCATGAAAGGTCTCAAACCTGCAAGTGCAGAAGAAGCCTTCCAAGCTAAAAAGCAAGTAGCTCTTAAGAAAATCGAACGTGATTTTGCTAATGAGGAGATTCGTAGAAACTTTGAGAAGTTTGGCAAGGATGCTCGTCAATTGGCCTCAGAATTCAGCCTGAAGAATTGGCCATGTATATTCTCAGCTTAACAGTTCAGGATCCAGATAGTCTTCCTGAAGTGGAGATTGCGCGTGAAAAACCACTGCCGTTTAAACCATCAGGTAATGGCTTCGGTGGTAAAGGTAAGGGAGGTCGTGGAGGCCGTCGTGGGGACGACCGTCGAGACCGTGATCGCCGTGGCAGTGGTCGTCGTGATGATTTTAAAAAAGGAAGTCGTGGCAATGATCGTTTTGATAAAGACAGACGTTACCGTAATAAAGACAATAAAAAACCACGCAATACTTCAAGCGAAAAGCAAACAGGCTTTGTTATTCGTAACAAGGGCGACAAATAAGAAAAAGCGGTTCAAAATGAATCGCTTTTTTATATAAGGAGACCAAGGGTGAAAGAAGATGGTGATAGCAAAGGATAGGTGAAATGGAAAGGTATTATCCACTCATCTTCTTATGATAATATAATATCAAAAATAAATTAGTTTGCCAATGATAAAAATCTATTTTTCTAAAATATTTCAGCTAGTCTAAATTGCAATTAAATAAGCAATTTTCAGATAATAATTGAAAATTCAAGCTGTTTATGATATAATGAGAGCGATTAAATTCGAGGTGAAAAATGGCACATTTATTAGAAAAGACTAGAAAAATTACTTCTATCCTGAAGCGTTCAGAGGAGCAGTTGCAGGAAGAACTCCCCTACAATGCGATTACGCGTCAACTGGCAGATATTATTGATTGTAACGCTTGTATCGTCAATAGCAAGGGACGTCTCCTTGGCTATTTTATGCGTTATAAAACCAATACAGATCGTGTAGAGCAGTTCTTCCAAACTAAGATTTTCCCTGATGACTACATTCAAGGTGCGAACATGATTTATGATACAGAAGCCAATCTGACAGTGGATCATGATTTGAGCATTTTCCCTGTGGAAAGTCGTGCCGACTTTCCAGATGGTTTGACGACTATTGCACCGATTCATGTATCAGGGATTCGCCTTGGCTCTTTGATTATTTGGCGCAATGATAAAAAATTCGAAGATGAGGACTTGATCCTTGTTGAGATTGCCAGTACCGTTGTTGGGATTCAACTCCTCAACTTCCAGCGTGAAGAAGATGAGAAAAATATCCGTCGCCGTACTGCTGTTACCATGGCGGTCAATACCCTTTCTTACTCCGAACTCCGTGCTGTTTCAGCCATTTTAGGGGAATTAAATGGAAATGAAGGGCAGTTAACTGCGTCAGTGATTGCAGACCGTATTGGAATCACCCGTTCTGTGATTGTCAATGCCCTTCGTAAACTTGAGTCTGCAGGGATTATTGAAAGTCGCTCACTTGGAATGAAGGGAACCTATCTTAAGGTCTTGATTTCAGATATTTTTGAAGAAGTGAAGAAAAGAGATTACTAATGGCAAAGGCTTTAATTTCGATTGATTATACAGAAGATTTTGTTGCAGATAGTGGAAAATTGACAGCAGGCGCTCCAGCTCAGGCAATTTCAGATGCCATTGGCAAGGTGACTCGACTAGCTTTTGAACGCGGAGATTACATCTTCTTTACCATCGATGCTCATGAAGAAAACGATTGTTTCCATCCAGAAAGCAAGCTATTTCCTCCTCATAATTTGATTGGGACTAGTGGACGCAATTTATACGGAGATTTGGGTACATTTTATCAAGAGCATGGTTCAGACAGTCGTGTCTTTTGGATGGATAAACGCCATTACTCAGCTTTTTCAGGGACTGACCTGGATATCCGCTTGAGAGAGCGTCGCGTGTCTACAGTTATCTTAACAGGAGTTTTGACCGATATCTGTGTCCTACATACAGCTATAGATGCCTATAATCTAGGATATGATATCGAGATTGTTCAACCAGCCGTTGCTTCTATCTGGCCTGAAAATCATCAATTTGCTCTAGGCCATTTCAAAAATACACTCGGAGCTAAGTTAGTAGATGAAAATCTAAATGAACTTTCAGAGTAATTTAGTTGATGAATGAAAAAAATTTGAAAAAAGTGTTGACAAGAGTCCTAAAAGTTGATATACTAGTAAAGTAATCGACGCGGGGATGGCGGAATTGGCAGACGCGCAGGACTAAGGATCCTGTGACCGCTTTAGGTCGTGAGGGTTCAAGTCCCTCTCTCCGCATAGGATAAGAGTTAGCTTAGGCTAGCTCTTTTGTTTTCATCTAATTCAAGTAGAGCAAAAAAATTTTTGCTCTTTTTTTGCATTTCATAAACATTTCATATTTGGATTTTATAATAGTCTTACAAATATGGAGGTGACAAATGAATCCAATCCAAAGAGCTTGGGCTTATGTCAGCAGAAAACGACTGAGAAGTTTTATTTTATTTCTGATTTTATTGGTCCTATTGGCTGGAATTTCAGCCTGTTTGACTCTGATGAAGTCCAACAAAACAGTGGAAACCAATCTTTATAAATCACTCAATACATCTTTTTCTATTAAGAAGATAGAAAATGGTCAGACTTTCAAGCTGTCGGACTTAGCATCTGTAAGCAAGATTAAGGGACTGGAAAATGTCTCTCCTGAACTCGAGACGGTCGCAAAATTAAAAGACAAGGAAGCGGTGAGTGGAGAGCAGAGCGTGGAGCGTGATGATTTGTCAGCTGCAGACAAAAACTTGGTTAGTTTAACATCTCTTGAGGATTCATCCAAGGATGTGACCTTTACTAGTTCAGCTTTCAATCTAAAAGAAGGGCGACACCTTCAAAAAGGGGATTCCAAGAAAATCTTGATCCACGAAGAGTTGGCCAAGAAGAACGGTCTTTCGCTTCATGACAAGCTTCGCTTGGATGCTGGACAGTCAGAATCTGGCAAAGGACAAACAGTAGAGTTTGAGATTGTTGGCATCTTTTCTGGTAAAAAACAAGAGAAATTTACAGGCTTGTCTTCTGACTTCAGTGAAAACCAAGTCTTTACAGACTATGAAAGTAGCCAAATCCTTTTGGGAAATGGTGAACCTCAAGTCAGTGCAGCTCGCTTCTATGTAGAAAATCCTAAGGAAATGGATGGACTTATGAAGCAGGTGGAAAACTTAGCCTTGGAAAGTCAAGGCTACCAAGTCGAGAAGGAAAACAAGGCTTTTGAACAAATCAAAGACTCAGTTGCTACCTTCCAAACTTTTCTGATCATCTTCCTTTATGGAATGTTGATAGCAGGAGCAGGAGCCTTGATTCTTGTCTTGTCTCTCTGGTTGAGAGAAAGAGTCTATGAAGTGGGAATTTTACTTGCACTTGGAAAAGGCAAGAGCTCGATCTTCCTACAGTTCTGTTTAGAGGTAGTTTTGGTATCTATAGGTGCTTTGCTTCCAGCATTTGTTGCAGGAAACGCCATTACATCTTATCTGCTCCAAACTGTCCTAGCCAGTGGAGATCAGGCAAGCTTACAAGATACACTAGCCAAAGCAAGCAGTTTATCAACCAGCATCTTATCTTTTGCAGAATCCTATGTTTTTCTAGTTCTGCTTAGTTGCTTATCTGTAGCCCTTTGTTTCCTATTCTTATTTAGAAAATCGCCGAAAGAAATTTTATCATCTATTAGTTAAGAAGGAGAAATCATGACTTTATTACAATTACAAGATGTTACCTACCGTTATAAGAACACTGCTGAAGCAGTCCTATATCAGATCAATTATAATTTTGAACCCGGGAAATTTTACAGTATTATTGGTGAGTCAGGAGCAGGAAAATCCACTCTCTTGTCCCTACTGGCTGGTCTAGATAGTCCTGTTGAAGGTTCTATCCTTTTCCAAGGAGAGGACATTCGTAAGAAGGGGTATTCCTACCATCGCATGCACCATATTTCCCTGGTCTTTCAAAATTATAACTTGATAGATTATCTTTCTCCACTGGAAAATATCCGCTTGGTCAACAAAAAGGCAAGCAAGGATACACTGCTTGAGCTTGGTTTAGATGAAAGTCAGATCAAGCGGAATGTTCTCCAGTTATCAGGTGGTCAACAACAACGTGTTGCCATTGCTCGCAGTTTGGTCTCAGAAGCTCCAGTTATTCTAGCAGATGAGCCAACAGGAAATCTAGACCCTAAAACTGCTGGAGATATTGTCGAACTGCTCAAATCACTTGCCCAGAAAACAGGTAAATGTGTCATCGTCGTAACTCACAGCAAAGAAGTGGCACAAGCGTCAGATATTACACTTGAGTTGAAGGATAAGAAACTGACTGAAACTCGCAATACTACGAAATAATATGAGCTTTTTCTGTTAGAACTATAAAATAAAACAAAATCTAGAAAGGGAACCTATGTTACACAACGCATTTGCCTATGTTACAAGGAAGTTTTTCAAATCGATTGTCATCTTCCTGATTATTCTCCTTATGGCGAGCTTGAGTTTGGTCGGCTTGTCGATCAAGGGAGCTACTGCCAAGGCTTCTCAGGAGACCTTTAAAAATATCACCAACAGCTTCTCCATGCAAATCAATCGTCGCGTCAATCAAGGAACGCCACGTGGTGCAGGTAATATCAAGGGTGAAGATATCAAAAAAATCACCGAAAACAAGGCTATTGAGTCTTATGTGAAACGCATCAATGCTATTGGAGATTTGACTGGATATGAACTCATCGAAACGCCAGAAACCAAGAAAAATCTGACACCTGACCGTGCCAAACATTTTGGAAGTAGCTTGATGATTACAGGTGTTAATGACTCCTCTAAAGAAGACAAGTTTGTCTCTGGTTCTTATAAGCTGGTCGAAGGAGAGCACCTAACAAACGACGACAAGGACAAGATCCTCCTGCACAAGGACTTGGCTGCAAAACACGGCTGGAAAGTAGGGGATAAGGTTAAACTAGACTCTAATGTCTACGATGCAGACAATGAAAAAGGGGCCAAGGAAACAGTTGAAGTGACAATCAAGGGACTCTTTGATGGCCACAATAAGTCGGCAGTCACCTACTCACAAGAACTCTACGAAAATACTGCTATCACAGACATCCATACGGCTGCTAAACTTTATGGATACACAGAAGACACGGCCATTTATGGGGACGCAACCTTCTTTGTAACAGCAGACAAGAACTTGGATGATGTCATGAAAGAGTTGAATGGCATCAGTGGTATCAACTGGAAGAGCTATACACTGGTGAAGAGCTCCTCAAACTACCCAGCTCTTGAGCAATCCATCTCTGGTATGTACAAGATGGCCAACCTCCTCTTCTGGGGCAGCTTGAGCTTCTCAGTTCTTCTCCTTGCCCTCTTACTCAGCCTATGGATCAACGCTCGACGCAAGGAAGTGGGAATCCTGCTCTCTATTGGTCTCAAGCAGGCAAGTATCTTGGGTCAATTCATCACCGAATCCATCTTGATTGCCATTCCTGCTCTTGTTTCTGCTTACTTCTTAGCTACTTACACAGCGCGTGCAATCGGAAACACTGTTCTTGCCAATGTTACTTCAGGTGTTGCTAAGCAAGCCAGCAAGGCAGCTCAAGCCTCTAACCTTGGTGGTGGTGCAGAAGTAGATGGCTTTAGCAAGACCTTGTCGAGCCTAGATATTTCTATTCAGACATCAGACTTTATCATCGTCTTTGTCCTAGCCTTGGTTCTAGTGGTTCTCGTTATGGCGCTTGCTTCAAGCAATCTCCTTAGAAAACAACCAAAAGAGCTCTTGCTCGATAGTGAATAAAAAACTTGCTACCTATTCTCCCCTAAATGGGGTATAATATAGGTAGCATTTTTATCTATTTTGCCTTGATAGGAAGAGGTTTTATCAAGGCAAAATAGAAAGATTAACAAGAAATTTAAAGGAATGTGAAACGTTTTTCTATGAAAATTTTAATTGTAGAAGATGAAGAGATGATCCGTGAGGGGATCAGTGATTATTTGACGGATTGTGGTTATGAAACTATTGAGGCAGCGGACGGTCAGGAAGCTCTGGAGCAATTTTCTAGCTATGAGGTAGCCCTGGTTTTACTGGATATCCAGATGCCCAAGCTCAACGGCCTAGAAGTCCTAGCTGAGATTCGTAAAACCAGTCAGGTTCCTGTATTGATGCTGACTGCCTTTCAGGATGAGGAATACAAGATGAGTGCCTTTGCCTCTCTGGCAGATGGCTATCTGGAAAAACCATTCTCCCTTTCTCTCTTAAAAGTGAGTAGATGCGATTTTCAAACGCTATTATGATACAGGACGAATCTTCTCCTATAAAGATGCCAGGGTGGATTTTGAGAGTTACAGTGCCAGCCTAGCAGGTGAGGAAGTAGCCATCAATGCTAAAGAGTTGGAAATTCTTGATTATTTGGTTAAAAATGAAGGAAGGGCCTTGACTCGTTCTCAGATAATCGATGCTGTCTGGAAGGTGACAGATGAGGTTCCTTTTGACCGTGTCATTGATGTCTATATCAAGGAATTGCGGAAAAAGCTGGACTTGGACTGCATCCTCACTGTGCGCAATGTTGGTTATAAATTGGAGCGAAAATGAAACGAACAGGTTTATTTACAAAGATATTTATCTATACCTTCTCGATTTTTAGTGTTCTGGTAATTTGCCTTCATTTAGCCATTTATTTTCTCTTTCCTTCGACTTATCTGAGTCATCGTCAGGAAACCATTGGCCAGAAAGCGACAGCCATTGCCCAGTCCCTTGACGGAAAGGATAGGCAGAGTATCGAGCAAGTCTTAGACTTGTATTCCCAGACCAGTGAGATCAAGGGGACAGTAAAGGGAGAGATGACTGAGGACAAGTTAGAAGTCAAGGACAGTCTTCCTCTGGATACGGACCGTCAGACAACCTCTCTTTTTATCGAGGAGCGCGAGGTGACAACGCAGGACGGTGGTACCATGACTCTCCAGTTTTTAGCGTCCATGGATTTGCAAAAGGAAGCAGAGCAAATCAGTCTTCAATTTCTACCCTATACCTTGCTGGCGTCCTTTCTGATTTCCCTCTTGGTAGCCTATATCTACGCTAGGACCATTGTTGCTCCGATTTTGGAAATCAAGCGAGTGACCCGTCGGATGATGGATTTGGATGCCCAAGTGCGATTACGTGTGGATTCTAAGGATGAGATTGGTGATCTCAAGGAACAAATCAATAGCCTTTACCAGCATCTTTTGACTGTTATTGCGGACTTGCATGACAAGAATGAAGCTATTCTTCAACTGGAGAAGATGAAGGTCGAATTCCTACGAGGGGCTTCTCATGAATTGAAAACACCTCTGGCTAGTTTGAAAATCCTGATCGAAAACATGAAAGAAAATGTCGGGCGTTATAAGGATAGAGACCACTATCTGGGAGTTGCCTTAGGAATTGTGGATGAGCTCAATCACCACGTTCTCCAGATACTTTCTCTCTCGTCTGTGCAGGAATTAAGAGATGATAGGGAACAAATTGACTTACACCAGATGACGCAAAGTCTGGTTAAGGATTATGCCTTGCTAGCCAAGGAGAGAGAGCTCCAGATAGACAATAGTTTAACCCATCAGCAGGCTTGTCTAAACCCATCAGTTATGAAGTTGATTCTGTCTAACCTCATCAGCAATGCCATTAAGCACTCTGTTCCAGGTGGCTTAGTTCGCATTGGAGAAAGAGAAGGGGAACTTTTTATAGAAAATAGCTGTAGTCCAGAAGAACAAGAAAAACTAGCCCAATCTTTTTCTGATAATGCTAGTCGCAAGGCTAAGGGTTCTGGGATGGGGCTCTTTGTGGTCAAGAGTCTATTAGAACATGAAAAATTACCTTATCGTTTTGAGATAGGGGAGAATCGTTTAACCTTCTTTATAGATTTTCCAAAAGTCGCCCAAGATAGGGAGAGAAAGGGTTTACATAGATGAAGCTAGAAGAAATTCAATCGAAACTACGGGAAAAACTAGATTTTTTTGTCAAAAAGTGATAAAATGAACAATGTAAATGGGATGACCCATAAAAATATACAGGAGGCCTGATAAAATGGCAATCGTTTCAGCAGAAAAATTTGTCCAAGCAGCTCGTGACAACGGTTATGCAGTTGGTGGATTTAACACAAACAACCTTGAGTGGACTCAAGCTATCTTGCGCGCAGCAGAAGCTAAAAAAGCTCCAGTTTTGATCCAAACTTCAATGGGTGCTGCTAAATACATGGGTGGTTACAAAGTTGCTCGCAACTTGATCGCTAACCTTGTTGAATCAATGGGTATCACTGTACCAGTAGCTATCCACCTTGACCACGGTCACTACGAAGATGCACTTGAGTGTATCGAAGTTGGTTACACTTCAATCATGTTTGACGGTTCACACCTTCCAGTTGAAGAAAACCTTAAATTGGCTAAAGAAGTTGTTGAAAAAGCACACGCTAAAGGTATCTCAGTAGAAGCTGAAGTTGGTACAATCGGTGGTGAAGAAGACGGAATCATCGGTAAAGGTGAATTGGCTCCAATCGAAGATGCTAAAGCAATGGTTGAAACTGGTATCGACTTCTTGGCAGCTGGTATCGGTAACATCCACGGTCCTTACCCAGCAAACTGGGAAGGTCTTGACCTTGACCACTTGCAAAAATTGACAGAAGCTCTTCCTGGATTCCCAATCGTATTGCACGGTGGATCAGGTATTCCTGATGAGCAAATCCAAGCAGCTATCAAACTTGGTGTTGCGAAAGTTAACGTTAACACTGAATGCCAAATCGCATTCGCTAACGCAACTCGTAAATTTGCTCGTGACTACGAAGCAAACGAAGCAGAATACGACAAGAAAAAACTCTTCGACCCACGTAAATTCTTGGCTGACGGTGTAAAAGCTATCCAAGCATCAGTTGAAGAACGTATCGATGTATTCGGTTCAGAAGGTAAAGCTTAATCTAGCTGAATAATACAGATGAAACCTGCCCATGAGGGTGGGTTTTTGGGCGTTTTAAGGAGACTATTAAGCCAGAATTTTGGACTAATACTCTTCGAAAATCTCTTCAAACCACGTCAGCTTTATCTGCAACCTCAAAGCTGTGCTTTGAGCTACCTGCATCTAGCTTCCTAGTTTGCTCTTTGATTTTCATTGAGTATAAAAATACCACTTTAAGAGAGAAATCTCTAATTTCATAAACTTTAGGCAAACGCTTGCATTCTAGTTTTTATTGGATTATAATAGGTTGGTATAAAGCTTTTTGTAGTAATAACATGTAGAAGGTGTAGAAAGTAAGGATTTAGAATGTTTGTAGTCAAAAACACAATGTTGCTATTCCTTACGATAGGGAGATAGATATGGCAATGATAGAAGTGGAACATCTTCAGAAAAATTTTGTGAAGACAGTTAAGGAACCGGGCTTGAAGGGGGCTTTACGTTCCTTTATTCATCCTGAAAAGCAGACCTTTGAAGCGGTCAAGGATTTGACTTTTGAAGTTCCAAAAGGGCAGATTTTAGGATTTATCGGGGCCAATGGTGCAGGGAAGTCGACAACCATTAAAATGCTGACAGGGATTTTAAAACCGACATCTGGTTTTTGTCGGATTAACGGCAAGATTCCGCAGGACAATCGCCAAGATTATGTCAAGGATATTGGTGTTGTCTTTGGACAAAGAACCCAGCTATGGTGGGATTTGGCGCTGCAAGAAACCTACACGGTTTTGAAAGAGATTTACGATGTGCCAGACTCGCTCTTTCATAAGCGCATGGATTTTTTGAATGAAGTCTTGGATTTGAAGGACTTTATCAAGGATCCCGTACGAACTCTTTCATTGGGACAGCGCATGCGGGCGGATATTGCGGCTTCCTTGCTTCACAATCCCAAGGTACTCTTTTTAGATGAGCCGACCATTGGTCTGGATGTTTCGGTCAAGGATAACATTCGTCGCGCCATTACCCAGATCAATCAGGAGGAAGAGACAACTATTCTTTTGACAACTCACGACCTGAGCGATATTGAGCAACTTTGTGATCGTATTTTTATGATTGACAAGGGGCAAGAGATTTTTGATGGAACGGTTAGCCAGCTCAAGGAAACCTTTGGCAAGATGAAGACGCTCTCCTTTGAACTGCTACCAGGTCAAAGTCATCTAGTTTCTCACTATGAAGGCTTTTCGGATATGACAATTGATAGACAAGGAAATAGTCTCAACATTGAATTCGATAGTTCTCGTTACCAGTCAGCTGATATTATTAAGCAAACCCTGTCTGATTTTGAAATCCGCGATTTGAAGATGGTGGATACGGATATTGAGGATATTATCCGTCGCTTCTACCGAAAGGAGCTCTAAGATGGTCAAATTGTGGAGACGTTATAAACCCTTTATCAATGCAGGTGTTCAGGAATTGATCACCTATCGAGTCAACTTTATTCTCTATCGAATCGGCGATGTCATGGGTGCTTTTGTGGCCTTTTATCTCTGGAAGGCTGTCTTTGATTCCTCGCAAGAGTCTTTGATTCAGGGCTTTAGTATGGCAGATCTCACCCTCTACATCATTATGAGTTTTGTGACCAATCTTCTGACTAGGTCAGATTCGTCCTTTATGATTGGGGAGGAGGTCAAGGATGGCTCTATTATCATGCGCTTGTTGAGACCAGTGCATTTTGCGGCCTCTTACCTTTTCACCGAACTTGGCTCTAAGTGGTTGATTTTTATCTCTGTTGGCCTGCCATTTTTAAGTGTTATTGTTTTGATGAAAATCTTATCTGGGCAAGGGATTGTAGAAGTGCTGGGATTAACTGCCCTTTATCTCTTTAGCCTAATGCTAGCTTATCTGATTAACTTTTTCTTTAATATCTGTTTTGGTTTTTCAGCCTTTGTGTTTAAAAATCTTTGGGGTTCCAATCTACTCAAGACTTCCATAGTGGCTTTTATGTCTGGAAGTTTGATTCCCTTGGCTTTCTTTCCAAAGGTTGTTTCAGATATTCTGTCCTTCCTGCCTTTTTCATCCTTGATTTACACTCCGGTCATGATTATCGTTGGGAAATACGATACCAATCAGATGCTTCAAGCACTCGCTTTGCAGTTTTTCTGGCTCTTAGTGATGGTGGGCTTGTCTCAGTTGATTTGGAAACGAGTCCAGTCCTTTATCACCATTCAAGGAGGTTAGTATGAAAAAATATCAACGCATGCATCTGATTTTTATCAGACAGTACATCAAACAAATCATGGAATACAAGGTGGATTTTGTGGTTGGTGTCTTGGGAGTCTTTCTGACTCAAGGCCTGAACCTCTTATTTCTCAATGTCATCTTTCAACATATTCCATCCCTAGAAGGTTGGACCTTTCAAGAAATTGCCTTTATTTATGGATTTTCCTTGATTCCTAAGGGCTTTGACCATCTCTTTTTTGACAATCTTTGGGCTCTGGGACAGCGCTTGGTGCGAAAAGGAGAATTTGATAAGTACCTGACGCGTCCTATCAATCCCCTCTTCCACATCCTAGTCGAGACCTTTCAGATTGATGCCTTGGGCGAACTATTGGTCGGTGGAATTTTACTAGCGACAACGGTGGCTAGCATTGCCTGGACTCTTCCAAAATTCTTGCTTTTCCTAGTCTGCATTCCTTTTGCGACCTTGATTTATACTTCCTTGAAAATTGCGACAGCCAGCATCGCTTTTTGGACCAAGCAGTCAGGGGCTATGATTTACATTTTTTATATGTTTAATGATTTTGCCAAGTACCCGATTTCCATTTACAATTCAGCTCTTCGTTGGTTGATTAGCTTTATCGTGCCTTTTGCCTTTACGGCTTACTATCCTGCCAGCTATTTCTTGCAGGACAAGGATGTAATCTTTAACATCGGAGGTTTGATGTTGATTTCCCTGATCTTCTTTGTCATTTCCCTGAAACTTTGGGATAGGGGCTTAGATGCCTACGAAAGTGCGGGTTCGTAAATAATAGAATATCAAAGCCTTGTCTCAGGACAGGCTTTTTCTAATAGAGATAAAAATTCTCTGACATTTATTCTCAGAGTGCTATATTGTAAGCGTAATCACCGATTTGGCTTATACTCTTCGAAAGTCTCTTCAAACCACGTCAGCTTCCATCTGCAACCTCAAAACAGTGTTTTGAGCTGACTTCGTCAGTTCTATCTACAACCTAAAAGCAGTTGCTTTTAGCAACCTGCGACTAGTTTCCTAGTTTGTTCTTTGATTTTCGTTGAGTATTAGTTGCTAGAGCAAGACGCTCGTAAAGCCTAGGTCACAGGTGAACATATGACTGAGGTTTTGAAAAAAATTTTGATATGTAGAAAATAACCGTTAAGTCTAGTTCTTATCGGTTATTTACTTTGTTTAATAGTATTGTTATTGCATCAATCATGTCTGTTTTTGTGATTCTAGTAGTGGTTCAACTTGATTGCTACTATTTTTGATGGTGTGAGTGTGCTTATAATGTATCCCCGTTAAGTACGAAACTTTTTATTATTTTTAACATATGTTAAAAATAAAATTAATAGACCTTAATTTTTCTTGACTTAAATTTTTTTAATTGATATACTATTTTTCAGAGAGCTAACAATTATATATAAATGTACTACTCTATTTCCTAGATAATACTTAGTAAAACTGTTTATAACAAAGGCTAGCAAAGTTAAAGTTTTTATCTATTGGAATTTAAATAAATATGTAAGGAATTAAAATGAAAAAAAGTACAGTATTGTCACTAACCACAGCTGCAGTTATTTTAGCAGCATATGTCCCTAATGAGGTAGTTTTAGCAGACACATCTAGCTCTGAAGATACTTTAACTATCTCTGATAAAGAAAAAGTAGTAGATAAACAAAAAGAAAACAAAGAAAAACTTGAAGATATTCATAATACTATAGAAACTTCAAAGGATACTGAAGAGAAGAAAACAACGGTTATTGAGGAAAAAGAAGTTGTTAGTAAAGAATCTGTGATAGATAACAAAACTAGCAATGAAGAAGAAAAAATCAAAGAAGATTCCAATCAATCCAAAGAAGATAAAGTGGACTCGTCTGCAAGTAAAGACCCAGAAAGTCCCCAAAAAGAGGATAAACTTGTCTATATTGCTGAATTTAAAGATAAAGAATCTGGAGAAAAAGCAATCAAGGAATTATCCAATCTTAAGGATACAAAAGTTTTATATACTTATGATACGATTTTTAATGGTGTTGCAATAGAAACAACTCCAGATAATCTGGACAAAATTAAACTAATAGAAGGTATCTCATCGGTTGAACGATCACAAAAAGTCCAGCCAATGATGAATCATGCTAGGAAGGAAATTGGAGTTGAAGAGGCAATTGATTACCTAAAGTCTATCAATGCTCCATTTGGTAAAAATTTTGATGGTAGAGGTATGGTCATTTCAAATATCGATACCGGGACAGATTATAGGCACAAGGCTATGAGGATTGATGATGATGCTAAAGGTTCAATGAGATTCAAAAAAGAAGACTTAAAAGGTACTGATAAAAATTTCTGGTTGAGTGATAAAATCCCTCATGCTTTCAATTATTATAATGGTGGTAAAATCACTGTAGAAAAAGCTGATGATGGAAGCGATTATTTTGATCCACATGGAATGCATATTGCAGGGATTCTTGCGGGAAATGATACTGAAAAAGATATTAAAAACTTTAACGGAATAGATGGAATTGCTCCTAATGCACAGATCTTCTCTTATAAAATGTACTCTGACGCAGGATCTGGCTTCGCAGGAGATGAAACAATGTTTCATGCTATTGAAGATTCGATCAAACACAATGTCGATGTTGTTTCGGTATCATCAGGCTTTACAGGAACAGGTCTTGTAGGTGAGAAATATTGGGAAGCTATTAGAGCGTTAAGAAAAGCAGGCATTCCAATGGTTGTAGCTACGGGTAACTATGCGACTTCTGCTTCAAGTTCTTCATGGGATTTAGTGGCAAATAATAATCTGAAAATGACAGATACTGGAAATGTCACGCGAACTGCAGCACATGAAGATGCGATAGCGGTCGCTTCTGCTAAAAATCAGACAGTTGAGTTTGATAAAGTCAACATAGGTGGAGAAAATTTTAAATACAGAAATATAGGGGCCTTTTTCGATAAGAATAAAATCACAACAAATGAAGACGGTTCAAAAGCTCCTAGTAAATTAAACTTTGTATATATAGGCAAAGGTCAAGACAAAGATTTGATAGGATTGGATCTTAAGGGCAAAATTGCAGTAATGGATCGAATTTATACCAAGGATTTAAAAGATGCTTTTAAAAGAGCAACGGATAAGGGCGCACGCGCCATTATGGTTGTAAATACTGTCAATTATTACAATAGAGATAATTGGACAGAGCTTCCAGCCATGGGATATGAAGCGGATGAAGGGACTAAAAGTCAAGTATTTTCAATTTCAGGAGATGATGGTGTAAAGCTATGGAACATGATTAATCCTGATAAAAAAACTGAGGTTAAAAGAAATAGTAAGGAAGATTTCAAAGATAAATTGGAGCAATACTATCCAATTGATATGGCCAGCTATAATTCTAATAAACCGAATGTAGGTGACGAAAAAGAGATTGACTTTAAGTTTTCACCTGACACAGACAAAGAATTGTATAAAGAAGATGTCATAGTTCCAGCAGGATCCACATCTTGGGGACCGAGAACAGATTTACTTTTAAAGCCTGATGTTTCAGCACCAGGTAAAAATATTAAATCCACTCTCAATGTCATCAATGGGAAATCAACTTATGGTTATATGTCAGGGACTAGTATGGCAACTCCTATCGTGGCAGCTTCTACTGTTTTGATTAGACCAAAGTTAAAGGAAATGCTTGAAAGACCTGCCTTGAAAAATCTTAAGGGAGATGACAAAATAGACCTTACAAGTCTTACAAAAATTGCCCTACAAAATACTGCACGGCCTATGATGGATGCAACGTCTTGGAAAGAAAAAAGTCAATACTTTGCATCACCTAGACAACAGGGAGCAGGGCTAATTAATGTTGCCAATGCTTTGAGAAATGAAGTTGTAGCTACTTTTAAAAACACGGATTCTAAAGGTTTGGTAAACTCTTATGGTTCTATTTCTCTTAAAGAAATAAAAGGAGATAAAAAATACTTTACAATTAAGCTTCACAATACATCAAACAGACCTTTAACCTTTAAAGTTTCAGCATCAGCAGTAACTACAGATGCTCTAACTGACAGACTAAAACTGGATGAAACATATAAAGACGAAAAATCTCCAGATGGGAAGCAAATTGTTCCAGAAATTCACCCAGAGAAAGTAAAAGATGCAAATATTACATTTGAGCATGACACTTTCACTATAGGCCCAAATTCTAGCTTTGATTTAAATGCGGTTATAAACGTTGGAGAGGCTAAAAATAAAAATAAATTTGTAGAATCATTTATTCATTTTGAGTCAGTGGAAGAAATGGAAGCTCTAAACTCCAATGGTAAGAAAACAAATTTCCAACCTTCTTTATCGATGCCTCTAATGGGATTTGCTGGGGATTGGAATAAGGAACCAATCCTTGATAAATGGGCCTGGGAAGAAGGTTCAAAATCAAAAACAATGGAAGGTTATGATGATGATGGTAAACCAAAAATTCCAGGAACCTTAAATAAGGGAATTGGTGGAGAACATGGTATAGATAAATTTAATCCAGCAGGAGTTATACAAAATAGAAAAGATAAAAATATAACATCCCTAGATCAAAATCCAGAATTGTTTGCTTTCAATAACGAAGGGATCAACGCACCATCATCAAGTGGTTCTAATATTGCTAAAATTTATCCTTTAGATTCAAATGGAAATCCTCAAGATGCTCAACTTGAGAGAGGATTAACACCTTCTCCACTTGTATTAAGAAGTGCAGAAGAAGGAATGATTTCAATAGTAAATACAAATAAAGAGGGAGAAAATCAAAGAGACTTAAAAGTCATTTCGAGAGAACACTTTGTTAAAGGAATTTTAAACTCTAAAAGAAATGATGCAAAGGGAATCAAATCTTCTAAGCTAAAAGTTTGGGGCGACTTGAAATGGGATGGACTCATCTATAATCCTAGAGGGAAAGAAGAAAATGCACCAGAAAGCAAGAATACCAAAGATCCAGCTACTAGGATAAGAGGTCAATTTGAACCGATTGCGGAAGGTCAATATTTCTATAAATTTAAATATAGATTAACTAAAGATTACCCATGGCAGGTTTCCTATATTCCTGTAAAAATTGATAACACAGCCCCTAAGATTGTTTCGGTTGATTTTTCAAATCCTGAAAAAAATTAAGCTGATCACAAAGGATACTTATCACAAGGTAAAAGATCAATACAAGAATGAAACTCTATTTGCGAGAGATCAAAAAGAACATCCTGAAAAATTTGACGAGATTGCAAACGAAGTTTGGTATGCTGGCGCCGCTCTGGTTAATGAAGATGGAGAAGTTGAGAAAAATCTTGAAGTAACTTACGCAGGTGAGGGTCAAGGAAGAAATAGGAAACTTGACAAAGACGGAAATACCATTTATGAAATTAATGGTGCAGGAGATTTAAGAGGAAAAATCATTGAAGTCATTGCACTAGATGGCTCTAGCAATTTCACAAAGATTCATAGAATTAAATTTGCTGATCATGCTGATGAAAAGGGGATGATTTCCTATTATCTAGTAGATCCTGATCAAGATTCATCTAAATACCAAAAGCTTGGAGAAATTCCTGAATCTAAATTTAAGAATTTAAAAAGTGTTAAAGATGATAGCCTAAACAAAGAGACAACTGAAGTAGAACATCATCAAGAAAATGAAGAATATATCGAAGAAAAATCTAGCTTGACTATTCATAAAACGATTTCAACAATTAGAGAGTTTGAAAGTAAAGACTTGAAGAAACTCATTAAAAAGAAATTTAGAGAAGTTGATGACTTTACAAGTGAAACTGGTAAGAGGACAGAAGAATACGATTATAAATACGATGATAAGGGAAATATAATTGCTTATGACGATGGTAGTGCCTTAGAATATGAAACTGAAAAACTTGACGAAATCAAATCAAAAATTTATGGTGTTCTAAGCCCGTCTAAAAATGGACACTTTGAAATTCTTGGAAAGATAAGTAATGTTTCTAAAAATGCCAAGGTATATTATGGTAATAACTATAAATCGATAGAAATCAAAACGACCAAGTATGATTCCCACTCAAAAACGATGACATTTGATTTATACGCTAATATTAATGATATTGTGGATGGATTAGCTTTTTCAGGAGATATGAGATTCTTTGTTAAAGATGATGATCAGATAAAAGCTGAAACTAAAATTAGAATGCCTGAAAAAAATAAGGAAACTAAAACAGAATATCCCTATGCATCAAGTTATGGGAATGTAATAGAATTAGGAGAAGGAGATCTTTCAAAAAACAAACCAAACAATTTAACGGACATGGAATCTGGTAAAATCTATTCTGATTCAGAAAAACAACAATATCTGTTAAAAGATAACATCATTCTAAGAAAAGGCTATGCACTAAAAGTGACTACCTATAATCCTGGAAAAACGGATATGTTAGAAGGAAATGGAGTCTATAGCCAGGAAGATATAGCAAAAATCCAAAAGGCCAATCCTAATCTAAGAGTCCTTTCAGAAAAAATAATTTATGCTGATAGTAGAAATGTTGAAGATGGAAGAAGTACTCAATCCGTATTAATGTCGGCTTTAGACGGCTTTAACATTGTAAAATATCAAGTGTTTACCTTTAAAATGAACGATAAAGGGGAAGCAATCGATAAAGATGGAAATCTTGTAACAGATCCTTCTAAACTGGTATTATTTGGTAAGGATGGTAAAGAGTACACTGGAGAGGATAAGTCCAATGTAGAAGCTATAAAAGAAGATGGCTCTACGTTATTTATTGATGCAAAACCAGTAAACCTTTCAATGGACAAGAACTACTTTAATCCATCTAAATCTAATAAAATTTATGTACGAAATCCAGAATTCTATTTAAGAGGTAAGATTTCTGATAAGGGTGGTTTTAACTGGGAGTTGAGAGTTAATGAATCGGTTGTAGATAATTATTTAATCTACGGAGATTTACACATTGATAACACTAGAGATTTTAACATTAAGCTTAATGTTAAAGACGGTGACATCATGGACTGGGGAATGAAAGACTATAAAGCAAACGGATTCCCAGATAAGGTAACAGATATGGATGGAAATGTTTATCTTCAAACTGGCTATAGCGATTTGAATGCGAAAGCGGTTGGAGTACACTATCAATTTTTATATGATAATGTTAAACCAGAAGTAAACATTGATCCTAAGGGAAATACTAGTATCGAATATGCTGACGGAAAATCTGTAGTCTTTAATATCAATGATAAAAGAAATAATGGATTCGATGGTGAGATTCAAGACAAACATATTTATGTAAATGGAAAAGAATACAAATCATTTGATGATATTAAACAACTAACAGATAAGACACTAAACATTAAGATTGTTGTAAAAGATTTTGCAAGAAATACAACCGTAAAAGAATTCATTTTAAACAAAGATACGGGAGAGGTGAGCGAATTAAAACCTCATACGGTGACTGTGACCATTCAAAATGGAAAAGAAATGAGTTCTAAGATAGTGTCGGAAGAAGATTTCATTTTACCTGTCTATGAGGGTGAATTAGAAAAAGGCTATCAATTTGATGGCTGGGAAATTTCTGGTGTCGAAGGGAAAAAAGATGCTGGTTATGTTATTAATCTATCAAAAGATACCCTTATAAAACCTGTATTCAAGAAAATAGAGGAGAAAAAGGAGGAGGAAAATAAACCTACTTTTGATGTATCCAAAAAGAAAGATAAGGTGCAAGCAAATCATAATCAATTAGATGAAAGTCACAGAAAAGAGGATTTACAAAGAGAAAATCATTCACACAAATCTGATTCAACTAAAGATGTCAAAACTACAGTTCCTGTACAAGTAAATTATAGTCAATTAGATGAAAGTCAAAGATCTGATTCAACTGAGGATGTCAAAGTTACAGTTCCTGATGAAAATGATAAAAACTTTGAAAATAAGAAGGAAGTTTATCTTAATGAACCAGAGAACATAGCTAATAAACATACCAATATTGATAGTAAATCGGATACTAACAATTCTGATAGATTGCCAAAAACCGGAACAGTCAGAGAAGGTTTTACACCATTCATTGCTGGAATAATGTTTACCGTAGGTGCATTTCTTGGATTGAAGAAAAAAGATCAAGATTAAGACAAAAGCTATGGATGAAAAAATGGTTTATGTACTGATATAGCGTGATGATGAAACAGTTTTGTGAAAATAGCCATTTATAACTCAATTATTTAGTTTGCTTTGATAGTGCTACTCTTTTTGGATTTATTAATAGACTTAGTTTAGAAAACTAATGAATTGATTGAAAGGGTTAGTATTGACAATATTGATTAGCAAATAGAGTCTTTCAAAATTTAAAGGCTACTTTATTTAATAGAGGTGATGAAATAATTTCAGTGAAGGAATTAAGTAGCGTTTGGTTGCTTAATTCCTTTTTATTTGGAAGGTAGTTTTTCACCTGCTTCCTTATTTTATCGCTATTATTCAACCACTTAGACCGATATAGAGACCAGATAGGCAAAAGACCTTGTTCTTGGAACTGCCCTCTGCTATAATGATTTTTGTAAGGGACGTGAGGGGGTAGTATTAGATAACTCAAGTTCCTAAAAAAGAAATTGGAGATAAAGAAATGAAAAAATTATTGGGGATTGTATTTTTAGTAGCAGCAACGACAGTATTGTATTTTGGTTCTATTGGCTGGCCAAGTTTGGATGTCAACCTCTGGTCACTGATTCCTGTAGGCTTGTTCCTCTATTTTACCCTAGAGAATCTTTTGAAAAAGGATTACAAGGCTAGTCTGATGTGTCTGATTATTGCCTTTATCATTGCGAATGCAATTTTGGATCTGTTGCCAATTTCAAGTAGCCTGGTGATTGGTGCAGGTGTGCTAGCTTGTGTAGGTATTGGTTATCTATTTCCGGATAAAGAAGGAAAATAAGAAGGAAGAGTGAATAAAGTCAGGATCTAACTGAAATATTTGTTGGATCTTTTTCTATGTCTAAAAATGTAAGAAAGAATTTTTGGTGGTAAAAGATTATTTCTAGCTTACTTTTTTGATTTTAAATTAGGCTAAGATAAAATAAATTTTTTTTGTTTGAGATAGTCAAAAGCTATTCCATTTTAAAATTCCAAGAAAAAGCATAACATCATAATTATAATAATAAAAACTCCGATTCTCTCTGGAAATTCTCTAATTTTTATAAAAAACAATCAAAAATATTGTTTTTATTTGTATAAGGTTGACAAATTTTTTATTGGTTATAAAATTGTATTATAAGATAATTATAATAAGGAGCTTGCTTTTAGAAAAAATGAAAGCGGTTACTAAAAAGGAGGATTCCATGCAAAAAGGTAATTGGAACAAAAAGAGCGTTTATAGTATTCGAAAATTTTCAGTCGGTGCTTGCTCAGTGCTCATAGGAAGCTGTGTGCTGTTATTAGGATCAAGTCTTAGTCTAGCTTCTTCTGCTTATGCGAATGAAAATACTAATGAACTGATTTCAATAAGTAAGAAGGATGCTGATTCTGAAAATAAAGAAGAGAGTGAACAGACATCTAAAGTGATGGTTGCGGAAAAATCAAGTGAACAAACGGATAATGTGCCTCTTAAGGATAATGCAGATGCTACAGGTGTCTCTGACCAAACTCATGCAGATCAGTCCCCAGTTACAGTTGCTGATAATAAAGAGTTTCCTTTAGAAGAAGGTAAGACTGAAGTGAAAAGTAGGATAGAAGAAACGAAGGTAGCTGAAGAAACAAATAAAGCGGAATTACAAGATCGTTCTGTTTCAAAAGATAAGAAGGAATTCAAATCTGCTGCAAATGAAGTTGTTGATAAGTTAATTGAAGATAGAAACATTTCTTTCAATCAAAATTGGCACTTTAAGCTAAATGCCAATGCTAAAGAGGCTGTTAAACCAGACGCAGATATTACTTCATGGAAAAAATGGATCTTCCTCATGACTGGAGTATTCATTTTGATTTTGATCATGATTCACCATCTCAAAATGAAGGAGGCCAACTGAATGGTGGAGATGGATGGTATCGTAAAACCTTTAAGTTAGACGAAAAAGATTTAAATAAAGATGTCCGTGTGACCTTTGATGGGGTTTACATGGATTCTCAAGTATTTGTTAATGGTCAGTTAGTTGGTCACTATCCAAATGGTTACAATCAATTTTCATATGACATTACCAATTATCTTTATAAGGATGGAAGAGAGAATGTTATTTCTGTTCATGCAGTAAATAAACAGCCAAGTAGTCGTTGGTATTCAGGAAGTGGTATCTATCGTGATGTGAACTTGCAAGTGACAGATAAGGTTCATGTTGAGAAAAATGGTACAACTATCTTAACTCCAAAACTTGAAGACCAACAAAATGGTAAGGTTGAAACTCATGTGAGCAGTAAAATCGTTAATACAGATGATAAGGATCATGAGCTCGTAGCAGAGTATCAAATTTTTGAACGAGGTGGGAAGGCAGTTACAGAACTTGTTCGAACTGAGAGTAAGATTCTAAAAGCTAGAGAAACTATTCATTTGGAATCAGAATTAGAGGTTGAAAAACCTAAATTGTGGACAGTGTCATCTGATAAACCTGCTTTATATGAGATGGTAACTCGTGTTTACAAAGATGGACAGCTTGTAGATGCTAAGAAGGATTTATTTGGTTATCGTTACTATAACTGGACTCCAGATAAAGGATTCTCTTTGAACGGTGAACACATCAAGTTCCATGGAGTATCATTGCACCACGATCATGGAGCATTGGGTGCGGAGGAGAACTACAAGGCTGAATATCGCCGTCTGAAACAGATGAAGGATATGGGAGTGAATTCAATTCGTACAACCCATAATCCAGCAAGTCCTCAAACACTACAGATTGCAGCTGAACTTGGTTTATTGGTTCAGGAAGAAGCTTTTGACACTTGGTATGGAGGTAAGAAACCATACGACTATGGTCGTTTCTTTGAAAAAGATGCAACTCACCCTGAAGCTAAAAAAGGGGAAAAATGGTCAGATTACGATCTACGTACCATGGTAGAAAGAGACAAAAATAACCCAGCTGTCTTTATGTGGTCTATAGGAAATGAGATTGGAGAAGCTAATGGCGATCCTCATTCTCTAGCTACTGTTAAACGTTTAGTTAAAGTAATCAAGGATGTTGATAAGACTCGTTATGTGACTATGGGGGCTGATAAGTTCCGTTTTGGTAATGGTAGCGGTGGGCATGAAAAAATTGCTGATGAACTCGATGCTGTTGGATTTAACTACTCTGAAGATAATTACAAAGCCCTTCGAGCTAAGCATCCAAAGTGGTTGATTTATGGTTCAGAGACCTCCTCAGCTACTCGTACTCGTGGAAGTTATTATCGTCCAGAGCGTGAATTGGTACACAGTAATCAAGACTATCGTAACTATGAGCAGTCTGATTATGGAAATGATCGTGTTGGTTGGGGTAAAACAGCAACAACTTCATGGACTTTTGACCGTGACAATGCTGGCTATGCTGGACAGTTTATTTGGACTGGTACTGACTATATTGGTGAGCCTACGCCATGGCACAATCAAAATCATACACCAGTCAAAAGTTCTTATTTTGGTATTGTAGATACTGCTGGTATTCCAAAAAATGATTTCTATCTTTACCAGAGTCAATGGGTATCTGCTCAGAAAAAACCGATGGTTCACCTACTTCCTCACTGGAACTGGGAGGACCCAACTCTAAAAGATAATGTAGCTGATGCAGATGGTAAAATTCCAGTTCGTGCCTACTCTAACGCTGCAAGTGTGGAGCTATTGTTGAATGGTGAATCCCTAGGACAGAAGACCTTTACTAAAAAACAAACTAGCGATGGACGCACTTACCAAGAAGGTGCCAATGCTAATGAATTGTATCTTGAATGGAAAGTTGCTTATAAACCAGGTACCTTGGAAGCAATAGCTCGTGATGAATCTGGCAAGGAAATTGCTCGAGATAAGATCACAACTGCTGGCAAACCAGCAGCTGTTCGTCTCATCAAAGAAGAACAAGCAATCGCGGCAGATGGTAAAGATTTGACTTATATCTATTATGAGATTGTAGACAGCAAAGGACATCTAGTTCCAACTGCTAATAATATGGTTCGTTTCCAATTGCATGGTCAAGGTCAGCTTGTTGGTGTCGATAACGGAGAACAAGCCAGCCGTGAACGTTTCAAAGAGCAAGCCGATGGTTCATGGATTCGTAAAGCCTTTAATGGTAAAGGTGTTGCCATTGTAAAATCGACCGAGCAAGCAGGAAAATTCACCCTTACTGCTCATTCTGATCTCTTGAAATCTGACCAAGTGACTGTCTTTACTGGTAAAAAAGAAGGACAAGAAAAGACTGTTTTGGGTACAGAAGTAGCAAAAGTTCGTACATTGCTAGGAAAAGATCCAAAAATGCCGAAGATGGTAGGTTTTGTATACAGCGATGGTAGTCGTGAAAAACATCCAGTAACTTGGTCTCAAGTCGATGTTAGTCAAGCAGGAGTTGTGACTGCTAAAGGTACAGCAAATGGACGTGAGGTAGAGGCACGTGTCGAGGTTCTAGCAATTGCGAAAGAACTACCAACAGTTAAACGTGTTGCTCCTGGAGCTAACTTGAACACTGTAGATAAATATGTGTCAATACTTGTAACCGATGGAAGTGTACAAGAGTATGAAGTAGATAGCTGGGAGATTGCAGAAGTAGATAAAGCCAAACTTTCAGTCCCAGGATCACGTATTCAAATGACTGGTCAGTTAGCTGGTGAAACTATTCATGCAACTCTTGCTGTAGAAGAAGGAAATGCTACAGCACCTGCAGTGCCAACTGTAACTGTTGGTGGCGAAGCTGTCACTGGTCTTACTAGTCAAAATCCAATGCAATACCGAACTCTTGCTTACGGTGCATCCTTGTCAGAAGTCGTAGCAAGTGCTGAAAATGCTGATGTTACAGTCCTTCAAGCCAGTACAGCAAACGGTATGCGCGCAAGCATCTTTGTTCAGCCAAAAGATGGTGGCCCACTTCAAACTTATGCAATCCAATTCCTAGAAGAAGCACCAAAAATTGACCATTTTAGCTTGCAAGTGGAGCAAGCTGACGGCCTTAAAGAAGATCGAACAGTGAAATTGTCTGTTCTTGCTCACTATCAAGATGGAACGCAAGCTGTATTACCAGCTGATAAAGTAACCTTCTCTACAAGCGGTGAAGGGGAAGTTGCAGTCCGAAAAGGAATGCTTGAGTTGCATAAACCAGGAGTAGTCGCTCTCAAAGCTGTATATGAGGGTGCTGAAGGCCAGGTTAATCTCACTATTCAAGCCAATACTGAGAAGAAGATTGCGCAATCTATCCGTCCTGTGAATGTAGTGACAGATTTACACCAAGAACCTACTCTTCCGTCAACAGTAACGGTTGAGTATGACAAAGGTTTCCCTAAAGCTCACAAAGTAACTTGGCAAGCTATTCCGAAAGAAAAACTAGACCACTATCAAAACTTTGAAGTGTTAGGTAAAGTTGAAGGCCTTGACTTGGAAGCGCGTGCTAAAGTATCTGTAGAAGGCATTGTTTCAGTTGAAGAAGTCAGTGTAACAACTCCAATCGCAGAAGCACCACAATTACCAGAAAGCGTTCGTACATATGATTCAAATGGTCATGTTTCATCAGCTAAGGTTGCATGGGAAGCGATTCGTCCAGAGCAATACGCCAAGGAAGGTGTCTTTACAGTTAATGGTCGCCTAGAAGGTACGCAATTAACAACTAAACTCCATGTTCGCGTATCTGCTCAGACTGAGCAAGGAGCAAACATTTCTGACCAGTGGACCGGTTCAGAATTACCACTTGCCTTTGCTTCAGACTCAAATCCGACCGATCCTGTTTCAAACGTCAACGATAAATTGATTTCCTTTAATGATCGACCAGCCAATCGTTGGACAAACTGGAATCGTAGTAATCCAGAAGCTTCAGTCGGTGTTCTGTTTGGAGATTCAGGTATCTTGAGCAAACGATCAGTTGATAACTTAAGTGTTGGATTCCATGAAGACCACGGAGTGGGTGCTCCTAAGTCTTATGTGATTGAGTATTATGTTGGTAAAACGGTTCCAAAAGCTCCTAAAAATCCTAGCTTTGTAAGCGGCGAAAATCATGTCTTTAATGATCCTGCTAACTGGAAACCAGTTACTAATCTAAAAGCCCCTGCTCAACTCAAGGCTGGAGAAATGAACCACTTTAGCTTTGATAAAGTTGAAACCTATGCTGTTCGTATTCGCATGGTTAAAGCAGACAATAAGCGTGGAACGTCTATCACAGAAGTACAGATTTTTGCCAAACAAGTTGCGCCAGCCAAACAAGGACAAACAAGAATCCAAGTTGATGGCAAAGATTTAGTAAACTTTAACCCTGATTTGGCAGACTACTATCTTGAGTCTGTAGATGGAAAAGTTCCTGCAGTAACAGCAAGTGTTAGCAATAATGGTCTCGCTACCGTCGTTCCAAGCGTTCGTGAAGGTGAGCCAGTTCGTGTCATCGCTAAAGCTGAAAATGGCGACATTCTAGGAGAATACCGTCTGCACTTTACAAGCAATAAAGACTTGCTCTCTCGTAAACCAGTTGCTGCGGTCAAACAATCTCGCTTGCTACAAGTAGGTCAAGCACTCGAATTGCCGACTAAGGTTCCGGTTTACTTCACAGGTAAAGACGGCTACGAAATAAAAGACCTAGCAGTTGAATGGGAAGAAGTTCCTGCAGAAAATCTAACAAAAGCAGGTCAATTTATCGTTCGAGGCCGTGTTCTTGGTAGCGATCTTACTACTGAGTTCTCTGTACGAGTGACAGATAAACTTGGGGAGGTTCTCTCAGAGAACCCTGATTATGATGAAAATGGGAATCAGGCCTTTGCTTCAGCAACCAACGATATTGACGATAGTTCTCATGACCGTGTAGACTATATCAATGATGGGGATCATTCAGAAAATCGTCGTTGGACAAACTGGTCTGCAAGACCGTCCACTAATCCAGAAGTGTCAGCAGGGGTCATTTTCCGTGAAAAGGGTAAGATTGTAGAACGGACTGTTGCACAAGCCAAACTCCAGTTCTTTGCAGATAGTGGTACAGATGCACCAGCTAAACTCGTTTTGGAACGCTATATTGGTCCAGACTTTGAAGTGCCAACTTATTATTCAAATTACCAAGCTTACGAAACAGATCATCCATTTAATAATCCAGAAAATTGGATTGCTGTTCCGTATCATGCGAATAAAGATATCGAAGCGGGTGATGAAATTAATGTGACATTTAAAGAGGTGAAAGCCAAAGCTATGAGATGGCGCATGGAGCGTAAGGCGGACAAGAGCGGTGTTGCGATGATTGAAATGTCCTTCCTTGCACCGAGCGAATTGCCTCAAGAAAGCACTCAAGCGAAGATTCTTGTAGATGGAAAAGAACTTCCAGATTTTACTGAAAATCGTCAAAACTATCAAATCACCTATAAAGGTCAACGTCCAAAAGTCTCTGTTGCAACTACAAATCAGGTTGCTTCAACAGTTGTAGATGGTGGAGATGATAGCCTTCCAGTACTTGTTCGCCTAGTTTCAGAGAGTGGAAAACAAGTCAAGGAATACCGTATCCAGTTGACTAAAGAAAAACCAGTTTCTGCGAAGACCGTTGCTACGGTGCAAGAGGACTTACCAAAATTAGAAGTTGTTGAACAAGATTTGGCCTACAAGACAGTTGAGAAAAAAGATTCAAGGCTTTATCTTGGTGAAACTCGTGTAGAACAAGAAGGAAAAGTCGGTAAGGAACGTACCTTTACAAGCATTAATTCTGATGGAAGTAAGGAAGAAAAACTCCATGAAGTGCTAGAGTCTCCAACAAATCGCATTGTCGTTGTCGGAACTAAACCAGGAACCGCTCTTACAGAGGACGAATTCAATACTCTAGTTTTCAACAGACCAGAGCTTATAGTTGAGGAAGAGGCAGTTGGCTTCCAAATCCAGGAGCGTAAGTCTGACAAGTTATATGTAGGTGAAACTCGTATCCTCCAAGAAGGAAGACAAGGTCTCCGTATTCACTTGATTGAAGTAGAAAATGGCAAGAGAACTGAGAAAGAAAGCTATGATAAAGTTATAGCTCAGGACCGTATTGTAGAGGTTGGTACAGCTATAAAGGATACAAAATCAACTTCTCAAGAAAAGCTTAAACCAGCTCCTCAGGAAGCTAGCAAGTCTATTCTACAAGATCAAGATGTTCAAAAACCAGAAGCTAAAGAAACTATGAAACAACAAGTAGCAACTGAGAAAACGGATGTAAAACAAGTGAGCTCACGTTCAGTTGAAGCCCAGCAAGATGAAAAGAATCACTTGCCAAATACTGGAACAGAGGCAGAACAAGCAGCAGTAGCAGCAGGTTTAGCTCTTCTTGGTTTAAGTGCGGGATTAGTAGCCACTAAAGGTAAAAAAGAAGACTAGAAATTTTGATATCTTCTTTATCGTTAAAGATTAGAGAGAAGTTCTTGTCTTAGATAGAAGATAAATCCCTTGGAATATAAGTTTCTAAGGGATTTTCTTTGTATAAAATTGTATAGTGTTATTGTCTATCCTATTTTGTAGAGAAAGCAAAAATCCCTAGAAAATGTTTAGGGATTCGATTATTTCATTAAGAACAATTCAACAATCATCTCGATATACATGATAAGGATCGCTAAGAATCCTGCACGCCAGAAGAATTTGATGAATTTAGGATAGTAAAAGCTACGTTTTTTCCAAAGAAAGAAAAAAACGAGAATAATAGCTAGGACTGAGAGGGCTAGGCCCAGTCTAGGAAGGAAATTATGGGTAAAGGTTTTAGCTGTGATCAGGTAATACTCAAATACCAAGACTGGAAAAGCCAGATCCGCAAAGTTTCGTCCTAGTTTTTTTAATCTAAAAAGTTTGGTTATGATGATGCAGACTACTAAGGTCAGTATCAATAATAAAATAGATGCTAATTTCATTAAAATCATATCCATATTGTATCATAAAAAATGGCTAAAGGAAACGAGAAACAGAGGAATTTATAGGAAAGTCAGGCTTTTGAGATTGTGGGTGATTTTTGTTATAATGAAAGTTATGAAATCTTATAATACCTTGAATGATTATTATCGAAAACTCTTTGGAGAAAAGACCTTTAAAGTCCCTATTGATGCGGGATTTGACTGTCCCAATCGTGATGGAACGGTGGCTCATGGGGGTTGTACTTTTTGTACGGTTTCAGGGTCTGGAGATGCTATCGTAGCACCAGATGCGCCTATCCGTGAGCAATTTTATAAGGAAATTGACTTTATGCACCGCAAGTGGTCAGATGTTCAGAAGTATCTGGTTTATTTTCAGAATTTTACCAATACCCATGAAAAGGTGGAAGTCATCAGGGAACGTTACGAGCAGGCTATCAATGAGCCAGGTGTAGTAGGAATCAATATCGGAACACGGCCAGACTGTTTACCAGACGAAACTATTGAATATTTGGCTGAGTTGTCGGAGCGCATGCATGTGACGGTTGAATTGGGCTTGCAGACCACTTATGAAACAACCTCTGATCTGATTAACCGGGCTCATTCCTATGAATTGTACGTGGAAACGGTCAAGCGTTTGAGAAAGTATCCCAAGATTGAGATTGTTTCACATCTGATCAATGGACTTCCTGGTGAAACCCATGAGATGATGATTGAAAATGTCCGTCGCTGTGTAACAGACAATGATATTCAAGGAATTAAACTGCATTTGCTTCACCTCATGACCAATACACGTATGCAACGGGACTACCACGAGGGTCGTTTGCAGTTGATGAGCCAGGACGAATATGTTAAGGTCATCTGTGACCAACTGGAAATCATTCCCAAGCATATCGTTATCCACCGAATCACAGGAGACGCACCTAGAGATATGCTGATTGGTCCTATGTGGAGCCTCAATAAATGGGAAGTGCTAAATGCTATTGAAACTGAAATGCGACGTCGTGGAAGTGTGCAAGGATGCAAGGCTGTAAAACAGGAGTTTAATAATGAAAAGACCACTTGAGATGGCACATGATTTTTTGGCTGAAGTAGTGACAAAAGAGGATGTCGTAGTGGATGCGACTATGGGAAATGGCCACGATACCCTTTTTTTAGCTAAGTTAGCCAAGCAAGTCTATGCCTTTGATATTCAGGAACAAGCCTTGGAAAAGACCCAAGAGCGTTTGGACCAGGCTGGCCTGACAAATGCCCAGTTAATCTTGCAAGGTCATGAGACACTGGACCAGTTTGTGACAGAAGCCAAGGCAGGGATTTTTAATCTGGGCTATCTGCCGTCGGCTGATAAGTCCGTCATTACTCAACCTCAGACAACTATTGAAGCCTTAGAAAAGTTGTGTGGCTTACTTGTCAAAGGTGGACGGATAGCCATTATGATCTACTATGGTCATGAAGGTGGCGACCTCGAGAGGGATGCTGTCTTGGATTTTGTTAGCCAGCTGAACCAACAGGAGTATACAGCTACCATTTACCGAACCCTGAACCAAGTTAATAACCCGCCATTTTTAGTGATGATTGAAAAATTAGAGAGATATAGACATGGATAAACAATACCTACGTGAAAAGCTGGATGCCATGCGCCAGAATTTTGTTGAATCAACCCACCACGAACGAGCAGTGGGTGTGCTAGACCAAGTGCATATGAGCAAAAAAATGCTTAAAATCAAGAAAAAATTAGTTGCTCTTGAAATGGAACGGTGCCAGAGAAAAATTGAGCACAAAGACTGTTCCAAGATTGACCAAAAAATCAAAGAGCAGAAGGAGATATTTGAATCCTGTTGTAAAAAAGATTAAGGAGGAATTGCGTGGAATTACTGATTTACCTCATCCTATTTTTACTGGTCTTGATTGTCTCAAGTACAACCAATAAGCTCCTGCCCTTTTTGCCTCTTCCCTTGGTTCAAATTCTTTTGGGAATTGTGATTGGTCTCTTTTTACCCAATACTGACTTTCACCTCAATACGGAGTTGTTTTTGGCCCTGGTTATCGGGCCCTTGCTTTTCCGAGAGTCAGAGGAAGCAGATATTACGTCTATTTTAAAACACTGGCGAATCATTATCTATCTCATATTTCCAGTGATTTTTATCTCGACCCTGAGTTTGGGTGGTTTGGCCCATCTTCTTTGGCTCAGCCTTCCCTTGGCGGCTTGCTTGGCTGTTGGGGCAGCCCTTGGCCCTACGGACTTGGTTGCCTTTGCCTCTCTTTCGGAGCGGTTTAGCTTTCCTAAGCGTGTGTCTAATATTCTTAAGGGTGAAGGACTCTTGAATGATGCTTCTGGTTTGGTGGCCTTTCAGGTAGCTTTGACAGCTTGGACAACTGGAGCCTTTTCCTTTGGGCAAGCTAGTAGTTCGCTCATCTTTTCAATTCTAGGCGGTTTTTTGATTGGCTTTTTAACAGCCATGACCAACCGTTTCCTCCATACCTTCTTGCTAAGTGTGCGCGCAACGGATATTGCCAGCGAACTTTTATTAGAATTGAGTTTGCCTCTGGTGACCTTCTTCCTAGCAGAAGAAGTACATGTTTCAGGGATTATTGCCGTTGTGGTTGCTGGGATTTTAAAGGCAAGCCGTTTTAAGAAAATTACGCTCCTCGAAGCCCAAGTGGATACGGTGACCGAGACGGTTTGGCATACAGTGAATTTTATGCTCAATGGTTCTGTCTTTGTGATTTTAGGGATGGAGTTGGAAATGATAGCAGAGCCTATTTTAACCAATCCAATCTATAATCCCTTACTTTTATTGCTATCTCTTGTCGCCCTGACCTTTGTCCTCTTTGCTATTCGTTTTGTCATGATCTATGGCTATTATGCTTATAGGACCCGACGCCTCAAGAAAAAGCTAAATAAGTATATGAAGGATATGCTTCTCTTGACCTTCTCAGGCGTCAAGGGAACGGTGTCGATTGCTACAATTCTTCTGATACCAAGTGATTTAGAGCAAGAGTATCCTCTCTTACTTTTCCTTGTCGCAGGTGTTACGCTTTTAAGTTTTTTAACAGGCCTCTTGGTCTTACCTCATCTTTCTGATGAACAGGAAGAAAGCAAGGATTATCTCATGCATATCGCCATTTTAAATGAAGTAACGCTAGAGTTGGAAAAAGAGTTGGAAGACACAAAAAATAAACTTCCCCTCTATGCGGCTATTGACAATTACCATGGACGAATAGAGAACCTTATCCTGAGTCAAGAAAACAAGGGTGAACAAGAGGACTGGGAGGCCTTGAAACTTCTTATCCTCAGTATTGAAAGTGATGGTCTGGAACAAGCTTACGAGGAAGGCAAGATGAGTGAGCGTGCTTATCGGGTCTACCAACGTTATTTGAAAAACATGGAACAAAGTATCAATCGTAAGTTTGCTTCACGATTGACCTATTACTTCCTTGTTTCCTTGCGGATTTTACGTTTTCTCCTTCACGAAGTCTTTACCTTTGGCAAGACCTTCCGCAGTTGGAAAAATGAAGAATCACAGAAACTCAGAGCCCTTGACTATGATCAAATTGCAGAGCTCTATCTAGAAAATACAGAGATGATTATCGAAAGTTTGGAGAACCTAAAAGGGGTTTATAAGAGTTCTTTAATCAGCTTCATGCAGGATTCTCGTCTCCGTGAAACAGCTATCATAACCAGTGGTGCCTTTGTCGAACGGGTTATCAATCGTGTCAAACCCAACAATATCGATGAAATGCTGAGAGGCTATTACCTAGAGCGTAAGTTGATTTTTGAATATGAAGAGAAACGATTGATTACGACCAAGTATGCCAAGAAGTTACGACAAAATGTGAATAACTTAGAGAACTATTCTCTGAAGGAAGCTGCCAATACCCTGCCTTATGATATGATGGAATTGGTAAGAAGAAATTAGTTAATACTCTTCGGAAATCTCTTCAAACCACGTCAGCATCGCCTTACCGTAGATATGGTTACTGACTTCGTCAGTTTCATCTACAACCTCAAAGTAGTGCTTTGAGCAACCTGCGGCTAGCTTCCTAGTTTGCTATTTGATTTTCATTGAGTATAAGATTGTAAGTGAAGGAGTGTGACATGAAGAAGTGGTGGAAAGAGCTGATAGACAAGCCTTTAGTAAAAGCTTTTTTGCATTATTATCAAGCCTCAGATAGTGAATTGACTAGTGTCGCAGTAGCCTACTATTGGTTGATTTCAATTTTCCCCCTGCTTTTGGTGGTGGTCAATATCCTCCCCTATTTTCAGATTCCAGTTTCTAATTTTTTAAAGGTTGTCAATGAATTTTTGCCGGATACGTTGTCTGATGTGGTGGCAAAGATTATTACCGAAGTGTTGACCCAACCGTCAACGGGCTTGTTAAGTTTTGCGGTTTTGTCAGCCCTCTGGACCTTTTCAAAATCCATGAATTTCCTGCAGAAAGCCTTTAATAAAGCTTATGGAGTTGCAAAAAATCGTGGGATGATTTCCCGTCAGCTCATGAGTTTATTTGTCAGTTTTGGCTTGCAGATTCTCTTTGCTTTAGCCCTATTTTTGAGCGTTTTTGGTCGCATGCTTCTCAACCTTATCAAAAGCTACTGGAAATTTGATAGTCCTCTCTTTGCTTACCTGCAGGATCTGACAGGCCCCTTGGTCTATGCCTTGATTTTTGCTATCTTGGTCATGCTCTACTATTTTCTGCCCAATATTAAGGTGCGACGCATTCGACATGTATTGCCAGGAAGTTTCTTTGTCTTGTTGACTTTGGTCTTACTGCTCAACATCTTTTCAGTCTATGTCAACAACTATGTTAATCACCTCGTGGACGTTCGTTTCTTCAGTTCCGTTGTCGTGGTGGTCATGATGTTCTGGTTTATTCTCATCGCTAAGATTTTGATTGTCGGAGCGGTAATCAATGCCAGTGTGCAGAGCTTGAAAGATCTGAATTTTAGAAAAGACTAACGAATTTTTAATTCATTACAAAACGCATAATATCAAGGTTGATGTGTACTGACCCCAAAAAGCAAGCACCTGTAAACAACGTGCCGAAATGGTCAAATCCTGATTATGTCAACGAATTAGACCCAAAAATCGTTGATATGCTAGTAGAATTTCACAAGTCACTTTGGAAACTCCCAAGGCGCAAGCAGAAATCGCCCAAAAACGTGAAGAAATCGAGCAAAGGAGAGCTGAGCTTGAGGCTAAAAAACAAGAACTTTTGAACCGCTTGAACAAATAGAGTTTCGCAAGTATTATGCTTACAAATTACTTGAGCAATTAACTAAAATATAAACCCTGCCTTTATATCTAGGCAGGGTTTATATTTTAGAAATTCACGTAGGATGTTACGGTTTTTACATACCCAGTATAGTTTGAGTTTCTATAGTATTCAGTGATAAACTTCCATTTTCTTTGAGCAACATGGATATAAGTACTTGTTATGTAGTATGGATATGGGCTTTGTGAATCCAAGTAAGACTGATAAGCTTGTATACCAAAATATGCTCCACCAATTATTTTACCCCATGTACCCCCTAATACAGAAGCTATTTTACCAATCGCATAACTTATTCCAGAACCAATCATGAAGTTAGCGAATGTGTTAGCTTGTTTATTCCCATGTACTGTGTTGACGTAATTCCAAACATTAGGATCGTATGATCTAAAAGATATATTTAGGTCGATTTCATTCTTTTGATAAGCCATATAAAATGACCCATTGATATAGATGCCATCAGCACGTCGTTCAATAGTGTCTACACTTCCATTTGGATTGACCACCTCAAGAACTTCATCACTTAAAATATTTACTTGCGTATCTCCGAACCGCACTGATGAGCCATTCTCAAACTGAACCTCACCAGATACAACTTTAGAGTTTGCCGATAAGCTATCATCAGCAAAAACAACAAGCGACGGGGAAATGCTAGACATACAGAAAATAGACATAACTAGCAAACACATGCATTTAAACATCTTAGACATAACGGAAACTCCTTTGTATTTTTGATTTTTTTCAACTTTTGTTATACAATAAAACCAAATAAAAAGAAAGCGGTAACAATATGCTTAAGGCGAAAATTTTTTATATATTTTTATGTTTGATCGTTATCGAAACTACAGGCTTGTTGTTGTTGAAAAAAGGCCTTGAAAAGGGTTATTTAGATACAGGAGCTATTATCCTCGCAGTTTTTTCATTTGCTTTTTACAACCTATGTTCATTCGTTTGGGTCTGCAGTACAATAAAAAATAAATAGACGTATTTTCAAAAAAAGATTGCATATTTATCGTAGTAAAACGACGATTTAAATCGTCGTTTTTTGTATACAAAGCCCATTTTTTAGTTTTTTCATACAAAAATCACGTTTATTTGATGCTGAGACAACGATTCTGAGAGCTTTTTAGACTTTTTTGCGACTGTCTATACATTAGAAAAGCTTAGAGCACCAAAGGATTTTGCCTGATAATATGCGCTTTTTTGATTATGAAAATTAATAGATAAACATGGCATCGCCGAAACTGAAGAAGCGGTAGTGTTCTTGGATAGCATGGTGATAAGCATCTAAGACTAATTCACGACCGGCAAAGGCAGAAACCAACATGACCAGAGTTGATTTTGGCAGGTGGAAGTTGGTTGAAAAGGCATCAACAACTTTCCATTCGTAACCAGGTTTGATAAAGATATTGGTCCAGCCAGAATCTGCCTGAATTTGCCCATCAAACTTGGAACCGATAGTCTCCAGTGTGCGGATAGAAGTGGTTCCGACAGCAATGACGCGACCACCATTTTCCTTAACAGAGCGAAGGGTGGCAGCTGCTTCCTCAGAAAGCTGGTAGAATTCTGAGTGCATTTCATGTTCATCCAGATTATCCACAGAAACAGGTCTAAAGGTTCCGAGTCCGACATGAAGAGTCAAATAGACCAGATGAACACCCTTGGCTTGGATTTCTGCCAGCAATTCTTTAGTGAAGTGTAGTCCAGCAGTTGGTGCAGCAGCAGAACCGCTTTCTTTGGCGTAGACCGTTTGATAGCGTTCACGGTCATCCAATTTTTCATGGATATAAGGTGGTAGTGGCATTTCACCCAGACTTTCCAATACTTCTAGGAAAATTCCTTGGTATTCAAAGCGGACAATACGGCCTCCGTGTGTTAGTTCTTCTGTAACGACAGCGCTGAGACGGCCATCACCAAAGCTGACACGAGTTCCGACCTTGAGGCGTTTGGCAGGTTTTGCCAGAACTTCCCACTCATCCCCAGCAGTATTTTTGAGCAGAAGAAGTTCCACATGACCTCCGGTTTCTTCTTTTTGACCATAGAGGCGGGCGGGGAGAACTCGGGTGTCATTCATGACAAGGGCATCACCCGGTTCCAGCATATCAATAATAGAGTGGAAGTGTTTATCCTGCATTTCACCCGTCTCACGGTTGACGATGAGAAGTTTAGAGGCATCCCGTTTTTTAAGGGGCGTTTGGGCAATCAATTCCTCAGGCAAGTGGAAATCAAAATCAGCTGTATTCATATATCTGTTCATTCTTTCTAAGTTCTAATCCTATCCATTATAACATGTTTCAAGTTTGGACGCTCTTTTTTTAGAAATTAAATCGTTTTCACTTGACAAAAATTGGTCTATACCATATAATGAATATAGACAGAAACGGAGGATGAAAAGATGAAAGTTATTAAAGTTGAAAACCAAGTTCAAGGTGGAAAAGTTGCTTTTGAGATTTTGAAGGAAAAGTTGGCCAATGGTGCTCAAACTCTAGGACTTGCGACAGGAAGTAGCCCACTTGAATTTTACAAGGAAATTGTTGAGAGTGACCTTGATTTTTCAAATCTAACCAGTGTCAACCTTGATGAGTATGTGGGCCTTGATGGGGACAACCCACAGTCTTACCGTTACTTCATGCAAGAAAACTTGTTCAACCAAAAACCATTTAAAGAAAGTTTCTTGCCTCGTGGGGTTAAGGACAATGCTGAGGCAGAAGTTGAACGCTACAACCAAATTTTGGCTGACCATCCAGTTGACCTCCAAATCTTGGGAATCGGTCGCAATGGACATATCGGATTTAATGAACCTGGTACTCCATTTGACAGTCAAACGCATCTTGTAGAACTTGATCAGTCTACTATCGAAGCTAATGCGCGCTTCTTTGACAAGATTGAAGACGTCCCAACCCAAGCCATTTCAATGGGTATTAAAAATATCTTGGATGCCAAGTCAATCCTGCTCTTTGCTTACGGTGAATCAAAAGCAGAAGCTATTGCTGGAACAGTGTCTGGCCCAGTGACTGAGAGTCTACCAGCAAGTAGCTTACAAAACCACCCTGATGTGACCATTATTGCTGATGCTGAAGCGCTCAGCTTACTTGAGAAATAAAAAACGGAATCATTCAGTGTGTTCTATTGAACGCTTTCAACTCTTGTATAAATGGAAGAAAAAATCAAAATTAAACCGCATTTTTTCTTGACAATTATTCCTTTTACGTGTAAAATAGAATAGATCTTGAACTTGAAGGGAGTGAAAAAAATGTCTAAAACAGTAGTACGTAAGAATGAATCTCTTGACGACGCACTTCGTCGTTTCAAACGTGCGGTTACTAAAGCTGGTACTCTTCAAGAAACACGCAAACGTGAATTCTATGAAAAACCTTCTGTAAAACGTAAACGTAAATCAGAAGCAGCTCGTAAACGTAAAAAATTCTAATTAGAAATGAAAGGCTAGAGAAATCTAGTCTTTTTTCTTTTAAATAAATACTCCAAAGCCTGCAAAAATCTCAAATATCCTCTTACAATTTGATATAATAGAGAGAAGAACTCATTTGAAGGAGGAAATGATGTCGGTTTTAGTAAAAGAAGTGATTGAAAATCTTAGACTAGACATTGTCTATGGCGAACCAGAATTACTTGAAAAGGAAATCAATACAGCGGACATTACGCGACCTGGTCTTGAAATGACAGGTTATTTTGACTACTACACGCCAGAGCGGATCCAGCTCTTAGGGATGAAGGAGTGGTCTTATCTGATTAGCATGCCTTCTAACAGTCGTTATGAAGTTTTGAAAAAAATGTTTCTACCTGAAACACCTGCGGTCATTGTTGCTCGTGGTTTGGTGGTTCCAGAGGATATGTTAAAGGCTGCTAGAGAATGTAAGATTGCTATTTTAACCAGCCGTACAGCTACCAGTCGTTTGTCTGGAGAATTATCTAGCTATCTGGATTCTCGTTTGGCGGAACGCACCAGTGTTCACGGTGTCTTGATGGATATCTATGGGATGGGTGTCTTGATTCAAGGAGATAGTGGTATCGGTAAGAGTGAAACAGGTCTTGAGCTTGTCAAACGTGGGCACCGCTTGGTAGCAGATGATCGGGTAGATATTTATTCTAAGGATGAATTAACTCTTTGGGGAGAGCCTGCTGAAATCTTGAAACACTTGATTGAAATTCGTGGGGTTGGGATTATCGATGTCATGAGCCTCTACGGTGCGAGTGCGGTAAAAGATTCTTCACAAGTTCAGTTGGCTGTCTACTTGGAAAATTACGATACGCATAAGACCTTTGATCGACTTGGAAATAATGCAGAGGAATTAGAAATTTCTGGCGTAGCATTCCTCGTATCCGCATCCCAGTTAAAACAGGTCGTAATATCTCTGTCGTGATTGAGGCTGCTGCCATGAATTATCGTGCTAAGGAAATGGGCTTTGATGCGACGCGTTTGTTCGAAGAACGCTTGACAAATCTTATTGCTCAAAACGAGGTGCCTAATGCTTGATCCAATTGCTATTCATCTAGGACCTCTAGCCATTCGTTGGTATGCCTTATGTATTGTGACAGGTTTAATTCTGGCGGTTTATTTGACCATGAAAGAAGCGCCTAGAAAGAAGATCATACCAGATGATATTTTAGATTTTATCTTGGTAGCCTTTCCTTTGGCTATTTTAGGAGCTCGTCTCTACTATGTCATTTTCCGTTTTGATTATTATAGTCAGAATTTGGGAGAGATTTTTGCCATTTGGAATGGTGGTTTGGCCATTTACGGTGGTTTGATAACTGGTGCCCTTGTACTTTATATCTTTGCTGATCGTAAACTCATCAATACTTGGGATTTTCTAGATATTGCAGCGCCTAGCGTCATGATTGCCCAAAGTCTGGGGCGCTGGGGCAATTTCTTTAACCAAGAAGCCTATGGTGCAGCAGTGGATAATCTGGATTATCTACCTGCCTTTATCCGAGACCAGATGTATATTGAGGGGAGCTACCGTCAGCCAACCTTCCTTTATGAGTCTCTATGGAATTTACTTGGATTTGCCTTGATTTTGATATTCAGACGAAAATGGAAGAGCCTCAGAAGAGGTCATATCACTGCTTTCTACTTGATTTGGTATGGTTTCGGTCGTATGGTTATCGAAGGCATGCGGACAGATAGCCTCATGTTCTTTGGTCTTCGAGTATCTCAATGGCTATCAGTTGTCCTTATCGGTCTTGGTATTTTTATCATTCTATATCAAAATCGAAAGAAGGCCCCTTACTATATTTCAGAGGAGGAAAACTAAATGTTAGAAGTTGCATATATTCTTGTAGCCCTTGCTTTGATTGTATTTTTAGTGTATCTAATCATTACTGTACAAAAGCTTGGACGTGTGATTGATGAAACAGAGAAGACGATTAAAACCTTGACTTCAGATGTGGATGTGACCTTGCATCACACCAATGAATTGCTGGCTAAGGTCAATGTCTTGGCAGATGATATCAATGTCAAGATGGCAACAATTGATCCACTCTTTAGTGCTGTTGCAGATTTATCTCTATCTGTTTCAGACCTCAATGACCATGCGCGTGTCTTGAGCAAGAAAGCTTCATCAGCTGGTTCAAAAACCATTAAGACTGGTGCAAGTTTGTCAGCTCTTCGTCTTGCAAGTAAATTTTTCAAAAAATAAAAAAGGAGAATTCTTATGGGTAAACTATCCTCAATCCTTTTAGGAACCGTTTCAGGTGCAGCTCTTGCCTTGTTTTTAACAAGCGACAAGGGCAAACAAGTTTGCAGTCAGGCTCAAGATTTTCTAGATGATTTGAGAGAAGATCCTGAGTATGCCAAGGAGCAGGTCTGTGAAAAACTGACAGAAGTCAAGGAGCATGCTACAGATTTTGTTCTGAAAACCAAAGAACAGGTTGAGGCAGGTGAAATCACTGTGGACAGTGTACTTGCTCAAGCCAAATCATGTGCTCGCCAAGCGACAGAAGCATCAAAAGATCGATTCAATAATCTCAAGGAACAATGGCAAGAAAAAGCCGAAACTCTTGATGAATCAGAAGAGATTGTTATTGATATTAGAGACGAAAAAATCTAGATTTGACAGAGTTGGATAAAAATTCAATAGTAGTCGTAAATCTAGTAAATGGTATAAGATAAAACGCATAGTATCAGTACATAACTGCCTGATATTATGCGTTTTTTTATGATTTTGAAGACTTTTTGATAAACCTTTTTTAAAACACATGAGTGTTATGATTTTTTATGGTATAATGGCAGTGTTAGAAGTAAAATATTTACATTTTTTTATATTTTACTGATATTTTAGTAATATTAAGCGATCTATTTTTTCTATGGTTAGAAATCAATGTAGAAGCTTATGATCAAGTAGAGGAAAAGCTCTAACATTTTAGTCAAGAAACGATCTAGTATTCTGTCAAGGGAAAATATTAGAACCCTCTATTTTGTAAAAAATAGTTAGAAAGAAAGTTAATAAAATGAAAGACATTTTTAATAAACGTCAACGCTTTTCGATTCGAAAGTTTTCGGTTGGAGTGGCTTCTGTATTAATAGGAATTGCCTTGTTTACACCATCCCAGGGAGTACTTGCTTCTACGGAAAATAATGTGGCAACAGAGATAGGGGCTAATTCTGAAAAGGAGAATGCGACCCCTACTGTGGAGAAAAAAGAAGAGAATCAAAATTCACCAGAGAATCAAGGTGCTATCTCCAGTCCAGCTCCAAAAGATACTCCAATAGGATCTACAAGGACTACAGAACTCGAGACATCTGGGAATAAAGAAAATAATAGCTTGACTACAAGGGCTTTCGTGGCAGGTGAAGACAGATCAAGCACTTCAGCGGTGAGAGCAGCATCAAATCCTTCCGAGATTAAAAAATATGAATTGACTAAGGAAGATGCTAAAAAAATCAAAGCAGGAGTAATCGGTTCAGAAGGTAATAAGCTTGACAGTTTGTTATTAAACGGCCCTGAGTTAAGTCCAGAAGCTTATACAGATGATGATTACTTGAAGGATAAAGATGAACTTTATATTTATGAAAAAGGCGGGAAAAAGTATGTAGGCTATAATAGTCATCCCTTATTAGAAGATACTGATGGTGATGGTATTATTGACAGTAAAGAAAAGCCAGATGAAAAATTAAAATGGAATGTCAGTGAGCGGGATATGATTATGTTCATGGAATTGTCCTACCGTGATGATAATTACATTGATAGAGTGCTGAATCATAAGAAACCCTTAACAGAGTCAGAGTTATATAAAAAGAATGGTGACAGTAGACCACGTTATGAGTATATGATGATGAATAAGGAATTGGGGCCTTATTGGGAAAGGAAAAAAAGTTATCATACCTCCAGTGGACTAGATGCTGTTTTGTATGAAACTAAGAGTGATTTTTCATATTTACCAAATGGAACTGCACAAGTATTAGCCTTTCGTGGAACAAGTGATGCCAAAGATATAGGAACTGATATAACACTTGGATTAGGAAGCAATCCTCAACAAGGAATCGATGCAGAAAATATCATGCGTGAACTGGCTAAAGATAAGAGTATTACCAATCTATATTTGACAGGACATTCTTTAGGAGGATATTTAGTACAACGGGCAATGGTTGAAGCCTATCAGTTGGCATATTCTGACAGCAGAGTCATGTCTTCTAAAGACCAGCGAGCTTATAGAAACTTTTATAATAATGTCTTAAAAAAAGGAACAACCTTTAATGCCCCAAAAGTGAGGACAAGTTATTTCTCATCATCTGAATTTTGGCAAAAAGGATTAGACAGTAAAAACATAGCTAAGTCTGGAAAAATGACACATTATATAGTTAATAATGATTCTACTATAGGAAAAAGTGTCAGTAATGATAGTGATGTTGTCATAAATGTTGGGGATACAAAAGGAGGTCATAGTTCACGTTCTTATTTTGAAGCCGATATGATCAATAGACGATCAGAGTTTATATCTGGGAAACGAATTTCTTTAGATGGGACAGGTTATCAAGATAAAAAAATTGCAACAGTTAAATCTGTAGAAAAAGTTGGAGAAACTGTTGTATATAGTAAACGTGGAGATGACATCATTAAGTCAACAACTGTTAGTATCAAAAATTCTGATACAGGGCAGATTACTAAAAATACACTTGATGAAGTGTTCAAGAAAGATGGTGCCAAATCAACAGTTGTGGTTACGTCACTTGAGCCAATTGTTCGTTATGAAAAAGACGCAACGAGAGCCAAAGGTGGGGCAAATGTAACAGAAACTGGTACTCTAGGCACTAGAACAGTAACGACAACCTACACAGTCAATCCGACAGATGGTAGCCTTGTTTCGCATGAAGAACCGGCAGTAGTAGTTCCATCAAAACCTACAGTGGTCAAAGTCCCAGCTAAGGATGAGGTTACATACCTCAAAGAAGGCAATGATGTGGTTAAGAAGACCATAACTTACGCGGTCAATGCCAGTACAGGTGCTCTTACTCCAACAGAGAAAAAGGAAATCTTCAAACAAAATGGTGCCAAGGCTAAGGTTGTTGTTACGCCATTACAGCCAAGTGTTCGTTATGAAAAAGACGCTACGAGAGCTAAAGGCGGAAAAAATGTAACAACAGCTGGTACTTCAGGCACTAGAACAGTCACTACAACTTATACTGTTAACCCTGCAGACGGTAGCCTCATTCCGCATGAGGGCAAACCCGTCATCAAACAGTCAACTCCTACGGTGGTCAAAGTGCCAGCTAAGGATGAGGTTGAATACCTTAAAGAAGGCGATAATGTTGTTAAGAAGACAACCACTTATGCGGTCAATGCCAGTACAGGTGCTCTTACTCCAACAGTAAGGAAAGACGTTGCCAATCCAAAAGGTGCCAAATCTAAAGTTGTGGTTACACCACTTAAGTCAAGTGTTCGTTATGAAAAAGACGCCACAAGAGCTAAAGGTGAAGAAAAAATCACAGTAGCTGGTAGTTCAGGCACTAGAACAGTCACTACAACTTATACTGTTAATCCTGCAGACGGTAGCCTTATTCCACATGAAGGAAAACCAGTTATCAAATCGTCAACTCCTACAGTGGTCAAGGTCCCAGCCAAAGATGAGGTTGAATACCTCAAAGAAGGCGACGACATTGTTAAGAAGACAACAAGCTACCAAGTCAATGCGAGTACAGGTGCTCTTACTCCAACAGAGAAAAAGGAAATCTTCAAACAAAATGGTGCTAAATCTACAGTTGTGGTTACACCACTTGAACCAATTGTTCGTTATGAAAAAGACGCCAAAAGAGTCAAAGGAGGAGCACAAGTCACAGTAGCTGGTACTCCAGGAACAAGTACAGTAACCACGACCTATACTGTTAACCCTGCAGACGGCAGTCTTATTCCGCATGAAGGACAACCAGCTATCAAACCTTCAACTCCGACAGTGGTCAAAGTCCCAGCACAAGATGAGGTTGAATATCTCAAAGACGGCGATGACGTTGTTAAGAAGACTACAACTTACGAAGTGAATGCAAGCACAGGTGCCCTTACTTCAATAGAGAAAAAGGAAGTGTTCAAGCAAGATGGTGCCAAATCAACAGTTGTGGTTACGTCAATACAGCCAAGTGTCCGTTATGAGAAAGATGCCACGAGAGCTAAAGGTGAAGCTAATGTAACAACAGCTGGTACTCCAGGGACAAGTACAGTAACTACAACCTATGCTGTTAATCCTACAGATGGTAGCCTTGTTCCGCATGAAGAACCAGCAGTGGTAGTCCCATCAAAACCGACAGTGGTCAAAGTGCCAGCTAAAGATGAGGTTGAATACCTAAAAGACGGCGATGACGTTGTTAAGAAGACTACAACGTACGAAGTGAATGCAAGCACAGGTGCTCTTATTCCAACAGTAAGGAAAGACATTGCTAGTCCAAATGGCACGAAAGCTACAGTAGTGGTTACACCACTTGAGCCAAGTATCCGTTATGAAAAAGACGCCACAAGAGCTAAAGGTGAAGCTAATGTAACAACAGCTGGTACTTCAGGTACAAGAACAGTAACTACCACCTACACGGTTAATCCTACAGATGGTAGCCTTATTCCACATGAAGGAAAACCAGTTATCAAATCGTCAACTCCTACGGTGGTCAAAGTTCCAGCCAAAGATGAGGTTGAATACCTCAAAGACGGCGATGACGTTGTTAAGAAGACTACAAGCTACCAAGTCAATGCGAGTACAGGTGACCTGACTCCAACAGAGAAGAAGGAAATCTTAAAACAAAATGGCGCTAAATCTAAAGTTGTCGTTACCTCAATAGAGCCAAGTGTACGTTATGAAAAAGACGCCACAAGAGCTAAAGGTGAAGCTAATGTAACAACAGTTGGTACTCCAGGGACAAGTACAGTAACTACAACCTATACTGTTAATCCTACAGATGGTAGCCTTATTCCGCATGAAGGCCAACCTGTTACCATCTCTTCGACTACTACAGTGGTCAAGGTCCCAGCCAAAGATGAGGTTGAGTACCTCAAAGACGGTGATGATGTTGTTAAGAAGACAACCAGCTACCAAGTCAATGCAAGTACAGGTGACCTGACCCCAACAGAGACAACAGAAATCTTCAAGAGAAATGGCGCTAAATCAACAGTAGTGATTACACCACTTGAGCCAAGTATCCGTTATGAAAAAGACGCTACGAGGGCTAAAGGTGAAGCTAATGTAACAACAGCTGGTACTCCAGGGACAAGTACAGTAACCACAACCTATACTGTTAATCCTACAGATGGTAGCCTCGTTGCGCATGAAGAACCAGCAGTGGTAGTCTCATCAAAACCG
>ASZZ01000012.1 GCA_000430305.1 Streptococcus mitis 17/34
ATAAATCAACGTTTTTTATTATGTGACTATTAGTCTGTCTCGCTCCGTTAGGTGCGAGACAAAAAACTCTAAGTAGGCAGAGCCTGCTAACTCATGACAGAAAAAGAAGTTTATCTTATAATGAAGATGAACAATACCAATCCGTGGTGCTTAATAGGGCTTTTCCTAGCCTGTATGTAAAACTGGATGAAAAAGAGTCATGAGATAACTCGAATATGCATTGAGCATGAAAATATCTTACTAGTAGCCTCTTGTTCTATTGTTGAAATAGTTAACAGGAGGTTTTTATAATAGAAGTCATAATTGAAACTTGTTGTGGAATTGATGTCCACCAAAAATCCATTGTTTGTTGTATTTTAGATGGTCCACTAGATAGCAATAAACTAAAGAAAATTCACAAGAAATTTGGGACAACTATTGTAGCTTTTCACAATGCTTTAGATTGGGTGGTAGAAAATCATGTCACACATGTTTTTTTGAAAGCACTGGGCAATATTGGCTCCCTCTCTTTAATATAGTCAATTGAAACAGGAACAAGACTTATCAAAAAGAAAAGGCGCTAGGACTGAGGAAACAGTTCTAACGACCAAACTAAAAAATTTCAATTACGGTATAGCAAAGGAAGTGATTTTTTGCACTTTTTTACTGTCTTTTTTCAAATAAAAAATCTAACTTTTTTGGGTATAGTTCATAGACGGGTGGTCATGATTGAAAGATTGACTGTATTTTCTACTAAAATTAAGTTTTTGAATAACCTCTATTTTAGTAGTTTGTATAGTCGCCCTCAATCAGTTTTTGCGATAAGCTTTAATACTATGACTATACCACTCTTGCATTTCTTTTGATGGTGGTGTCATGTAATCTCCATACATCTGGGTTAAAAATTGGTCATATTTTTGGGGAACAGGTAGCATACGGCCTTCAAACTCAGTTAAGATGAGTTCTTTAAAGGTATCAACTGGGAAGACTTCTTTCATTCCTTCCTTACCAATTCCAATTCCTCCCTCATATTTAGGATTGCTAGTTGCAGCATTTTTGACTAACTGATCAATTTTCTTATAAAAGTAGCGAGGATTGACAAATCGGAGGGCGTACCAGCTACATAATCTTAGAAAATCTTTTAACTTGCTGTCACCGTGAACCGCGCGTGATTTTTTGATATAAGCCAGTTGACGAAGGGCCACATACTTATAGCTCTTGTCGACTATGCTCAGGTCTGTAAAGCGATCAATTGGAAATACGTCAATAAAGAGACTAGTGTCATGACGCTTGTACTTGACATGGTCTTCGATAACAGTAGATGTATCCAAAATAGATGCGAAATTATGGAAGTACCAAGAAGAGGTATCGTAGGAAAGAACCTTATAGCGAGGGTGATTTTCTTCCTCAATAATCTTCAATAAACGTTCATAATCTTCACGATAGAGAGAAATATCAATATCATCATCCCAAGGAATCATACCTTTGTGGCGGATAGCACCAAGCATGGTTCCATAACTGAGAAAATAAGGAATATTGTGTTTCTTACAAGTCTCATCAATATAATCTAGCAGAGATAGTTGAATTTCTTTAATTTCTTCTTTTTCTAAATATTGCATCCTAATCCTCCAATTTGTAGGCATGAAATTCATGACTGTAGAAGCGTTTTTCTTCAGGTGGCAAGGTCATATAATCCCCATAAAATTGAGTCAAAATAGTATCAAATTTTTCAGGTGCAGGAAGGCTTAAATTTTCAAAGGGTAAATCAATTGTTTTATCAAAGGTACCACTTGGGAAGACTTCCTTTTCCTTAAATTTAGAAGGGATAAAGGCCATATACTGACCATTCTCACGACTATATTTTTGAATTTCTTTCTCGATTTTATTTGCAAAATAACGAGGAGAAACAGGTCGAAGGAGCAACCAAAAGGCTGTTCGTATCCAATCTTTTAAAAGACTGTCTTTATAGACGATATTTTTGTGTTTGCTGAAAGACAGAAGTTTGAAGCTTTCCAGTTTGTAGCAAGTATCAATGACCTTAGGATCATCAAATCGGTCCATAGGGAAAATGTCAATAAAAACACCAGACTCATAGGTTTTTGTATTTCGAGTATCGATTATTTTAGTCGTACTGTCGATGATTTTAATAAAGTTGTTAAAGTAATTCTTATCTGTCTCTAAGGATAAGAGTTTGTATTTGCTTTTTTCTTTTTGAAAAATGTTGATAAATCGTTGGTAGTCTTCTCGAGGCATGGACAGATCAATATCGTCGTCCCAAGGGATAAAGCCTCATGTCGAACTGCCCCAATCAGAGTCCCGTAGTTAATAATATAGTTGATATTGTGCTTTTTACAAAGAGTATCAATATAATCCAAAATTTCTAATTCAATTTGTTTGGCATCTTCAATGGTTAGTTGTTTCATTTTAAACTCCTATGATCTTTTGAATTTATTTTTTAAGGCTAGGACATGGTTTAAAAATTCATAGAAAATGCTATCTTTTGTGAAGACAAGTAGACCAATATAAGAGATGGCTGATAGCAAGACAATCAAACCAGTATTAATCAAAAACGGCAAATTAATGACCATATCCACAGGATACAAGAAATTAATCAGGAAATAAATTGCTACAAAGGAAAGTGAAAAGAGAGAGTATCGAACAGTATAGCTGAAGATATGTCCCATATGAATAAGCTGTTTTCTATGGATGAAGATGATATAGAAAACAAGTAGAGAGGCCTCTGATAGCATAGTTGTTAGTAGGTAGTATTCAGGAGCCACGATATTGTTGAAAAAGAGGAGACTATTTAAGCCCAAATTGAGTAGCCCAGCAAAGACTGTGTAGACGGTAATACGTTTTTCATAGCCATTTGTAAAGAGAATTTGGGAACCAAGAATAGTATCTAGTGCCAGGATAATCGTACGAAAAGCGAAGAGAGAGGTTAAGATACCGCCTCCGATATATTTTTCACTACCGTAAAGTAGGATGGCATTTGGTCCTAAAACCATGAGCCAAAACTTAAAGGAATGATAAAGAAGTTAAAGATTCGACTGCCTCTATTAACTAGGGCAACATAGGCTTCCTTGTCTCCTTTCCCCAGATAGTAACTGAGACGGGGTACACTAACTCCAATTGCACCAGTTACAACACCAGCTATAACGGTCACAATTCGTTGAGCCATAGTATAGTAACTAACGTTGACATCAATCCCTGTTTTAACGAGGAAGAGACGATCCAAAAAAGTGAAGAGCATATTGGCATTGGCGAAGACCAACATGGCTGTCAAAGGGAGAAAGAGTGGTTTAAAATCACTTAGGTGAATTCTAACAAGTTTGATGTCTCTTTTTATCCAAAAATAACTAATCAGGTAGTTAATCAGTGTCGATAAACTCATCACAAGTGTATAGACAACAATATCGTGCTCATTTTTGACAAAAAGGAAAATAGAGACCAACATCAGGATACGGATGAAGGCAGTCTTGTAAAAGAGAAAACTGTAATTTTCCAGAGCTTCATTGACCCATTCGATTGAAAAAATCTGGGCAATGAGTTGAATCCCCATAACAAGGTAGACTTTTTTGACGATTGGATTATCAGTAAAGAAGAGAGGATAAGCTAGGATATAGACCGCAGTGGTCAAAATTGTACAAACTATGCACAAATAAAAAAGACTAGAGAAGGTTCTATTCAGATCTTTTTTGTTATCCTTGACATTACTGATGGCCCTTAAACCGTAGTTATAGACCCCATAAGTCGCAAAGGGTAAGAAAAATGACAAAATAGTATCAACTGAGTTGAAGTAGCCATAGTCAGTTCGGTCCAAGACACGCGCGACGTAGGTACCAGTTAAGATGGGAAAAATAATATTTAAGACACGAATTCCCATGTAAGATAGAGCATTTAATTTTATACTTTTCATTCAATTTACCTCGTTTTTCATTATATCATAAAGTCAGCTAATAAGAAATGAAGGGCAGTAATACTCTTCGAAAATCAAATTCAAACCACGTCAGCGACGCCTTACCGTATATATGTTACTGACTTCGTCAGTTCTATCTACAACCTCAAAGCAGTGCTTTGAGCAACCTGCGGCTAGCTTCCTAGTTTGCTTTTTGATTTTCATTGAGTATAAGCTAAGTAATTACTTTGAAATTTCAAAGCTTAATTTTAAGTTTTTTTTAAGGAAACTATATTATTCTGAAGAACTCTAAAATTTCACAGCCATTTATTAGTAATGACTACAGAATTCCTAGTCATTACTAGAAATGGGCTAGTTTCTTTGAATAATAGAACTGCTTAACCCTCCTATTCTAGAAAGGGAGGTCTAGTATTTCTTTCATGATAGGGCTAGATTGTGGTATAATAGAGAGAATAAGTTTTTTTAGTAAGACAAAGGAGAAAATAGATGATTTATGCAGGAATTCTTGCCGGTGGAACTGGCACACGCATGGGAATCAGTAACTTGCCAAAACAATTTTTAGAGCTAGGTGATCGACCTATTTTGATTCATACAATTGAAAAATTTGTCTTGGAACCAAGCATTGAAAAAATTGTAGTTGGGGTTCATGGAGACTGGGTTTCTCATGCAGAGGATCTTGTAGATAAATATCTGCCTCTTCATAAGGATCGTATCATCATTACAAAGGGTGGTGCTGACCGCAATACAAGTATTGAGAAAATCATTGAAGCCATTGATGCTTATCGTTCACTTACTCCAGAGGACATCGTTGTTACCCACGATTCTGTTCGTCCATTTATTACGCTTCGCATGATTCAGGACAATATCAAACTTTGTCAAGATCATGACGCAGTGGACACAGTGGTAGAAGCGGTTGATACTATAGTTGAAAGTACCAATGGTCAATTTATTACAGATATTCCAAATCGTGCTCACCTTTATCAAGGGCAAACACCTCAAACATTCCGTTGCAAGGACTTCATGGACCTTTACGGTTCTCTCTCTGCTGAAGAGAAGGAAATCTTGACAGATGCATGTAAAATCTTTGTGATCAAAGGAAAAGATGTGGCCTTGGCTAAGGGGGAATACTCAAATCTAAAAATCACAACAGTGACAGATTTGAAGATTGCAAAAAGTATGATTGAGAAAGACTAGTAAAATGATTAATCAAATTTATCAACTAACTAAGCCTAAGTTTATCAATGTCAAATACCAGGAAGAGGCTATTGACCAAGAGAATCATATCCTCATCCGCCCTAATTATATGGCGGTCTGTCATGCGGATCAGCGTTACTACCAAGGAAAACGTGATCCCAAGATTTTGAATAAAAAGCTTCCAATGGCAATGATTCACGAGTCATGTGGAACCGTTATTTCTGACCCGACAGGAACCTACGAGGTTGGGCAAAAAGTTGTTATGATTCCCAATCAGCCTCCTATGCAGAGCGATGAAGAATTCTATGAGAACTACATGACAGGGACCCATTTCTTGTCTAGTGGATTTGATGGCTTTATGAGAGAGTTTGTTTCTCTCCCTAAAGACCGTGTGGTGGCTTATGATGCTATTGAAGACACGGTTGCAGCGATTACAGAGTTCGTCAGTGTCGGCATGCATGCATGAATCGCTTATTGACCCTTGCTCATAGCAAGCGTGACCGAATTGCCGTTATCGGAGATGGAAGTTTAGCTTTTGTAGTTGCCAATATTATCAACTATACTTTGCCAGAAGCAGAGATTGTGGTTATTGGTCGTCACTGGGAGAAATTGGAACTCTTTTCATTTGCCAAAGAATGCTACATCACTGATAATATTCCTGAAGGTTTGGACTTTGACCATGCTTTTGAGTGTTGTGGTGGGGATGGTACTGGACCAGCTATTAATGATTTGATTCGCTATATTCGTCCTCAGGGAACGATTCTTATGATGGGAGTTAGTGAGTATAAAGTCAATATCAATACACGCGATGCCTTAGAAAAAGGCTTGCTCTTGGTTGGTTCCTCTCGTTCTGGTCGCATTGATTTTGAAAATGCAATCCAAATGATGGAAGTCAAGAAATTTGCCAATCGTCTTAAAAATATCCTTTATCTAGAAGAACCTGTAAGAGAAATTAAAGATATTCACCGTGTCTTTGCAACCGATTTAAACACAGCCTTTAAAACCGTGTTTAAGTGGGAAGTATAAGTGCTGGAGGTTAATTGTGGAGAAAATCATTAAAGAAAAAATTTCTTCCTTACTTAGCGAAGAAGAGGAAGTTCTCAGTGTTGAACAACTGGGGGGAATGACCAATCAAAACTATTTGGCTAAAACAACAAATAAGCAATACATCGTTAAGTTCTTTGGTAAAGGGACAGAAAAGCTGATCAATCGTCAAGATGAAAAGTACAATCTTGAACTACTAAAAGATTTAGACTTAGATGTAAAAAATTATCTTTTTGATATTGAAGCTGGTATCAAAGTAAATGAGTATATCGAATCAGCGATTACGCTTGATTCAAATACAATCAAGACTAAATTCGATAAAATTGCTCCCATATTACAAACTATCCATGCTTCTGGTAAGGAATTAAGAGGAGAGTTTGCTCCTTTTGAAGAAATCAAAAAATACGAATCCTTAATTGAAGAAAAAATCCCTTATGCCAACTATGAAGCTGTTCGAGAAGAAGTCTTCTCCCTAGAGAAAAGACTGGCTGACTTAGGTGTTGACAGAAAATCTTGTCATATCGATTTGGTGCCAGAAAACTTTATCGAATCACCTCAAGGAAGACTTTATTTGATTGACTGGGAATATTCGTCAATGAACGATCCAATGTGGGATTTGGCTGCCCTCTTTTTAGAGTCTGAATTCACTCGTCAAGAGGAAGAAGCCTTCTTGTCTCACTATGAGAGTGAGCAAACACCTGTCTCTCGTGAAAAGATTGCCATTTATAAAATTTTACAAGATACTATTTGGAGTCTATGGACAGTCTACAAAGAAGAGCAAGGTGCAGATTTTGGTGACTATGGTGTAAATCGTTATCAAAGAGCTGTTAAAGGTTTGGCCTATTATGGAGGTTCAGATGAAAAATAAAAATGGAGTTTCTTTTGGTCTACTCTCAGGTATTTTCTGGGGTTTAGGTCTAACAATTAGTGCTTACATCTTTTCGATTTTTACAGATTTGTCGCCCTTTGTGGTGGCCGCTGCTCACGATTTCTTGAGCATCTTTATCTTACTATCTTTTCTTTTAGTAAAAGAAGGAAAAGTTCGTCTCTCAATTTTCTTAAATATTCGCAATGTTAGTGTTATCATCGGAGCCTTGCTAGCAGGTCCTATCGGTATGCAGGCCAACCTTTATGCAGTTAAGTATATCGGAAGTTCCTTAGCTTCATCTGTATCGGCTATTTACCCTGCAATTTCAGTTTTATTGGCTTTCTTCTTTTTGAAGCACAAGATTTCGAAAAATACTGTGTTTGGGATTGTCTTGATTATTGGAGGGATTATTGCTCAGACCTATAAGGTTGAACAGGTTAATTCTTTCTACATTGGGATTCTCTGTGCTTTAGTTTGTGCTATTGCATGGGGAAGTGAGAGTGTTCTTAGCTCTTTTGCCATGGAAAGTGAACTGAGTGAAATCGAAGCCCTCTTGATTCGTCAAGTGACTTCATTCTTGTCCTATCTTGTGATTGTGCTCTTCTCTCATCAGTCATTTGCAGAAGTGGCCAATGGACAATTGCTAGGTCTTATGATTGTCTTTGCCGCCTTTGATATGATTTCCTACTTGGCTTATTATATCGCTATCAATCGCTTGCAACCAGCGAAAGCTACAGGCTTGAATGTGAGCTATGTCGTATGGACTGTCTTGTTTGCAGTTGTTTTCTTGGGAGCACCGCTAGATATGCTGACAATTATTACGTCACTTGTTGTCATTGCTGGAGTTTATATTATTATTAAAGAATAAAGGAGATTCGTGTGAAAGCCATTATCTTAGCAGCGGGATTGGGAACTCGCTTGCGTCCTATGACTGAAAATACCCCTAAAGCCTTGGTTCAGGTTAATCAAAAACCCTTGATTGAATACCAAATTGAGTTTCTCAAAGAAAAAGAGATCAATGACATCATCATCATCGTTGGTTACCTTAAAGAACAATTCGATTACTTGAAAGAGAAATATGGAGTTCGCCTCGTTTTCAATGATAAATACGCTGATTACAATAACTTTTACTCTCTCTATCTTGTAAAAGAAGAATTAGCTAACAGCTATGTTATTGATGCAGATAACTATCTCTTTAAAAATATGTTCCGCAATGATTTGACACGTTCGACTTATTTTAGTGTTTATCGTGAAGATTGTACTAACGAATGGTTCTTGGTCTATGGAGATGACTACAAGGTTCAAGACATCATTGTTGATAGCAAGGCAGGTCGCATCCTTAGTGGTGTATCCTTCTGGGATGCTCCAACAGCAGAAAAGATTGTCAGCTTTATCGACAAGGCTTATGCGAGTGGTGAATTTGTTGATCTCTATTGGGACAATATGGTTAAGGATAATATCAAAGAGTTGGATGTCTATGTTGAAGAATTAGAAGGCAATAGCATCTATGAAATCGATAGTGTCCAAGACTATCATAAATTAGAAGAAATTCTTAAAAAACGAAAATTAAAAATTCCAACATCTGGCTGAAATAGTCGGATGTTTTTTTGATTTTTTACGAATAAATAGATGAGTAGAAAAAGAAATGGAGTTATTTATGAAAATTACAAACTATCAAATCTATAAGTTAAAAAAATCAGGTTTGACCAATCAACAGGTTTTGAAAGTGCTAGAATACGGTGAAAATTTCGATCAAGAACTTTTGTTGGGTGATATTGCAGATATATCAGGTTGCCGAAATCCAGCTGTTTTTATGGAACGTTATTTTCAGATAGACGATGCGCATTTGGAGAAGGAGTTTCAAAAATTCCCATCTTTCTCTATTTTAGATGACTGTTATCCTTGGGACTTGAGTGAAATTTATGATGCTCCTGTGCTTTTATTTTACAAGGGAAATCTTGATCTCTTAAAATTTCCCAAAGTAGCGGTTGTGGGTAGTCGTGCTTGTAGCAAACAGGGAGCTAAGTCAGTTGAGAAAGTCATTCAGGGCTTGGAAAATGAACTGGTTATCGTCAGTGGCTTAGCCAAGGGTATCGATACAGCAGCTCATATGGCAGCTCTTCAGAATGGCGGAAAAACCATTGCAGTAATTGGAACAGGTCTGGATGTGTTTTATCCTAAAGCCAATAAACGCTTACAAGACTACATCGGCAATGATCATCTGGTTCTTAGTGAATATGGACCTGGTGAACAACCTCTGAAATTTCATTTTCCTGCCCGTAATCGCATCATTGCTGGACTTTGTCGAGGTGTGATTGTAGCAGAAGCCAAGATGCGTTCAGGTAGCCTTATTACCTGTGAGCGAGCAATGGAAGAAGGCCGTGATGTCTTTGCTATTCCTGGTAGCATTTTAGATGGACTATCAGACGGTTGCCATCATTTGATCCAAGAAGGGGCAAAATTGGTCACAAGCGGGCAGGATGTTCTTGCGGAATTTGAATTTTAATACTCTTCGAAAATCAAATTCAAACCACGTCAGCTTCACCTTGCCGTACTCAAGTACAGCCTGCGGCTAGCTTCCTAGTTTACTCTTTGATTTTCATTGAGTATAAGACGAAAGTTCGCTTAGTAGACAAACTTTTCTTCTATATATAGGAGCTAAGTCTTGACAGTTATGGCAAAATGGTTTACACTTTATAAAGTTTATTACTTTGAAAAGGTGTGATACTGTGGCTACGGCAACAAAAAAGAAAAAATCAACAGTTAAAAAAAATCTAGTTATCGTGGAGTCGCCTGCTAAGGCGAAAACGATTGAGAAATATCTAGGCAGAAATTACAAGGTTTTAGCCAGTGTCGGGCATATTCGGGATTTGAAGAAATCCAGTATGTCCGTCGATATTGAAAATAATTATGAACCGCAATATATCAATATCCGAGGAAAAGGCCCTCTTATTAATGACTTGAAAAAAGAAGCCAAAAAAGCTAATAAAGTCTTTCTGGCGAGTGACCCGGACCGTGAAGGAGAAGCGATTTCTTGGCATTTGGCTCATATTCTCAACTTGGATGAAAATGATGCCAACCGTGTGGTCTTCAATGAAATCACCAAGGATGCGGTCAAAAATGCTTTTAAAGAACCTCGCAAGATTGATATGGACTTGGTCGATGCCCAACAGGCTCGTCGTGTCTTGGACCGCTTGGTAGGGTATTCGATTTCGCCTATTTTATGGAAAAAGGTTAAGAAGGGCTTGTCAGCAGGTCGTGTTCAATCTATTGCCCTTAAGTTAATTATTGACCGTGAGAATGAAATCAATGCTTTTAAGCCTGAAGAATACTGGACAATTGATGCTGTCTTTAAAAAGGGAACCAAGCAATTTCAGGCTTCTTTTTATGGAGTAGATGGTAAAAAGCTAAAACTGACTAGCAATGATGAGGTCAAGGAAGTCTTGTCTCGTCTGACTAGTAAAGACTTTTCAGTAGATCAGGTGGATAAGAAAGAACGCAAGCGCAATGCTCCTTTACCCTATACCACTTCATCTATGCAGATGGATGCTGCCAATAAAATCAATTTCCGTACTCGAAAGACCATGATGGTTGCCCAACAGCTCTATGAAGGAATTAATATTGGTTCTGGTGTGCAAGGTTTGATTACCTACATGCGTACAGACTCTACTCGTATCAGTCCTGTAGCGCAAAATGAAGCAGCAAGCTTCATTACGGATCGCTTTGGTAGCAAATATTCTAAGCATGGTAGTAAGGTCAAAAATGCTTCAGGTGCTCAGGATGCCCACGAGGCTATTCGCCCGTCTAGCGTCTTTAATACACCGGAAAGCATCGCTAAGTATCTGGATAAGGATCAGCTCAAGCTTTATACCCTTATTTGGAATCGTTTTGTGGCGAGCCAGATGACAGCGGCCGTCTTTGATACCATGCTGTTAAATTGTCTCAAAATGGGGTCCAATTTGCTGCCAATGGTAGTCAGGTTAAGTTTGATGGTTATCTTGCCATTTATAATGATTCTGACAAGAATAAGATGTTACCAGACATGGCTGTTGGAGATGTGGTTAAGCAGGTTAATAGCAAACCAGAGCAACATTTCACCCAACCCCCTGCTCGTTATTCCGAAGCGACACTGATCAAGACCTTGGAGGAAAATGGGGTTGGCCGTCCGTCAACCTACGCACCAACCATTGAAACCATTCAGAAACGTTATTATGTTCGCCTTGCAGCCAAACGTTTTGAACCGACAGAGTTGGGAGAAATTGTTAACAAGCTCATCGTTGAATATTTCCCAGATATCGTAAACGTGACCTTCACAGCTGAAATGGAAGGTAAACTAGATGATGTCGAGGTCGGAAAAGAGCAGTGGCAACGCGTTATTGACGCCTTTTACAAACCATTCTCTAAAGAAGTCGCCAAGGCTGAAGAAGAAATGGAAAAAATCCAGATTAAGGATGAACCAGCTGGATTTGACTGTGAAGTGTGTGGTAGTCCAATGGTCATTAAACTTGGTCGTTTTGGTAAGTTCTACGCTTGTAGCAATTTCCCAGATTGCCGTCATACCCAAGCAATCGTGAAAGAGATTGGTGTTGAGTGTCCAAGTTGTCATCAGGGACAAATCATTGAGCGTAAAACAAAACGTAACCGCCTCTTCTATGGTTGCAATCGCTATCCAGAATGTGAATTTACCTCTTGGGACAAGCCTGTTGGTCGTGACTGTCCAAAATGTGGTAATTTCCTTATGGAGAAAAAAGTTCGTGGTGGTGGCAAGCAGGTTGTTTGTAGCAATGGCGACTACGAAGAAGAAAAGATTAAATAAGAGGAGAGTCCTGAAAGTGAATTTCAGGCTCTTTTTGATTAGAACTTGACAAAATTCATCATTGTATGCGAAACTAGAAGAAGATTATTTTAACTGGGAGAAGTTATGCGTATTATTTATCTTATTATTGGTTTTTTATCACTTGCCTTGGCTATTGTTGGGGTTGTTTTACCTTTGTTGCCGACAACGCCTTTCCTTTTGTTGTCTATTGCTTGTTTCTCCAGAAGTTCCAAGCGCTTCGAAGATTGGCTTTACCATACCAAGCTCTATCAAGCATATGTAGCTGATTTTCGTGAGAGCAAGTCCATTGCGCGTGAACGTAAGAAAAAAATCATCGTATCTATCTACATCTTGATGGGAATTTCCATTTACTTTGCGCCTCTTTTGCCGGTCAAAATCGGTCTGGGAGGTTTGACCATCTTTATCACCTATTATCTCTTTAAGGTCATTCCAGACAAAGAATAAGTAAAATTTGTAACTATTTCCCTTGATAAAATTGAAAACATATTTACAACAATATGATATAATAAATTTAAAGTAATTTTCAAGGAGAATCAAATGATTTACGAATTTTGTGCTGAAAATGTGACCTTGCTTGAAAAAGCGATGCAGGCTGGAGCTCGCCGAATCGAACTCTGTGATAATCTAGTAGTTGGTGGGACAACACCCAGCTATGGAGTGACCAAGGCGGCGGTTGAACTGGCAGCTAACTATGATACGACCATTATGACTATGATTCGACCACGTGGTGGTGATTTTGTCTACAATGACCTCGAGATTGCTATTATGCTCGAGGATATTCGTCTAACTGCTCAGGCAGGAAGCCAAGGCGTTGTCTTTGGTGCTTTAACAGCTGATAAGAAGTTGGACAAGGCCAATCTTGAAAAATTGATTGCTGCATCAAAAGGGATGGAAATTGTCTTTCACATGGCCTTTGATGAATTGAGCGATGAAGACCAGTTGGAGGCAATTGACTGGCTCAGCCAAGCTGGTGTCACCCGTATCTTAACTCGTGCTGGTGTGTCTGGCGATTCACTAGACAAACGTTTTGCTCACTATCACATAATTTTAGAACATGCTAAAGGTAAGATTGAAATTCTACCAGGTGGGGGGATTGACCTTGACAACCGTCAGACCTTTATTGACCAGCTAGGCGTGACACAATTGCATGGAACCAAGGTTGTCTTTTAAAAAATAGAAAGGAACTGCTAGCTTTGGGTAGCAGTTTTCGCTTATGTTTGAAATTTTTAAATCTTATCAGTTTAATCAAGAAAAGGCTCGTGCCTATGGTTTTGTAGAAAATGGGGAAGTCTGGACTTATAGTTGCCAGATTTTGCAGGGTGACTTTTTCATGACAGTCTCTATCACTGCTGATAATGTGAGTTTTCAGGTCTTTGACCAGGAAACGGGTGATCTCTATCCTCAAGTCCATATGAAAAGTATGAGAGGAAATTTTGTTGCAAGTGTCCGTGAGGCTTGTTTGGAGATTCTGTACCAGATACGGAAGGCTTGTTTTGATGTGCAGGATTTTATATTTCCTCAGACTAAGCGTATCATGGTTCAGATTCAGGAAAAGTATGGAAATCAGTTGGAGTATTTGTGGGAGAAATCACCTGATACGGCAGTGTTAAGGCATGAAGGTAATAAAAAATGGTATGCCGTCTTGATGAAAATCTTTTGGGATAAGCTGGAAAAGGGCAGAGAAGGACAGGTGGAAGCAGTCAATCTCAAGCATGACCAAGTAGCTGACTTACTTTCAAAAAAGGGAATTTATCCAGCCTTTCATATGAACAAACGTTACTGGATTAGTGTGGCGCTTGATGATACTTTATCAGATGAAGAAGTACTGGAATTGATGGAAAAAAGTTGGAACTTAACCTCTAAAAAAATGAAACATTTCAAGGTCTTTCAAGAGTTTTCAATTAGCTAAATATTCTTTATTGAAGAAATTTTCAGAAAATATTGGATTTTTTCTTGACAAGTGCTTGTGCCTATGCTAAAATACTAAATAAGATATCAAACGAAGGAGAAAGTCAAACATGAAAACAGCTAAGTTTAATCAATTTGCTTTGTTGTTGAGGTACTCGGGCTAGTGCAAAAGCATTAGTCCTGTTTGGCTTACCAAGCGGGAGTAAATCAACATCTCGCTTGGGTTTCTGAGCGAGATGTTTTTTTAAAACCATATTTGGAAAAGGGGAAATCTTATGCGAACAGTTGAATTTCTAGATACCAGCCTTCGAGATGGAGAGCAGACACCTGGCGTTAACTTTTCAATCAAGGAAAAAATTGCCATTGCAAGGCAGTTGGAGAAGTGGGGCATTTCAGCCATCGAAGCTGGTTTTCCGGCTGCAAGCCCAGACTCATTTAAGGCAGTTCAGGAGATTGCTAAAGTCTTGAAGAAAACGGCGGTAACTGGTCTAGCACGCTCTGTCAAGTCTGATATTGATGCTTGTTACGAGGCACTTAAGGATGCCAAGTATCCACAAATCCATGTTTTTATCGCTACTAGTCCTATCCATCGTGAATTTAAGTTGAATAAAAGCAAAGAGGAAATATTGGAAGCTATTAAGGAGCATATTTCTTATGCACGTTCTAAGTTTGAAATCGTTGAATTCTCTCCTGAAGATGCGACCCGAACAGAGTTGGATTTCCTCTTGCAAGTCGTTCAAACAGCGGTAGACGCAGGTGCAACCTATATCAATATTCCTGACACGGTTGGTTTTACCACACCAGAGGAATATGGGAATATATTCAAGTATCTGATTGACAATGTTAAAACTGACCGTCAGATTATCTATTCACCTCACTGCCACGATGACCTTGGAATGGCAGTTGCCAATAGCCTTGCTGCTGTCAAGAACGGAGCAGGACGTGTCGAAGGAACTATCAACGGTATTGGGGAGCGAGCAGGAAATGCTGCTTTGGAAGAAATTGCAGTGGCCCTCAATATTCGACAAGATTACTACCAAGCAGAGACCAGTATTGTTTTAAATGAAACCATCAATACTTCTGAAATGGTTTCTCGCTTCTCAGGTATTCCGGTTCCTAAAAACAAGGCCGTCGTTGGTGGCAATGCCTTCTCTCACGAATCTGGTATTCACCAAGATGGAGTCCTTAAAAATCCTCTCACTTATGAGATCATCACACCTGAATTGGTTGGTGTTAAGAGTAATAGCCTTCCGCTTGGTAAATTGTCTGGTCGCCATGCCTTTGTTGAGAAACTAAGAGAACTGGCCCTAGATTTTACAGAAGAGGATATCAAGCCACTCTTTGCTAAGTTCAAGCACTGGCCGATAAGAAACAAGAAATCACAGATGCAGATATTCGAGCGTTGGTCGCTGGAACCATGGTTGAAAACCCAGAAGGCTTCCACTTTGATGATTTGCAACTTCAAACTCATGCAGACAATGATATTGAAGCGCTTGTTAGCCTGGCTAATATGGATGGTGAGCAAGTCGAATTTAATGCGACAGGGCAAGGTTCCGTTGAAGCAATCTTTAACGCTATCGATAAGTTCTTTAACCAATCCGTCCGCTTGGTGTCCTATACCATTGATGCGGTGACAGATGGAATTGATGCCCAGGCTCGGGTCTTGGTAACTGTTGAAAACAGAGATACAGAAACCATCTTTAACGCAGCTGGTCTTGATTTCGATGTGCTGAAGGCTTCGGCTATTGCCTACATCAATGCTAATACCTTTGTTCAAAAAGAGAATGCTGGTGAGATGGGACGCAACGTTTCTTACCGCGATATGCCTAGTGTGTAGAGGAGAATGCTATGACAAAGAAAATAGTAGCTCTAGCAGGGGACGGAATTGGCCCAGAAATCATGGAAGCTGGTTTAGAAGTTCTGGAGGCTCTAGCTGAAAAAACAGGTTTTGACTATGAGATTGATAGACGACCTTTCGGAGGTGCAGGTATCGATGCTGCAGGGCATCCCTTACCTGATGAAACCCTCAAGGCATGTAGAGAAGCAGATGCCATTCTTCTAGCGGCTATCGGTAGTCCTCAGTATGATGGAGCAGCGGTTCGCCCTGAACAAGGTCTGCTAGCTCTCCGTAAGGAACTCAATCTCTATGCCAATATTCGCCCAGTCAAAATCTTTGATAGTCTCAAGCATTTGTCACCTCTCAAACCAGAACGAATTGCTGGTGTAGACTTTGTAGTTGTGCGTGAGTTGACAGGAGGGATTTACTTTGGAGATCATATTCTTGAAGATCGAAAAGCGCGTGATATCAACGACTATAGCTATGAGGAAGTAGAGCGGATTATTCGTAAGGCCTTTGAAATTGCAAGAAATCGCAGAAAAATCGTGACTAGTATCGATAAGCAAAATGTTCTAGCGACCTCAAAACTCTGGCGGAAAGTAGCTGAGGAAGTCGCGCAGGATTTCCCAGATGTAACCTTGGAGCACCAGCTAGTCGACTCAGCTGCCATGCTTATGATTACCAATCCTGCCAAGTTCGATGTCATCGTGACAGAGAATCTTTTCGGAGATATTCTATCTGATGAATCAAGCGTTTTATCAGGCACACTTGGAGTTATGCCATCAGCCAGTCATTCTGAAAAGGGTCCAAGTCTCTATGAGCCCATTCATGGTTCAGCTCCTGATATTGCAGGTCAAGGAATTGCCAATCCTATTTCCATGATTTTATCAGTTGCCATGATGTTGAGAGATAGCTTTGGTCGTTATGAGGATGCAGAGCGTATAGAGCGTGCTGTTGAGGCAAGTTTGGCAGCTGGTGTTTTAACAAGAGATATTGGTGGACAGGCTTCTACCAAGGAAATGACGGAAGCTATCATTGCAAGGTTATGAAGTTAGACGAAAAAATTACTCTAGTCCTTTTGATTTGGAATGTCATGGTTTTCGTGATTTATGGCATTGACAAATCCAAGGCAAGGAGAAGAGCTTGGCGCATCCCAGAGAAAATCTTACTCATTTTAGCCTTTACTTGTGGTGGCTTTGGTGCCTGGTTAGCAGGAATCATTTTTCATCACAAGACTAGAAAATGGTACTTTAAGACAGTTTGGTTTCTCGGAATGGTGTCTACACTAGTAGCCTTATATTTTATTTGGAGGTAATGGATGGCAGGAAATCGATTTTTGATAAATTATGGGACCGTCATGTCATCACAGGAGAAGAGGGGCAGCCCCAACTCATGTATGTGGACCAGCACTATATTCATGAAGTGACCAGTCCTCAGGCTTTTCAAGGTTTGCGAGATGCAGGTCGTAGATTGAGACGACCAGACTTGACATTTGGAACCTTTGACCACAATGTCCCGACGGTCAATATCTACGATATTCGAGATGTGATTTCTAAGGCTCAAATTGATAAGTTAGCTGAAAATGTTGAGGAATTTGGGATTGAACATGCGGCCCATGGTTCTGAAAAGCAGGGGATCGTTCACATGGTTGGTCCAGAAACAGGACGAACCCAACCAGGGAAATTCATCGTCTGTGGGGATAGCCATACGGCAACCCACGGAGCATTCGGAGCAATCGCCTTTGGAATTGGGACCAGTGAAGTTGAGCATGTCTTTGCGACACAGACCCTCTGGCAGGTCAAACCCAAGAAAATGCTGGTGGAATTCACAGGAGTTCCTCAAAAGGGAGTTTATTCTAAAGATTTTATTCTCGCCTTGATTGCCAAGTACGGCGTTGCCTGTGGTGTTGGCTATGTGGTGGAATATCGTGGGCAGGCTATTGATGCACTAAGCATGGAAGAGCGAATGACCATCTGCAATATGTCCATCGAGTTTGGATCCAAGATGGGAATCATGAATCCGGATCAAACCACCTATGACTATCTCAAGGGACGCGAGTGTGTTCCAGAAGCTTTCGAAGAGGCCGTGGCGGATTGGAAAACAATTGTCAGTGATGATGATGCCGTTTACGATAAGGTTATCCAGATGGATGTCTCAGACTTAGCTCCTATGGTAACCTGGGGAACCAATCCCGCTATGGGGGTTGACTTTGACAGTAGATTCCCAGAAATTAAGGATATGAATGATGAGAGAGCCTACAATTACATGGACTTGGAGCCTGGTCAAAAGCCAGCAGATATTAAACTGGGCTATATCTTTATCGGCTCTTGTACCAATGCTCGTCTCAGCGATTTGCAACTGGCTGCGCGATTTGTCAAAGGGAAGAAAATTGCTCCTAACTTAACGGCTATCGTAGTTCCAGGATCTCGTCCTGTCAAACGAGCTGCTGAGAAGTTGGGCTTGGATAAGGTTTTCTTAGACGCTGGCTTTGAGTGGCGAGACCCAGGTTGCTCTATGTGCCTAGGGATGAATCCGGATAAGGTACCTGATGGCGTCCACTGCGCCTCAACCAGCAATCGAAACTTTGAAGACAGGCAGGGATTTGGTGCTAAGACCCATCTCTGCAGTCCAGCCATGGCAGCTGCGGCAGCTATTGCAGGGCGTTTCGTAGATGTTCGGCAAATGCCAGAAGCCCAGTAAGGAGAGGATATGGAGAAATTTACAGTTTATACAGGAACGACCGTTCCTCTCATGAATGATAACATCGACACCGACCAAATCCTACCCAAGCAGTTTCTCAAGTTAATTGATAAGAAAGGCTTTGGTAAGTACCTCATGTATGCTTGGCGTTATCTGGACGATAACTACACTGAGGATCCTGACTTTGTCTTTAACCGACCTGAATATCGTAAAGCAACTATCCTCATTTCAGGGGATAACTTTGGGGCAGGGTCTTCGAGGGAACATGCAGCTTGGGCACTAGCTGACTATGGATTTAAGGTCGTGATTGCAGGATCTTTTGGCGATATTCATTACAATAATGAACTCAATAATGGTATGTTACCCATTGTTCAGCCTAGGGAGGTTAGAGAGAAACTAGCCCACTTGAAACCAACTGATCAGGTAACTGTGGACTTAGAACAACAGAAAATCATCTCACCAGTTGGAGAATTCACTTTCGAAATTGATAGCGAATGGAAACACAAGCTCTTAAATGGTTTGGATGATATCGGTATTACCTTGCAGTATGAAGACTTGATTGCTGCCTATGAAAAACAACGACCAGCCTACTGGCAGGATTAGAAAAAATAGAAAAGGAAATATAGAACTATGACGAAACACATTCAATGGAACGGAACACTTTCACAAGAAGGCTATGATATTTTAAAAGGTGAGGGCGGATGTATCGTTTGTCCTACAAAAGTTGGCTACATCATCATGACTAGTGACAAGGCAGGACTTGAACGCAAGTTTGAAGCCAAAGAGCGTAACCGTAACAAACCAGGTGTTGTACTTTGTGGTAGCATGGAGGAGCTTCGTTCTTTAGCACAACTTAATCCAGAAATTGAAGCCTTCTACCAAAAACATTGGGATGAAGATATTCTTCTCGGTTGTATTCTTCCTTGGAAAACAGAAGCCTTTGAAAAACTCAAAGCATACGGTGATGGCCGTGAAGAACTGATGACTGATGTGCGTGGAACTAGCTGTTTTGTTATCAAGTTTGGTAAAGCTGGTGAACAATTAGCTGTCAAACTTTGGGAAGAAGGTAAAATGGTCTACGCTTCATCTGCAAACCCATCTGGAAAAGGAAACCGTGGTAAGGTAGAAGGAATCGGAGAACGTATCGAAGGAGCAGTGGATCTTGTCATTGAAGCAGACGATTATGTGGCATCTATCCAGCCTGACAAAACGATTGAAACACGCTATGAGCAAGGTGTGATGGTCTCTATGGTCGATAAAGACGGCAAACTCATCCCGGAACAAGGAGGAGCACGTTCAACTTCACCAGCTCCAGTTGTGATTCGCAAAGGGCTTGACATTGATAAGATTATGATGCATCTGTCAGACACCTTTAACTCATGGGACTATCGTCAGGGCGAGTATTATTAATATTTAAAAGAAGTCTAGTGTTAAGGGGGAATAAAGCTCTCTACACTGGACTTTTCTTTAGAATTTCTTTTCTTTTTTATATAGATGTGATATTCTATATGTGAAATAGGGCTTTGAAATATTAAATACTAACTAGCCTATAATATGAAAATGGAGCTACAAAATGGAAGAAAAATTAAATTATTGGATGATAGTTGCAGGAGGAGGTGGAAAAGTTTGGTCTTTATTTAAAGAAGAAAATATAGCTTGTATAGATTTTGATTCTAATTTATCTAATATTTTAGATTACAATAATCCTGAAGAATTGAAGCAAGGAAAGCAGAGAAATTTATTTATTTGGAAGTTTGCACATGACATAAAAATAAATGATTATATAATAGCTACCTCAGGATTTAACAAAATTTTGGGTATTGGACAATGTGTGAAAACATATTACTTTGATGAAACAAAAACAGAGTTTAAACATTGTATTGGTGTTAATTGGTTGAAAGTAGATGGTGGATGGGAATACCAAGGTAAAAAAGGTGCAAGACAAACCATCAACTGGGATAGAAATTCAGAACGTATCAATTTGTATAAATCTATTCTAAATGGTACATACAGAAAAAATATAGAGAAGGTTGTTATGAATAAAAATATTAACGATTATTTAGATAAATTAAGAAAATCCAAAAACCTCATCCTCCGTGGTGCACCGGGGACGGGAAAAATTTATCTTGCTAAAGAAATTGCTAAAGAATTAACGGATGGCAACGAAGATCAAATCGGCTTTGTTCAGTTTCATCCTTCGTATGACTACACGGATTTTGTCGAGGGTTTGCGCCCAGTATCAAATGGGGATGGAGCTATCGAGTTTAAATTACAAGATGGTATTTTTAAGAAGTTTTGTCAGAGAGCAAATAAAAATTGGCTTTATTCACATAAAAACAAGGATGATTTAGAAAAGGAAAAAAAATCAATAGCAAAGATTTCAAAATATTTTGCTAATATGGAGTTTCCGTCTGACAAGTTATATACAAAACGTCAATCGTCCTTTATCATTACAGAAATTGATGAAAATTACATTTATATATCTATTCCTGAAAATGAGGTATCAAAAAATGCAAAATTGAAAATTAAAGATATCGAAGCAATGTTAACTTCAGAATCTCAATTTGAACATGTTAAAGATATAACTCAGTTTTTTAATAAAAATAATGCAACTCAAGAATTTTCATACTATTTGACACTTTACAAAATGATAAAAAATGAAAATATTCAGGATGAAATAATAGAAATAGATAATGAATTGAAAAACTTCGTTTTCATCATTGATGAAATCAACCGTGGGGAGATTTCTAAGATTTTTGGGGAACTCTTTTTCTCGATAGATCCTGGATATCGTGGTGAAAAGGGAAGTGTTTCTACCCAATATGCTAATTTACATGAAATTGATGAGAAATTTTATATCCCTGACAATGTCTATATTATCGGAACAATGAATGATATAGACAGATCTGTTGATACTTTCGATTTTGCTATGCGTCGTCGTTTCCGCTTTGTTGAAGTTACGGCTGAAAGTCAACTTTATATTCTAGATAAAGAACTAGGTGAAGATGCAAAAGAAGCTAAAATTCGACTAAGTAACTTGAATGCTGCTATTGAAAACGTTCAGGAATTAAACAGTCATTATCATATCGGACCAAGTTATTTCTGTAATTTAAAAAAATTGAAATATGATTATGAAATACTTTGGTCTGATTATCTCAAACCACTTTTGGAAGATTATGTACGTGGTTCTTATGATGAAGCTGAAACTCTAGAAACATTGAAAAAAGCATTCGATCTGACAAAGAATGAGCAAAAAGATCAGACAGTAGCTGATGACAATGAAGGCGATGAAAACGATGATGCGGATAACTGATAATCAGCATAAAATTGCTAAGGAAGACTTTGTCGCAGAATATCCCAAACTAAGTCAAGCACTTCTTGATAGAACACTGGATAACCTTTCTAAAGAGGACAATATCTTTATTTTTCCAAATGATTTGACTCATACTCCTGATTTGGATAAGGACCAAAAGATTTTGGAAACAGTTAATCAGGAAATTAAGACAGGTAATGTGATTGGTTTTCTGGGTTGTGATCAGGAGAGATTAACGATTTCTTCTCGCTTTTCTGATGAGAGTAATGACCATTTTTTGCATTATCTCTTACAAAAGGTTCTCAATATCAATCTGACTAGTTTAGATGTCGGTCTATCTCCTGAAGATAAGCTCTATCAACTCTTGGTTTATCTCTTCCCCAAGTATCTACAAGCTGCTATTCGAAAAGGTCTTTATAAGGAATATCATCGATTTTCTCATAACGACAGTCATGTTAAGGGAGTGATTGATGTAAGAAACCATCTTAAGAAAAACCTTCCTTTCACGGGAAATATTGCCTATACAACGAGAGAGTTCACCTATGATAATCCTCTCATGCAGCTAATCCGTCACACTATTGAATACATTAAGAATAAGAAAAGCATTGGGCAAGGGGTTCTTGATAATCTCTTGACTAGTCGTGAAAATGTAGCAGAAATCGTGCGGGTAACTCCTTCTTATAAACTAGCTGATCGTGCTAAGATTATTCGGGGAAATCAATCTAAACCTATACGTCATGCATATTTTCACGAGTACAGAAAGTTACAAGAACTTTGTCTGATGATTCTAAACCAAGAAAAGCACGGTTTAGGGTATCAAGATCAAAAAATCCATGGTATTCTTTTTGATGTTGCCTGGCTTTGGGAAGAGTATGTCCATACCTTATTGCCAAAAGATTTCATCCATCCACGAAATAAAGAAAAACTAGGTGGTATTTCAGTATTTTCTAGTCGAGAAAGAAAAGTATTTCCAGATTTTTATCAAGAAGAGCTTAAAATAGTATTAGATGCTAAGTATAAAAAACTAGAATTGACTAAAAAAGGAATCAACCGTGAAGACTTATTCCAGCTGATTTCCTATTCTTATATTTTAAAAGCTGAGAAGGCTGGTCTTGTTTTTCCGAGCAAGGACAAGATTGTTGATAATGAGATAGGAAGGCTAGCAGGTTATGGAGCTTTGTTGAAGAAATGGTCTATCCAAATTCCTCAGAAGTCTTCATATTATAGTGAATTTTGTGAAATGATGGAAAACTCCGAAGAAAGTTTTAAAAGTAATATTACTAAAGAAGTGGGGAGAAAATAATCTCTCCTCTTTCTTTTATTATTTATACAATAAAAACCGAACAATATATTTTAATTTATGAAATTATTTGACAAAAACTGTACTTTAGTTTATAATGAATTAAGGAAACGTCGGAAAAGGCGTAGTGATGCGAGAGCATAGGTAGGTCATTACAAAAGAAACGAGACATCGATATGTTAAATGAATTTCCAATTTTTGATTACGAAGATATTCAATTGATTCCAAATAAATGTGTCATTAAAAGCCGTGCAGAAGCGGACACAAGCGTCACTCTAGGAAATCACACCTTTAAACTACCTGTTGTGCCAGCTAATATGCAGACAATTTTGGATGAAAATGTAGCAGAGCAACTAGCTAAAGGGGGTTACTTCTACATTATGCATCGTTTTGATGAAGCGGGACGCATTCCTTTTATCAAGCGCATGCATGATCAAGGGCTCATTGCTTCTATCTCTGTCGGTGTTAAAGACTATGAGTATGATTTTGTTAGCCAGCTCAAGGCTGATGCTCCGGAATACATCACGATTGACATTGCTCATGGTCATGCAGACAGCGTGATTTCTATGATTCAGCACATCAAGAAAGAATTGCCAGATACTTTTGTTATTGCTGGAAATGTGGGAACACCAGAAGCAGTTCGCGAGTTGGAAAATGCGGGTGCGGATGCGACTAAGGTTGGAATCGGTCCTGGTAAGGTTTGTATCACCAAGGTCAAGACTGGTTTTGGTACAGGTGGTTGGCAGTTGGCTGCCCTACGCTGGTGTGCTAAGGCTGCGCGTAAACCGATTATCGCTGATGGAGGGATTCGTACTCATGGTGATATTGCCAAGTCTATTCGTTTCGGTGCCAGCATGGTCATGATTGGTTCCCTCTTTGCAGGACATATCGAAAGTCCAGGGAAAACGATTGAAGTCGATGGTGAACAGTTCAAAGAATACTACGGTTCAGCTTCACAATATCAAAAAGGTGCTTATAAAAATGTGGAAGGTAAACGCATCTTGCTTCCTGCCAAAGGTCATCTTCAAGACACTCTTACTGAGATGGAACAAGACCTTCAAAGTGCTATTTCTTATGCAGGTGGACGTCAGGTTGCTGATCTTAAACACGTTGATTATGTGATCGTGAAAAACTCTATCTGGAATGGGGATGCTTCTCACTAAGACGGGCTATCTGACCAGAAAAAAACTTGTTATTAGAGCAAATTTCTGTTATAATAAAACAAGTTTCCACCCTTAGTGTAATGGATATCACGTAAGATTCCGGTTCTTGAGATGGGGGTTCGATTCCCTCAGGGTGGATGTAAACATCCTAAAAAGCCTTTAATAGGGCTTTTTTCTTTACACAGCTCTAAATTGGCCTTTAAAACTGAAAATCATATTCTATAGAATGCCCAAATCTCCTCCAGTCCCGTTTTAAAGTGACTCAGGGGGCTTTTTTTGATATAATAAAAAGGACTGTTATCAGTTAGAAAGAGGTTGGTATGAAAGAATTACAAACTGTACTAAAGAACCATTTTGCAATCGAATTTGCAGACAAAAAGTTACTGGAAACTGCCTTTACTCATACGAGTTATGCCAATGAGCACCGCCTCTTAAAAATTTCACACAATGAACGCTTGGAATTTTTAGGAGACGCTGTTCTACAGTTATTGATTTCAGAATATCTGTATAAAAAATATCCTAAAAAGCCTGAAGGCGATTTGTCCAAACTCCGTGCTATGATTGTCCGTGAGGAAAGTTTGGCTGGCTTTGCGCGTGATTGCCAGTTTGACCAGTTTATCAAACTTGGTAAAGGGGAAGAAAAATCTGGTGGTCGTAATCGTGATACCATTCTTGGTGATGCCTTTGAAGCCTTTCTCGGTGCCCTCCTTTTGGACAAGGATGTGGCCAAGGTCAAGGAATTTATCTATCAAGTCATGATTCCTAAGGTTGAAGCAGGCGAGTTTGAGATGATTACAGACTACAAAACTCATCTCCAAGAGTTACTTCAGGTCAATGGGGATGTGGCTATTCGTTATCAGGTGATTTCTGAAACGGGTCCTGCCCATGATAAGGTCTTTGATGTAGAAGTTCTTGTCGAAGGTAAGAGTATTGGTCAAGGTCAAGGCCGTTCTAAGAAATTAGCAGAGCAGGAAGCTGCCAAAAATGCCGTTGAGAAAGGGCTGGATTCATGTATTTAAAGGAAATCGAAATTCAGGGATTCAAGTCTTTTGCTGACAAGACCAAGGTCGTCTTTGACCAAGGTGTGACGGCAGTCGTTGGACCCAATGGATCTGGAAAGTCCAATATTACAGAAAGTCTGCGTTGGGCCTTGGGGGAGTCAAGTGTTAAGAGCCTCCGTGGGGGCAAGATGCCAGATGTCATCTTTGCCGGAACAGAGAGTCGCAAACCGCTCAATTATGCTTCTGTAGTTGTGACTTTGGATAATCATGACGGATTTATCAAGGATGCTGGTCAAGAAATCAGGGTCGAACGTCATATCTATCGCAGTGGAGATAGCGAATACAAGATTGACGGCAAGAAAGTCCGTCTGCGTGATATTCATGACCTTTTCTTGGATACTGGATTGGGACGAGATTCCTTCTCCATTATTTCCCAAGGGAAGGTTGAGGAGATTTTTAATTCCAAGCCTGAAGAACGCCGAGCTATTTTTGAAGAAGCTGCAGGAGTTTTGAAATACAAGACTCGCAGAAAAGAAACTGAGAGTAAACTGCAACAAACTCAGGATAATCTAGACCGCTTAGAGGATATTATTTACGAGTTGGACAATCAAATCAAACCTCTTGAGAAGCAAGCTGAGAATGCCCGTAAGTTTTTAGACTTGGAAGGTCAACGCAAGGCTATTTATTTAGACGTTCTGGTTGCTCAAATCAAGGAAAATAAGTCTGAACTAGAGTCTACAGAAGAAGAGTTGGCTCAGGTTCAGGAACTCTTGACTAGTTATTACCAAAAGCGTGAAAAATTAGAGGAAGAAAATCAGAATCTCAAGAAGCAACGCCAAGATTTACAGACTGAAATGGCCAAAGACCAAGGCAGTTTGATGGACTTGACCAGTCTGATTAGTGATTTAGAGAGAAAATTAGCCTTATCGAAACTGGAATCTGAGCAAGTAGCCCTGAATCAACAGGAGGCACAAGCCCGTTTGGCTGCTTTGGAGGATAAGAGAAATGCTCTAAGTCAGGAAAAGGCTGAAAAAGAAGCTAACTTGGCACAATTAGAGGAAAATCTAGTCCAAAATAATCAAAAACTCAATCGTTTAGAGGCTGAATTACTAGCTTTTTCAGATGATCCCGATCAGATGATTGAGCTCTTGCGTGAACGCTTTGTAGCTCTTTTACAAGAAGAAGCGGATGTCTCAAACCAGTTGACCCGTATCGAAAACGAGTTGGAAAATAGCCGTCAGCTTTCTCAAAAACAAGCAGATCAACTAGAAAAGCTGAAAGAACAACTGGCTACAGCTAAAGAGAAGGCTAGTCAGCAAAAAGAAGAGCTTGAAACTGCCAAGGAGCAGGTTCAGAAATTATTGGCTAACTATCAAGTCTGTGCCAAGGAACAAGAGGAGCAGAAAACTTCCTATCAAACTCAACAAAGTCAACTCTTTGACCGTCTGGATAGTCTCAAAAACAAGCAGGCTAGAGCTCAAAGTTTGGAAAATATCCTGAGAAATCATAGTAACTTTTATGCAGGTGTCAAGAGTGTCCTCCAAGAAAAAGACCGTCTTGGTGGAATAATTGGGGCAGTCAGTGAGCACCTGACCTTTGATGTGCATTATCAAACTGCTCTAGAGATTGCACTTGGAGCCAGCAGTCAGCATATCATTGTGGAAGATGAACATGCGGCAACCAAGGCGATTGATTTCCTAAAGCGCAACAGAGCAGGTCGTGCAACCTTCCTTCCGTTGACGACTATCAAGGCTCGTACGATTTCAAGTCAGAATCAAGATTCCATCGCTGCAAGTTCGGGATTTCTGGGCATGGCAGATGAGTTGGTGACCTTTGATAAGAGACTGGAAGCTATTTTCAAGAACTTGCTAGCTACGACGGCTATTTTTGATACTGTAGAGCATGCGCGTGCAGCAGCTCGCCAGGTTCGTTATCAGGTTCGCATGGTGACACTGGATGGGACAGAGCTGCGTACAGGTGGTTCCTATGCAGGTGGAGCCAATCGTCAGAATAACAGTATTTTCATCAAGCCTGAACTGGAGCAATTACAAAAAGAAATTGCTGAAGAAGAAGCAAGCTTGCGTACAGATGAAGCGAGTTTGAAGACCTTGCAAGATGAGATGGTTTCATTGACAGAAAGATTAGAAGCCATCAAATCTCAGGGAGAGCAAGCTCGTATCCAGGAGCAGGGCTTGTCCCTCGCATATCAGCAGACCAGTCAGCAAGTTGAAGAACTGGAAACTCTTTGGAAACTCCAAGAAGGGGAATTAAATCGTCTTTCTGAGGGCGATTGGCAAGCGGATAAGGAAAAATGCCAAGAGCGCCTTACTACTATCGCCAGTGACAAGCAAAATCTGGAAGCTGAGATTGAAGAGATTAAGTCTAACAAAAACGCCATCCAAGAACGCTATCAAAACTTGCAGGAAAAGGTAGCGCAAGCACGCCTGCTTAAGACAGAACTGCAAGGACAAAAACGTTATGAAGTGGCTGATATTGAGCGTTTAGGCAAGGAATTGGATAATTTAGATATCGAACAAGAGGAAATCCAGCGCCTTCTTCAAGAAAAGGTTGATAATCTTGAGAAAGTTGATACGGATTTGCTCAGTCAGCAGGCTGATGAAGCCAAAACTCAGAAAACAAATCTCCAACAGGGTTTGATTCGCAAGCAGTTTGAATTGGATGATATAGAAGGTCAGCTGGATGATATTGCCAGTCATTTGGAACAGGCCCGCCAGCAGAATGAAGAGTGGATTCGCAAGCAAACACGTGCTGAGGCTAAGAAAGAAAAGGTCAGTGAGCGCTTGCGCCACCTACAAAGTCAATTAACAGACCAGTACCAGATTAGCTATACTGAAGCTCTAGAAAAGGCGCATGAATTGGAAAATCTCAATCTGGCAGAGCAAGAGGTTAAGGATTTGGAGAAGGCTATTCGCTCACTGGTCCTGTCAATTTGGAAGCTATTGAACAGTACGAAGAAGTTCACAGCCGCTTGGATTTCCTAAATAGCCAGCGAGATGATATTTTGTCAGCGAAAAACCTGCTCCTAGAAACCATCACAGAGATGAATGATGAGGTCAAGGAACGCTTTAAATCAACCTTTGAGGCTATTCGTGAGTCCTTTAAAGTGACCTTCAAGCAGATGTTTGGCGGAGGTCAGGCTGACCTGATTTTGACTGAGGGAGACCTGCTGACAGCTGGGGTTGAGATTTCTGTCCAACCACCAGGTAAGAAAATTCAATCTCTCAACCTTATGAGTGGTGGAGAGAAAGCCTTATCAGCTCTAGCCTTGCTTTTTTCTATCATTAGAGTTAAGACTATCCCGTTTGTTATATTAGATGAGGTAGAGGCGGCGCTGGACGAAGCCAATGTCAAACGTTTTGGAGATTACCTTAATCGCTTTGACAAGGATAGCCAGTTTATCGTCGTAACTCACCGTAAGGGAACCATGGCAGCGGCCGATTCTATCTATGGAGTGACCATGCAAGAATCGGGGGTCTCAAAGATTGTTTCAGTTAAGTTAAAAGATTTAGAAAGTATTGAAGGATGACAATTAAACTAGTAGCAACGGATATGGACGGAACCTTCCTAGATGGGAATGGGTGCTTTGATATGGATCGCCTCAAGTCACTTTTGGCTTCCTACAAGGAAAAAGGGATTTATTTTGCGGTGGCTTCGGGGCGGGGATTTCTGTCTCTAGAAAAATTATTTGCTGATGTTCGTGATGACATTATTTTCATCGCGGAAAATGGCAGTTTGGTCGAATATCAAGGTCAGGATTTGTATGAAGCGACCATGTCTCGTGAGTTTTATCTGGCAACTTTTGAAAAGTTGAAAACGTCACCTTATGTAGATATCAATAAATTGCTTTTAACAGGGAAAAAAGGCTCTTATGTTTTGGATACGGTTGATGAGACCTATTTGAAAGAGAGCCAGCATTATAATGAAAATATCCAAAAAGTAGCGAGTTTGGAAGCTATCACAGATGATATTTTCAAATTTACAACCAACTTCACAGAAGAAACGCTAGAAGCTGGGGAAGCTTGGGTAAACGAAAACGTTCCTGGTGTTAAGGCCATGACAACTGGCTTTGAATCCATTGATATCGTGCTGGACTATGTCGATAAGGGAGTGGCCATTGTTGAATTGGCTAAAAAACTTGGTATCACAATGGATCAGGTTATGGCTTTTGGAGACAATCTAAATGACTTGCATATGATGCAGGTTGTGGGACATCCTGTAGCTCCTGAAAATGCACGACCAGAAATTTTAGAATTAGCAGAGACTGTGATTGGTCACCATAAGGACCAGTCGGTTATAGCTTATATGGAGGGTTTATAATGGCAGATATAAAATTGATTGCATTGGACTTGGATGGGACCTTGCTGACTACTGATAAAAGGTTGACGGATCGTACCAAGGCAACCTTGAAAGCTGCGCGTGATCGTGGTATTAAGGTCGTATTGACAACTGGTCGTCCCTTAAAAGCTATGGATTTCTTTCTCCATGAACTAGGACTGAAGGCCACGAAGATGAGTATACCATTACCTTTAATGGTGGTTTGGTTCAGAAAAATACAGGTGAAATCCTAGATAAGACAGTCTTTTCATATGATGATGTGGCACGCTTGTATGAAGAAACAGAGAAATTATCACTGCCTCTTGACGCCATCTCAGAAGGAACTGTTTATCAAATCCAATCGGACCAAGAAAGTCTTTATGCCAAATTCAATCCAGCTTTAACTTTTGTACCAGTTGACTTTGAAGACCTGTCTAGTCAAATGACCTATAATAAATGCGTGACTGCCTTTGCTCAAGAACCCTTGGATGCAGCTATTCAGAAGATTTCTCCAGAATTGTTTGACCAATATGAAATCTTTAAATCACGTGAAATGTTGCTAGAATGGTCACCAAAGAATGTTCATAAAGCAACCGGTTTGGAAAAACTAATCAGCCATCTGGGAATTGATCAAAGTCAAGTGATGGCCTGTGGTGATGAAGCCAATGACCTTTCTATGATTGAATGGGCAGGGCTTGGTGTTGCCATGCAAAACGCTGTTCCTGAAGTCAAGGCAGTCGCAAATGTGGTGACCCCAATGACCAATGATGAGGAAGCTGTCGCCTGGGCTATCGAAGAATATGTGCTAAAGGAGAACTAAGATATGGGATTATTTGACCGTCTATTCGGAAAAAAAGAAGAACCTAAAATCGAAGAAGTTGTAAAAGAAGCTCTGGAAAATCTTGATTTATCGGAAGATATTGAACCTTCTCTTACAGAATCTGAGGAAATTCCTCAAGAAGAAGCAGAAATTGAAAGTTCTGAAGAAGCTGTGTTTGAAGAAGAGGAAATCCAAGACACGGTTGAAGAAAGTCAGGACTCAGAGCCAGTTGTAGAAGTTCAACAAGAAGAAGTCCCAGAGGAAGAGAGTCCTGAGCTTGAAGAAACTGCAGAAGAAAATAGTTCTGAAGTTCTTGAACCAGAAATTCCTCAAGCAGAAGAAACTGTTCAGGAAAAATATGACCGCAGTCTCAAGAAAACTCGTACAGGCTTTGGTGCCCGCTTGAACGCCTTCTTTGCTAATTTCCGCTCTGTTGACGAAGAATTTTTCGAGGAACTAGAAGAACTGCTCATCATGAGTGACGTTGGTGTCCAAGTCGCTTCCAACTTAACAGAGGAGTTACGCTACGAAGCCAAGCTTGAAAACGCTAAGAAACCTGACGCCCTTCGACGTGTCATCATTGAGAAATTGGTTGAGCTGTATGAAAAGGATGGCAACTACGATGAAAGTATTCACTTCCAAGATGGCTTGACAGTCATGCTCTTTGTCGGGGTCAATGGTGTTGGGAAGACCACTTCTATCGGGAAACTAGCTCACCGCTACAAACAAGCAGGTAAGAAGGTCATGTTGGTTGCGGCAGATACCTTCCGTGCAGGAGCAGTAGCCCAGCTAGCTGAATGGGGCCGACGAGTAGATGTTCCAGTAGTGACTGGACCTGAAAAAGCTGATCCAGCCAGTGTAGTCTTTGATGGCATGGAACGTGCTGTCGCTGAAAGTATCGATATTCTTATGATTGATACTGCTGGTCGTCTGCAAAATAAGGACAACCTCATGGCTGAGTTGGAAAAGATTGGTCGCATCATCAAACGTGTGGTGCCCGAAGCTCCGCATGAAACCTTTTTGGCACTTGATGCATCAACAGGTCAAAACGCTCTTGTACAGGCCAAAGAATTTTCAAAAATCACTCCTTTGACAGGAATTGTCTTGACTAAGATTGACGGAACTGCTCGAGGCGGTGTTGTTCTAGCCATCCGTGAAGAACTCAATATTCCTGTAAAATTGATTGGTTTTGGTGAAAAAATCGATGATATTGGAGAGTTTAAATCAGAAAACTTTATGAAGGGTCTCTTGGAAGGCTTAATCTAATCAGAATCAAAAATCCTGCAAGGCATAAACTTGCAGGAAATTTTTTATTCTAAACGACCATCTTGACGATAGGCAATATCTGGTTGCCAAGTCCATTTGGCACCGAATTTTTCAAGTAAGTCAAAGCTGGCTTGAGGTCCCATGCTTCCAGCTTTATAGTCATGAAGTGGGGCACCATTTTCAGCCCAGAGCTCTTCGATACGGTCAATCAATTTCCATGACGCACCAACTTCATCCCAATGGCTAAAGTTAGTTGAGTTGTTATTTAAGACATCATAAATCAATTTCTCGTATGGTTCTGGAGAAGCACCAGTTGCGGTCGCATCTGTACGATAGTCAAGTGAGTTAGGAGCCAAGTTGAATTCTTCTCCTACTTGCTTCCCATTTAGGCTAAGAGAGCAACCTTCTGTTGGTTGGATATAGATGGTCAAAATGTTTGGAGCAAGTGGTTCTCCAAAGATAGAGTCCATTTGTTTAAAGACGATGTTGACATGAGTTCCTTTTTCAGTTAGTCGTTTACCAGTACGGAAGAAGAAAGGAACACCACGGAAGCGATCGCTGTCTACAAAGAAGGCACCAGAAGCAAAGGTTTCTGTTGTAGATTCTGGATTTACATTTGGCTCGCTACGATAAGAGATGTATTTCATACCATCAATCTTACCAGAGCGGTATTGACCACGGATAAAGTGTTCTTTAAGCTCTTCATCCGTTGGATGATAGAGGTTTTTAAATACCTTAATCTTTTCAGCACGAATCTCGTCTTTTGTGAAGCTGGCTGGCTTATCCATAGCGAGTAGGGAAAGAAGTTGGAGTGTATGGTTTTGTACCATGTCGCGGAGGGCACCAGATTGGTCATAGTAGCCACCGCGTTCTTCTACACCCAAGCGCTCTGCAAAGGTAATTTGAACATTGTCGATAAAGTCCTTATTCCAAACATTTTCAAAAATTAGGTTTGCAAAGCGAACTGCAAAGATGCTTTGGATCATTTCCTTACCAAGATAATGGTCAATACGGAAAATTTGTTCTTCGTCAAATGTTGCTAGGAGTTCGTCATTTAACTTGCTTGCAGTTGCGTAGTCTGTTCCAAATGGTTTCTCAACGATTAAACGCTCAAAACCTTTACCATCTACAATGTTTTCAGATTTGAGGTGTTTGGCAATGGTTCCAAAGAATTGAGGAGCCATAGACAAGAAGAAGAGCTTGTTGTGTTCAGCTTGGTACTTGTCATTTAATTCAGCCTGCAATTGACGCAAAGCAATGTAGTGTTCTGTATCATTGACATCATGGCTTTGATAGTAAAAGTGGCTAGCGAACTCCTGAGCCTGTTCGGTACTATCTGCCAAATCAAGGATAGATTCAACTACTACAGATTCAAAATATTCCTTGCTCCAAGGACGACGGGCAGTTCCAATAACTGCAAAGTGCTTGGAAAGATTGCCGGATTTATATAGTCTAAAAAGGGAAGGGTAGAGCTTGCGTTTAGCCAGGTCTCCACTCGCACCAAAAATTGTAACAATAACCTTAGATGACATCTAGCTACCTAATTTCTATTTTTATTCCTAGTCTTGCTAGGTATGAGGAAACCTCATTTCATAAACTTAATTCTAACATAATTTTCCTAAAAATCAAAAAATCCAATACGAGATAGAAAAAAACTGCAAGGAAATCCTTACAGTTTGAGTTTAGACGTTTAAGACCTTGTCCAAGAAATCTTTCAGACGTGGGTGTTGTGGGTTATCAAAGATTTGATCAGGTGTTCCGTCTTCAAGGAATTCACCATCTGCAGTAAAGATAACGCGGTTGGCAACCTGACGAGCAAATCCCATCTCATGGGTTACGATAATCATGGTCATGCCTTGCTCAGCCAATTCTTTCATAACGTTTAGTACGTCTCCAACCATCTCAGGGTCAAGGGCAGAAGTTGGTTCATCAAAGAGCATGATGTCTGGATTCATTGCTAGTCCACGAGCGATAGCCACACGTTGTTTTTGACCACCGGATAGGCTATCTGGGTTAGCATTAGCTTTATCTGCTAGTCCAACCTTTTCAAGCAACTCCATTCCTAATTTCTCAGCTTCTTCCTTAGTCATCAACTTGTGCTCAATAGGAGCAAAGGTGATGTTGTCCAAAACAGACATGTGTGGGAAGAGGTTGAAGTGTTGGAACACCATTCCGATATTTTCACGGACGTGGTCAACGTTGGTTGTTTTTTCAGTTAAGTCATAACCGTTCACAGTGATGTGACCACTCGTAACTTCTTCTAGAAGATTGAGGCTACGGAGGAAGGTTGACTTACCAGAACCTGAAGGACCGATGATACAAACAACATCTCCTTCATAGAACTTAGTCGTAATTCCTTTTAGGACTTCATTTTTTCCATAATGCTTGTGTAAATCATTTACATCAATTTTTAATTTTGCCATTAACGAATCCTCTTTTCTAAGCGTTTCGCTAGTCTAGTCAAAAGTGTGATAATTACAAGATAGAAGATAGCAAGGATTGCATACATCTTGAAACTTTGGTAGTTACGGGCAATGATAATCTTACCAGTTTGGAAAAGTTCAACCAAACCGATAGCAGATACGATTGTTGTATCTTTAAGTGCGATAACGAATTGGTTAACAAAGTTTGGCAACATCAATTTAGTTGCTTGTGGCAAGATAATCTTACGCATGGTTTTTCCATAAGAGATACCCAAGCTTCGGCTGGCTTCCATTTGTCCAACTGGAACGGCTTGAATACCACCACGAACGATTTCAGCGATATAAGCAGCCGCATTGAGCGATAGGGCAATGGTACCAGCTACGAAGTCGTTAATTGGACTTTGTTGGCCTGTGATGGACTCGATGAAGTTTGGAATACCCCAGAAGATGAAAGCTGCAAGAATCATCAATGGAATACCACGAATAACGTCAACGAAAATCTCAGAGATGACACGAAGAGATTTGTATGGGCTAACGCTAAACATACCGAAGATAATCCCGATAACAATGGCAATAGCAAATGAGATAAGAGCTAGAGCAAGAGTGATGCCAAGACCGCTAAGGAGTTGTTTGTAGTTGTTTTGAAGCAAGCCCCAGATAGTTGTTTCGTCAACAGTGCTTGTTGAAGTAGTTGAAGATTCGCTAGCTAGGTATTTGTCAAGAATCTTTTGGAATTCACCGTTTGCTTTAAGGTTTGCAAGTCCGTTATTGAACATTTGGATCAATTCTGGATTTGCTCCTTTTTTAACAGCAAAGGCTGTTTCACCGATTGGAGTTCCAGCGATTGGGGTTTTCAATTTTTGTCCTTGGCTGATAGAATATTTGAGAACAGGCTCATCATCCATAACGGCATCAATGGCACCAGTGTTTAAACTGTCATACATTGATGAACCGTCAGCGAAGGTTTTGATTTTGTAACCGTATTTGCTTTGATTTTCAGTTAGGAAGGTTTGAGAAGCAGTTCCGTTTTTAACACCGACTGTCTTTCCTTTCAAATCTTCATAAGAAGCAATGGTACTTGATTCTTTGACACCAAGGATAGTATTAGCAGTATAATATGATTCTGAGAAGTCAAAAGTTGCCTTACGAGCATCTGTGACAGACATACCAGCAATGATACCATCTGCTTGACCGGCTTGAACAGCACTGATAGCAGCATCAAAACCAGGGTTGGTGATTTCAATTTCAAAACCTTGGTCTTTAGCGATTGCCTTAATCAATTCCATATCAATACCAGTAAATTGGTTGCTTGAGTTTTGGAAAACAAAAGGTGCAAAAGAAGAATCGCTGGCAATGATGTATTTAGCCTTAACAGGAGTTGCTTTTAGACCAGCTGCAGTAGTTGTAGTTGGCACTGATGAAGATGATGAAGCAGTCCATTTCTTGATGATTTTATCAAGACTACCATCTTTTTTCATTTCAGCTAAGGCTTGGTTAAATTCAGTGACTAGGTGCTCGTATTTACTTCCTTTTTTCACACCGAAAGCAAAGCTACCTACAGCTTCCCCATCCATTTCAATATGGAGGTCTTGCCCTTGGTTAATGGCATATTCGATAACAGGTTTGTCATCCATCATGGCATCGATAGCACCAGCACTCAAGCTGTTGTTCATCAAATCACCAGTGTCAAATGTTTTAATAGTAAAGCCGTATTTATCTTTAATCGTTTCTAGGAAACGTTGAGCGGCTGTTCCGTTTTTAACACCAACAGTTTTACCAGACAATTGGTCGTACTTGCTAATCTTGTGTGCCTTTGTAGTTGCAATGACAACTTTTGTATCATAGTAAGTATCAGACATGGTGAAGACTTTTTCACGTTCTTTCGTCTTTGTCATCCCTGCCATAATAGCGTCAGCTTGACCAGCTTGAACCGCATTGACTGCTGCGTCAAATCCAGGATAGGACATCTGAATGTTCCAGCCTTTAATCTCAGCGACTTTGTTGATAATGTCAACATCAATTCCTTTATAAGTTTGATCTGAATCTTTAAACTCAAAAGGTGCATAGGCGGTATCAGAAACAATCTTAATCGTCTCTGCTTTCGCAATACCTAATGAGAAAATTGGGAATAAAAATTAGCAAAAATGCTAGAAATTTTTTCTTCATTTTTAGTCTCCTTTTCCGAATATTTTCCCATTATATCAGAAAAAGTAAAAAAAGGCAAATTTTTATATTTTTGTGTTAGAAAATATAACATAGATTCTTTTTGTTTATTGATTGAATTGCTACTATAAAGTGCTATAATAGAAAAAGAGGACAGGGATATGAAGAACAAAAGAATATTTAATGATTTCCAAACTTCAAAAATGAGTTTAAACATTTACACAAGCCCCTTGTTAGCCTTTGTTTTTGTCTTTATAGGAGAGTTTGTGGCTTATACTCTGTATGGTATTAGCTTGTTAGCTCTCATCGGACTTGCTAGAAATTTTGGAGAGGCTGGTCAAAATCTTGCAACCTACTTGCAGACCTTGCATCAGAGCTTGACGGATAAAACAGGTGACTTTCGTTTAATTTTAGAATTGCTGGCCTTTGGTTTTGTTCTCAACACTGTGTTCAGATGGACTAGAAAAGTTGAGAAAAGACCTATTCGAACTTTAGGATTTTATAAAGAAAATTTCCTCAGCAATTTTCTTAAAGGATTTGGCTTAGGCTTGGCACTTTTTCTTCTGACCTTGTTAGGTTTAGTAGCATTAGGGCAATATCGTTTTGAGTCCATTCACTCGAATCCTTATTCGCTTGCCTTTGTCATTTTTACTATCCCATTTTGGATTTTACAGGGGACAACAGAAGAAGTGGTGGCTCGTGCTTGGCTCCTTCCTCAATTAGCATCAAGAACCAATCTAAAACTTGCTGTTCTTATCTCTAGCCTATTCTTTACCCTGCTTCATGCGGGAAATTCTGGTCTCACCCCTCTATCTCTAGTGAATCTCTTTTTATTTGGAGTTGCCATGTCTCTTTGCCTTCTCAAAACAGATACAGTTTGGGGTGTTGCAGGTATTCATGGCGCCTGGAATTTTGCTCAGGGAAATTTATTTGGGATTTTAGTTAGTGGTCAGCCGTCGGGAACATCGCTAATGACCTTTTTACCACAAGGTAATCAAGATTGGCTATCAGGTGGCTCTTTTGGGATAGAAGGATCTATCATGACAAGTCTGGTTTTGCTACTGCTGATTGTCTATCTCGCTCATCAATTAAAGAAAGAAAATGAAAGGATGTGACTTAGGTCCGTCCTTTTCTTCGTGAAAATGTTACAAGTATGCTAAAATAGGAATAGCACATCGAGAGAGGATTCTTATGATTAACCGCATTACAGACAATCAATTTAAACTAGTATCAAAATATCAACCATCAGGAGACCAACCTCAAGCTATCGAGCAGCTGGTTGATAATATCGAGGGGGGCGAAAAAGCTCAGATTCTGATGGGGGCGACTGGTACAGGGAAGACCTATACCATGAGTCAGGTTATTTCCAAAGTCAATAAACCCACTCTGGTCATCGCTCACAATAAGACTCTGGCAGGCCAGCTCTATGGGGAGTTTAAGGAATTTTTCCCTGAAAATGCTGTTGAGTATTTTGTTTCCTACTATGACTATTATCAACCAGAGGCCTATGTGCCTTCGAGTGATACCTACATTGAGAAGGACAGCTCTGTTAACGATGAGATTGACAAACTCCGCCACTCAGCGACTTCGGCTCTTTTGGAGCGCAATGATGTCATTGTCGTAGCCTCAGTCTCTTGTATCTATGGTTTGGGTTCGCCCAAGGAATACGCTGATAGCGTCGTTAGTCTCCGTCCAGGTCTGGAAATTTCTCGTGATAAACTCTTGAATGACTTGGTAGATATCCAGTTTGAACGCAATGATATTGATTTCCAACGCGGAAGATTTCGTGTTCGTGGGGATGTAGTGGAAATTTTCCCAGCCTCTCGTGATGAACACGCCTTTCGAGTAGAATTTTTTGGAGACGAAATTGACCGTATCCGTGAGGTTGAGGCTTTGACAGGTCAGGTACTGGGAGAAGTGGATCATTTGGCGATTTTCCCTGCGACTCACTTTGTGACCAATGATGACCACATGGAAGTTGCCATTGCCAAGATTCAGGCAGAGTTAGAAGAGCAGTTAGCTGTCTTTGAGAAGGGGGGTAAACTGCTAGAGGCCCAGCGTTTAAAACAGCGGACAGAGTATGATATTGAGATGCTACGTGAGATGGGGTATACAAATGGGGTTGAGAATTACTCTCGCCACATGGATGGTCGTAGCGAAGGTGAGCCTCCTTATACGCTCTTAGATTTCTTCCCAGATGATTTCTTGATCATGATTGATGAGAGCCACATGACCATGGGACAAATCAAAGGCATGTACAATGGAGACCGTTCGCGTAAGGAAATGCTGGTGAATTATGGTTTCCGTTTGCCGTCTGCTTTGGACAATCGTCCTCTCCGTCGTGAAGAGTTTGAAAGCCATGTGCATCAGATTGTTTACGTTTCGGCGACACCTGGTGACTATGAAAATGAACAAACCGAGACAGTGATTGAGCAAATTATTCGTCCGACAGGTCTTTTGGATCCTGAGGTGGAGGTCCGTCCGACTATGGGACAGATTGATGACCTCTTGGGTGAAATCAATGCCCGTGTTGAAAAGAACGAGCGAACCTTTATTACCACTTTGACCAAGAAAATGGCAGAAGATTTGACCGACTACTTCAAGGAAATGGGCATCAAGGTCAAGTACATGCACTCGGATATTAAGACTCTGGAACGGACGGAGATTATCCGTGACCTACGTTTGGGTGTTTTTGATGTCTTGGTCGGAATCAATCTCCTCCGTGAAGGGATTGACGTTCCTGAGGTAAGCTTAGTTGCCATTCTCGATGCTGATAAGGAAGGCTTTCTCCGTAACGAACGTGGCCTCATCCAGACCATTGGACGTGCTGCCCGTAATAGCGAAGGGCATGTCATCATGTATGCGGACACGATCACTCAGTCTATGCAACGTGCCATTGATGAAACGGCTCGTCGTCGCAAAATCCAGATGGCCTATAATGAAGAGCATGGTATTGTACCACAGACAATCAAGAAAGAAATCCGTGACCTGATTGCCGTGACCAAGGCAGTTGCCAAGGAAGAGGATAAGGAAGTCGATATTAATAGCCTTAATAAACAAGAACGCAAAGACCTCGTCAAGAAACTCGAAAAACAAATGCAAGAAGCCGTCGAAGTGCTTGACTTTGAACTAGCAGCTCAGATTCGTGATATGATGTTGGAAATCAAGGCGTTGGATTAGAATAGTATTTAAAGGAGAAAATATGTCCCGTTCCCAATTAACGATTTTAACAAATATTTGTCTGATTGAAGACCTCGAAAACCAGCGCGTGGTGATGCAGTATCGCGCTCCTGAAAACAATCGCTGGTCTGGTTATGCCTTTCCAGGAGGTCATGTAGAAAATGGCGAGTCTTTCGCAGAGTCTGTCATTCGTGAAATCTATGAAGAAACAGGATTGACTATCCAGAATCCTCAACTTGTCGGCATTAAAAATTGGCCACTAGATACAGGTGGGCGCTATATTGTCGTTTGTTATAAGGCGACTGAATTCTCTGGTACCCTTCGCTCTTCAGATGAAGGAGAAGTTTCTTGGGTGCAAAAAGACCAGATTCCAAATTTGGATCTGGCCTATGATATGCTACCTTGATGGAGATGATGGAAGCTTCTGACAAGTCAGAGTTTTTCTACCCTCGCCGTACAGAAGATGATTGGGAGAAGAAAATTTTCTAATCCTTTACCAAATAACCAAGTTTATCCAAGGCCTCCTCGATATAGTGGAGGTCTTGTTGTGTTTCGGCTTCGACTAGGTGGTAATGGATGCCATCTGTTAATTCAGACAGAGGTCTAAAATCAGAATGCTCGACTTGTTCTAGAAAATGTTGAACATCTCTGCGACAAGACAGTTTCAGCAAGGTTTCAATTTCTCCATAAACGGGATGGTCAATCAAGGTATTTTGAACACGTCCACCATTATCTACGATAGCAAGGAGTTCCTGTCCGATTTCTTCAACTTCATGTTTAACTTTGAAAAGTTTGTGGACGTATGGATTGACATCAACTTGCTTATAGACGTAGCCACGATTGGTGGATAGGATAGGAGCGCCATCGGCTCTCAAAATTGCAATGTCCTGGACAATGACCTGACGTGTGACATGAAAATGTTCAGCCAAACTTTGGCCATTGAGGGCTTTAGGAGCTTCTTTCAAGAGTTGGAGCAGGGCTTGTTTGCGATCTTTTGTCATAGTTCTTCCTTTTACCGGCGTTTTTGAAGCACTTTATAGACAGCTAGTGCTAATGTATAGTCTACCATACTATGGATAATTGTGCCAAATCCAACTAGCACAAATAGAACATAGAACATATTTTCTACATTGGTACCGGAAGTTGCGTAAAAAAGGACACAGGCTAATACTTCAGCAAGGGCATGAACAACAGCCAAAAGAAAGTTGAATATCCAGGAAGATTTTGCTTTATCTAGGGTATCGGGAAATTTCTGTAGGTAAAGAGCGCCCAAAGTCCCAAAAAAGATATGGGAAAAAGCCCGAAAAACGATGACCATGGGATAGCCAGCCATCAAAAATCCAAAACTAGAGGCTAGGATGACAAAAACGGCCATCAAGGGAGACAGGAACATGGCAATAAAAATAGCGATGTGACTACCCAACGTATAGGAAGCAGGTGGAATGACAATCTTAAAGGGCATAACAATTGGAATCAAAATCGCAATAGCCGTTAAGAGGGCTGTCATTGTCATAAATTGTGTCTTTTTCCGTGTATTCATAAGAATCTCCTTTTTATCTGTATATACACTAGTATAGTACAATAAAGAAGACAATAAAGCAAGGATTTACTTAGGTTTATAGGTCATTTTTAGTTAGATATTGGTAAAAATTTCACTAAAAAAGAAAATATACAGGACAAAATCTCCACCTTCAGGTTTGAAAGTGGAGATTGCTTTTATTTCTTCAAAGTTTGCAGTCTTGGAACAATGGCTAGGGTTAGAACTGCGGAAATGACTAATTCGGCAATCGAATTTGTTGAGATAACGGTTGCTAGGAGTTTTTGGATATTACCATCAAAAACATTCCCAAAAAGGTAGAAAATTCCACCAAGTACAAAGACTGTGTTGGTAAGTGAACCAAGGGCACCAGCTAGAATCAGACCAGTTTTATTTTTCATCAGTTTATAGACTAGATACGGAGTTAAACCAATCAAAATACGTGGGACGATGGCAATGATAGCTGAATAGATGTTTCCGTTTGGTACAAATGGGGAGAAGAGGTAGCTTGTCGGTAGAATCGTAATTGTGTTAACGGTCAAGCTAAGTAATCCCATTAAAAATCCAAGTGTAACCCCAACTCGTGGACCGTAGATAATGCTGGCAATAATGACAGGAATATGAACGATAGTCGGTTTGATTGGGAATGGAAAAAGGTTAAAGATAAGTGAGCTCAGAAAATGAATCACGAGCATGGTTGCAAAGAAGATAGCAATGGGCGCAATATTAGAGCGTTTTTTCATCGAGAGTTTCCTTTATTCTTTCTAAAATAATTGTGAGGTCGGCTAGAGCTCCTCTTCCATGGTCTCCACAAGCTAGTAGAGATTCTTTTGGAGCAATCAGCTGATAGCCGTAGGTTTCTAATGTTTTTAGATTAGACTGAGTTGCTGGATGGTCATACATTTTTGTATTCATAGCTGGTACGATGAGTTTGGGAATATGACTTGGCAAGGCTAGAGCTGTACTGGTTACCATATTATCCGCAAAGCCGTGGGCTAATTTTGCAACAGTATTAGCAGTTGCAGGGGCCACAATAAATAAATCCGCCTTTTTTCCAAGTTCGATATGATTGACTTGATCTGGATAGGGTTCCTTCATGACATCCAAGTGGACAGGATTCTGTGAGAGTACTTGTAGTGTCAAAGGTTGGATAAACTCTGTAGCAGCCTGAGTCATTAAGACAGTGACTTGATGACCTTGTTTTTTTAGAGAACTGACTAAATCTGCCGACTTGTAAGAGGCGATTGACCCCGTTACAGCCAAGAGAATGTTTGCCATAGCTTTCCTTTCTAAGAATGGTAGGCTTGAATTTTTTCAAGGAGGAGTTCTGCAATTTCTTCTTTAGTCTGGACTGTTTGAAGATGATTTTTCTCAACAAAGATAGCACGATGCTGGTTCGCTGAGATTTGAGTCAGGTCATTTGCAATGATTAAGTCTGCTTGGTTCTTGATAAGACTTTTTCTGGCAATCTCGATGAGATAATCCTCAGAGACATCAACCAGCAGTTTGAAACCAATCAGATGAATAGTAGGATTCCATTCCTTGACTAGAGAGATGATTTTGGGTGTTTTTTTCAAGAATAAAACCTGAACCTCATCAGTTGAAGAAATCTTGGCCTGATGATTCTGCTTGTTTAAAAATTCCTCTAGATTGGAACTAGCCTGAACTTCCTCCAGCCCTGTCATATAAACAGGAGTGTAATCAGATACGGCCATTGAGTGAATCAAGACTTGATAGTCCTTGACACGTTCTTGCATTTCCAGAAGAAGGTCGTTTGTATTGCTAATTTCTTGAATTCTTAGGTTGGGGTGGGCTTCTGGCTTCAGAGCTCGTTTTGTCGTCATCAAACAAACTTCATGTCCTGCAGCAAGCAAGCTTTCTGTGATGATTTTCCCCAAGCGACCTGTAGAATGGTTAGTGATGGAACGTACGCTATCGATAGCTTCACTGGTACCGCCCGATGTAACTAAAATTTTCATAGCACTATTGTACACAAAAATAAACGGTAAGTAAAATGAAAGCGATAAAAATTGAGTAAATTAATATATGATCGATTTTGACAATCTCTTTTGTTTATTGCATAATAGGAGTATATGCAATAAAGGAGAGTGTTTAATGGATTTTTTAAAATTTGCTGATAATTTTACAAAAGAAGCTAGTAAGGTATTGAATGATGCTGGATCCGCTACCAGTAAAGTATTAAATGAAGCAGGGAAATTTACTGGAGAAGCTATTACAGAGTCTGTAAAAGTTATAGAAAATGTATCAAGTCAGGTTGGCGATGTTATCACAGATGTTTCTGAAAAAGCTATTGGAGTAGCTAGTGATGTGGTAGAACATGTAACTAAAGCTTCATCGGAAACTTTTAATGAGGCAGGTAAAATAGCGAATAATACGAAAGAACAAATTGATGCTGTTGACCTCTTTAATTCTAAACTTAGACAAGAAGCTGTCGAGGGATATAAAGAATCTATAAGATTGTATAACGATGAAGCTGATAATTTAGCTAATAAATCAACAGAACTCTATCAGATTAGGGAAAAAGCGGTCAAAGTTGTAAAAATTATTGAAGAAAGAATTAGTAAGCTAGCAAATAAGCCAAAAGAGTTTGAAACGAAATTAGAAGAAATTGATGTTGAAATTCAGAATTTTGAAGATAAGCAAATTGCTATTTCACAGTCAATTAAGGAAGCTGAATTAGCAAGTGGTAGCACAGCGGCTACGGCTTCTCTTAGCGCATTAGGAGTAACAGTTGCAACTTTAGGTCCTACTGCCGCTATGGGTGTTGCAACTACATTTGGTGTTGCATCAACAGGTACTGCAATTTCAAGTTTGACAGGTGCTGCAGCAAATAGTGCCGCTCTGGCTTGGTTAGGTGGTGGAAGTGTAGCAGCTGGTGGCGGTGGAGTGGCAGCCGGTAACGCATTTTTAGCATTGGCTGGTCCTGTCGGTTGGGGAATTGCAGGCGTTATGTTGACCGCTTCTGTAGGTGCTGGTGTAGTAGCTAATAGGAAAAATGAAGAAGTTGCAAAAGAGGCTATAGAGGAACAGAAAAAGGTAGAATTGTTGGCTAGACAACTTAAAGAAAAAGTAATAGAAGTTACGGAATTAATAGAACTAACTGAAAAACAAACAGAAGGAATTTATTTAGCCAATTTATCTTTAACTGGAATGGACTATAGCTTATTTACTGAAGATGAAAAATATAAAGCAGGTAATTTAGTGAATTCAACACTATCACTGACAGCTATGATAAATAAGGAAATTAAAATAAATGGTTAATCAAATTTTTAATCAAGCATTTAACCAAGGTATTGGAGCATATGTCAATTGTTTAAATAATTTAAGAATTCAAGACTTACAAATTGCTATGAAAATGATAGAGGATGAAGCTCGCAATGTCATCTTAAACAAGGATAATGCCTCTAAATTTTTAGATTATGCTAAAGAAAATATAGAGGATGTTATTGTTAAAAATCGTGGCGGTAATCGTGGAGTACATGGCTTTATAGCAGAGTTTGCAGAAGCAGGAATTGTAAATGCAAGGAGAGCAATTGAGGGATTAAACCCAATTGTTAAAGTTTTGAATGACAATGGACCAGCTGATTTATTAATTGGTAGAAATACCATTCAAATGAAGTTTTATAATAATCTACGTGATGAATTAGAACAATCATTTTTTTACAATACAAAAATGAAAATGATGTTTCCAAAAGATCACGTTCAAGTATTTGAAAAAATAATGGCTGGAGCAAAAGAAGTTGAATTTAATGGCAAGAGATTGTCCAGTAAACAAATTACAGATATACGTCAAATGATTAATGATATCACTGAAAGCAAGGGACTTACTTCATACAAATCTTGGATGAAATCTTCTGCTTTAGATTATAAAGACGCTCAAAAGAATTCAATTAACTCTCTATTGGATTCTGAGCAGAAAAATATTTATAAAACAGTCAAACTGAGACAACAAGAATTAAATAAAAAAAGATTAGTAGTCCAAAAACATGCACTACCTAATTTAAAAGAAGCTAACAAGGTTGCAAGAAACGCAGCTTTTTTACAGGGTGGTTTAGCTTTGATGTCGAGTGTGTATGGAAAATATAAAGAAGGAAAAAGTATTTTTGAATTCGAACAATCAGATTGGTTAGATTGTGGATTGGATACAGCTGAAGGAGTTATAAAGGGTGCAATATCTGGTTATTCTATTTATGAATTAACAAACGTTTTGGGGATTAGTGCTCCAAATGCTAGTGCTTTAGTTATGGCAACTTATGGAATGATAGACATTGTTCTAAAGTATAGATCTACAGAAATAACCCAAGATGAATTTATGAATCTTTTGACATTAAATGTAATGGATGCTTCCTTTGCAACAATTGGTGCTTGTATTGGTCAAGCAATGATTCCTATACCAGTTCTAGGTTCTATTGTGGGTTCAATAGCCAGCTCACTCATTTGGGAAATAGGGAAGGGAATATTAAATGATAGAGAACAAAAAATCATTCAAGACTACCAGGAAAATCTGAATAATTACATAAAAATTTTAGATAAACATTATCTTGGTATTTATAACGAAATAATAGAAAAATATAAAAAATTGGGTAAATTACAAGATTATTCGTTTGATTTATCGTTAAATACTAAACTTAGTTTTGAATATTCTATTGAGTTGGCAGAAAAATTAGAAATTGAAGATACAATAATTTTACATAATTTATCTGAAATTGACAGCTATTTTCTTGACTAAATTATTTTTTCATTATTCTATAGTTTCAAACTATAAAGCCATATAAAATTTAAGAAAGGACTCTAAAAACCTTAAAAATAGGGATATTTACGAACGTTTAGAGAGTTTTAGGATGTTAAAAATCTTGTTTTGTGTTATAATGAATTATCATATAAGAGGTTAGAGGAGTTTTGAATGAAAACAGATATTGAAATCGCACAGAGTATTGAGTTGAAGCCAATCGTTGATGTTGTAGAGAAACTTGGAATTTCTTACGACGATTTGGAGTTGTATGGAAAATACAAGGCTAAACTCAGCTTTGATAAAATTCGTGCAGTTGAGAGCAATCCAGTTGGGAAATTGATCTTGGTCACTGCCATCAATCCAACGCCTGCAGGTGAAGGGAAATCAACCATTACCATTGGTCTTGCTGATGCCTTGAATAAGATTGGCAAGAAAACCATGATTGCTATCCGCGAACCATCTCTTGGTCCAGTAATGGGGATTAAGGGGGGGCTGCTGGTGGTGGTTACGCCCAAGTGCTGCCAATGGAGGACATCAATCTCCACTTTACTGGAGATATGCATGCCATTACAACTGCCAACAATGCTCTTTCTGCCTTGATTGACAACCACTTGCACCAAGGAAATGAGCTAGGAATTGACCAACGCCGTATTCTCTGGAAACGTGTAGTGGACTTGAACGATCGCGCCCTTCGTCATGTAACCGTTGGACTTGGTGGTCCTCTAAACGGTATTCCTCGTGAGGATGGCTTTGACATTACCGTTGCTTCAGAAATTATGGCCATTCTTTGTTTGGCAACAGACATCGAGGACTTGAAACGACGTTTGGCCAATATCGTTATCGGTTATCGCTATGACCGTACGCCTGTTTCTGTTGGTGATTTGCAGGTTGAGGGTGCTTTAGCATTGATTTTGAAGGATGCTATTAAGCCAAACTTAGTTCAGACAATTTATGGAACGCCTGCCTTTGTACACGGTGGTCCATTTGCCAATATCGCTCACGGATGTAACTCTGTCTTGGCAACGACTACAGCCCTTCACTTGGCTGATTACACAGTTACTGAAGCTGGTTTTGGTGCGGACCTTGGTGCTGAGAAATTCCTTGATATCAAGACACCAAACTTGCCAACTTCTCCAGATGCAGTAGTCATTGTCGCAACCCTTCGTGCCCTTAAGATGAATGGTGGTGTGGCTAAAGACGCTCTAACTGAAGAAAATGTAGAGGCAGTTCGTGCAGGTTTTGCCAACTTGAAACGCCACGTTGAAAATATCCGCAAGTTCGGTATTCCAGCAGTTGTTGCTATCAATGAATTTGTTTCTGATACAGAAGCTGAAATCGCAGCCTTGAAGGAACTCTGTGCCTCAATCGATGTACCAGTGGAGTTGGCTAGTGTCTGGGCTGATGGCGCAGAAGGTGGTGTAGCACTTGCTGAAACGCTTGTCAAGACAATCGCTGAAAACCCAGCCAACTATACACGTCTTTATGACAATGATCTTTCTGTCCAAGAAAAGATTGAAAAGATTGTTACCGAAATCTACCGTGGTAGCAAAGTGAACTTTGAGAAGAAAGCTCAAACGCAAATCGCTCAAATCGTTCAAAACGGTTGGGATAAATTGCCGATCTGTATGGCTAAAACTCAGTATAGTTTTTCAGATAATCCAAATTCACTTGGAGCACCTGAAAACTTTGAAATTACCATTCGTGAATTGGTACCAAAATTAGGGGCAGGCTTCATCGTTGCCCTAACTGGCGATGTCATGACCATGCCAGGACTTCCAAAACGACCAGCAGCTCTCAACATGGATGTTGAAAGTGATGGAACAGTTCTAGGATTATTCTAATATATTGCAATTGGTTTTAAATGAGTTTGGAAATAATATCCAAGCTCATTTTCTTATCTAGATATAAGAAGTTGCCTTCTACACGTAACCAGTCTAGGTAAAGATATTTTCCCTGAATTCTGATATAATAGAAATATTGACTTCAAGAGTAAGGAAGAGAAGATGAACGCATTATTGAATGGAATGAATGACCGTCAGGCTGAGGCGGTGCAAACGACAGAAGGTCCCTTGTTGATCATGGCGGGGGCTGGTTCTGGAAAGACTCGTGTTTTGACCCACCGTATCGCTTATCTGATTGATGAAAAGTTGGTCAATCCTTGGAATATCTTGGCCATTACCTTTACTAATAAGGCTGCGCGTGAGATGAAGGAGCGTGCTTATAGCCTCAATCCAGCCACTCAGGACTGTTTGATTGCGACTTTTCACTCCATGTGTGTTCGTATCCTACGTCGCGATGCGGACCATATTGGCTACAACCGCAATTTTACTATTGTAGATCCAGGGGAACAGCGAACTCTCATGAAACGTATTCTTAAGCAGTTGAACCTGGATCCGAAAAAATGGAATGAACGAAGCATCCTAGGGACTATTTCCAATGCTAAGAATGACTTGATTGATGATGTGGCTTATGCTGCTCAAGCTGGAGATATGTACACGCAAATCGTGGCCCAGTGTTATACAGCCTATCAGAAGGAGCTTCGTCAGTCAGAGTCGGTTGACTTTGATGATTTGATTATGCTGACCTTGCGTCTTTTTGATCAAAATCCTGATGTTTTGACTTATTACCAGCAAAAATTCCAATACATCCATGTTGATGAGTATCAAGATACAAACCACGCTCAGTACCAACTGGTCAAACTCTTGGCTTCACGCTTTAAAAATATCTGTGTGGTTGGGGATGCGGACCAATCTATCTACGGTTGGCGTGGGGCTGATATGCAGAATATCTTGGACTTCGAAAAGGATTATCCTCAAGCCAAGGTTGTCTTGTTGGAGGAAAATTACCGCTCAACCAAAACCATTCTCCAAGCGGCCAATGAAGTTATTAAAAACAATAAAAACCGCCGTCCTAAGAATCTCTGGACCCAAAATGCGGATGGGGAGCAAATCGTATACTATCGTGCCAATGATGAGCTGGATGAGGCTGTATTTGTAGCTAGAACTATCGATGAACTTAGTCGTAGTCAAAACTTCCTTCACAAGGATTTTGCAGTTCTCTATCGTACAAACGCCCAGTCTCGTACTATTGAGGAAGCCCTGCTCAAGTCTAACATTCCTTACACTATGGTCGGCGGGACCAAGTTCTACAGCCGTAAGGAAATCCGTGATATTATTGCTTATCTCAACCTCATTGCTAATTTGAGTGACAATATCAGTTTTGAACGTATTATTAACGAGCCTAAACGTGGAATTGGCCCAGGTACTGTTGAGAAAATCCGTGATTTTGCCAATATGCAAAACATGTCTATGCTAGATGCTTCTGCAAATATTATGTTGTCTGGAATCAAAGGTAAGGCAGCCCAATCTATCTGGGATTTTGCCAATATGGTTCTGGATTTGCGGGAGCAGTTGGACCAATTAACTATTACTGAGTTGGTTGAGGCGGTTCTAGAAAAAACAGGTTACGTCGATATTCTTAATGCCCAAGCGACCTTAGAAAGCAAGGCTCGGGTAGAAAACATCGAAGAGTTCCTTTCTGTTACGAAAAACTTTGATGACACCTCTGATGTGCCAGAAGAGGAAACTGGTTTGGATAAACTGAGTCGTTTCTTAAATGACTTGGCCTTGATTGCGGATACAGATTCAGGAAGTCAGGAGACCTCAGAAGTGACCTTGATGACCCTGCATGCTGCTAAAGGTCTCGAGTTTCCAGTTGTCTTTTTGATTGGGATGGAAGAAAATGTCTTTCCTCTTAGCCGTGCGGCTGAAGATCAAGATGAATTGGAAGAAGAACGCCGTCTGGCCTATGTTGGAATAACGCGTGCAGAGAAAATTCTCTATCTGACAAATGCCAACTCGCGCCTGCTTTTTGGTCGTACCAACTACAACCGTCCGACTCGTTTTATTAACGAAATCAGCTCAGACTTACTTGAGTATCAAGGATTGGCCCGTCCAGCCAATACAAGCTTTAAGGCATCTTATAGCAGTGGTGGCCTTGCCTTCGGTCAAGGTATGAGTCTTGCCCAGGCTCTTCAAGACCGTAAACGCGGTGTGGCACCGAAAACTATTCAGTCAAGCGGTCTCCCATTTGGCCAATTTACAGCTGGTGCAAAATCAGCATCAAGCGAGGCAAATTGGTCCATTGGTGATGTTGCTCTCCACAAGAAATGGGGAGAGGGAACTGTTCTGGAAGTTTCAGGTAGTGGTGCTACGCAGGAATTGAAAATCAATTTCCCAGAAGTTGGTTTGAAAAAACTTTTAGCTAGTGTAGCTCCAATTGAGAAAAAAATCTAATTTTTCATCCTTCTCACGAATAATAAAGTGAGGAGGATTTTTATGTACAGTATTTCATTCCAAGAAGATTCATTATTACCAAGAGAAAGACTTGCCCAAGAAGGAGTGGAAACGCTCAGTAACCAAGAGTTGCTAGCTATTCTACTCAGAACAGGAACACGTCAGGCTAGTGTTTTTGAAATTGCCCAGAAAGTCTTGAGCAATCTTTCAAGCCTAACGGATTTGAAAAAAATGACCCTGCAGGAATTGCAGAGTCTGTCTGGTATCGGGCGAGTTAAAGCTATAGAATTGCAAGCCATGATTGAACTGGGGCATCGTATCCACAAACACGAGACCCTTGAAATGGAAAGTATTCTCAGCAGTCAAAAGTTAGCCAAGAAGATGCAACAGGAGTTGGGACATAAAAAACAAGAGCACCTGGTGGCGCTCTATCTCAATACTCAAAATCAAATCATCCATCAACAGACCATTTTTATAGGCTCAGCTACTCGTAGTATTGCTGAACCACGTGAGATTCTTCACTATGCTATCAAGCATATGGCAACCTCTCTCATCTTGGTCCACAATCATCCTTCAGGAGCAGTAGCCCCTAGTCGTAATGATGATCATGTCACTAAACTTGTCAAAGAAGCCTGCGACCTGATGGGTATTGTTCTCTTGGACCATTTGATTGTCTCACATTCTAATTACTTTAGTTATCGTGAAAAGACAGATTTAATCTAAAGTTCATTAACAACATAGTCAAAGAGTTTTTTATCCTTGGGACGATTTTCAAATAGAAATTCTGGGTGCCATTGGACACCGAGAAAGGGAACATTATCCGTACTTATGACAGCTTCAATGATACCATCTTTAGGATCATGAGCCGCAATCTTTAAATTTGGTGCTAAATCTTTTATACTCTGGTGGTGGAAGGAGTTGATATGGGAAATTTCTCCATAGATTTCTCGAAGAACAGTATCTGGTTCTGTCACCAAGCGTTGGGTTGTGTACTCAGCAGAAGAATCCTGCCAGTGGTCTTCGATATCTTGATACAGAGTGCCACCCATAGCAACGTTAAAGAGTTGAGTACCACGACAGATGGAGAAAATTGGCTTTTTCTGTTTGATAGCTTCCTTAATGAGGGCCAGTTCGAAGATATCTCTTTGAAGGTGATAGTCATCGCTATCAATGGTTTTCGGTTCGCCATAGAATTTTGGATCAACATTTTGCCCACCTGTTAAGATGAGCTTGTCAATCATACTGATATAGTGGCAGGCCATTTCTTGATCACCAATCGGTAGGATGATGGGAATCCCTCCAGCGTCTTTAACGCCTTCAACAAAGCCTTTTGCTACGTAGCTCATCATGATGTTATCATCTGGATGAGTTTTTTCGTTTCCTGTGATCCCAATAACTGGTTTTTTCATAAAATGATTTTCGCTTTCTAATCCTCTTTTCGCATGAAATAGAGGAGGGTTTGGAGTTCACTTGTCAAATCGACATATTGAACGACCACGTCTTTTGGTAAATGCAGATGGACTGGTGAAAAACTGAGAATTCCTTTCACGCCAGCATCCACCAAGAGATTGGCAACCTCTTGTGACTTGACGCTGGGGACAGTTAGGATAGCAGTCTTCACATCAGCATCCTTGATTTTGTCCTTGATTTGGGAAATTCCGTAAATAGGAATCCCATCAGGAGTTTGGGTACCGACTTCAGGATGGTCATCTAGGTCAAAGGCCATGATAATCTTCATCTTGTTGCGCTCATGGAAGCGGTAGTGGAGAAGAGCGTGGCCCATATTTCCAATACCAACCAGCATGACATTGGTAATAGAGTTATCATTGAGTAAATCGGCAAAAAAACGTCATCAGTTTTTTGACATCATAGCCAAAACCACGACGACCTAGTTCACCAAAATAGGAAAAATCACGACGTACGGTCGCTGAATCAATCCCAATAGCCTCTGCAATTTGTTTGGAGTTGGCACGTTCAATCTTTTCTGCATGAAATCTCTTAAAAATTCGATAGTAGAGAGAGAGTCTTTTCGCTGTAGCTTTTGGAATAGCAGACTGTTTATCTTTCACAAAATCACAACCTTTCTATTCTTCTATTTTATAGAAACATTGTGAAAAAATCAACAAAAACAAGAAAAAACTAAGAAAAATCTTAGTTTTGATGTAAAAATTCTGTATGTGATAGAAAACGGTAGAGGTCTCCGACCAGGCCTTGATAAACTTCTTGGCCCTTAAAGGTCAAAGAAGTCACATAAAGTGTATCTGGTAGGGTCACACAGCCTGATAAAGCTAGCATGAGTGCTTCATAATCTTCGTACTTGAGAGTCCGCTCTACCTGATAGCTATCCTTATAGGTCAGTTCAAACATATGAGACCTATCTTTCAGATTTTGTAAAGACATCACGTTCTACCAAACTATCCATGAGGAAGTAGAATTTTCCTGATGAATGTGGTGGTCTTCTGATTTGAAAATATCAACCAGACGAAGACCAAACTTGTCAGTGATATTGATTTTAGCCCCTGTGAGCTCCTTGTTAATGATGATTTTTAGTTGGAAGCCTTCACCACTGTTTGGTACCTTTTCAAGTAGACGAGTCAGTTCATAGTTACCAACCTTTGTTTCAAAAAAAGTGTTGTCCTTGAGGGTGAATTTCTTAACAGAAGGGCTAAGAGTGTAGTCGTAACGACAATTTTTTAACTGAATGGTTTTTTCAAATGCCATATGGCTAACCTCCGATAATTTCTTTTAAGGTTTTTGCGAGGGTTTGCAGGTCTTCAACAGTGTTTTGTGGAGACAAACTGATGCGAACGGATTCTTTCAAACGTTCTGAATTTGCCCCGTACATGGCTTCGAGAACATGGCTGGATTGGACAATGCCAGCAGTGCAAGCTGAGCCAGTAGAGATAGAAATTCCAGCTAAATCTAGACGGAGGAGTAAGAGGTCGTTTTTCTGGCCAGGAAATCCAATATTGAGCACATAAGGAAGATGGTATTGTCCTCTATTCAGGTAATACTGAACTCCCTCAAGCTCCGCAAGAAAGGCAGTTTCTAGATTTTGTATATGTTGAAAATGTTCTTCTTGTTTTTCTAGGTCTTCTTTTAGGGCTGCAGCCATGCCTACGATGGCAGCCAGATTTTCAGTCCCTGCACGTTTTTTCTGTTCTTGGTCTCCGCCATGTAGATAGGAATCAAAGTCCATGCTGGATGCGTAGAGAAAGCCGATTCCCTTAGGACCATGGAATTTATGGGCTGAAGCAGTGAGAAAATCAATGCCCAATTCTTCTGGATGAATAGGAATTTTACCGATAGTCTGAACTGCATCAACATGATAGGTAGCTGGGTGTTGCTTGAGTATTTGGCCAATTTCAGCAATGGGAAGTAGGTTTCCAGTCTCATTATTGGCAAACATGGTAGAAACCAAAATCGTATCGTCACGTAAGGCCTCTTGAATTTGCTGGGCTGTGATCTCTTGATTTTCTGGCTGGATAATGGTTGCTTCAAACCCAAAGTGTTGAACCAAGTAATCAATTGTTTCAAGGACAGCATGGTGCTCAATGGCAGTTGTGATGATATGTTTTCCTTGTTCTTGGTGACGAAGGCAGTAGCCAATGATAGCAGTATTGTTGCCTTCGGTCCCACCAGAAGTGAAAAAGATATGTTGAGGTTTTGTCTCTAGTAATTGAGCTAGTTCCTGACGGGCTTCTCTCAAGAGTTTGCCAGCTTGACGACCATGACCATGGATACTAGATGGATTGCCATGGGTTTCTTGCATAACCTTAGTCATAGCTGAAATAGCAACTGCTGACATGGGAGTCGTCGCAGCATTGTCCAAATAAATCAAAGAATCACCTTATTTCTTTTTGTTGTAGGCAAAGAGTGGGCTGACTGGTTTTCTTTCGTGAATACGGACGATAGCATCACCAATTAACTCACTAGCAGTAATGTAGCATACGTTTTTAGGAGTTTTTTCTTTTGTTGCTACTGAATCAGTCACAAGAATTTCTTTAATATTAGTATTATCAAGAAGTTCAGAAGCTCCTTCGACGAAGAGGCCGTGGCTAGAAACAGCATAAATTTCTGTAGCCCCTTCACGTTCAACGATTTTAGCAGCTTCAGAGAAGGTACGTCCTGTATTTAAAATATCATCAATCAAGATGGCTTTTTTACCTTCAACATCACCGATGATATAGCCTTCGTTGCGAGTTGCATCGTCTTGAGGGTAGTCGATAATGGCGATAGGAGCATCAAGATATTCAGCCAAGCTACGAGCACGTTTTACACCTGAATTTTTAGGGCTAACGACAACAACATCTGAGCCAAGGAGACCCTTATCGCAGTAATGTTTAGCAAATAGGGGAACTGTGTAGAGGTTATCGACAGGAATATCAAAGAAACCTTGAACTTGGACAGCATGCAAATCAAGTGTAAGGACACGGTCAACCCCAGCCTTAACCAGCATATTAGCCACTAGTTTAGCTGTAAGTGGCTCACGAGGTGAAGCAATACGGTCTTGACGTGCATAGCCAAAATATGGAAGGACAACGTTGATACTGTGGGCACTTGCGCGAACACAAGCATCAACCATGATCAACAATTCCATTAGGTGGTTGTTAACAGGGAAACTTGTAGACTGGATGATGTAAACATCATAACCACGGACACTTTCTTCGATATTTACTTGGATTTCTCCGTCTGAAAATTGACGTGATGATAGTTTTCCAAGTGGGACACCAACAGCTTGTGCAATTTTCTGTGCAATCTCTTGGTTAGAGTTGAGTGCGAAAAGTTTCATGTTTTTTCTATCTGACATTATAGACCGTCCTCTGTAAACTTTTTAAATCCTAGCTATATCTGCCTAGCCTATATGAACTGGGATTTGTGTATTTTTATCTTTTCTATTTTACCAAAAAATGGAGATTATTTCAGCTATTTTTCATGCTTTTGACAAATCGAACTAATTTTGAAGGAGCTTTTTGATGAGCAATCTGATTTTCCTCTAAAAATTGCTGGAAATCTTGTTTGCCTTGCTCGTGATTTTCCACTTCAAGCTCCAATTCGTAATCCGTAATATCAAAGTACTGACTTTCATCCAGTGCCATGAGACCGATAGCTGTTTGCATTTCATAGCGAAGCGTTGTTAGACAACCAAGAACCTGCCATTTTTTACTTTGGATACCATGTTTAGCCAATTCTTCCAGCACCAGTCCCTGAGGAAGCTCTTCCTTGCTCAGATAGTTTTCAGCATCTTTTAGGTGCAATTTTTGATTGTACTCCATGTTTCCAACACTTTGCGGGACTTTGAGTGTCAATTCAGCCAAGTCTTCAAAGGTTCGAATACGCATAGCGACTTTCTTTTCTCGTAGTTCAAAATCAGGCGTGTCGATGTAGTAATTTTTTTGAAGAACAGGAGTAACACCAGTGAACTGGTCTTTTAGACGATCATATTCATCTTTTTTCAATAGTGTTTTCAATTCAATTTCTAAATGTTTCATTTTTCTTACCTTTTCTTTATCTATGAAAGCGGATTATATGATATAATAGCTTTGTATTTATTGTATATAAATCTGGAGAAAAAATCAAAGATATTTTTGAAGGATAATATGAGAACAAGGGAGAATATATGACCTTAGAATGGGAAGAATTTCTAGATCCTTACATTCAAGCTGTTGGTGAGTTAAAGATTAAACTACGTGGTATTCGGAAGCAATATCGTAAGCAAAATAAGCATTCTCCGATTGAGTTTGTGACTGGTCGAGTTAAGCCAATTGAAAGTATCAAGGAAAAAATGGCTCGACGCGGTATTACTTATGCGACCTTAGAACACGATTTACAGGATATTGCTGGTTTGCGTGTGATGGTCCAGTTTGTAGATGATGTCCAAGAAGTTGTGGCTATTTTGCGCAAGCGTCAGGATATGCGGATCATACAGGAGCGAGATTACATTACTCATCGAAAAGCCTCAGGCTATCGTTCCTATCACGTGGTAGTAGAATATACGGTTGATACTATCAATGGAGCCAAGACCATTTTGGCAGAAATTCAAATTCGTACTTTGGCCATGAATTTCTGGGCAACGATAGAACATTCTCTCAACTACAAGTACCAAGGGGATTTCCCAGAGGAGATTAAGAAGCGACTGGAAATTACATCCAAGATTGCCCATCAGCTAGATGAAGAAATGGGTAAAATTCGTGATGATATTCAAGAAGCTCAGGCACTTTTTGATCCTTTGAGTAGAAAATTAAATGATGGTGTAGGAAACAGTGACGATACAGATGAAGAATACAGGTAAACGAATTGACCTGATAGCTAATAGAAAACCGCAGAGTCAAAGGGTTTTGTATGAATTGCGAGATCGTTTGAAGAGAAATCAGTTTATACTCAATGATACCAATCCGGACATTGTCATCTCCATTGGTGGGGATGGTATGCTCTTGTCGGCTTTTCATAAGTACGAAAATCAACTTGATAAGGTACGCTTTATCGGTGTTCACACTGGTCATTTGGGCTTCTATACGGACTATCGTGATTTTGAATTGGACAAGCTAGTGACTAATTTGCAGCTAGATACAGGAGCAAGAGTCTCTTACCCAGTTCTGAATGTGAAGATCTTTCTTGAAAATGGTGAAGTGAAGATTTTTAGAGCATTAAATGAAGCCAGCATCCGCAGATCTGATCGAACTATGGTGGCGGATGTTGTGATCAACGGTGTTCCTTTTGAACGCTTTCGTGGAGATGGGCTAACAGTTTCGACACCGACTGGTAGTACAGCCTATAACAAGTCGCTTGGTGGAGCTGTTTTACATCCTACCATTGAAGCTCTTCAGCTGACGGAAATTGCCAGCCTTAATAATCGTGTCTATCGAACGCTGGGCTCTTCCATTATTGTTCCTAAGAAGGATAAGATTGAACTCATTCCAACGAGAAACGATTACCATACTATTTCGGTTGACAATAGCGTTTATTCCTTCCGCAATATTGAGCGTATTGAGTATCAAATCGACCATCATAAGATTCACTTTGTCGCGTCACCGAGTCACACCAGTTTCTGGAATCGTGTTAAGGATGCTTTCATCGGCGAGGTGGACGAATGAGGTTTGAATTTATCGCAGATGAGCATGTCCAGGTTAAGACCTTTTTGAAAAAGCACGAGGTTTCTAAGGGACTGCTGGCTAAGATTAAGTTTCGAGGCGGAGCTATTCTGGTCAATGATCAACCGCAAAATGCAACGTATCTATTGGATATCGGCGACCGAGTTACCATTGATATTCCCGCTGAGGAAGGCTTTGAAACTCTAGAAGCTATCGAGCGCCCACTGGATATTCTCTATGAGGATGACCATTTTCTAGTCTTGAACAAACCCTATGGAGTGGCTTCTATTCCTAGTGTCAATCACTCTAATACCATTGCCAATTTTATCAAGGGTTACTATGTCAAGCAAAATTATGAAAATCAGCAGGTTCACATTGTGACTAGGCTTGATAGGGACACTTCTGGCTTGATGCTCTTTGCCAAGCACGGTTATGCCCATGCACGACTAGACAAGCAGTTGCAGAAGAAGTCCATTGAGAAACGATACTTTGCCCTCGTTAAAGGAGATGGACATTTGGAGCCGGAAGGAGAAATTATTGCTCCGATTGCGCGTGATGAAGATTCCATTATCACCAGAAGAGTGGCTAAAGGCGGAAAGTATGCCCATACATCATATAAGATTGTAGCCTCTTATGGGAATATTCACTTGGTTGACATTCGCCTGCATACTGGACGTACCCACCAAATCCGAGTCCACTTTTCTTATATTGGTTTTCCTTTGTTGGGAGATGACTTGTATGGAGGTAGTCTGGACGACGGCATCCAACGTCAGGCACTGCATTGTCATTACCTATCCTTTTATCATCCTTTTCTAGAGCAAGACTTGCAGTTAGAAAGTCCCTTGCCGGATGATTTTAGCAACCTAATTACCCAGTTATCAACTAATACTCTATAATAAAGTAATTCAGAGTATAATTTATTTTTTAAAGGAGAAAACTCATGGAAGTTTTTGAAAGTCTCAAAGCCAACCTTGTTGGTAAAAATGCTCGTATCGTTCTCCCTGAAGGGGAAGAGCCACGTATTCTTCAAGCGACAAAACGCTTGGTAAAAGAAACAGAAGTGATTCCTGTTTTACTTGGGAATCCTGAAAAAATTAAAATTTATCTTGAAATTGAAGGAATCGAGGATGGTTATGAAGTCATCGACCCACAACACTACGATAAATTTGAAGAAATGGTTACTGCTTTAGTGGAGCGTCGCAAGGGTAAAATGACTGAAGAAGAAGCACGTAAGGTGTTAGTTGAAGATGTCAACTATTTTGGTGTTATGTTGGTGTACTTGGGCTTGGTTGACGGAATGGTGTCAGGTGCGATTCATTCAACTGCTTCAACAGTTCGTCCAGCCCTTCAAATCATCAAAACTCGCCCAAATGTAACGCGTACATCAGGTGCCTTCCTCATGGTTCGTGGTACGGAACGTTACCTATTTGGTGACTGTGCTATCAATATCAATCCAGATGCAGAAGCATTGGCTGAAATTGCCATCAACTCAGCAATCACAGCTAAGATGTTTGGCATCGAACCTAAAATTGCTATGCTAAGCTATTCTACTAAAGGTTCAGGGTTTGGTGAAAGCGTTGACAAGGTCGTTGAAGCTACTAAAATTGCTCACGACTTGCGTCCTGACCTTGAAATCGATGGTGAGTTGCAATTTGATGCGGCCTTTGTTCCAGAAACTGCAGCTTTGAAAGCTCCTGGAAGTACAGTAGCTGGTCAAGCAAATGTCTTCATCTTCCCAGGTATCGAGGCAGGAAATATTGGTTACAAGATGGCCGAACGTCTTGGTGGCTTTGCGGCAGTAGGACCTGTTTTGCAAGGTTTGAACAAGCCAGTTAACGACCTTTCTCGTGGATGTAATGCAGATGATGTGTACAAGTTGACCCTTATCACAGCAGCTCAAGCAGTTCATCAATAAAGAGAAGTTGTACTAAATAATTCGTATTTATAATCAAAAAACGAGTCTGGGATAACAAGATTTTGATTTTAGAAATTCTTTATTATAAAATTTAAAAATCGATATATTAGAAAAAAAGCGAACAAGACAGAAATCTGAGTGTCAGATAACTCGTTTTGTTCGCTTTTTATATTTAAGGTTAGACTTTTGTCCCAGACTCGCTTTATTATGAAAAAAGTTTATTAGATCTTATACTCATACTCAATGAAAATCAAAGAGCAAACTAGGAAGCTAGTCGCAGGTTGATCACAACACTGTTTTGAGGTTGCAGATAGAGCTGACGCGGTTTGAAGAGATTTTCGAAGAGTATTATTTCGGTATCGGATGTTGTCATTCAGACTTTGTTTTGATGTGAACTATGATTGAAACTAGTTTCAAATAATTTAGAACTTTTAACTATTTTTGAAAGTAGAATCTATTGTCTATTGTGAAGTCTAAAACTGAAAATATTTATTATATAATAAGGTTAAGATAAAATATGAAAGGAGTAAAATGTCTTTCATGACGTATTGCAAAGTTGAACTTTACGCTATGCAAGATTGTTTAAATTAAAAATAATGGAAATTCCCATTAAATAGTTTAGTTTCTTTTGGAATTGCCTAGTCCTAGTGGCTAAAAATTTTAAGCCAAAAAGAAAGCGCTTTACCTAATTAGAAAATGAGAGGGAAAATATGAATCAGAGACATTTTGATAGAAAACAACGATACGGAATTCGGAAATTTGCAGTAGGGGCAGCTTCAGTAGTGATTGGAGCGGTTGTTTTTGGTGCTACACCTGCTTTGGCTCAAGAGGCACCATCAACGAGTGGTGAAACAGCAGGGCAATCTTTGCCAGAATTGCCTAAGGAAGTAGAGACAGGAAATCTGACGAATCTCGATAAGGAACTCGCAGACAAATTGGCAACAGCAACGGATAAGGGAACTGAAGTGAGCCGTGAAGACTTGCAAGCAAATCCAGGGTCTGAAAAACCAGCAGAAGCATCAAACGAAAATCCAGCTACAGAGAGTGAAGACAAAGAAGAAGTTGGAAACATTCCGCGTGATTTTTATGCCAGAGAGTTGGAAAATGTCAATACTGTTATAGAGAAAGAAGATGTTGAAACCAATCCTTCAAACGGGCAAAGAGTTGATATGAAGGAGGAGCTCGACAAGCTTAAAAAACTTCAAAATGCGACCATTCATATGGAGTTTAAGCCAGATGCATCTGCTCCACGTTTTTACAACCTCTTTTCAGTTTCTAGTGATACCAAAGTAAATGAATACTTCACCATGGCCATTCTTGATAACACAGCTATCATTGAAGGTCGGGATGCTAATGGAAACCAATTTTATGGTGATTATAAAAATGCTCCTTTGAAGATTAAACCAGGTCAGTGGAATTCTGTAACCTTTACAGTTGAAAGACCCAATGCAGACCAACCAAATGGTAAGGTGCGCCTCTACGTAAATGGTGTCTTGTCACGTACAAGTCCTCAATCTGGTCGTTTCATCCAAGATATGCCAGATGTCAACCATGTGCAAATCGGTACAACCAAACGTACAGGCAAAAACTTCTGGGGCGCTAATCTTAAAGTCCGTAATCTAACGGTTTATGATCGTACCCTTTCACCAGAAGAAGTAAAAAAACGTAGTCAGCTCTTTGAAAGAGGAGAGTTGGAGAAGAAGCTTCCTGAAGGAGCAGAAGTTACTGATAAACTGGATGTTTTTGAAGGTGGTGAGAACCGCAAGCCAAATAAAGATGGTATTGCAAGCTATCGTATTCCAGCCCTGCTGAAAACGGATAAGGGAACCTTGATTGCTGGTGCAGATGAGAGACGCTTGCATCACTCTGACTGGGGCGATATCGGTATGGTTGTTCGTCGTAGTGATGATAAGGGCAAAACATGGGGAGATAGAATCGTCATCTCAAATCCTCGTGATAATGAGAATGCCAGAAGAGCTCATGCGGGATCACCAGTTAACATTGACATGGCCCTAGTCCAAGATCCGAAAACTAAGCGAATCTTCTCTATTTTTGATATGTTTGTAGAAGGTGAAGCAGTTAGAGATTTGCCAGGAAAAGCACCGCAAGCCTATGAGCAAATTGGGGATAAGGTTTACCAAATTCTGTACAAAAAAGGTGAAGCAGGACATTATACAATCCGTGAAAATGGTGAGATCTTTGACCCTGAAAATAGAAAGACAGAATACCGTGTTGTAGTCGATCCTAAGAAACCAGCCTATAGTGATAAGGGTGATTTGTATAAAGGTGAAGAACTGATTGGTAATGTCTACTTCGATTATAGCGACAAGAATATCTTTAGAGTTTCAAACACCAACTATCTCTGGATGTCTTATAGTGATGACGATGGAAAAACTTGGTCTGCACCAAAAGATATTACATACGGTATTCGTAAGGACTGGATGCATTTCTTAGGAACAGGACCTGGTACAGGTATTGCCTTGCACTCAGGACCTCATAAAGGACGTCTTGTTATCCCTGCCTACACTACAAATAATGTATCCTACCTAGGTGGTTCTCAGTCTTCGCGCGTCATTTACTCAGATGATCATGGTGAAACTTGGCATGCAGGTGAGGCAGTCAATGATAATCGTCCAATAGGTAATCAAACAATTCACTCTTCAACTATGAATAATCCAGGTGCTCAAAATACGGAGTCAACCGTTGTGCAATTGAATAATGGAGATCTCAAACTCTTCATGCGCGGATTGACAGGTGATCTTCAAGTTGCTACAAGTAAAGATGGTGGAGCAACTTGGGAAAAAGCTGTGAAGCGCTATGCGGATGTCAAAGATGTCTATGTTCAAATGTCAGCTATTCATACTGTGCAAGAAGGTAAGGAATATATTATTCTCAGTAATGCAGGTGGACCCGGACGATACAATGGTTTGGTGCACGTAGCACGTGTGGAAGCGAATGGGGATCTAACTTGGATCAAGCACAATCCAATTCAAAGTGGTAAATTTGCTTATAACTCCTTGCAAGATCTTGGAAATGGTGAATTTGGTTTGCTTTATGAGCATGCAACTGCCACTCAAAATGAATATACCTTGTCTTATAAGAAATTCAACTGGGATTTCTTAAGTAAGGATGGGATTGCTCCAACAAAAGCAACTGTGAAAAATGCTGTAGAGATGAGCAAAAATGTCATCGCTTTAGAATTCGATTCTGAAGTTTTGGTGAATCAGCCACCAGTTCTTAAATTGGCAAATGGAAATTTTGCGACCTTCTTGACTCAGTACGATTCAAAAACATTGCTATTTGCAGCTAGCAAGGAAGATATTGGTCAGGAAATTACAGAAATCATTGATGGTGCAATTGAGAGCGTGCATAATTTGCCTGTAAGTCTTGAAGGTGCAGGAGTTCCTGGTGGAAAAAATGGTGCAAAAGCAGCAATCCATGAAGTTCCAGAGTTCACAGGTGCAGTAAATGGTGAAGGTACAGTTCATGAGGATCCAGCCTTTGAAGGTGGCATCAACGGTGAGGAAGCAGCCGTTCATGATGTGCCAGACTTCTCAGGTGGTGTGAACGGCGAAGTAGCCACTATTCATGAAGTTCCAGAGTTCACAGGTGGTATCAACGGCGAAGAAGCAGCTAAATTAGAACTTCCATCCTATGAAGGTGGCGCTAATGCGGTAGAAGCAGCTAAGTCAGAACTTCCATCCTATGAAGGTGGCGCTAATGCGGTAGAAGCAGCTAAATTAGAACTTCCATCCTATGAAGGTGGCGCTAATGCGGTAGAAGCCGCTAAATCAGAAGTTCCATCTTATGAAGGTGGTGCTAATGCGGTAGAAGCTGTTAAATCAGAACTTCCATCCTATGAAAGTGGATCCGATGAAGTACAGCCTGCTAGTTCGAATTTACCAACTCTTGCGGATAGTGTAAACAAGGCTGAAGCAGCAGTGCATAAGGGGACAGAATATAAGGCTGCCCCGTCTACTGCAGTGCAGGCTATGGCGCAAGAACATACTTATCAAGCACCTGCGGCGCAGCAGCATCTCCTGCCTAAAACAGGAAGTAAGGATAAGTCCAGTCTTGCAATTGTAGGATTTGTAGGGATGTTTCTCGGCTTGTTGATGATAGGGAAAAAGAGAGAATAATAGAGAAGTTGAGAACTTAAATTTTAAAAAATAAAAAGAGGTAATGGAAATAAAATTAGGTACCGACTTTTAAAGGTTAGATTTTTTCTGTCTAATCTTTTAGGTACACATCCTACCTCTTTTTATATTAATGGAACTTTATACTCATCTGTCCTTAGCCATAAAATGTTATAAAAACATGAAGTAAAAAAGTAGTAAAAATAATAAAAAACTTTGTTTTTTTATTATAATATAGTATACTTATTATAACGAAAACGGCTAATGGAAGCATTATTTTATCCAAGAGAATGTAAGCGATTTCTCGGTGCTTGTAATGGTCTAAATAAAGAATTTATTGGAAGGGGTTTTTGAATAGTACATAAAAATAACAATGTTACCAGTTAAAGCTGGGCTCGGGCAGTAGCTGACTGCTCTAGAAGATTAGGAGTATTTGATGAAACAATATTTTTTAGAAAAAGGTCGAATCTTTAGTATTCGTAAACTGACTGTTGGTGTTGCTTCTGTAGCAGTCGGTCTTACTTTTTTTGCATCTGGGAATGTTGCGGCTAGTGAACTTGTGACAGAACCAAAACTTGAAGTTGACGGTCAATCAAAAGAAGTGGCAGATGTAAAACATGAAAAAGAAGAAGCAGTTAAAGAAGAAGTAACTGAAAAAACAGAGCCTACTGCCGAGAAAGCAACAGAGGAAGCTAAAACTGCTGAAGTGGCTGGTGATGTACTCCCTGAAGAAATCCCTGATCGTGCCTATCCTGATACTCCAGTGAAAAAAGTGGATACTGCAGCTATTGTATCAGAACAAGAAAGTCCACAGGTAGAGACTAAGAGCATCTTGAAACCTACGGAAGTAGCTCCAACTGCAGGCGAAAAAGAAAATAGAGCCGTTATCAATGGTGGGCAAGACCTTAAACATATCAATTATGAAGGCCAGCCAGCTACCTCAGCTACTATGGTTTATACAATTTTCAGTTCACCTTTAGCAGGTGGAGGTAGCCAACGTTATCTCAATTCTGGATCTGGAATCTTTGTAGCTCCAAATATTATGTTGACAGTAGCTCATAATTTCTTAGTCAAGGATGCAGATACCAATGCAGGTTCTTTTCGTGGCGGTGATACTACTAAGTTTTATTACAATGTAGGTTCAAATACTGCTAAGAACAATTCTTTGCCAACTTCAGGAAATACGGTTTTGTTCAAGGAAAAGGATATTCATTTTTGGAATAAAGAAAAGTTTGGTGAAGGAATTAAGAATGATCTAGCTTTAGTAGTAGCACCAGTTCCACTTTCGATTGCAAGTCCAAATAAGGCAGCTACCTTTACTCCTTTAGCAGAACATCGAGAATACAAAGCTGGAGAACCTGTTAGCACAATTGGCTATCCTACAGATTCAACATCTCCAGAATTGAAGGAACCAATCGTACCTGGTCAATTGTATAAGGCTGATGGTGTCGTTAAGGGTACTGAAAAGCTTGATAATAAAGGAGCGGTTGGCATCACTTATCGCCTGACTTCTGTTTCTGGTCTTTCTGGTGGTGGAATTATTAATGGTGATGGTAAAGTTATTGGAATTCACCAACATGGAACTGTTGATAATATGAATATCGCTGAAAAAGATCGCTTTGGAGGAGGACTTGTCCTATCGCCTGAACAATTAGCATGGGTCAAAGAAATCATTGATAAATATGGAGTCAAAGGCTGGTACCAAGGAGATAATGGTAATCGTTACTACTTTACTCCAGAAGGAGAAATGATTAGAAATAAGACAGCTGTTATTGGCAAAAATAAATACTCTTTTGATCAAAATGGTATTGCAACGCTTCTTGAAGGTGTTGACTATGGACGAGTTGTTGTAGAACATCTAGACCAAAAAGATAATCCAGTCAAAGAAAACGATACTTTTGTTGAAAAAACGGAAGTTGGAACTCAGTTTGATTATAACTATAAAACAGAAATTGAGAAAACTGACTTCTACAAGAAGAATAAAGAAAAATATGAGATTGTATCGATTGACGGCAAAGCTGTCAACAAGCAACTGAAAGATTCCTGGGGAGATGATTATAGCGTTGTGAGCAAGGCTCCTGCAGGAACTCGTGTCATTAAGGTTGTTTATAAAGTCAATAAAGGTTCCTTCGACCTTCGTTACCGCTTGAAAGGCACAGATCAAGAATTAGCGCCTGCAACTGTTGACAATAACGATGGTAAAGAATACGAAGTTTCCTTTGTTCATAGATTCCAAGCCAAAGAAATTGCAGGCTACCGTGCAGTCAATGCAAGCCAAGAAGCAACAATCCAACATAAAGGAGTGAACCAAGTTATTTTTGAATACGAAAAAATAGAAGATCCAAAACCAGTAACTCCTGCAACTCCAGTAGTGGATCCAAAAGACGAAGAAACAGAAATTGGAAACTATGGACCACTGCCAAGTAAGGCTCAATTGGACTACCACAAGGAAGAATTGGCAGCCTTCATCCACTATGGTATGAATACCTACACTAACTCTGAATGGGGGAACGGTAGAGAAAATCCTCAAAACTTTAACCCAACTAATCTTGATACAGACCAGTGGATTAAGACTTTGAAGGATGCAGGATTCAAGCGAACAATCATGGTTGTAAAACACCATGATGGATTTGTAATCTATCCTTCTCAATATACAAAACATACTGTAGCGGCAAGTCCTTGGAAAGACGGTAAGGGAGACCTTCTCGAAGAAATCTCTAAATCAGCGACCAAGTATGACATGAATATGGGTGTTTACCTGTCACCATGGGATGCAAATAACCCTAAATATCATGTTTCAACTGAAAAAGAGTATAACGAATACTATCTCAACCAACTCAAGGAAATCCTTGGCAATCCTAAATACGGAAATAAGGGGAAATTTATCGAAGTGTGGATGGATGGTGCGCGTGGTAGCGGAGCTCAAAAAGTAACCTACACCTTTGACGAGTGGTTCAAGTACATCAAGAAAGCTGAAGGAGATATCGCTATCTTCTCTGCTCAACCAACAAGCGTCCGTTGGATCGGTAATGAACGTGGTATCGCTGGAGATCCAGTTTGGCATAAGGTTAAGAAAGCTAAGATCACTGACGATGTGAAGAATGAATATCTCAACCATGGAGACCCAGAAGGAGATATGTACTCTGTCGGTGAAGCAGACGTTTCTATCCGTTCAGGTTGGTTCTACCATGACAATCAACAGCCGAAATCAATCAAAGATTTGATGGATATCTACTTCAAGTCGGTTGGTCGTGGAACGCCACTTCTCCTCAATATTCCACCAAATAAAGAAGGTAAATTCGCAGATGCAGACGTGGCTCGCTTGAAAGAATTCCGAGCAACCTTGGATCAAATGTATGCAACTGACTTCGCCAAGGGAGCAACTGTAACTGCAAGCTCTACTCGTAAGAATCACTTGTATCAAGCAAGCCACCTAACAGATGGTAAGGATGATACTAGCTGGGCATTAGCAAATGATGCTAAGACAGGTGAATTTACTGTCGATCTTGGTCAAAAGAGACGCTTTGACGTAGTCGAACTCAAAGAAGATATCGCTAAAGGTCAACGTATCTCAGGATTTAAGGTTGAAGTTGAGCTCAATGGTCGCTGGGTTCCATATGGAGAGGGTTCGACTGTTGGTTATCGTCGTCTTGTCCAAGGTCAACCTGTAGAAGCCCAAAAGATTCGTGTGACTATCACGAATTCACAAGCAACTCCTATTTTGACAAACTTCTCTGTTTATAAGACACCAAGTAGTATCGAAAAAACAGATGGCTATCCTCTAGGCTTGGATTACCATTCAAATACAACAGCTGATAAAGCTAATACAACCTGGTATGACGAATCTGAAGGTATCCGTGGTACATCCATGTGGACCAATAAAAAGGATGCTAGCGTAACCTACCGCTTCAATGGAACTAAGGCTTATGTCGTATCTACAGTGGATCCAAACCACGGTGAAATGTCAGTTTACGTGGATGGTCAAAAGGTTGCAGACGTACAAACTAATAATGCAGCTCGTAAACGTAGCCAGATGGTTTATGAAACAGATGACTTGGCTCCAGGTGAACATACCATCAAACTCGTTAACAAAACTGGCAAAGCTATTGCAACTGAAGGTATCTACACGCTAAATAATGCTGGTAAAGGTATGTTTGAGTTGAAAGAAACTACCTATGAAGTTCAAAAAGGCCAACCAGTTACTGTAACCATTAAACGTGTTGGTGGTAGCAAAGGAGCTGCAACAGTCCATGTCGTGACTGAACCAGGAACAGGGGTTCACGGTAAGGTTTACAAGGATACAACAGCTGATTTGACCTTCCAAGATGGTGAAACAGAAAAGACTTTGACAATTCCGACAATTGACTTTACGGAGCAAGCTGATTCAATCTTTGACTTTAAAGTGAAAATGACAAGCGCATCAGATAATGCCTTGCTTGGATTTGCTTCGGAAGCAACTGTTCGAGTAATGAAGGCTGACTTACTTCAAAAAGATCAAGTCAGTCATGATGACCAGGCCAGTCAACTTGATTATAGCCCAGGTTGGCATCATGAAACCAATTCGGCAGGTAAATACCAAAATACTGAGTCTTGGGCATCCTTTGGTCGTTTGAATGAAGAGCAGAAGAAAAATGCTAGCGTAACAGCCTATTTCTATGGAACAGGTCTTGAAATTAAAGGTTTTGTTGATCCTGGACATGGTATCTATAAGGTTACTCTAGATGGTAAAGAACTTGAGTATCAAGATGGTCAAGGAAATGCTACTGATGTCAATGGTAAGAAGTACTTCAGTGGAACCGCAACTACACGTCAAGGTGATCAGACTCTTGTTCGTTTGACTGGACTCGAAGAAGGTTGGCACGCTGTAACCTTGCAATTGGATCCAAAACGAAATGATACCTCTAGAAATATTGGTATTCAAGTTGATAAGTTCATCACTCGTGGAGAAGATAGCGCTCTTTATACCAAAGAAGAATTAGTTCAAGCTATGAAGAACTGGAAGGATGAGTTAGCTCAATTTGACCAGACAAGCTTAAAGAACACTCCAGAGGCTCGTGAAGCTTTCAAATCAAACTTAGATAAATTATCTGAACAACTTTCAGCAAGTCCTGCTAATGCTCAAGAAATTCTGAAAATAGCCACGGCCCTGCAAGCGATTCTTGATAAAGAAGAAAACTATGGAAAAGAAGATACTCCGACATCAGAG
>ASZZ01000013.1 GCA_000430305.1 Streptococcus mitis 17/34
GTCAATTGCTTTCTTAGCTGCTTCTTTCGCTACTGGGTTTTCTTTTGCGATTTCTCCAGTACCAGCAGTTTTAGCTGCATCTACTGCTTCTTTTGTTGTAACTTCAGGTTTTGCAATTTCAGCAAGAGCTTTTTCTTTATCAGCATTTACTTTTGCGATTGCTACTGTTTTTTCAGCATCAGTAGCATTTGGAGTGTTATTGATGGCAGCAATTTGGGCTTCTGCTGCTTTTTCTACTGCCTCAATAGCTGGTTGTTTATCAAGAGTTACAAATTCTGATAATGGTCTTTTATCTGTAGATCCATCTGTATATGTTACAACAAGATTTCCATCAGCATCTTTTGTTAATGACTTGATTTTAGAATCTTTATCTGTAACTGGAGAATCTTTTGAGATATTCGCATCATCATTATTCTTATTGTATTCAAGTTGTAGTTTTTCTTTTGATTTTCGCTAAGTCATCTTCTGTTACGTTAGCTGGGTCTGCTACAGCAACTTTTTCAGTTGGAGCTGCAATGTCATACTTAGATGTTTGATTTTTAACGATGAATTGAACATATCCTGGTTTTTGTCTCGCATTAGGATCTTTATCTAGCGCTCTGTAATCAGTGTTTGAAAGTTTACCGTCATTATCTTTAGAAACGACGAAACTTGTCCACTGTTTACCAGCTGCTAGATTAGTTTTACCAGTCATCTTGATAGTAGCTGATGTCTTATCTTCAGATACTGAACCTTCTCCAGTAACCTCACCATTTTCAACTTTACCCGTTGGTAATCCATAACCAGATGTATTATTCCATGAAATATCTCCAGGTCCACGTAGGTAAAGATCTTTAATTTCTTTTTCATCTGTACCCTTGAAAGTTAAATCAGTGTTTTCACCTGTATAAACATAGATCTGTTTGTTAGCTTCATTTGAGTATGGAAGTTCAACTTTTGGAGCTACGTTTACAAAATCTGCTAATGCTTTTGTATCTTTAGAACCATCTTTATAGGTTACTACAACATCATTTCCATTTCTAGTAATGCTTTCAATACGCTCAGTTTGATTATCAACTAGTTGCCCTTTTTTGTCAGCCAGATTTTTATCCGAGTTTGTAGTAGAGTATTGAATCTTAATACTATCTTTAATCTGGTTAAACTCATCTTCTGTGATATTATTAGCATTCGCTACAGAAATTTTTGTCTCTGGATTCTTAATATCATATTTTTGAGTTTGTGGTTTAAGCATGACACGGAAGGCACCTGGGTCAGTTGCAGTTGTAGAACCTACTGCTCTATTCTCGATAAGTGCGCCATCAGCATCAGTTGCAGTTGCATAACGCCATCCTAAAGCCACTCCTGGAGGGTTTTCTCCTTTTGTTGCAGCTTCTAAGTTAGCTTGTGTAAATGTCCCTTCTGGCGCTGGTGTACCCCTATAAGTAATTACCGCTGGTGATGCTTCTGTTGCTGGTGTTTCAGTAGAGATAACATTTGCTTTATATCCATATTGAACATTGATTTTATCTGCTTCACCTGCAACAGGAGTAAACTCTTTGTTACCACCTTGTCTTACAGTAGCACTTGTAATTTTTCCGCTATCATCTTTGAATTTGATATCGAATGAGTTTTCTTCTCCACCATATACATAAACTTCTTTAGCAGCTGGATCTGAATACGGAATTTCTACTGTTGGTGCTGCATTTACACGTGCTACACTTGAAACAGCTATAGAATCAGTTGAACCATCTTTATAGGTTACAGTTAAATTACTGCCAGATTGTGCTACACTTGAAACTACAGTCTTAGCATCATCAAGTAAAGTTCCTTTTTTACTTGCTAACTGTGCATCATCATTTGTTTTTGAATATTCAACCTTAAGGGCGTTTTTAATATTATTTAAATCTGTCTCTGTTAATTGAGCAAGATCCGCGACCACAACTTTATTTGCAGTCTCCAACGCAACCGGATCGTATTTAAATGTTTGTGGTTTTGCGATAACGTTAAATGAACCTGGGTCAGTAGCATTCGATGAACCTACTGCTCTATTTTCAATAAAATTCCCTGCTTCATCAGTCGCTGTTACATAACGCCAACCCAAAGTCAGCCCTTCAGTTCTGATTTTTTCCAACTGTGCTGCGCTCAGTTCACCACCTGGGACTCCTCTATAATGAATAACCGCAGGAGAAGCATCTGATGCAGGTGTCTTAGTAGTGATTTCATTAATAGTGTATCCGTATTGAACATCTCGTTTATCAGTTTCACCAGCTACTGAGTTAAAGTTTCGATTTCCACCTTGTTTAACTGTTGCACTAGTAATAAACCCTGAGTTATCCTTAATTTTAATGTCGAAACCTTCAGCTTCCCCACTATAAACATAGACATTTTTACCATTTGCAAATGGAATTTCTACAGTTGGTTTTTCTGTATCAGTCTCCGCACGAAAAGCATTATTTTTATCTAATTCTTTACCGTTACGTGGATCTTTAGATCCAGTATTTTCGATTGAGTTAGATTCTGATTTTTTCTCAGTGTTTTCTGCTTTTTTACCTACAGTTTCTTTTCCGTTAGTAGTATCTACTTCTGGAGTTTCTTTTTTCTCTACAGGTTTGTTTTTTAATTTAGTGTTAGCTGCAGTGACAAGTTTATTGTAAGCATCTGTTAGTTCAGCTTGAGTAGTTGCGTTCGCTAATGTAGCTTTTGCAGCTTCTAAGTCAGCTTTTAATACTGCAACACTTTCTTCCGTTTTGTTATCGTAAGAACCGTTAGAAAGTTTTGTCTCAATTTCTGAAATGTAGCTTTCAAGTTGAGTTTTGTTCAAAGCTGGCGCTACTTCTGTCGCAGGCTTAGACTTGTCTTTTTCAGGTTGTGTGTCGGTGTTTCCAGTAACCTGTGGTGCCTGAACTTCATTCGCTTGAACTGATACAGCTCCATTACCTAAGAACATGAAAAGAGCAGCGACTGCTACACTAGCCGCTCCAAAGCTATATTTACGAATCGAATAACGCGTGACCTTTTCACGGTGTAAACGTTCAACACGACTCATGGGATTTTTGTGTTCCATTTTTCTCTCCTTTTGGAATTAGTTGAGTTAGCTTCTACCTGACAAAATTTATTCCTAAAAAAGAATAGGCAATATCCTCTTGTTCATGTAGAAACCTACAATCATATTCTATCTTATTTTCAATATATATGCAAACTTTTTAACTTCAAAATTTCGCAAAAAAAAAAAACTTTTGGGAAAGTGGTGAATTTTCAGAAAGTTTAATTTTGCATTTTTTTACGCTTAGATATATATTTAATCGCTATATTATACTGGTGTATTTTAGTGCGATTTATACTTGATTGTAGAAGATATTGCATATATATAATTATAATTCGAGTAAGTTTAAAAAACGAAAACAAGCATTAACTATTGGCCAAAAATAAAACATGCTACCTACTTCGATAACATGTCCCCATTCTCATTTATAGCAAGGCCTCAAACTCTGCAACGGTCATGCCCAATTGCTCACTCGCAAATTCGGAAGTTAAAACATGTTGGTGGACTAAGTCTAGAAATGTAAAGATTTTCCCACGCTCTAGACCTTGTTCAATACCTTCGGCCCTAGCTGTTTCCAAGGCGTAGTCCTGTGCTAACAAAGCTTGTTCTTCGCGCATACGTAGTTGACTAAACATCTTCCTGTCCTCCTCGGACCAGCTCTTATAGTCTAGCAGTTGGTCTGCCTGACTGATGGCTCGCTCGGGTTCTTGGGTAAAGGGTTTATTACCGAAAAACTCCAACCATGGCTTGCGAACCTTGTCTTTGCTGGTTTCTCTGTATTTTTTTAGTTCCAAGAATGCCATTTTGACTAGATGGTTTTCTTGACAGTTATTTGTAATAGTTAAGGCCTCACCTGTCGTATCCTCGCGCATACTAAAGCTATGGAAAGCCAAGTCATCCGAGAAGTAGTTGCTGTCCACGATTGCGATAGCGTAAACAGGTGCGATGTGTTTGTAACTCTGATGAGTATCACCTTCTCGTTGACGAATTTTTTCTAGGTTTTGATTGACCTGACTGCACAAGTAAGCCCACAGGCGATTGATGAAAAAATTCTGATGATGTACCTGAATTTCAATAATAACCTGTGTCCCATTGTCCAACTCCGCTAAGACGTCTATACTAGTATAGAAATCCTGGGCCGAGTAAGGCATTGAAGGTAAGACATGAATATTGCTTCCCTCCAAAATGGTCACATTTTTGGCTGGTAAGTCCAGCATATCGCGGATAAATTGACAAGTGATTTCTGGATTGCTAAAGATTTTCTTAGCAACCAAATCATTGGTTGGGCTGATGCCCGGATGACGTACAGTCAAATTGCTTCTCCTTTCATTATAGCACATTTTTAAATCTAGGTTTACTAGATTATCTGGCTCTATCTATTTATTCGGAAAAGGAAATGAATTGTTAAGATATTTTATTTTAACTGAAATATGAACCTTAGCAAGCAGTTGTCTATCCAAAGTCAGATTTAGATAGAGATTCAAGGTTCTATTCAGTAGCAACGTACAGAGTTAGTATGATTAGATCTTTTTGGTTCCCTCAGCTTGAAACTGACGGACTAATACTCAATGAAAATCAAAGAGCAAACTAGGAAGCTAGCCACAGGCTGTACTTGAGTAGAGTAAGGCGACTCTGACGTGGTTTGAAGAGATTTTCGAAGAAGTATAAGCTCATCCTGATGAATAACACCATATCCACCTATAGCCAGTTAAACTCAAATCTTCGTTTCTAAAGAAGTACTAGTAGATTGAACTATACCATCTTATTAACAACTTTATCCACAGCTGTGGATAAAGTTGTTAATAACTAAAAATCCTTTCCTACATTCACAAAAGTTTTTATTACAATATGAAATATCCAAACTTTTCTGACTAACTACTGTTCTCTACCAAGGTCCCTCTCCTCCTAGTTAATAAGTAACATTCAAATTCTCTCCGCGTCAACAAGTGATACTCAATCAAAATCAAAGAGCAAACTAGGAAGCTAGCTACAGGATATACTTGAGTAGAGTAAGGCGACGCTGATGTGGTTTGAAGAGATTTTCGAAAAGTGTGAAACAGTATTGTTTACAAAGATTAGCGTACTTCACCCTTGATATTTACTACATAGACTATCATTTCAAAAAGAAAAATCCCTAAACTCCAAATAGCAATAATTAATCATATCTATCCACAACTTGTCCACAATCTGTGGATAACTTCTGTGAATTATCCAATTTATAAGAACTCTTTTACTCTCAGTTGGCTACTATTTCTAAGGTTAATGAGATTTTCCCACTCTTATAAATCTGTGGAAAAGTCTGAAAATAACTCCATTGTCAAGAAACAATACAAAGCTTACAAAAGAACCAAAAAACACCTCTCTGAATGTTCATTCCAGAGAGATGTTCCTTTTGTCTTATACTCAATGAAAATCAAAGAGCAAACTAAGAAGCTAGCCGCAGACTGCTCAAAACACTGTTTTGAGGTTGTAGATAAGACTAACGAAGTCAGTCACATATATACGGCAAGGCGAAGCTGACGCGGTTTGAAGAGATTTTCGAAGAGTATTAGTCTATTATTTCTTCTCAGCACGGAGGGCTGACAAGATTTGTGTACGGATATCATCTACACCATTTGGCGTATTTGGTAAAAAGATAGTTTGATTGCCTTTAGAAGCAAAGGTATTCAAGGTATCCAAATACTGGTTGGTCAAGAGGATAGACATGATTTGTTCTTCTGTCATGCCAACATTGGCTTCCTTGAGTTCGGTGATAGACTCTGCCAATCCATCCACAATGGCCTTACGTTGTTGGGCAATCCCCACACCATGAAGGCGGTCTTTTTCTGCTTCGGCTTCAGCTGCAGTGACAATTTTAATCTTGTCAGCTTCTGCCAATTCTTGCGCTGCGACCCGCTTACGTTGCGCCGCATTGATTTCATTCATGGATTGCTTAACTTCTGCATCTGGCTCAACCTTTGTAATCAAGGTTTTCACAATAATGTAGCCGTAAGTTGTCATTTCTTCCGCCACTTGGTGCTGGACTTCAAGGGCAATCTCGTCTTTTTTCTCAAACAATTCATCCAAAGTTAATTTTGGAACAGAAGAACGAAGGGCGTCTTCAATATAAGATTTAATCTGAGATTCTGGACGCATAAGTTATAGTAAGCATCTGTCACGCTCTGCTCATTGACACGGTACTGAGTCGCCACATTCATCATCACGAACACATTGTCCTTGGTCTTAGTCTCAACCACAATATCACTTTGCAACAAGCGTAACTGAATCCGCGCTGCAATCGAGTCAATCCCAAAAGGCAAGCGAATATGAATACCGCTATTGGCAACCTTTTGGTATTTCCCAAAGCGTTCAATAATCGCCACCGACTGCTGACGAACCACATAAACTGTACTCAGTGTGACTATCACCAATAGGAGCACACAAACCACCACAAAAATCATCAAAAATGTTGCCATTATCGTGACCTCCATTATTATTTTTTCCTGTATTATAGCACATTTAAAGAAGGCTGTGCAGTTTTTACTGCGATTTTTCCTGAAATGTCAATAATTAGAGGTGAATTGTCACATTGTCGTCTAATACCTAACTAAAACAACTCTTTATAAAATGCAATCGTTTCTTTTTCATTACATTAACTTCTGTAGAATCTACCTCCATAGTCAGAGAATAACTTGCCTTAACTTTTCTCTCGTGCTATACTAGTGATTGAAATTAATGAATAGGAGATATTTCATGAAAACAGCAAAAACTACTGTTACAATCCTTTCTGCACTTGCTTCTGTCGTCTTATTGGCTAGTTGTGCAACAAAGTCTACAGAAACACAGACAAGCAATAACAGCTCATCTGATAATCAAATTACAATGACATATGACCAACTACGGTCAAGAGAAAATACTATGTCAACCCTTTGGTACCAGAAATCAGCTGAAACTAAAGCTTTATACATACAGGGTTATAACGTTGCAACAAATCACCTAAAGGAATTGCTCAAAACAGAATCAGACAAACCTTACTCTATCGTTTTAGACTTGGATGAAACTGTCCTAGATAATAGCCCTTATCAAGTACAAAATGTCAAAGATGGTACAGCATTCACACCCGAAAATTGGGATGTTTGGGTTCAAAAAGCTTCAGCAAAAGCTGTCCCAGGTGCCAAGGATTTTCTTCAGTTTGCTGATCAAAACGGTGTCCAAATCTACTATATTTCTGACCGCTCAGCTAATCAAGTAGATGCTACCATTAAAAATCTTGAAAGTGAAGGAATTCCTGTTCAAGGACGTGATCATCTCATGTTCTTAGAAAGTGGTGTAAAATCCAAAGAGGGTCGTCGCCAAAAAGTTCAAGAAAACACAAATCTTATCTTATTATTTGGTGATAACCTCGTAGACTTTGCAGATTTTTCTAAGACTTCTGAATCTGACCGTGATAAACAACTTGAAGAATTGCAAAAAGAATTCGGTGAAAAATTCATCATCTTCCCAAATCCAATGTACGGATCATGGGAATCAGCTGTATACGCTGGTAATAAACTAGATGCTAAAGGTCAAGTAGAAGAACGCCAAAAAGCCTTGCAAGGTTTTGATAAATAAAACAAATAAGCTGATTCTACATAAAATTAAGCTAACTTACAATCTTCAAAAAGTGGATAGGAAGGAATTCTGATAATCAGAAAACTTTCCTATCCACTTTTATGATTGATATAACATCAAAATTTTATACATCTGATACTATACGTTTTCTGATTTTAAAGACTTTTTACCTATCCCCGATATTTCAAGAATTAAGCAATGTTGATGATCTAAATTTGTTATAGTATACTATTTTTGTCATCGGTTACCGATTACGTTCCTTACGGTTCGTGAAAGGAGGTGAAACTAATGAGCCTTATCCCAGAGCTCGCTCTTACTATTATAGCAGACGTCATCGCTGGAATCATCTTGTATTTCGTTTGCAAATGGCTAGATGGTAAGAAGTAGACCGACTGACTGGCCTATCAACACCCGTTAAATCGTTAAGATACGTCAAAAAATCCCTTAACTACTGCAATAGTTAAGGGATTTGGTGTTCTAATGAACCTTACCCATTAAATTTATTCTAACACACAAGCGCTAAGATTTCAAGAGTTTTATTTATTGTTTAAAGTTCTGAAAGGTCTATAATGAGAAGTTAGACATCTAGTACCAAATAACCGACCAGCTCTTATGAACTAGTCGGTTTTCTCATCAATGCGCCAACATTTCTTGAGCGATTTCTTGGCCAGATAGGTTATCTGGGTAGTAGGTTGGCCAGTTGTCCATTTCTTCAAAGAGGGCTTCTTGGCTTGTGCCTCCAAAGAAGATATGGAAATGTTCTGCCTTGACTGGGGCGATATTGTGGTCACTAAATTGAACATACTTAAACTGTCCAGCGTTAGCATCTGTGGCTTCAAAGAGGAAGCGCACGCCACGATTGCCTTTCTTATAAGTCAAGATTTTCTTGCCGACATACTTGTAGGTGAATTTCTTACTTTGTCCACCTTGAACAAATTCCATAGTATTATCAGTAATGTTGATCTTAGTGACATCTGTCTGATAGCCTTTTGTATAGTAGGCCTTGTACTCAGCCTGGGTCATCTTACCCGTCAACTTAGCCTTGTAGTCAAAGACTTGGTCAAACGTGCCATCTTCAAGGAAAGGATAAACTGATTGCCAGTTACCTGCATAGTCACTCAAGGTGCGGTCCTTGACAGCTGCATCTTCAAAGTAACCATTTTGAACTGTCTTGGTATCCTCTGCCTTTTCAGGCTCAATTGCTGGACCTTCTTGGTCCGTTGTTTGTTTCAAAGCCTTGAGGTTTTTCTCCATGATAGAGATATAATTTTCTCCAGCCTTTGTATCCTCTTCTGTCAGACTTTCTAAAGGATTGAGGACATCTGTTTTGACACCTGCTTCTTTTGAAAGCGTATTAGCAAGAGCTTGTGAGGTATTTTCTTCAAAGTAAATGTAGGCAATTTTATTTTTCTTGACGTACTCTGTCAATTCTGCCAGACGAGCAGCTGATGGCTCTGCATCTGGAGAGAGGCCTGAGATTGCGACTTGTTTGAGTCCATAGTCCAAAGCAAGATAGTTAAAGGCTGCGTGCTGAGTCACAAAGCTCTTTTGTTTGGCTTGAGACAAGCCTTCTGCATAAGCCTTATCCAAGGCTTGCAATTTTTCGATATAGGCAGCAGCATTCTTCTCAAAGGTCTCTTTTTTATCAGGATAATCTGATGACAAGCTGTCACGGATGTGCTCTACTAGTTTAATGGCACGGACTGGTGACAACCAAACATGGGGATCATACTCATGGTGATGGCCTTCTTCTCCATGATCATGGTCTCCCTCTTCTTCCTCGCCACCTGGTAAGAGCAACATATCACCAGTAGCCTTGATGGTTTTCACCTTTTTCTTATCCAAAGTATCTAGCAATTTAGGGACCCATGTTTCCATGTTTTCATTTTCATAAACGAAGGTATCTGCGTCTTGGATTTTGGCAACTGCCTTGGCAGAAGGTTCATATTCATGGGGTTCTGTACCAGCACCGATGAGGAGTTCTACATTAGCAGTATCTCCTGCGACTTGCTTGGTAAATTCATAGACAGGGTAAAAGGTTGTCACGATATTTAGTTTGCCATCTGCCTGCTTTTGATTGGAACAAGCCACTAAAAACAAGGCACATAAACTGGCTAGCAATAAGCTAATTTTTTTCACGTTCGTCTCCTATTTGATAAAACGTCTTACTAAACTAATTAGTAAAAAGACAGTTACAAAAATAATGGTAATACTTGCGCTTGCAGGTGTTTCTGCATAGTAGGAAATGTAGAGTCCTGCAACCATTCCCAAAAATCCAATAGCACTGGCTAGCAGCATAACCGATTTAAAGTTTTTCCCCAGACGCAGGGCAATACTAGCTGGCAAGACCATAATGGTCGATACCAGAAGAGCTCCTGCTGCAGGAATCATAAGGGCAATGGCCACCCCTGTCACCATGTTAAAAAGAATAGACATGGTACGAACGGGCAAGCCATCCACAAAGGCCGTATCCTCATCAAAGGTCAAGATATACATAGGACGAAGGAAGAGGAAGGTCAAAATCAAAACAACCGCCGCAATGACAAAGAGGGAAATGACCTGCTCTTCACTGATAGTCACAATCGAACCAAAAAGATACTGGTCCAAACTCATAGAACTCGAGCTTTTACCCTTGCTCATGACAATCAGAGAAACAGCCAGACCTGTTGACATGAGGATAGCTGTCCCGATTTCCATAAAGCTCTTGTAAACCGTACGGAGATACTCCAAAAAGACCGCCGCAATCAAGACAATGGCAATAGTGGAAATAGTCGGAGAAATCCCCAAAACCAGCCCAAAGGCTACACCCGAAAGCGAGACGTGGCTGAGGGTATCACTCATCAAACTCTGACGACGTAAGATAAGGAAGGTTCCCAATACCGGCGAGAAAAGACTCATGCAATAACCGCCAGAAAGGCACGCTGCATAAAGTCATAAGATAATAAACTAAGCATGTCCCACCTCCTGATCATTCTCATGAACATTGAAACAACGCCATGGCGAGTCTTGGTTACGGACTAGATGAATATTGCGGTCTGCATAGTCCTTAACTTCTTCAGGGTCATGAGTAATCATCAAAACAGCCTTGCCATGATGATGGGCGCTATGGTGCATGAGTTCGTAAAATTCATTTTTACTTCCTGCATCCATCCCCGTTGTCGGCTCATCTAAGATAAATACATCAGGGTCAGAAGCAAACATACGTGCAATCACCGCTCGCTGCTTTTGTCCTCCAGAAAGAGAACCCAAGCGTTTGTCTCTGTGTTCCCACATGCCCACTGAGTCTAGACTGGCCTTGATATGCTCCTCATCATGAGCATTCAAGCGACGGAACCAGCCCTTTCGCGGATAACGACCCGACTTAACAAATTCATAAACCGTACTTGGAAAACCTGCATTAAAACTGGCAATCTGTTGGGGAAGATAGGCTATTCTCAATTTCTTGCCTTGCGTATTTGTCTTTGAAATGGTCACCTTACCAATGCGTGGTTGGAGGATACCAAGACTGGCCTTTATGAGCGTCGTCTTAGCCGCGCCATTTTCCCCTGTCAAAGTCACAAATTCCCCACTATCAACACTATAATTGATATGTTCAAGAACAGGCTCCTTATCATAATAGAAGGACAAATCCTCTACCGTAATATATCTCATTATTTGATTTCTCCTACTAAAGCAGTCAAAAACCGCTGGATCACTTTTTGTTCATTTGGAGTAAACTGAGTTGCCACTTGTTCATAGGTTAAAAGTGTATGCTCATGGTGATGATGATGCTCTTCAGCGATTGGACGAGCCAAGTCAGTCAATTGATAAAAAATCACACGCGCATCCTTTGGATCCTTGGATGTCTCCAACATTCCTTCTTTTACCAAAGACTTAATGGCCTTGGTAACTGCCGCCTGACTGACATTGAGACGACGAGCCAATTCCGAATTTGTTAAAGATTCCTCTGACAAAAGCATAAGGATATGCTCCTGGGTATTAGTCAGAGCTACCTCGCTAGTACAATGACCTATTAGGATTTCATGCTGATTTTCTGCCTGCAAAATCACCTCATTCAAAAAAGCATCGATAGCCTTCGCTAGCTGTCTCATATCTGACTCCTTTCCTTCTAGATTTCTCCATTTTTAAGAGAAAAATACTATTCTTTAGAATTTTATTTACCAGTTAATTATATCACAAGCAAAAAAAGAGTCAAGAAAAAACGTGAAAACCAGTTTCATTCTTGAACTCTTCCATACTATTATCTATTGAAATTCCTTGACATCTCCATCATACGTCGCCCAATCTTTGCTGAAAAAGCGCTCATTTAGATGGTAAGTCGGAGCTGGTGTAGGATTGGATAGGAAAGGATCAACTGCCTTGTCAAAAGCCAACCAACCCAACCAACCAAGGTGGATAGTATCCTTCATAAAGAAAGGCTCCCCACCGTCCTTAGAAAAATCTGCTATATTGGTAAAGCCTTGACTTTCTAACTGGTAGCGAATCTTTTGCACCGTTTGTTGATACATATCCTCTCGTAGACCAGCGTAGTCCATCCATTTTTTATTAACAGGTGGAATGATAAAAATCGGGTTTACCTTAGATTTGGAAAACTGTGTTAAAACCAACTGCAAGTCGTTATACTCTGGCGACTTGAGATAGGTAAAGCTTTTCTGAGAGTCCTTTAATTTCTTCAAATCCTTCTTAATCTGCGTATTATAGAAATAATTTTCCATTCCCAGATCATTATTGGAAGTATTCTTTTCAGCATCTGCTTTAACAACATCCTCTATGGCTTGATAAGAAAACTGGTCTGGCAAGGTATTTAAATACTTAACTACATGCTTATCGTAGTTGACATAGCCTCTAACTGAAAACTGACCAAAAAAGGAAGCTTGGCGTTCATTAAACCGAGCCAATAATTCAATCATTTCATTGTCTGACGTCGACAATTCTTCTTTACTTGCCAACTTCTGAACCAAATCTTTCATAGCTACGTTTGGGAACTGCTGTAGTAAGCGAGTCGCTGCATATTGACTAGCCTGATCTCCAGATTGATGTTCCAAAAAACTGGTCAACTGGTCTCCATTAAAATACTGCTGAAAGGCTGCTGGCTCATAGCCATTTTTACTGAACCACTGAGGTGAGATAACATACACAACTTGTTTATTCTCTAGCTGTGGCAACATCTGTTGCATTCCAAAATACTGGTTAAGCGATGCAGCTCCCCTCTGTCCTAAAAGATAAGGACGGTAGGAGCGATTGTATTTCTCAGCCAAGACTGCAGGATGAGCACCGTCAAAACGAAGCCATTCACTGGAGCCAAAGAAAGGAACAAAACGCATATTTGGATCAGATAGTGCTCTGACCTTTTGACTTCGCTCCTTAAAACTATCGATAGTAGTAGCCACTGCTGAACGCTTTTCAGCTCCTCGATTATGACGAACCTCAGTAGGATAAAAGAAAATGAGCAGAAAAACCAACAAACCAGCTATCAAGACCGGCCCGAAGATCATCCATAAGCGTTTAAGCATTTTGTAGCTCCACAATACCAGCTATAATTTTATTAGCTGTATTCCAGTCATCACGACCAAACTCTGTTACAGGGACACGAATGTCAAAACGGTTTTCAATCTCCACAATCAACTCAACCGTGCCCATGCTATCCAAGACACCTGCATCAAAAAGATCTTCATCCATCATGTCAGAAACATCTTCCATAAACAACTCATCAATAATTTCGATAACTTCTGATTTGATATCCATATTTTATTTCCTTTATTTTTTAAACCATAAATCATTCAAAAATCCAGAAAAGATTAAGAATGACAGCATGACGACATGGAAGGTGACAACCATGCCAAGCAACTGAATCCAGCGATTCTCAGGTAGAGCAGCTTTTCCTGCTTTTTTCCGTTCCTTATTGAGCGTTTTTTTCTTGCGAACCCAAGCATCATTGACGACCAAGCCCAATCCATGAAAGAGTCCATAGACGATATAGTACCAAGTCACTCCATGCCAAAATCCCATAATCAGCATATTTACAATGTAGGCCACACTTGAGGTTACATTGCGATTCTTAAAGACCTTCTTTCTGGTCAACACCATGACCATTCGCATAAAGATAAAGTCACGGAACCAGAAAGACAGACTCATGTGCCAACGATTCCAAAATTCCTTTAAATCCCTTGATAAAAAGGGTTTGTTAAAGTTGATAGGGCTACGGATTCCCATCAAATTTGAAATGGCTAAGGCAAACATAGAGTAACCTGCAAAGTCAAAGAAAAGCTCCAGACCAAAGGTATACATAACTGCCAAGGCATAGAGGTTAAAGAAGCCACCTGACTGCAGGGCTAAATTCTTCAAAGGAGGCAACAAGGTCTCTCCTAAAACATGAGCTAGGATAAACTTATACAAAAAGCCCCACATGATATAGCGAACAGATTCATCCAGCATATCCATCAACTCATCCCTCTCAGGAATGGTCTGATAATTTTCATTAAAACGCTTAAAGCGATCAATTGGACCACTCGAGAAAGTCGGCATGAAAAGAAGAAAACGTAGGAATTCCCAGAGGGTAAAATCCTTAATCACTCCATCTCTCAGCTCGATGATAATCCCAACCGAACGAAAGGTCAGGTAAGAAATTCCCAAGAACCCTAGCAAAGACTGCGTTCCATTGATAGCTGGCTGCGCCTTGACAAAGATAATCGGAAGTAGGGACAGAAAACTAACTAAGTAGAAGACCCACTTGCCATCCTTGCTTTTTCGATAATGCTTGTAGAAAAGCAGAAGCAATATTTCCCAGCAAAGGTAAATACCCAAGGCAGCCAATTGATTGGTCTTCCCACCTACCAACATGGTGACGATAAAGAAGAGGCTAACCAGCACTTCATACCAGGCAAAGCGTTTCTTGAAAAAGAGGCCTATAAAGATGGGCAAGGTTGCAACAATCACATAGACAAAGTACTGAGGATTGCCGTATGGCTCTAAATGAGGAAGCTGTTGAAAGAACTCCATCATCTCTTATTCACCTCGTTAATCAATCCTTTGATGTCAATTTTTCCATTTGGAGTCAGTGGTAAACTGTCTCGGTAAAGGAATTTAGACGGCATCATATAGGACATCATGATATCTGTCAAGTCTTCCTTAATGGCCTTGGTAATATCGATATCACGCTCAAACTGCTCACGAACACCATCTTTTAAGATGACATAGGCCAGTAGATTTTGTACCTTGTGGTCCTTGTTATAACGCGGAACAGCGACAGCAGACTCAATATAGCGAGACTTGTTAAGATTTTGAGAGACATCTTCTAATTCAATGCGGTAACCGTTAAACTTAATCTGGAAGTCCATGCGTCCTCCGTAGAGAAGCAAGCCTTCATCTGTCATGGTTCCAACATCGCCTGTGTGATAGGCTGGCAGCCCTTCAAATTCAAAGAAGCTTCCGCTGTTTTTTCAGGATTGTTCATATAACCTTTTGAAACAGCTGGCCCAGAAACAATGATTTCTCCCTGTTCACCATTTGGCAGTTTATTGCCTTCCTCGTCAATGATAAAGGTTGGAGAATCAGCCTTGGTATAGCCGATTGGTAGGCGTTTGAGAGTCGCTAACATCTCGTCTGTCACGGCAACTGCTGACAGGGCCACTGTCGCTTCTGTTGGGCCGTAAGCATTGATAATACGGGCATTTGGGAAACGCTCGCGCAGTTTTTGAGCTGTTTTGACCGTCAATTCTTCACCATCAAAGTAGAAATGCGTGATTCCAGACATTTTCTCGCTGTTGAAGTCTTCAGACAACATGGCCATATCCACAAAGGATGGTGTTGATGTCCAGATAGCAATTGGCAATGAAAAGATGGTCGCAAAGAGTTGCTTAAAGTCTTGAGTAATGGCTGAAGGAAGAGCAAAAAGTGTACCACCAAGTGCCAAGGTCGGTGCCCAGTACATGACAGATAGGTCAAAAGAATAAGGTGGCTGAGCCAGCATTTGTGGACGACTCGGTGTCGCAAATTCCTTATCCGTAATCATCCAGTTGGTAAAGCTGAGGAGATTATCATGTGAAATCTGCACTCCCTTAGGCTTACCAGTCGTACCAGAAGTAAAGATAATGTAGTAATTATCATCTCCCTTGACTGGATGCGTGATTTCATAGTTATTCCCTTGGGCAAAGGCTTCTTGAATCCGAGCTAGATTCAATATCGGTGTAGAAACCTGCTCTAATGGAAAGTCTGAAATGGCAATAATCAAACTTGGCTCCGCTACTTCTAAAATAGCTGAAACTCGCTCCAAGGCCGAATGACTATCAATTGGAATGTAGGCATGTCCTGACTTAGTCAAGGCTACAAAAGTTGCCAACATTTCATATTCTTGGCCACCAAAAATGACTACAGGAGACTTCTCAGGCAAGCCTAGTTGGTCAATGGCTGCAGCTAAACTATCCGAATCAGCCTTTAAATCGCCATAAGTGTGTTCCTGCCCCAAAACATTATAGACAGGATAGCTAGGCTGTGTCTGAGCAAAATGCTCAATGGTTTCAATCATATCTACTATTGGTTTGTTTGACACAATAGGGATTCTCCTTCAAATTAAAATTCATTATAGATAAAGCTTCCTTGACCCTGACCAAGATAGCTAAAGAAGTAAAGCAGCCCTAAAAAGATAAGAAAATACAAGGCTGTCCGACCAAGAAAAAGGTACAATTCTTTTCTCTGTTTCATCAAGAAAAACCATTCATTTCTGTAATTTTTCGCTAAAATAAAAGTGATTCTTACTAGCTTATTTTTCTACCATTGTACCACTTTATATAGTATTTTTTCAATTGTTTACCATATGTTTTCACTACATTTCAGCTTATTTTAAGGATTATGCGGTTTTTCTATGTATATTTTAAAAGAAAAAAGCCTGAGATACTCATCTCAAGCTCTATCAAAATAGTTGTTTTCTAATACTCAATGAAAATCAAAGAGCAAACTAGGAAGCTAGCCGCATGTTGCTCAAAGCACTGCTTTGAGGTTGCAGATAGAACTGACGAAGTCAGTAACCATACATACGGTAAGGCGACGCTGACGTAGTTTGAATTTAATTTTCGAAGAGTAAAATTAGAAAAGTGAGAATACAAGCACGGCCAAGGCTGCACCGATAACAGGGCCCACAACTGGAATCCAAGCATAAGACCAGTCTCCGTCTCCCTTGTTTGGAATTGGTAAAATGCTGTGTATGATACGAGGGCCAAGGTCACGCGCAGGATTCAAGGCATAACCTGTTGTCCCACCTAGCGAAAGACCGATACCGACAATCAAGGTACCAACTGCGAAGGTTCCGATACCTGCCTGAAAATCGTAAAGACCTAAAGCAAAGATTGTCAACACCAAAACAAAGGTTCCAAGGATTTCACTGATTAAGTTAGAAACTGTATCCTTGATGGCTGGGCCAGTACTGAAGGTTGCCAAGATATTGCCTGCATTTTCTTCTGCCTCATAATGCGGTTTGAATTGCAACCAAACCAAAATCTGACCGAGCATAGCCCCTGCGAACTGAGCTAGGATGTAAGGGAAAACGGAAGCCCAAGGCAAACCACCTTTTAAAGCCACACCAATAGTCACAGCTGGGTTTAAATGAGCTGGACTGAGCTTGCCAGATACAAATACTGCAACCGCAACTGCAATCCCCCAACCCATAGTAATCACAATCCAACCTGAACTGTTGCTCTTAGTTTTTGGAAGAACCACACCTGCAACAACACCATTTCCTAGAAGAATCAGGATTAAAGTCCCCAAAAATTCTCCAAATAATTCATTCATCATCTTTCTGTCTCCATTAAAAAGAATGGGCGGGCGACAAGGAATACTGCCCTCCACCTCTTTTCCTTTTTCTTAATTTTTTAATTCTGCTAAATCATTGTTAGCAAGAGCTGCTTCGACATCCGCACGGTAGGCTGCTTTTTCTTCTTCTGACCAATCATAGAATCGTCCCATTTCATTCAAAACTGGCTCAACGATACTATCCAAACTATCACGCATAAAGAGCATGTGGTTGGTACGACGAAGAAGGAAGTCAACTGGGCTAAGAGCCAACTCATTGCGCATTGCATAGTGAAGGGACAAGGTGTCTGCCAAGCTGAGTCCTGGCGCCTGTTCCAAGCTGTGAGCAAGGGCGAAGACCTTCGGTGCATTTGAACCGTAAAGATTTGCTAGATAGTGAGCTTCCTTGCTATCCAAACCACGTGAAACTCCAAGTTGGGCAAAGGCTTCGATTTCTGAGTCCACATTTGCTGGGTTCAATTCTCCACCTGAAACAGGGTAAGTCTTAGAATTGATGAGTTTAAAGCTGCGGTCAAATTCTGCTTTGAGGATGTCAACCACGCGCTCCATAGCACCTTCAGCCATCTTACGGTAGTCTGTGATTTTACCACCAGCAAGGGTCAAAAGGCCATTGTCATCACGGTCCAAGCTCGAACCACGAGAAACTGCAGATGGATCCAAATGTTTCTCAGATGTGCTGCTTTCAAGCTTGCTAACAGCAGATTCAACATCTTCACGCGTTTTTTCTTTCGATAGATAAGCTTCGACAGTCGCAATCAAGCTATTGAAGCTTTCATCACTAATGGTTCCGTTATTTCCACCATTGTAGTCAGAAGCGCTATTACCTGCAATCAATGGACGAAGACCAGCCCAGCTGCTTTCGATATCATCGATGGTGATGTTAGCTTCTGGAAAGCGGTTGTTGACAATACCAAGTAGATAATCTACATCTTCCTGCGTCACTTTTGGATGTTCTAAATCACCTGTGTAGTCTGTATCCGTTGTACCAAAGTAAGTCTTGTTTTCACGTGGGAGAACAAAGACCATCCGACCGTCACCCAAGCCTGTATCAAAGTAAACTGGTTGTGAAACCTTGATCTTGCTTGAATCAACTACTAAGTGAACTCCCTTGGTTGGGCGCATTTGTGAGAATTGGGTTCCCTTATTAGACAAATTACGCACCTTGTCGCTCCAAGGACCTGTTGTGTTGATAACCAGACGAGACTTGATTTCAAAGACTTGGTCTGTCAACAAATCACGAGCTACAACACCTGTAATCTTGCCACTTTCGTCAAAGAGGAAACCTTCTGCCTTCACGTGGTTGGCAATGAGGGCACCGTCTTGGTTGGCACGTTTGATGTTTTCAATCACGAGACGCGCATCGTTGTTACGGAAGTCAAGGTAAACCCCACCTCCTACCAAACCTTCTTTCTTCAAGTTTGGCTGGCGTTCCAAGACTTCTTCCTTGCTCAAGACCTTGTTAGCAGCTGGTGTGTTGTTAACACCCGCCAAAAGGTCGTACAAGTCCATGGCTACTTTGAGACGGAAGAGGCTAAAGGTCGCTCCATCTTCATCGTAAACTGGCAAGAGCATTGGGTCTGGTTTTGGAATGTGTGGAGCAATTTGTTGTACCACTGCACGTTCTGAAACCGTATCTGATACTACTTCTACGTCAAATTGCTTAAGGTAACGAAGACCTCCGTGAACCAATTTTGTTGAACGGCTAGATGTTCCTTCTGCAAAGTCTTGCATTTCAATCAAACCAGTATCTAGACCACTAGCTGCTGCCTGTAAAGCTACACCAGCCCCTGTGATTCCTCCACCGATAATCAAGAGGTCCAGGGTACGTTCCTGCATTTTTTTAATTGATAATTCACGTGTTTTCTTTGAAAATTCCATATTTACACACTTTCTAACTGAGTCGCTTTATTCTTCCAGTATTAGTCGTCGATTTCCGCAAAGACTTGAGTCGCTTTTACAGCCTTCTTCCAGCCCTTGTAGAGTTGTTCCTTGCGAGATTCGTTCATAGATGGCTCAAAAAGTTCCCCAGTCTCATTCAAGAGCTTCAACTCATCCAAGTCTTTCCAGTAACCAACTGCCAAACCAGCTAGGAAGGCTGCACCTAGAGCTGTGGTTTCCAAGTTTTTAGCGCGTGCAATGTCAATTCCTAAAATATCAGCTTGGAACTGCATGAGGAAGTTATTCATGGCTGCACCTCCATCCACTTTCAATACTTGGATAGCTGTCTGAGCATCCACCTGCATTGTGTCAATGATATCACGTACTTGATAAGCAATTGATTGAAGAGTTGCCTTGATAAAGTCTTCCTTACTTGTTCCACGAGTCAAACCAAAGACAGAACCGCGAGCATTTTGGTTCCAGTATGGTGCTCCTAGTCCTGTAAAAGCTGGAACTACATAAACTTCATCATCATTGCGAGAATCACGAGCGTATTTTTCAGATTCTGGTGAGTTCTCTACCATACGAAGTCCATCACGCAGCCATTGAATGGCACTTCCTGCGATGAAGATAGAACCTTCCAAGGCATAGTAAACCTTGCCGTTGATTCCGTAACCAATGGTTGTCAAGAGATTATTTTCAGACAACTGCATTTCTTCACCAGTATTCATGATGATGAAAGATCCTGTTCCATAAGTATTCTTGACCATACCTGGTTCAAAGGCCAATTGTCCAAAGAGAGCTGCTTGTTGGTCTCCAGCCATACCTGAGATTGGAACTTGTCCACCGTAGAAATGGAATGGAGCTGTCTTACCGTAGATTTCAGAGTTAGAACGAACTTCTGGCAACATAGCCTTAGGAATGTTGAGAATTTCCAAAATCTCATCATCCCATTTAAGTTCTTTAATATTGTAGAGCATAGTTCGGGCTGCATTTGAATAATCCGTTACATGGGATGCACCGTCTGTCAATTTCCAAACCAACCAAGTATCGATAGTACCAAAGAGCAATTCTCCCTTTTCTGCTCGCTCTTGAGCACCTTCAACATGGTCCAAAATCCAACGAACCTTAGTTGCTGAGAAGTAAGCGTCAATAATCAAACCAGTCTTTTCGTGGAATTTTTCCACATAGCCTTTGCTTTTTAGTTGCTCAGCCAAAGGTGCTGTCTGACGAGATTGCCAAACGATGGCATTGTAGATTGGAAGTCCTGTTTTCTTATCCCAGACGACAGTTGTTTCACGTTGGTTAGTAATCCCGATTGCTTCTATTTGACTTGGCTTGACACCACTTTCGATGAAAGCACCCGCAATAACTGACTGAACAGAATTCCAAATTTCATTGGCATTGTGCTCAACCCAACCTGCCTGAGGGAAAATCTGAGTGAACTCTTTTTGACTCGAGCTAACTTTTTCTCCTTTTTTATTAAAGATAATGGCACGAGAACTTGTTGTTCCCTGGTCAATAGCCATGATGTATTTTTCTTGTGACATGTGCTGTCCTCCTGATAATGATCTTGAGGATGTCTCCTCTTTACACTAACTAGTATACAAAATAAAGCGCTTTCTTGTTTATCAACTTTTTTTAATTTTTAAAAAAATGTGAGGAGATTGTGTAAATTTCACAAAAAGACCTGGAAGAACCAAGCCTTTTAGCTAAATAATAACTGGCGAATCGCTGCCAAATCTTCCATATCCAAGTCATTTTTTAAATAATAAACCGGTGTTTGTCCCTTCTTATGAATCGGGTTATTGGTAACCAGCAAATCATAATGCCGAGTTCGGTCATAAGCTTCAATGGTAATGAAACGATTGTATTCCAAATACCGTTTCAAAATGGCCGCCATCCTTGAAAAAACAAGAAAACCAGATGTCAAATCCAGACCAATCCGCATATGCTGGCCACCATTTTCAGCCATATATTCGATTAACTGCAGCCATTCCCAGAGAATTTTCTTATCCAAATCCGTCCCCTGCTGAAATGCAGGTAAAGCATGAAAAATCTCCGCCGCCGTCTCCTTAAAATCATGTTCCATCAACAAATAAGGATGACGATTCTCTGTCTGATATCTGTACTGATCTTGTAAAATATAGCCCTTGTATAGATAAACTTGACCACAAAGCTGACTGAGTTCATAGGTGACATGGTCCTCTGTATAATCACCTAGTAACTCCCCCTTCTTCATTTCTTGAATCAATTGCGTCAGCAAATCTGCCAACTGCCCTCCAAAACCAAGAATATATTCCATAGTATGAAGGGGAAGAATGCGATGAGATAGGAGGAAAGAGAAAAATATCATCATCTCACCATCCTCAGTTCCTAGAGGGATATGTTGCCCAGCAAAAAAGAACGGAGTCTTTCTCAGCAAACGAAGATAGAAAATATTGTCAAAATACCCTCGCATTTTCTCTTCTATCACTTGAAACTGACAGGCATTGACCCGAAGACGTTGTTGACTGATGTGAGACCAAAGAACCAAGTCCAGTTTCTGGCCCGAAGACAAGCTGGCACCGCAGATTTCCTCTAAACTGGCAATCTCCTGCTTTCTCTCTGGCTTCTGCATGTGGCCTTCCCATTCCTGACTCGACCAAACCTTGCGAAAAAGACAGAAATAGAAATAGCGAATCTGATGCTCTGGACCGCGCCACCGGCCATTTTGGATGGATAAATCAAATTCTGACAAAAACTGATTTAAACTAGCCAAGTGGCGACCAAGCGTAGCCTCACTAATCATCAATTCTTGAGCCAGTTGATGGGCTAAAAACTGTTGGTGGTAGAGAAGATAAACCAAAATCTGGTATTTAACAGCATTCTCCAAAAATAAGCTCCGAATATCTCTCCCCTTGGTAGCTGCACCGATCGATAGACGCAGATTTTCATCTTCTAACTGGATTGTCAGCTCTAAGCCACTGTCCGAAGCCTTGTCATTGAGCAGGGTGACATATTTGGTTAGGGTTACTTTTGAAAATCCTGTTTCCTCCATTACAGCCTTGACGGTCGTCTGAGACTCTTGTAATAGAAAGGAAAGGATTGAAAATTGGCCAGATTCAGCCTTTTCCATCAAATCTCCTAAATACATTTGTTACCCCTTTCATTTTCTACCTTAAGCATAGCATAAATCTTACAAATGCTGAAATAATCTGTTTCTCTTTTTATTTTCATGCAGATTTCCTAGTCCATTATCCTGAAAATCAGCAAACACACGGCTCCCCCTTTGGGCATTTTTATGCTAAAATAGTAGCTATGGATAAAATTATTAAAACTATATCAGAAAGCGGAGCCTTTCGTGCTTTTGTCCTAGACAGCACTGAAACCGTCCGCACTGCTCAAGAAAAACACCAAACCCAAGCTAGCTCAACAGTCGCGCTTGGTCGAACTCTTATTGCTAGCCAAATTCTCGCAGCCAATGAAAAAGGAAATACTAAACTAACAGTTAAGGTGCTGGGATCTAGCTCTCTAGGTGCTATCATCACCGTCGCTGATACCAAGGGGAACGTCAAAGGCTACGTTCAAAATCCCGGTGTTGATATCAAAAAGACTGCAACTGGCGAAGTCCTAGTTGGACCTTTTGTCGGCAATGGCCAATTCCTCGTCATCACAGACTACGGCATTGGAAATCCTTACAACTCTATGACTCCCCTCATCTCTGGAGAAATCGGTGAAGACCTGGCCTTTTACCTGACCGAAAGCCAACAGACCCCTTCTGCTGTCGGCCTCAATGTCCTTTTGGACGAAGAAGACAAGATCAAGGTTGCAGGTGGTTTCCTAGTCCAAGTCTTGCCAGGAGCCAAGGAAGAGGAGATTGCTCGCTTTGAAAAACGCATCCAAGCAATGCCAGCTATCTCTACTCTTCTGGAAAGCGACGACCATATTGAAGCCCTCCTCAAGGCTATCTACGGGGACGAGGCTTACAAGCGTCTTTCTGAAGAAGAAATCCGTTTCCAATGTGACTGTAGCCATGAACGTTTTATGAATGCTCTTGCCAGCCTTCCAAGCTCAGACTTACAAGAAATGAAAGAGGAAGACCACGGGGCAGAAATCACTTGTCAATTCTGCCAAACTACTTACAACTTTGATGAAAACGACCTGGAGGAACTCATTCGTGACAAATCTTAATACACCCTTTATGATTGGCAATGTTGAGATTCCCAATCGTACCGTTTTAGCGCCCATGGCCGGTGTGACAAACTCAGCCTTTCGTACGATTGCAAAAGAGCTCGGAGCTGGACTCGTTGTCATGGAAATGGTCTCTGACAAGGGAATCCAATACAACAACGAAAAAACCCTACACATGCTTCATATCGATGAAGGCGAAAACCCAGTCTCTATCCAACTCTTTGGTAGCGATGAAGATAGCCTAGCACGCGCAGCAGAATTCATCCAAGAAAACACCAAAACTGATATCGTGGATATCAACATGGGCTGCCCTGTCAACAAAATCGTGAAGAACGAAGCTGGCGCTATGTGGCTCAAGGACCCAGATAAGATTTACTCGATTATCAACAAGGTCCAATCTGTCCTTGATATCCCCCTTACTGTCAAAATGCGTACAGGCTGGGCTGACCCGTCTCTGGCAGTAGAAAATGCCCTGGCCGCTGAAGCCGCAGGCGTTTCTGCTCTTGCCATGCACGGTCGTACCCGCGAGCAAATGTATACTGGCCACGCAGACCTCGAGACCCTTCACAAGGTCGCTCAAGCTTTGACCAAGATTCCATTCATCGCCAACGGTGACATCCGTACAGTTCAAGAAGCCAAACAACGCATCGAAGAAGTCGGTGCTGACGCAGTATGATTGGCCGCGCTGCCATGGGGAATCCTTACCTCTTTAACCAAATCAACCATTACTTTGAAACAGGAGAAATCCTCCCTGATTTGACTTTTGAAGACAAGATGAAAATCGCCTACGAGCACTTGAAACGCTTGATTAACCTCAAAGGGGAAAATGTCGCAGTTCGTGAATTCCGAGGACTCGCTCCTCACTACCTCCGTGGAACATCTGGCGCTGCCAAACTTCGTGGAGCTATTTCACAAGCTAGCACCCTAGCAGAGATTGAAGCCCTCTTGCAGTTAGATAAGGCATAAAATGGTTCATACGGCTCTACTGATTATCGATATGCAAAAAGCATTTGATAACCCTATCTGGGGAGAACGGAACAACCCTCAAGCTGAACACCAGGCATTGAGGGTACTGGAATACTTCCGTAAACACGCTCTTCCAGTCTTACATGTTCAACACATATCTGACAATCCTCAGTCACAATTTCATAACAAACAAAATCAGGAGTTTAAAAGTGGCTTTGAACCAGTTGCTTCCGAACCTGTCTTTCAAAAAACGGTTAATAGCGCCTTTATTGGGACAAATCTTGAAACCTATTTACGAAAAAATCAGATTTGTCATTTAGTCCTTGTTGGTCTGACTCTGCCTCATTGTGTATCTACTACGACACGAATGGCAGCAAATCTTGGTTTTGAAGTCACTTTACTAGCAGATGCTACTGCCAGTTTTACCCTATCTAACAAAAACGGTCAGGCCATCTCTCCTGAGACTATCCATGAGATTAATCTCCTTTCTCTACAGGATGAATTTGCTCAAATTCTTACTACAGAGGAATTTTTAACCCAAGTACAAGTATAAAATAATCCGTCAACTCTTATTTGAGCTGACGGATTTTCATTGATTGTAAAAATTCAAATACTGAGAGCTATTATTGACTCAAAGCAACACTGGAAACCTTGCCATCCGCTCCTGTTGTAATTTGGATGACTTTTCCTCCACCAATTTTGGCATTATACTTGCCATCATCAAGAATATAAGAATAGCCTCTGATAGAGTAGTTTTCTTTCTTTCCATCAGCAGATTCTACTGTGAATTGACCACCGGATGAAACTGTAATGGTTTCGCCACTAGCTCCCTTCCAGTTGCCCGCTGCAGCTGAGAAATCACCGTCTACCATAGTTAAAACACCCTTATAGCGTTTATTTTGCTCTGCTTGCTTGTCTTGAAGTTTGCGGTCAGTTGTATGATCATAGCTTGATTGGTTAGACTGAGCTTGAGAAGCCTGTTGAGTTGAAGGAGCCTGAACAGCAGTTTGTTGACTAGTCGCCTGTTGATTAGACACCTCTTGACCTTGTCTTTGCTCTGGTGCTGTTGCCGCTTGTGATGGTGTCGCAGTTGCTGAAGATTGATCAGTAGACGCCTTAGTCTTTTCAGATGAAGCTGAACTTGAGGACTTCTGAGTCTTGCTTTCTTTGCTAGAAGAAGCTACTTTAGAATTTGATGATTGGCTTGTCTTAGCAGAACTGCTTGCTTGAGTTGTTTCCTTTTTATTTCCACAAGCTCCTAATAGCAAGGTAGAAGCCAATACAGTTGCTGCCATCAATTTGATATAGGTTTTCTTTTTCATTTCCCTACTCCTTTGTAATATTTTTGAAACATTGAGAAATCTTTTTGTAATATAATTGTAACATTGTAGTTTAAATATGTCAACAATTTATCTAAACTATTTTAAAAACCTTAAATACTTTAGATACCTTTACTCCTCCTACTTTTCTATTCGTAGTCTAATAGCAAAAACAGAAAAAAATTCCTATTTTGAGTAATATTTTTAAATCACTCTTGTGTAATCGCTTGCATCTTTAACTGCAAAGGAATATAATAACATTGAAATAGAATATAGGAGGTGCATTCTTATGCTAAATAAGTATTTCAAGTATCTTCCTTGGTTGATTTTGGGAGCTATTGGCTCTTATCAATCAGCCACTTACTATGCGCGAACTGCATTTGATGTCTTCTATCTGACTACAAGCTTTATGATTGTCTACATCGCTTTGTTATTTTTACATGAGAACTATCTCAAGTATCGATACAAAGACTTCTTTACTCACCTGTTGAGCAATTCTAAGAAAGATAGCCATTCATAAAAATAGTCGCAATAGAAAAGCCATCTCATGATGGTACATAAAGAGGTCAGGAACTTTGTCCCGACCTCGTTTTTTATTTCAATCGATAGGTTTTTCTTGGTTTCTTTTTGGGCACTCGTTTGAGTCCGACTTCTTCTACATATTCGCCGTATTTTACGAGAAAGTTATTGCTGACGATGGGACGACCTGGTTGATAAGATTGACCAGTTCAGTTCCTTCGTAGACAGTGAACTCCTCCTCCAGCAGATAAAGGAAGGTCGGGTTCCAGTCGAGACGGCCTTGGATTCGTTTGATGGATTCTTGGATAATAGCATAATGGTCAAAGGCGAAGGCTTGCTCCTCCAACTCTACTCCCTCTAGGTAGCATTTTCCTGTCTGAAAATCGACATCTACAAAAACCACAGCCCTAGCATCGTCTCCTGCCTGAACGAGGTCTAAAGCACGACTAGGCAGATAAACCAAGTGGGCAATAGTCACCGTCCAGCCCCGTGGGTCACGGCCAGGAGTCGATACGGTCATCAATTGCTCGATTTTTTCCAAAGGAAGATCGAGATTGACTTCTTCTCTCACCTCACGCTGGCAGGCATGTGCAGCATCTTCTCCCTTATCCATAAAACCTCCAACCAAGGCCAAACAGTTTTGATAAGGGTGAGCCTTGCGACGAATCAGCAAGAGCTTGATCTTTCCTTCAACAAAGCAGTAGGCCACCATATCCACTGTCACACTTGGCTTTTCATATTGTGGGAGCTCCTGCTGGTAGTACCAGTCTAAAAACTCCTCCTGACTGGCATGCATTTCAAAATATTCTCTTTCCGTCATCCCTTCTGGAATCTTTATATCTGCCATCTTATGACTCCTTTCGAACTGCCTTGGTCCATTGGTACCAACCCACTAGACTATTGAGTGTGTAGACCCAGTACATCCCTTGAATGTGGATATTTTCACCCCACCAGAGATAAATGCTAAAGAGATTGGTTGCAATCCAGAAAATCCATTGCTCACGGTAGAGACGTGTCATCAAAAGCTGACCAACACCATTGGTCGCATCGGTAACACTATCACGGAAAGGGCGAGCACTATGGATACTTTGATAAGCTAAGCCCATACCAATCCAGATGATAGCAGTCAAGGACAAGTACTTGAACCAATCAAGAACAGATAATTTCTTAGCTTCAAAGTGAGATTCTTCTACTTTTTCTTGGTCATTAATACGGTTGGACAACCAAGCATAGAGACCAATCGGCTGCATGACAAAGAAGTAAACAGTCGTCAAAACTTCACCATAAAAAGTTGCATTCATAGCCAAAATCAAATAGATAGCAGAGTTAATAGCCCCGAAGAGATAATTACTTGCACGCCCTTCTGCTACCAAGATAACACAGACAATCCCAGTCCAAGAGGCAAACAAGCTAAGCCAGTCATGACTTTCCGTATTTTGCGTGAATTCCAAGATCAAGGGAACACTTGACAAGGCGATGAGATATAACCACTGGAAAAGGCTACGGCCCACAAAAAGATCTCTCCAGAGCAGGTTCATGATTCCTGCAAAGCCAATCTTGCGGGCTTCGGCATGGACATTTTTAAAATTTTCGATAAATTGTGTGATTTTTTCAGTTAGTTTTTTCATATTTTTCTCCTAATCTGCTTGGTAAATGGCATCAATAGCCACTTTTGCTGCTTCATAATTACCTAGATAATCCTCTGCTAGATAAACTAGTGGAATGGTGGTTAAATATCGCTCTCTCATCTGGTCCAAATGCTGGGAAAAACTTTGACGAATATGGTCTTCTGCCATGGTCATATCTCTAAATCCGTCATTGACATAGGAGCCGATAGGCTGCACAAATAGAATCAAGTCCCATTTCTCCTTAGCCAAGATCGAGGCAAAGAGATTGTCAAATGTTTCTCCTGATAAGTCCTCTTGATCCTCAGTCTCCATATAATAATCATAGTAGCCCTTGGTTACTAAGGAGTTGGTATCTGCTATCACCAATCCCCTATTGGCATTACTGTCAATTAACTTAGAGGTCTGGTCATACTGTCCCAACAGGAGGTAATAGTAATCCTTTGGAGTCAATTCATCATCGCGGACGTTATTTTTAATCTGATACTCACGTGCGTATTCCAGACTAACGGGCGCATCGTAATACCTTGCCAAATCCTTGGCCAGAGTGGTCTTCCCATTACTGGCACTTCCCATAATCAACACTTTCTTGGTAAACTGACGACGGAAAGGTTGAGCGATGTACTTCCAATATTTGCTTGGATTTTCTCGAATCATAGTTGCTGAAATACCAAACTTTCTTCCTTGCAGAACGGTCTCAAAGCCACGATTAGATAATTCTTGCTGGTAGTCTGCTTCTCCTACAAAGAAGATTAGTTCTTGCTGCTTTTCATTATAGGAAATCTCTGATAGCATCTGATCCAACCACTCCTGCCAGCCCATAGGATAACGAGGAAGGTTGGTTTCATCTAACTTACAAACTGAGGTCAACTCGTCATCACGAAAAGCCTCTCGGATATAGCGAAATCTTTTTTGAAGCGTTAAGCCTACCTGTTCCCCTCTGTCTCCCTCATAGCCTGAAACGACAACCCAGACCTGGTCACACTGCCGCTTCGCTCGCTGAATCAGATCGATATGTCCTTGATGAAGCGGAGCAAAGGTTCCAAATACCACTGCTGTTTTCTTTTTCATAAACGCATTACCTTTTTATAATTTTAGATATTTTCATTATCTATGTTTTTATTATAAACTATATTTTTGTTTTGTAAATAGTTTTTTATTGTTTTTTATAAAAAAGTAGCAAAAAAGAGAATCAAGATTTCTCCTGATTCTCCATTTTTATGCAATATCAAATTTTAACTGGCCTGCTTTAACACCAATCTTAAGTGTGCTACCTTCCACTAATTCTCCCTTGAGAAGAAGTTCTGCCAACTTGTCCTCCACTTCTGTTTGTAGGGTTCTGCGAAGTGGACGAGCTCCCATCTCTGGGTCATATCCTTGATTTGCCAACAATTTCAGGGCTGAAGCTTGTAATTTCAAGTCAATACCTTTTTCAGCCAAACTTGCTACTAAAGGTTTAACCATAATCTTCACCACTTCCTGCATATGGTCGCTAGACAAGCTATGGAAGACCACCTTTTCATCAATACGGTTGATAAACTCAGGTCTATAAGCCTTTTTCAACTCTTCAAACATACGTTTTTCCATATTTTCCTGGTCAAAACGAATGTCCTTGACCCCAAAACCAACTGTCTTGTCATCACGAAGGGCAGTCGCACCAAGGTTCGATGTCATGATGATAATGGTATTTGAAAAGTCAACCTTGCGACCCTTGCTATCGGTCAAGACACCATCATCCAAGACCTGCAAGAGAACATTAAAGATGTCTGGGTGAGCCTTTTCTACCTCATCAAAGAGGAGAACAGAGTATGGTTTGTTGCGAACCTTCTCGGTCAACTCCCCACCTTCTTCATACCCCACATAGCCAGGAGGAGCTCCGTTGAGACGGCTAGCTGCGAATTTCTCCATATACTCACTCATATCAAAGCGGATAAGGCTGATTCGTCGTCAAAAAGAACTTCTGCCAGAGCTTTGGCCAATTCGGTCTTACCGACACCTGTAGGCCCTAGGAACATAAAGGAACCAATCGGACGCTTATGACTGCGAATCCCTGACTGATTGCGGCGAATGGCACGGCTAATGCTTGAAACAGCTTGATCTTGACCGATGACACGTTTGTGGAGTTCCGCTTCCAAGTTCAAGTATTTCTTAGCGTCAGTTTGAGTCAGTTTTTGGACTGGAATGCCTGACAAGCGACTCAAGGTGGTCAAAATATCAGACTCTGTCACCAAGTCTTTATAGACAGGCGCTTCCTCTTCTTTTGCAATTAGCTGGGCTACCTGTTTCCACTTGCCATCCATCAAGGCCTTATCAGCTGGACTCAAGCCAGAATCGTCTGCTTTCACATGCTTAGCCTTATTTTGCACTGTTGCTGCCGCTTCATCCAAGAGGTCGATAGCAGAGTCTGGCAAGTGACGACTAGTCAAGTAACGATGAGCCATCTTGACAGCTGTTTCAATCGCTTCATCTGTGATTTGCACACGGTGATGTTTCTCATAAGTCGCCTTCAAACCTTGCAAAATGATCATGCTGTCTGCAACACTTGGCTCTTCAATCGTCACTTTGGCGAATCGACGAGAAAGGGCTGCATCTTTTTCGATATGTTTTTGATATTCTTCCTGAGTGGTCGCACCAACCGTTCTCAAAGTTCCACGCGCCAAGGCTGGCTTCAAGATATTAGCCGCATCCAGAGTTGAGTCAATTCCACTACCAGAACCCATGATGGTATGAAGTTCATCGATAAAGAGAATTACTTGACCATCTTCCTCAATATCCTTGATGATATTATTCATGCGCTCTTCAAAGTCACCACGGAAGCGTGTCCCTGCAACGACATTCATCAAATCCAGCTCTAACACGCGCATCTTAGCCATTTCCGCAGGCACATCACCACTAGCAATACGCTGGGCAAGTCCAAGCGCCAGAGCTGTTTTTCCAACACCAGCATCCCCAACCAAGACAGGATTATTCTTAGTCTTCCGACTCAAGATTTGAATCATACGCGAGATTTCCTTGTCCCGACCGATGACTGGCTCCAACTTGCCAGAACGAGCTTGCTCTGTCAAATCATGCGTATAGTCCTCGAGACCACCGCTCGGAGTCTGGGGCATGCCCATCATATTAGCCATAGAATTTTGCTTATCAGCTACTGTACGATGGCGTTGACGTAAAGCTTTAAGGTCTTCACGAGTCCAGCCTGCACGTTCTTCTAAATTGCGACGAAGGGCAGCAATCTTAACCTGATCTTTCTTGTCTTCATAAGAAAAACCAGCTCTCTCCAAGATACGAGTCGCCAAGGCATTGCCATCATGCAAAATCGCATAAAGGACATGCTCTGTCCCTAGCACCTTAGCATGGACCACTGACGCTACATATTCTGCCTCATCAAAGAGGACCTGCAAACGGTGAGAAAACGGCAATTCCGTAAAGGTTTCATCCTGGCTATAGTCCGTTTCAGTCAGTTCCAAAGCGACCTCTTCTAAACGGTCCATCTCATATGGATAATCATTTAAAGTTGCCCCTGCCACACTATAACTGTGATTGGACATGGCAATCAACAAGTGCCAAGACTCTAGGTAACGAGCTCCAAAATGGCCAGCAACCATGTAGGCACTTTCGATACATTCATTCAATGCTTTTGAATAGTTCATCTTACTTCCCTTTTCTATCTACCTCTTGTATGACCTGTCGTAACATATTAGCACGAACAACTGGAGCTTCTTCTCCTAGAACGCGATCCAAAGCTACTGCTAGTAGCAAATTCATCTCCTGCTTGGTCATCAATTCCTGCTCAACCAAAAGCTGCAGAATATCTTCATAAATTTCTTGACTGACCCGCTCACCAATTGAGTAAAGCAAATCGCGGAGCATTTCATGATGACTAGAAAACTCAATCCGTCCTATACGGATGTAGCCTCCGCCACCACGCTTACTTTCAACCAAGTAGCCTCTACTTTCCGTAAAGCGTGTCTTGATCACGTAGTTAATCTGACTAGGAACAACCTGAAAAGTATCGGCCAACTGACTCCGTTGCAACTCCACAATACCAGATTGATCTAAAATTGCCTTGATGTAGGCCTCAATATGATCCGATGTATTTTTAAATCTCATTACAAACCCACCTCTCTCTTTAAACCTTGACTATCTTTGACTATTATACCGAAATTTTCTCATTTTTAAAAGAAAAAGGGCGCTGGTAAAGGATAATCTTCACCAACTCCCTATTTTTCTACTTATTCTAAGCCTAATTCTGCCAAGATTTGACGTTTGTAGGCAATCTTTTGAACTTCCTTGTCTTCATCTTCAGACCAATCTAGTTTAATTTCTGAAACAATCTGCCCAGGGCGATTTTTCAAGACATAGATGCGGTCGCTGAGATTGAGGGCCTCTTCAATACTATGCGTGATAATTAGGGTCGTCAGCTGTAGCTGCTTATGAATCTCCAGATACCAAGCATGGAGTTCCATCTTTGTCATCTCATCCAAGGCGCTAAAGGCCTCATCCAAGAGAAAGAGCTTGTGCCCGAAAAGGTAAGTTCGAAGCAAGGCTACACGCTGACGCATCCCACCACTAAGTTCATGGGGATACTTGTCTCGTACAGCTGTCAACTGAAAGGTTGCAAGAATTTCATCCGCGCAGGCAATGGCTTCCGCCTTATCCACTTTTTGAATCAAGAGGGGCAGGATGATATTGCCAAGCACCGTCTTGTGCTCCAAGAGTAGATCCTTTTGTAGCATATAACTCACCCGCCCCTTGGGATTTTCTTCACCATCAAGGACAATTCTCCCTGACTGAACTTCTAAAATCCCAGCGATTAGATTAAAGAGGGTGGTCTTTCCAACACCACTTGGACCTAGGATGGAAACCACTTCACCTGAAGTCACTTTCAGATTGATGTCCTCTAAAATCCTATCTTGTCCGTAGGCATAACTGACGTGTTCTAGTCTAATTTCTGTCATTATTTCACAAATTCGTTGGTGAAGCCTTTGTCTGTCAAGTCTTCTTTGAGGATACCATTTTCTTTGTCCCATTTGTAGAAGGCGTTCCAGCGAGCTGCATCAAATTGACCCCATTTTTCCTTGTCGCTTGCGTATTCTTTTGACAAGTATTTTTGAGATTCGATGACAAAGTCACGTTTTTCCTGAAGTTCAGGTGCATTCTTGATGAGGATATCAGCTGCTTCTTCTGGATGCTCCATAGCATATTGGTAGCCTTTTTTAATAGCTTGGATGACTTTACGAGCTTCTTCTTTGTTGTCTGTCAAATAGTCGTTGTTTGCGATGATAACTGGTGAGTAGTAGTCAAATTCTTTAACGTAGTCTTTCAAATACATGAAATTAGCATCTACACCTTGAGATTTAGCAAGGATACCATCCCAACCGTAGTAAATCCAAGCAGTGTCAAAAACTCCATTGGCAATCGGTGTGATTGAGTTTGAGTCGTTGTTTGGTACTTTTTCAACTTTTTCAAAGTCTCCACCTTGAGATTCTACTAAGGTTTTCAACATAGCAAGTTCAGTTGGGTCATTCCAAGTTCCGTATTTCTTACCAACCAAGTCCTTTGGACTAGCTACATTGTCAGATTTACGAGATATGATTCCTGATGTATTATGTTCAACAATAGCTGCAACGGCAGTGATTCCTGCACCTTTTTCTAACTTCTTAGCCATATAGTCTTGGAAATACACTGCAAATGGTGCCTTACCATTAATGACTAAGTCAGAAGAACTTTCTTCAGGTGGCAATTTCAAATCAACATCCACTCCAGCTTCTTTGAAATAGCCTTTTTCCTTGGCAACATAAAGTCCTGTGTGGTTAGTATTTGGTGTCCAGTCTAGGATAAAGTCAATTTTCTTGAGTTCTGCTTCTTTGTTGTCCTTAGAAGCAGTTCCTTGACCACAGGCCACAAGCACAACAGCTACAAGAGCTGTTAAAACAGTTAAAAACACTTTCCATGTTTTCTTCATTTCAATTTCCTCTTTTCTTTTTCAGAAACATTCTTATTCTACGAACGTTTCCATTTAATAACATATTTTTCACTAATATCGACCAATTTCATACCCAAAAGGCTGATAATCGATACCAGAATAATAATAGCAAACATAGTATCATACTGAAACAGTTTCTTGGACTGAATCATGTAGACACCTAGTCCTTCAAAGCCTCCCAACCACTCAGATACCACAGTTGTGATAAAGGCGTAGGAGACACTGACCCTCAGACCTGCATAAAAGTAGGGCAGGCTGACTGGAATTTTAAAATGCCACAGGATTTGCCAAGGCTTGGCCCGCATCAGACTAAACAAGGTCAGCATATCCTTGTCACAATGCCTAAAACCATCTAAAATACTGACGATGATAGGGAAGGTCGTCGTCAAGATAATCAAGACAATCTTGGGCAAAATCCCATAACCTAGCCACAAGACCAGAATAGGGGCTATTGCAATGGTCGGAATGGTCTGAACAACCACCATCATAGGGTAAATCAGGTCATTAAGCCAAGTCAAACTGTCCATTAGCACAGCCATGAGACAGGCAATCAAGACTCCCAGAACCAACCCCAGTAAAGCCACTCTCAAGGTCGCCCAGCTATGGTGCCAGAGAAATTCTCTGTCACGAACAAAGGCCTGAAGAATTTCAAGAGGTGTTGGCAGGATAAACTTGGGGAGAAGTTTAAGCAAACCTGCTAACTGCCAGATTGACAAGACTACTAGAAAGCCCAATAGACTAATGTGTCGTCTCAGTATACTTTTCAAGTTTCTCATCAATACTTAAAATCTCTCCTATATTTATTTTGACATTGGCAAAGACATTATCTGCCTCCTGCCCTGCCACTTCTAGCGCTTCTTTTAGAATGCGCATGAGCTCATCAAACTCCCCTTCCAAGACCGTTTCAAATGGTGTCACTACCATGGTCACTTCTTGAGCTTGCAGATAAGCAATGACTTGATCGATAACAGCTATCCGATCAATCCCCTGTGATAGGGGTAAAACTTGCAAGGCAATGCTTGCTTTCATAACAACCTCCTCTTCTCGTTTTCCTCTTTATAAAAAGAAAAACCTTTACCATATATGGAAAAGGTCAAGAATAGACTAAGTATCGTTCCCTACGCTGGCATTACCCAGATCAGGTGCGGTCGAAGTTTAACACTTCCTCTCAGACTGTACACAGACTCCCATATATTATATGGACATATGATAGCGCAAAAACAAAAAAAAATGTCAAGGAAACTGCTTACAGAAAAAAGTAGGAAAAATTTCCTACTTTTTCTATACTCTCACACCATCACTATTTACTCTGTAGCCATCCACTGTCGTATTAACAGCTAAAGCGCCTGAAGAGTAAGAATAATACCACTTACCAGATACTTGGTACCAGCCTGTTTTCATTGCACCTGAACTATCTAGATAATACCACAGACCATTTTCCTTTAACCATCCTGTCTGCATTTCACCAGATGATTTCAAATAATACCAACTAGAACCGTCTTTCAGCCATCCTGTTGATTTAGAACCATTTGATTTGAAATGATACCAACTACCATTTATTTTCTTCCAACCAACAGTCAGAACATCATTGGAACTACCTTCTGTTTGATTCTGCGATGACGCAACCTCCTCTAACTGAATATAACGACGACTTCCACTATAAGATATATAACTCAACCACTTGTACCCATCTTTTTCAAGTACCTGATCATAATGAACACTCTCACCTGGAGAATAATATGCAATTGAAGTTGCACTAACTAAAGGTTGATTTTTTATAGCTGCCTTATTCTTAAAATAATGTGTTCCTCCTGTCGAAGACAACGGTTGACTATCGAATACTTTGCCACTACTTACTACATTACCCCCATCCAAATCTTTAAAATGAATAAATCCTGTCATCGTATTGGCTTTTATAATTCGTTTATTATAGGATCCTGTATAACCATAGTTGTATTCCTCAATTTCTATATTATCCCCCATTACATTTGAAACCCAGGCAACATGACCATATCCTCCTGCAGTAGACCAAGCAATCGATCCAATCGTTGGTACACTATCTACACGATAGCCTTCACGACGAGCACGATAGCCCCATTCATTCGCATTTCCATAAGCTCCTGTAATCTCAAAACCATTGACACTACTCAAGCGAAAGGCTGCAAATGAAGTACACTGACGAGAGTACATGCGCCACTTATCAATTTCCTGACTCCCATTTTTATAGTAAGCAGGATAATCATCCCCACGCGCAATCGATCCATTTCCTCCAGAATAGGCATATACACTATCACTCGCTGCTAGCATCAATCCTGCTACTAAAAAAGGAACAACCTTTTTAACTGATTTTCTCAAAGAAAATCCTGTCTCCGTTACTTTGAATGGTAAAACTTTCATTCTTCCTCCTTGAAAAATAATATAAATCGAAGATTACCTTCACTTAAACTATTCGGAGAAAAAAGAAAAAGTGAGAAAATTTCTCACTTTAGTCAAGATAATGAATCAAATTCTTTTCTGTAAGAATATCTGAGTAAGTAAAGGACTCAACATAAACATTAGCTTGTTTATCTCCTTCAACGTTCCCAAATTCCACGATAAATAGGGATGGATAAACTTCAATTAGCTTACCCAATCTATTTTTTTGGCGCTTACGCCCATTTTCCAAAGTCATTTCGATTACATGACCTCATGCGCCTTGATTTCCTCTTTAATTTTTTTCATCTTAGCTACATCTGTAAATGCATCTGTCATCTTATTTCCTCCCTTTTTGATATACTTGAAAATTTATTGTATTCTTTTTGGAAAATTAATTCCACAGTTCCACGAGCTCCACTACGGTTTTTCTCAATGATAACTTCTACCTTATTATTTGGGATACCTTCCTCTTCTTCACCACCACGCTCATAGTAATCGTCACGATAAAGAAAGGCTACGATATCAGCATCCTGCTCGATAGATCCCGATTCACGAATATCAGACAAGACCGGTCTCTTATCCTGACGTTGTTCTACACCACGAGAAAGCTGACTTAGAGCGATTACTGGAACTTTCAGTTCCTTAGCTAAAATTTTCAACTGACGTGAAATTTCTGAAACTTCTTGTTGGCGGTTTTCTCGGCCAGTTCCCGTGATAAGCTGCAAGTAATCTATCAAAATCAAACCAAGATTTCCAGTTTCTTGAGCCAATTTACGTGAACGTGATCGAATCTCTGTAATCCTAATTCCTGGAGTATCATCAATATAGATACTTGCATTGGCTAGATTCCCTTGAGCAATGGTATATTTTTGCCATTCCTCATCAGTCAGTTGACCCGTACGAATAGAATGCGACTCAACCAACCCTTCTGCAGCCAACATACGATCCACTAGACTTTCCGCACCCATTTCGAGCGAAAAGATAGCTACCGTCTTGTCCAACTTGGTCCCAATATTCTGAGCAATATTCAAGGCAAAGGCTGTCTTACCGACAGCTGGACGAGCTGCTAGGATAATCAACTCCTCCTCATGCAAACCAGTCGTCATATGATCCAAGTCACGATAGCCTGTCGCAATCCCTGTAATATCAGTCGTTTGTTGCGAGCGAGCTTCCAGATTTCCAAAGTTGACATTCAACACATCTCGAATATTCTTAAATCCACTTCGATTAGCATTTTCACTGACATCAATCAACCCTTTTTCTGCCTGAGCAATAATTTCATCAGCTGGTTGTGAAGCCTCGTAAGCTTGATTGACAGACTCTGTCAACTTGGCGATTAATCGCCGTAACATAGCCTTTTCTGCAACGATTTTAGCATAATACTCCGCATTAGCAGAAGTTGGCACAGAATTGACAATCTCAACCAAGTAAGACAAGCCACCAATATTCTGTAAATCACCTTGATTATCAAGAATGGTACGAACCGTTGTTGCATCTATAGCATCGCCACGATCCGATAAATCAACCATGGCTTGGAAAATCAAACGATGGGCATACTTAAAAAAGTCCCGAGACTCAATATATTCTCGTACAAAAACAAGCTTACTCTCATCAATAAAGATAGCACCCAAAACGGATTGCTCAGCTAAGATATCTTGAGGTTGTACTCGTAACTCTTCGACTTCTGCCATCTGGCTTCCCTTCCTTTTACAATCTTGTCAAGAAGGTGTAAATTTACCCTTCTTTCACACGAAGATTGATGATACTTGTGATATCTTGATAGATTTTCACTGGCACATCAATCAAACCAACTGCTCGAATCGGAGCTTGTACTTGGATATGACGTTTATCAATCTTAATTCCAAATTGCTTTTGCAATTCTTCTGCAATTTTCTTATTGGTAATAGATCCAAAAGTACGGCCATCTGGACCAACCTTTTCAACAAATTCTACAACAGTTTCTTCTGCCTCTAATTGGGCTTTAATTGCTTTTGCTTCTGCAATCATCTCAGCGTGAGCTTTTTCTTCAGATTTTTGTTTACCACGAAGCTCACCTACCGCTTGAGCAGTTGCTTCTTTGGCTAGATTCTTTTTGATAAGAAAGTTTTGCGCATACCCTGTTGGTACTTCCTTAATTTCGCCTTTTTTTCCTTTTCCTTTAACATCTGCTAAAAAGATTACTTTCATTCTTCTTTCTCCTTTTCCTTTATTTCATTTAATACAATTTCTGTCAGTTTTTCACCTGCTTCTGACAAGGTTAAATCTTTAATTTGAGCTGCTGCCAAATTAAAGTGGCCCCCACCGCCTAGCTCTTCCATAATCCGTTGTACATTCAATTTACTACGACTACGAGCTGAGATAGAGATAAATCCTTGTGTATTCTTCGCAAGAACAAAACTCGCTTCAATACCTGACATAGCTAACATGGCATCTGCTGCCTTACTAATAACAACTGTATCATAGCATTTCGAGTCCTGAGCCTCTGCTATCAATACATCTGAACCTAATTTACACCCCTGTAAAATCAGTTCGTTTACCTCACGATATTCTTCAAAATCTGTCGCAGCAATTTCTTGGATGACAATACTATCACTTCCTCTCGTTCTGAGATAACTCGCAACATCAAATGTCCGACTAGTCACTCGTGAAGTGAAATTTTTAGTATCCAGCATCATACCAGCCATCAAGACACTGGCTTGCATACGACTCAGACGATTTTTCTTAGAATTCTGGAACTGAATCAATTCCGTTACCAACTCACTGGCACTGCTTGCACCACTTTCGATATAAGTGATAACGGCATTATCGGGAAAATCCTGATCCCTTCTGTGGTGGTCAATGACGATGGTTTGGGTAAATAAATTATAAAATTCTTTCGATAAAGTTAAGGCAGTCTTTGAATGGTCTACAAGAATCAACAAAGAACGATTGGTCACCAAGCCCATCGCCTCCTTAACAGACAACAACTTCGTAACTCCTTCTTTTTCTAAGAATGAAACAGCTCTTTCAATATCTGGTGACATTTGATCTTCATCATAAAGAGCATAACTATTTTCAGTCACATTGCTAGCAAACAACTGCATACCTACAGCAGAACCCAAAGCATCCATATCTAGATTTTTGTGACCAACTACAAAAACTTGATCCACACTTCGAATCTTATCTGAAATAGCTGTCATCATAGCACGCGTACGAGTCCGTGTACGTTTGATTGAGGCAGCAGATCCACCACCAAAATAAACGGGATTTTTCGTTTCGTCATTCTCCTTGACAACCACCTGGTCTCCACCACGCACTTCAGCCAAGTTCAAGTTGAGTAAAGCAACTTTCCCTATTTCATCATGATTTCCATCACCATAAGAAAATCCCATACTTAAGGTCAATGGCAACTGTCTCTGTTTCGACTCTTCTCTGAAAGCATCGATAACAGAAAATTTATCATTCATCAAGCCCTCAAGCACCGTATAGTCCGTAAACAGATAAAAACGATCCATACTCACTCGACGGGAAAACATGGCATATTTACCAGCAAATTCTGAAACAAAATTGGCTACAAAACTATTGATATGACTAATATCAGACTCCGATGTTTCATCTTCTAAATCATCATAGTTGTCAACGGAAACGATCCCAATAACAGGCCGACTCGTTACTAACTCAACAGTCGCTTCATATTCACCAGACACATCAAAGAAGTAAAGAACCCCAGACACCTTGTCCATATGAACCGAATAACGGGTCTCACCCAAGGTAGCATAAGAACCTGGGTTCCCCACAGAAGCCTTGATAATTGTTTGAATTAATGCCACATCAATCTCGCCCACTTCATTAGTCAAAATCAATTCAGCATAAGGATTAAACCATTCAACGTCACCTGACGACAAGTCTAATTTAATGACTCCGACAGGCATCTGTTCTAACAAGGTTGTCAAACTATCTTCAGCTTGGTGGTTTACATACTGGATTTGTTCTACTTCACTCCTTGAGTAGTAGTCTCTTTGATGGATGAATAGTAAAATATATGAACCCAAAATAAGTAGCAAAAGAAATAGCGTTACCAGTGTATTCGTTACAAAAACAAGTTGCACAGATAGCACTCCGAACGCCACTATTCCTAATATTAAGGGGAAAATAGGACTTACATAAAATTTTTTCATTCCAAACCTCTTGGCACCCATTATACCATAATAACCACCAAAAAGCGACTTTTTAAAAGTGTAATTAGCAATTCTACAAACTATAATAAAAAGGAGGTTTACAATTCAGTAAACCTTCCTTTACACATATTGAAATTAAGATTCTTTAACTTCTAACAAACCAATTTCGCCATCCTCACGACGATAAATCACATTAGTTGTTTGATCTTCAACATCCACATAGATAAAGAAATCATGTCCCAACAAATCCATCTGTAGAATAGCTTCTTCCAAATCCATTGGTTTTAAATCAATTTGTTTTGAACGAACAACTCTAGACTGGACAACATTTGGATCTTCCACCAAAGCATCTGTAAATAATTGACTAGTTGCTATCTTGTTTTTATTTTTACGCTCGATTTTTGTTTTTATTTTTACGAATCTGACGTTCAATTTTATCGGTTACAAGGTCAATTGAACCATACATATCTTGAGACACATCTTCTGCACGAAGAGTAATTGATCCAAGCGGAATCGTCACCTCCACTTTAGCCGTTTTTCACGATACACCTTCAAGTTAACTCGAGCATCCAACTCTTGTTCAGCTTGAAAATACTTTTCGATCTTTTCGAGTTTAGAAACTACATAATCACGAATTGCTTCTGTTACTTCTAGGTTTTCACCACGGATACTATATTTAATCATATGAGTACCTTCTTTCTAAACATTTTTGTTTTTCTGATTTCATTATAACGCTTTCATTTTTTTTTTGCAAATTTTTTTCCTCATCTTACAAGGGAAAAAGTTTTTACATCCTCAGCACCAGCTTCTTCCAGCAATTTCTTCACACGATTTATAGTTGTTCCTGTAGTATAAATATCATCTATAAGTAGGATTTTCTTAGGAATGCTGACTCCACTTTTAATAAAGAAAGGAAGTTCTGTCGTCAAGCGTTCTGAGCGACTTTTAGAAGAACTAGCTCTCTCTTCTCTTTTCTCTAATAAATCCAGATACTTGAGACCTGCTGCTTCAACTAAACCTTCAACCTGATTAAATCCTCTGTCAAGCAATCTTTCAGGACTTAGGGGAATTACAACAAATTGATACTCTTTGTACTTTTTCAACTCCTCACTTAAAAATGAAGCGAAAACTTTTCTTAAAAGGAAGTCTCCATCAAACTTATACCGACTGAAAAAATCCTTCATAGCTTGATTGTAAGTAAAAATCGCTCTATGACTGACTTCAATTCCCTCTTTCCACCAAAATTGACAATCTTGGCACTTTGTTGACAAAGCTGTTTTCATACAGTTTGGACAGTGCTCTTCTCCAATCCTCTCAAAAGTAGTGTCACAGTCTGAACAAAGACAAGAGTCATCATTCTTAATAAGTAAGAGACTACTAAAAGTTAAAACAGTCTTCATAGTCTGCCCACATAACAAACACTTCATAAGCCTGCCTCCTTGTTCATCTGCTGAATTTCCTTAATTGCCTTCTTGATTGAAGCATTTAATCCATCATGAAAGAAAAGCAAATCTCCTGTCGGTCTATCCATACTTCGTCCAACTCGTCCACCAATTTGAATCAAACTGGACTTGGTAAACAGACGATGATTGGCCTCTACTACAAAAACATCCACACAAGGAAGGTAACTCCTCGCTCCAAGATTGTCGTACTGATAAGTATTGTCAGTTCTCCATCTCGAAAAGCTTGCACTTGCTCTAATCGATCTTCTGTTACAGAAGAAACAAAACCAATTTTCTCATTTGGAAATTGCTCCTGTAAGATTTCTTTTAGCTGCTCCCCTTTTTTTATTTCTGATGCAAAAATGAGTAAAGGATAACCTGTCTTTCTCTGTTTCTCAATATAAGACTTTAACTTTGGTGACAAACGATTCTTATCCAAATAGCGATTAAAATCCGATAACCAAACTGGTTTAGGAATAATCAATGGATTCCCATGGAATCTTCTAGGCAAGCTCAGTCTTTTTAATTCTCCTAAACGGACTTTCCTATCTAATTCATCTGTCGAAGTCGCTGTTAAAAAGATTCTCAGCCCATTCTCCTTTACACTATTCTTGACAGCATGGTAAAGCGTTGGATTATCAACATAAGGAAAGGCATCTACTTCATCCACTATCAGTAAATCAAAAGCTTGATAAAATTTCAATAACTGATGGGTCGTCGCAACAACTAGTGGTGTTCGAAAATACGGCTCTGATTCTCCGTGTAGTAAAGATATCTCGCAAGCAAAATCATCTTGCAAGCGCTTATACAATTCCAAGCATACATCTATTCGAGGACTGGCCAAACACACTGCACCACCCGCATTGATCACCTTAGCCACAACTTGATAAATCATTTCTGTCTTTCCAGCCCCTGTCACCGCATGAACTAAAGTTGGCTCTTGCTTGTCTACTGCTTGAATCAGTCCCTCTGACACCTTCTCTTGAAAAGGAGTTAATTGACCACGCCATTTAAGAACATCTTGCTTCGGAAAATCCTCCTGTGGGAAATAGTATAAAGATTGATCACTCCGAACTCGCTTCATCAGCAAGCACTCCCGACAATAGTAAGCACCGATGGGCAAATACCATTCATCTAAAATAGCACTATCACAACGTTGACAGAAAAGTTTCCCCTTCTCCTTTCTCATTGCTGGAAGTTTCTCCGCCAACTGACGTTCCTCTTCTGTTAATTCATTCTCCGTAAACAAACGACCGAGATAATTTGGATTTACTTTCATACTTCTTTATTCGTAAAAACCTAGCGCTTTAGATGATTTTTTAGTACAATTAAATCATGGAATTTAGAACAATTAAAGAGGACAGACAAGTCCAAGAAGAAATCAAAAAATCTCGCTTTATCTGTCATGCCAAGCGTGTTTATAGCGAAGAAGAGGCTCGTGACTTCATTACTGCTATCAAGAAAGAGCACTACAAAGCTACGCATAACTGCTCTGCCTTCATTATTGGGGAACATAGTGAAATCAAACGTACAAGTGATGATGGTGAACCTAGTGGTACTGCTGGCGTTCCCATGCTTGGGGTGCTAGAAAATCACAATCTTACCAATATCTGTGTGGTAGTGACGCGCTACTTTGGTGGTATTAAACTAGGCGCTGGAGGATTGATTCGTGCTTACGCAGGCAGTGTTGCCTTAGCTGTCAAAGAAATCGGCATCATTGAAATAAAGGAACAGGCTGGCATTGCTATTCAAATGTCTTACGCTCAGTACCAAGAGTACAGTAACTTCCTTAAAGAACATGATCTCATAGAGCTTGAGACAAACTTTACAGAACAAGTCGATACGATGATTTATGTTGATAAAGAAGCAAAAGAAAATATTAAAGCCGCACTTGTAGAGTTTTTTAATGGAAAAGTCACTTTAACTGACCAAGGTTTACGCGAAGTTGAAGTTCCTGTAAACTTAGTGTAAACAATGGATAATGCAGCGTTTCACTGACATTTTCACCGCTACTTTAATTAGCAACATAAAAAGGTGCTTGCCAAGACCTACTAGAAAATGAACCTATTTAAAGTGAGTAGAACCTTTTTCCCTACTTTACAATCTTTACAGATAAGTAGGGCACTACTGGTCGTAATATGCCTATTATATATATCTTCCGGATGAACGCTATAAGCTAGAAATGGAAATAGTATAGATGATAACTAGATTACCATCACTTATTTGGAAATTATCTTTCTAAAAAATTTAGTACTTATAAGTTTGAATTCTTTTTTAAAAAAAGTTATTATAGCTATCTACTAGAATTAGCCTAACACAATCTCTTAAAATTAATGGCTTAGACCTGTGATATAAAAAATCCTATCACTTCGATAGGATTTCTATATTTTACAAATGGTATATATAGCGTTATACTAGAGATATCTTATACAAAGAGGTATTCATATGTCTATTTATAACAACATTACTGAACTAATCGGTCAAACTCCGATTGTTAAACTCAACAACATTGTGCCAGAAGGTGCTGCGGACGTCTATGTAAAGCTTGAAGCATTTAACCCTGGTTCTTCTGTAAAAGACCGTATTGCTCTTAGCATGATTGAAAAAGCTGAACAAGACGGTATTCTGAAACCTGGCTCTACTATTGTTGAAGCAACAAGTGGAAATACTGGTATTGGACTTTCATGGGTAGGTGCTGCTAAAGGGTATAAAGTTGTCATCGTTATGCCTGAAACTATGAGTGTAGAACGCCGTAAGATTATCCAAGCCTATGGCGCTGAACTCGTCCTTACGCCTGGTAGCGAAGGAATGAAGGGTGCTATTGCCAAGGCTCAAGAAATCGCTGCTGAACGTGATGGTTTCCTTCCTCTTCAATTCGACAATCCAGCAAATCCAGAAGTACACGAAAGAACAACAGGAGCTGAGATACTAGCTACTTTCGGTAAAGATGGATTAGATGCCTTTGTTGCTGGAGTTGGTACTGGTGGAACAATTTCTGGTGTTTCTCATGCACTCAAAGCAGCAAATTCAAACATTCAAGTTTATGCAGTAGAAGCAGATGAATCTGCTATTCTATCTGGTGAAAAACCTGGTCCTCACAAAATTCAAGGTATATCAGCTGGATTTATTCCTGATACACTAGATACAAAGGCTTATGATGGTATCGTTCGTGTAACATCAGACGATGCTCTCGCACTCGGTCGTGAAATTGGTGGAAAAGAAGGTTTCCTTGTAGGGATTTCTTCAGCTGCATCTATCTATGGAGCAATTGAAGTTGCTAAGAAATTAGGTACAGGTAAGAAAGTCCTTGCTCTAGCACCAGATAACGGTGAACGTTATCTCTCTACAGCACTCTATGAATTTGAAGTGTAGTCTCCTAAATACACTTGGCCCTTATTATAGGGCTTTTTATTTTTATCCTGAAAAATTGACTGCATAGAAAAGTCTTTGGGCAGATAAAGGCTTGTTTGGGTTACAAGAGATGTAAACTGAGAGGTAAGCATCAAGTGAGAATTGACATGAGATTGGTACTTATGGCCAACAACCTCCTAAAATACAATAAGAGAACGACTAAAAATTAAAAAGCTAGAGTTCCACAATTGGAAATCTCTAGCTTTTTTGTGTTTGAGAACTATTTTATCTCAGACTCTTCTATGATTAGTTATTCAAGGCTGCTGCCATTGTAGCTGCAACTTCAGCTTCAAAGTCATTTGCAGCTTTCTCAATACCTTCACCAACTTCAAAGCGAGCGAACTCAACTACTGAAGCGTTAACTGATTCAAGGTATGCTTCAACTGTCTTGCTATCATCCATGATGTAAACTTGTGCAAGAAGTGTGTATGCTTGGTCAACTTTAGTGTTGTCAAGCATGAAGCGATCCATTTTACCTGGGATGATTTTGTCCCAGATTTTTTCTGGTTTGCCTTCTGCAGCCAACTCAGCTTTGATGTCAGCTTCAGCTTGAGCAATCACTTCATCAGTCAATTGAGCTTTTGATCCATACTTCAAGTGTGAGAGGGCTGGTTTGTTAACCATTGCACGGCTTTCATTGTCTTGGTCGATAACGTGGTTCAATTGTGCCAACTCATCTTTAACGAATTGCTCATCCAATTCTTTGTAAGAAAGAACTGTTGGTTTCATCGCTGCGATGTGCATTGACAATTGTTTAGCAAGTGCTTCGTCTCCACCTTCAACAACTGAAATAACACCGATACGTCCACCGTTATGTTGGTAAGCTCCAAAGTGTTGTGCGTCTGTTTTTTCAATCAATGCAAAGCGACGGAATGAGATTTTTTCTCCGATAGTTGCTGTTGCAGATACGTATGCAGCTTCAAGAGTTTCACCTGAAGGCATTGTCAAAGCAAGAGCTTCTTCATTGTTAGCAGGTTTTCCTTCAGCAATAACTTTAGCTGTAGTATTTACCAATTCAACGAATTGAGCGTTTTTCGCAACGAAGTCAGTTTCAGCGTTTACTTCAATAACTGCTGCAACATTACCGTTAACATAAACACCAGTCAAACCTTCTGCAGCAACACGGTCAGCTTTCTTAGCTGCCTTAGCCATACCTTTTTCACGAAGCAATTCAATCGCTTTTTCGATGTCACCGTCTGTTTCTACAAGCGCTTTTTTAGCGTCCATAACACCGGCACCAGATTTTTCACGCAACTCTTTTACAAGTTTAGCTGTAATTTCTGCCATTTTGATTCTCCTATATTTTTAAAAATAGGAGAGCCGGGCTAAGCCCCGCCCTCCTAGGTAATTACTATTTATATGAATTAAGCGTTGTCGCCTTCTACAACTTCAACGATTTCTTCAATTGAATCTGCTTGAGCTTCTGAAGCTGCAAATTCTGCTTCAACTGCTGCTGCATCTTCACCTTGACGTCCTTCGATGATAGCGTCAGCCAATTTAGCTGTAATCAATTTAACAGCGCGGATAGCGTCATCGTTAGCTGGGATGATTACATCGATATCATCTGGATCAGTGTTTGTGTCAACCATCGCTACAACTGGGATTCCCAATTTTTTAGCTTCTTTAACAGCGATTTGCTCTTTATGTGGGTCAACTACATACATCACATCTGGAATACGAGGCATATCTTCGATACCACCCAAGAATTTTTCAAGACGTGCACGTTGTTTGTTAAGAAGTGCAACTTCTTTCTTAGGAAGAACTTCAAAAGTTCCATCTTCTTCCATACGTTTGATTTCTTTCAAACGAGCGATACGTTTTTGGATTGTTCCCCAGTTTGTAAGAGTTCCACCCAACCAACGGTGGTTGATGAAGTATTGACCTGAACGTACTGCTTCTTCAGCAACTGCATCAGCTGCTTGTTTCTTAGTACCAACGAACAATACAACTGCATCGTTAGCTGCTGCATCACGCATGAAGTCGTATGCTTGGTCAGCGTATTTTACAGTTTGTTGCAAGTCGATAACGTGGATTCCGTTACGCTCTGTAAAGATGTATTTAGCCATCTTAGGGTTCCAGCGACGAGTTTGGTGACCAAAATGTACACCGGCCTCAAGAAGTTGTTTCATTGAAATTACTGCCATGAGTATTTCTCCTTTTTGTTTTTTTCCTCTTCTTGACTTCAACTCGCAAAACGACCCAAGGGCAACTGTCTCACAATTCATCAAGAATGAGTATTATCGTTCACACGACAAGTTTCATTTTACCATACTTTTTCAATATTTTCAAGTTTTTTAAGAATTTTTTTAGAGAGACTATCGCCACTAAAAAAGAGACTCTATTAAGTCTCCTTTTCTAATTAATCTGCATAAATATATGTTACAAAACCTGACGACGTAGTTGTCGGATTGAACCACCCACGATGATTTCCAAGCGTGCGATTACCAGCATAATTTGATTCTGATACTTGGATACGTGTTGTTGATTCTACAGCAGTGACTACCGCTACGTGTCCATATCCACCATCATTCCAACATGCAATCGCACCAACTTGAGGTGTCGAACCTGTACGGAATCCTGCAGCAGCTGCACTTGTAGCCCACTGTGCTCCATTACCCCAATAGTCTCCAGCCCAAGGTGCTAATGTTTTAACTCCCCATGTACATTCTCCAATTGGATAACTTGAAGCATTTGTACTGTATGTTGGGCGTTGTTTGACTGCCACAGGAGTGTATGTTGTTGATTCCGAAGAAGCTACAGCTTGAACCTGTGCTGCAAAAGTCGTATTTCCAGAAGCAACAACTGTTTGTTGTTGACTTACTTGTTTTGCCTTGTAAGCTGCTTCTGCCTCTGCTGCTGCTTTTGCTGCCGCTTCTGCTTCTGCTTTTTTCTCTAGCAAACTTGCTTTTTCATCTTCTGCTGTCGCTTTTTCAGCAGCAAGATTTAATTCTGCAGCCTTCAACTCAGCTTGTTTCGTTGTTAGAGCTTGTGCATCATCAGACAATTTCTGTTGATTTGCAATTACTGTATTAATTGCGTCATTGTTTGCCACTTGCTTCTCAGAAATTGCTTTTTTATCTGCTTTTTGTTGTTCCAACATTTTGTTGTTAGCAGATACAATTTCATTCATTGCTGCTACACGTGAAATAGCTTCTGTAATTGATTTTGAGTTTACAATCGTATTGATGTAGCTAGTTGCAGCTCCATTTGTTTGAGCACTACGAGCTTGTTTTTCCAAAGAATCATTGCGAGATACAATGTTTTTAGAAAGTTCTGTAATCTCACTCTCAAGTTTTTTGGATTCTGCTTGCAATCTATCATTTTCAGCTTGCAAGTTAGATTGCTCAGCTTGAATAGCTGATACTTGCTCCTGAATTTGGTCAACTTGTTTTTGGGCTTCTTGTTGTTGTGCTGTTAAGTTACTAATTTTATTATCTTGAGCAGCAATTTTGTCATCAGTCGTTTCTGCATGCGCAGTTGTTAAAACAGCTACTTGAGAAACCATTACTGTACTTAATAAAAGTGACGCTAAGATTTTTTTCTTCATATTACGTAGATACTCCTTCTTTTAAAGACAATACTAGTATACCAAAAAAAGGCCTAATGAATATTACGCCTTTGTTACATTTTTGTTTCTTTCTCATAGATAATATTTTTCAAAAATAAACTGAAAAATAAGCATCCACACAAGATTTAAAATCATGGATGGTACTAGGCTATAAACGATAAAAATCGGCAGACTATCTACAGTTAAACCTACCACTAATGCAAAGAGATAAGCTCCCATATCAAATAGAAAACTCATAACAATCATAGCCAAGATTCTTGTCCAACGATTCAACAAAATAACACTATTCAATTTATGAAGAAAGGCTCCCAATAAGATAAATAAGAGAGTTGCAATCCCTATTAGATGGAAAAAGTAAACATCGTAAACCAAGCCTATCACAAAACAATAGACTAGGTAGAGATACTCTGATACTTCTATCGTCTCAAATAAGAGAAATAGAAAAAGAAAATGACTAGCCAAATGTACATGGGGGAAAAATGAACCCAGAAGCTGGCTAATATGGGCGTCAATTAGAACAAAGAAAGGAAGCAATAAAAACACTCCAACCCGCTTCAACTGTCTCATTATGAATTCCCCACTAATTCTATCACATCCACATTATGAGTATCTGCACTCAATTTAACAGTTACTTCTCGTGTCAAATAGTCTGTACTATGCGTTGTGGTAACTACTTCACCAACAGGAATATCCGCAACGTTAAAGTTTCCTAATCCACCCGTTGTCACTTTATCGCCTGTACTAATATCGCTATTACTATTTAATTGACTAATTTTAAGAACTTCATTTTCCTTGTCATAACCAACAATAATCCCATAAATTGTAGTAGAACCATGTTGAATTTTAACAGAAATCTTATCAGCATTTTCCGTATTTGTCAGAAGGTTGACTATAGTAGAGTTCTCCTCTACTTTTGAAACACTCCCAATCAAGCCACCATTTGCAATAGCTAACATGTTCTCAGAAGCCCCTTTTGATTTGCCTACATCTAAGGTCAATTCCTGCTTCCAAGATACTGGAGATCGCATAATAACATCTGCTGCTAAAGTCTTTGTGGTTTGCAACTTGGACTTCATATCAAGCAATTGGCGCAGTTGTTCATTTTCCGTCTTTAAACTTTCCGCCTCATTTGATTTAACTTCTAACTGGTAAATCTGTTTCTTCAAACTTTCATTTTCATTATATGTTCGTGTTAAGTGAACCAAATCTGATTTGACAGAATCAAACCACTGAAAAGGTTTTTGTACAACCCTATCAACCAATGAGATTCCATCTCCTAATTTTGTCACAATTGTACTTGAATAAGTCGTCGCCAAGAGAGCTGACACAAGCAGAACAGTGACAAAAACAATAATGACATATTTTGATTTTTTAAAACGGTTCATATCCCTACCTTTATATCAAAAACTGTTACAGTAACTTTTTTATTAATTCCTGAAAGCTACTAAGATTTTAAGAAAAATAAGCAACAACCAAGTACGAGAATAACAAGAATTGCTAGCGTATCCTTTCGAGTCCATTTCAATTGTCTGTATTGACTTCGGCCTTTTCCACCCTGATAACCACGCGCTTCCATGGCGATAGCCAAGGAATCTGCACGTTTTAAACTTGTCGCAAAAAGAGGAATCAAAATAGGAATCATAGCCTTTACTTTTTGAACAATACTTCCTTCTCCAAAATCCACTCCACGCGCTTTCTGCGCATTCATAATCCGCGTCGTATCATCCATCAATGTTGGGACAAAACGTAGACTCATGGACAGCATCAATCCAATTTCATGAACTGGAACTTTCACACGCTTTAAAGGTGCTAACAAAGCTTCGACAGCTGATGCCAAACTTAAGGGCATGGTCGTTAAGGTTAACAAAGTTGAAAAGAAAATTATCAATACAAAGCGACAAAAAATAATTCCAGCTTGTTGCAAAGCATAATCCGTGATTCTCACAAACGAAAACTCAAATAAAACATTCCCATTAGAAATGAAAAATAGTTGAAAAATAGTTGTGAAGGCAATCAAGAAAAACATAGACTTCAAGCCCTGAATAAAAAATGAAAGAGATACTCCTGACAAGGCAATAAATATCCCTGTCGCTATGAAAAGAATCATATTCGTCAAGGGATTATTAGCCCAAAACACAATCAAAATCAGTAGCATCATAGCCAATAATTTGCTGCGTGGGTCCAACCGGTGAACAATCGAATCCCCTGGGATATAACGCCCCAAAATCATACTATCCATTTAGAGACTCCTTGAACTCCTCTATCTTAATCGGTAATCGTTTAAATGACACACCTCTATCAGCCAATCGTTTACAAAATGCTGTAATCTTAGGTACTCCCAACTGAACTTCTTCCATAAAAACAACATCTTGAAAGACATCACTTGGTTTGCCACCCTTCACTAAACGTCCCTTTTCCATTACATAGACTTGATTCGCATATTCAGCAACATCATCCATCAAATGCGTGACTAAGACAATGGTCATCCCTGACTGGTGGAGTTTTTTGAACAAATTCATCAACTCTTTTCTACCTAGAGGATCTAGGCCAGCTGTTGGCTCATCTAAGACTAATATAGCTGGCTCCATGGCAAGTATGCCTGCAATTGCGACACGTCTCATTTGTCCACCTGACAGCTCAAACGGGCTACGATCAAAAAGTGATTCATCAATTCCAACCAGAGCCAGTTTCTCACGCGCAATCTTCTCCGCATCTTCTTCAGAAACTCCAAAATTTTGCGGTCCAAAAGAAACATCCTTCAGAACTGTTTCTTCAAAGATCTGATTTTCAGCAAACTGAAATACCAAGCCAACCTGTTTTCTAATTTGACGAATATCTTTATTTTTAGACGTCGAAGTGATTAAGGTATCAAAAACCTGCACGCTTCCTTGACTTGGCACCAATAAACCGTTTAAAAGTTGTAAAATGGTTGATTTGCCACTACCTGTGTGGCCAATTAAAGCCGTATAAGAACCATCTTCAATCGTTAAAGAAACATCTGACAAAGCTGTTGAAGCTAAGGGAGTCCCTTCTTGATATGTAAAACTCACATTTTCTAGAGCAATTCCCATAGCTTATCCTCTAGCTCACTTTCTGTCAAATAATTTTCAGGCAAATCATAGCCATTCTGGCTCAAAGAATGTTTTAATTGATTGGCAAAAGGATCGTCTAATCCAATTTGATCTAAATCATTTCGTGAGAAAAGCTCCCTTGGACTACTAGTTGATTCAATTGACCCTTTTTTCATTACCAATACGCGATCACTCATGGCAACTTCTTCCAAATCATGTGTAATGGAAATGATCGTCATATCATAGTCTTTTCGAATTCCTTGTACTGTCTCAATCAGTTCTCTACGACCCTCAGGATCCAACATACTCGTTGCTTCATCTAGGATTAAAATAGCTGGTCTTAGGGCTACAACACCTGCAATAGCCACACGTTGCTTTTGGCCACCTGATAGACGTGCTGGCTCTCTCTTTTTAAATTCCAACATGCCAACTAAAGCCAGAGCTTCCTCCACTCTCTTTTTCATTTCTTGACGAGAAAGGCCCTGATTTTCCAAACCAAAGGCAACATCATCTTCAACAGTCGCTCCAACAAATTGATTGTCTGGATTTTGAAAAACCATACCGATTTGACGACGTATATTCCAAACATTTTCCTCAGTCAAACGTTGGCCATCAATTACAATCTCTCCCGATTCTGCTTCCAATAAGCCATCAATTAATCGAACCGTCGTTGATTTACCACTACCATTATGCCCTACAATCGAAAGCCATTCTCCACGTTTCACGTGAAACGTATTATCCTTCACATCATAGTATTCTTGACTTTCCTTATAGCGAAAGGAAAGATTTTTTACATCAATTATTGATTTCATTTCGAACCAAATGTCCCTTTAAATACATAGGCACTACCCTTGAAATAATCATAGCCAGAGTAGATAGTGAAAAACAAGGCCACATAAAGTAAAACTTGGCCAATCAAAGTCCAATGTAATAACAAGAAAATAATCGCAAACATCTGACTGAAAGTTTTAATTTTCCCAGGCATTGCTGCCGCTAAAACTGTTCCGCCAGTTTCAACCAATAAAAGCCTTAAACCTGTCACAGCCAACTCTCGACAGATAATCACTGCAACAATCCAAGCCGGAGCCATCCCTAACTCAATCAACATAATAAAAGCCGACATAACTAGTAGCTTATCCGCCATAGGATCTGCAAATTTACCAAAATTACTGACCACATTCCATTTACGAGCTAAATATCCATCTAAATAATCTGTAATACTAGCAATAGCAAAGATAATAGCTGCTACTATATGACTCTCTATCGAATTTCCTACTGTTAAAATAAAGATAAAAATAGGTATAAAAAGAATTCGACCTATTGTTAAGAGATTTGGAATTTGTTCTTTTTTCATTTGTTTTTCCTTAATTTTTAGTAAAGGTTACAGTGATCTGTCCAGTCTGAGCTGTTAATTTCGATAAATCAACAGTCTGATTATCTACTGTTAAAGCGACACCTTTGACAACACCTAACGTAATTGTAACAGGATTTTTAGTTGAAACGGTTGTTTCTGCACTTTTATTATCCGGTGATAAAGTCACACCACCCTCAAGATCACTTTCTGAAACACTAACCCAACTTCTAGCATCTGACACTGATAATTGCAATTTTGCAGTTTCCTTACTTGTTTTATAAGCGATTTCTACATAATTTCCTTCACCTGACACACTTATAGCCGATTCTATACTAGAAGAACTACTTGATGAACTACTGCTTGAAGATGGAGTTGCAGAACTAGTCGAGCTTGTTGCTTGGACTACACTATAACTAGACACAGATGAACGCTCCGGTTGAGTCTGGATATAATTCCAAACATAATAAGTCACAAAAATGACAATCGATAGTGCAAAGAGTATAAAATAAAATAAAGGTAAAAATGATGTCTTATTTTTCTTACTTGAACGTCTCCTACCTGTCAACTCGTCTTCATCAACATCTACTTCCTCATAAGTAATCATGCTTCCAGAATCATAGGCATCCAAGACAATTCGCTCATCTAGCTCAACTGCCCATGCATACTTACGCAAAAAAGAACGAGTATAAAATGGACTAGGAAGTTGATCAAAATCATCAGCTTCCATTGCCTCTAACATCTCCAACTGAATTTCTGTTTTTTTATGTAATTCTTCTAAAGTCAAACCTTGGTTGGTTCTAGCTAAACGTAAAACCTCACCAATTGTTTTTTTCCTCATACTTGTCATTCCTTCTTTCTAGTGTCGATTATGATAGGTTACTATGATGGAAATATTGTAAAATCAACTATGTCACCATCATCTATTAAATGATGTCCAGCATCAAGGACATCCTCTAAAGTAATTTCCTGTAAAATCTTTGGCAAATCAAAAATTGTCTCACTACGTTCAAAAGCATCATATTGCGTTGCAATAAACTCAAGAGAGTTCATGCTACTGAAAAATTCTCCAAACATCTCTCTTTTGATAATATCTAAATGATCCTCTGTAATATCCAAATCCTTTGTAAAATTACGAATGGCCTTCCTAAACTGATGAGATAAAGCAACTGGCTCTTTCGTATCCATTGTCAACATAACAAAATGAAAACGACTTGTTACTTCAATTTCAAGAGATAAGGACGCATCAATTTTACCTGATTCATATAACTTTTGAAAACGATCCGAAGTCCAACCAAACATCATTGCAAACAATAATTTTAATAAAATATGATGTCGATAGCAATCCGCCTCAGCAACTTCTCGATTACCTCTAATCCCAATCGCTAGTTTGGGAGAAGATACTTCCATTCTCATACTGTCTGTTGGCTTCACATCTTGTAAAAGCAACTTTTCTCTTGCTACTTCCTGAACATCTGAATCTTCCAGTTCTTTTCTTTCACAATAGTCCTGTACTTGCTCCACATCAAAATTACCAACTAAAAACAGAGACATATTTACAGGTTTGTAAAACCTTGTAAAGTTTTCTTGCAAATTAGTTAGATTTATTTGGGAAATCGATTTCTCACTTCCAACTATATCAGTTGCTAAAGGTGTACCAGGATACAAATTCGCTAAAGTCGAAAAGAATAAACACGAATCGGGATCATCTTGATACATTTCTCGTTCTTGCTGAATAATATCCTGCTCTCTCAGAATGGAATCTTCAGTAAAATGTGCCGATGTTACCAATTCATCAAGTAAATCTAAATTCTCTGAGAGATAATCCGTCGATGAAAAAAGATAGTTTGTTTTTGTAAAGCTTGTAAAGGCATTGCTATCTGCACCTAGACTCGTAAAAGCCGACATCAAATCACTAGAATCTTCTCTCTCAAATAATTTATGTTCAAGAAAATGAGCAATTCCCGCAGGATATTGTTTTACATCTCCGTCAACTTCTGTGACAAGCATATCTATCGAACCAAACTGTACAGTTATACTCCCGTAAACCTCTTTAAATTCCTTTTTAGGCAAAAGAGCAACTGTCAATCCATTTGACAAACGAGTTCGATAAACCATTTCTTTTACAGCTGAATAGTATTTTTCTTCAAAAACAACCTTTGTCATTCTATTCCTTCCATAAAGTAAATCGCTTGTAGTTTCACATTATTAGCTGCTCTACAAATAGCCTCTTTGTCAATTTGTTCAAGTTTTTCAATCCAACTTTTAAAGTCTGCTGAAGATTTTCCAAATAAGGCATTTTGATAAGCACGTTCAATCAATGAAGATTGATTATCTTGAGAAAGTAACAAAGACCGACGAATCATTTCCTTGGTCTGCTCTAACTCAAGCTCTGTAAAATAACCTTTTTTTAAATCAAGCAGTTGATTATTCATCATTTTTCGAGTCAGGTTTCGATTTTCTCGATCAATACCAGCATACATCCTTAAAAATCCACTAAATAAATCAAGCTGACTTGAAATAGTATAAGCTAATCCAGCATTTTCACGGACATTTGTAAAGAGCTTAGAATGAGCAAATCCACCCAGTAAACCATTCATTACAATCATGGGTAAATGTTGCTCATCACCATATTCAGCAGAGCAATGATAGCCCAACTCTAAAATAGACTGTCCCACATTTTTCCGAACCATGCCTTCCTGAAAGATATTGGAATAAGGTTGACAATACTTAACCTTCACATTACCTTCTCGACCCAGAAAACCAAATGATTCTAATACATTTAGAATTTCAACCTCATTAAAATCACCTAGGAAAAAGAAATCTATTCGATCTTTGTCCAAAAATTCTTGGAAACAAGAATAAGAACTTTGTGGAGTTTCAGCTAAAATACGATTTCGTAAATCACTATACTCCAATTGGAGACGTTCATCATGAAAAAATAATTTGTCTAATTCTTTATGTGAAAAATAAAAAGAATCATCCATATCAGCTGCTAAACTTGCTAGCAATTGCTTTTTCTCAATTTCAAATAAGGCTGGATCAAATCCATTATCAACTACTACGGGTGAAAAAAGAGTTTCTTTTACAAGTTCCAAAACCTGAGAAGTTAGCACATTTTTTCTACTTAAAAACTCATCACGAACATAGGTAAATGTCAATTCTACAATATGACTTTGCCCTCTTCTGAAACAATTGGTTGACATATCTGTACCGTATAGACTGGCCAAGTGTCTTCTCAAAGCTTGAGAAGTAGGATACATCTGGTTAGAAGTCTCTAGCATACTCGCACTCAACATGCGACCTGCAATCGTATCAAGAGATAATGGAGATGTAAAACGCACGGTGATTTTGTTCGTTTTAAACTTTTTTGATTGGATAAAATGTGTTGAAATTCCATGCACTAACTCCATGATTTACCTCCTTATATACAGACTTCTATTATATCACGAAAACCTGAAATTTTCTTGTTCTCTGTAACAGTTTTGAAATAAAAATCGCTTACATTTCTTCCTGTTTCTATCACTATTTTTAGGAAAATATGATATAATACCAAAGATTGAGGTGAATTATGGAATACAAATTATTTGAAGAATTTATTACCCTCCAAGCACTACTCAAAGAACTTGGAATTACACATAGCGGAGGAGCTATCAAATCATTTCTCTCTGAACATTCTGTTTACTTTAATGGGGAATTAGAGAGTCGTCGCGGTAAAAAACTTCGTATTGGCGATAAAGTTGACATCCCTGACATGAACATTGACATCTTGTTGACACAACCTACTTCTGAAGAACAAGATGAATACCAAGCTGATAAAGTTGAAAAAGAACGGATCGCTAAACTTGTCAAAGAGATGAATAAGGGAGTAAAAAAAGACAAATCGAAACCTGCTTCATCACCTAAAAGCAAACAAGCTCCACGATTCCCTGGTAGATAATCATGTGGCTACAAAACCTATCTGTCAAAACTTTTCGTAATTACAAAGAGACAAAAATAGACTTTAATCCTAAATTGAATGTCTTTTTGGGACGTAATGCACAAGGAAAAACAAATATGCTAGAGGCTATCTATTTTTTAGCCTTAACGCGTAGTCATCGAACTCGAACAGATAAAAATCTCATTCATTTTGATGAGGAACAACTTCATCTTTCAGGTCTCGTTCAGAAAAAAACTGGATCCGTTCCTCTAGAAATCGAACTAACACAAAAAGGCCGTGTGACAAAAGTTAATCACTTAAAACAGGCGCGCCTTTCAGATTATGTGGGACACATGAATGTTGTCTTATTTGCTCCTGAAGATTTACAACTAATTAAAGGAGCACCTTCAGTTCGACGAAAATTTATTGATATGGAGCTTGGACAAATTAAGCCAATCTATCTATCTGACTTAACCAATTATAATCACATCCTAAAACAAAGAAATACTTATCTAAAATCAGCTCAAAAAATAGATGAAACCTTCCTTTCTGTGTTGGATGATCAGCTAATTGATTATGGATGTCGTGTAATGAATCACCGCTTAGATTTCATAAAAAAACTAGAATCATTTGGACGTAAGAAACATTTTGAACTCTCTAATCAGATTGAAGAGTTGTCAATATCCTATCAATCTTCTGTTAAGATAACTGACAAAGAAGACTTATCCGAATCTTTCAAAATTGCTTTAGAAAAAAGTAGATCCAGAGATTTATTTAAAAAGAACACTGGTGTCGGTCCTCATCGAGATGATATTTCTTTTTATATAAATGGGATGGACGCTAGTTTTGGGAGTCAAGGCCAACATCGTAGTCTCGTCCTTTCTATAAAATTAGCAGAAATCGAGTTAATGAAAAGTATTACTACAGAATCTCCAATATTACTACTTGACGATGTTATGAGCGAGCTTGACAACACTAGACAACTAAAATTATTAGAAACGATTTCTCAGTCAATCCAAACCTTTATCACAACAACAAGCTTAGACCATCTTCAAAATCTACCAGAAAATCTAAGCATCTTCACCATTCAGAATGGTAAAGTTACTGTAAACGAAAATTGACAACATTGTAAAAGAACTCCTGTTTTT
>ASZZ01000014.1 GCA_000430305.1 Streptococcus mitis 17/34
GGCTTCTTACAGGCTACGGATATCAAACTCTTTAAACACTATGCTTTTCTCTTTTTTATCAGCTTTACAACAGCCTCAGTTCGTGCGGTATGTGGGAACATATCGACCGACTGGATATAATGTAGATCATAAACTTCTACTAAGCGTACTAAATCACGAGCCAAAGTCGAAACGTTACAAGAGATATAAACCATTTTTTCTGGCACATAGGTAAGAATAGTGTCTAACAACTTATCATCCAGACCTGTACGTGGTGGGTCCACAATCAGTGCATCTGCTCTGTAGCCTTCCTTATACCATCGAGGAATAATCTCTTCTGCTGTCCCTGCTTCGTAATGTGTATTATCAAATCCCATTCTTTTAGCATTTCGCTTAGCATCTTCAATAGCTTCTGGAATAATATCCATACCTCTAAGTGTATTTACTTTCTTTGCAAAGGCAAATCCAATCGTACCAACTCCACAATAAGCGTCAATCAAATGGTCTTCTTTAGTAACATCCAGGGCTTTTACCGCTTCGCTATAGAGAACTTCTGTCTGCTCTGGATTTAATTGATAGAAAGCGCGAGGAGATAGTGAAAATTCATAATCGAGTACACCTTCTTGAATACTCTCTTCTCCCCAAATAATCTCTGTCTTTTCACTATAAATCTCACTGGTTTTAGCTGTATTTGTATTCACAGCGACTGTCACAATTTCTGGAAAATCTTTAACTAATTCTTTTACAAGTTGGGTTAAGTTAAGCTGACGGTTTGTAACAATAATAATCTGAACCTGTCCGGTCTTCCTTGCTCGTCGGACCATTATAGTTCTAACACCTAGAACTTTTCTCTCATCCGTGATTGGAATCTGGTGATAAGTAAGTAATTCTGCTAGACGATTAGCAATCACTTGGGTTTCCTTATCTTGTACCAAACAGTCTTTCAACTCTACCAAATAATGAGAGTTTTGTGCATATAAGCCCGCTTTGACCTGATTTTTAAATTTTCGAGTCTGAAATTGTAACTTAGCACGGTAGTACTTGGGTTCCTGCATTCCAATAGTTGGACGTATTTCATAGTTTTCATATCCTGCAGGGGCGAATTTTTTCAGTGCTTGGTGAAGTAGGTCTGTCTTGAACTCCAGCTGCTTATCATAATGCAGGTGCATGATTTGACAGCCTCCGCATTCATTGTAAATAGTACAAGCTGGTACAACTCGAAATTTAGACTTCTTGTTGACCTTCAGTAATTTTGCCTCAACAAAGTTACGTTTAATAGAAGTAATCTGACAATAGATATCTTCTCCTTTGAGAGCACCAGGCACAAAGACTAATGTTTTTTGATAAAAGCCAATTCCCTCACCATTAATTCCCATGCGCTTGATTTTTAATGGTATTTTTTGTTTCACTTTCAGATTCATACCCCTATCTTATCACATTTTGAGTTATAATAGAACTATGAAAATCACAAAACTTGAAAAGAAAAAAAGACTCTATCTGATGGAGCTTGATAATGGCGACAAATGCTACATTACTGAAGATACAATTGTTCGTTTTATGTTATCGAGAGATAAGGTGATAAGCGAAGAGGAATTGAAGGAGATTCAGGACTTTACCCAATTTTCTTATGGTAAGAATCTAGCCCTCTACCACCTATCCTTCAAAGCTCGCACTGAAAAAGAGGTCAGAGAATATCTGAAAAAATACGATATTGATGAGAACATAATTTCTCAAGTCATTGCTAATCTTAAAGAAGATAAGTGGATTAATGATAGCCAATACGCTTATGCTATCATCAATGCCAATCAACTTTCAGGAGACAAGGGACCTTATATACTGACTCAGAAATTAGCACAAAAAGGAATTTCAAAATCTACTATAGAAGAGATCTTGAAAGAATTTGATTTTTCGGAAGTTGCTCAACGTGTAGCTAATAAACTATTGAAAAAATATGAGGGAAAACTTCCAGCTCGTGCCTTGCAAGATAAGATTATTCAGAACTTGACTAACAAGGGCTTCTCTTATTCTGATGCTAAAAGTGCCTTTGACGACTTGGATAGTCAAGTTGACCAAGAAACGACTCAGGAACTCATCTTCAAGGAACTTGATAAGCAATATGCTAAGTATACCCGAAAGTATGAAGGATACGAACTTAAACAGCGTTTAACTCAAGTTTTAGCACGAAAGGGCTACGATTTTTCGGATATAGCGAGCGCTCTCAGAGATTATCTTTAATATTTTCATGTAAAATTCACAGATTTTAGGCAATTTTATGGTACAATAGTAAACGATAAACTTATAAATTGTAGAAAGTTGGTTAGTTATGAAGCTTCCAAAAGAAGGCGACTTTATTACAATTCAAAGTTATAAGCATGATGGGAGTCTCCACCGAACTTGGCGGGACACCATGGTACTAAAAACAACAGAAAACGCCATTATTGGTGTCAACGATCATACACTTGTTACCGAAAGTGATGGTCGTCGTTGGGTTACTCGAGAACCAGCTATTGTTTACTTTCACAAGAAATATTGGTTTAATATCATTGCCATGATTCGTGATAATGGGATTTCCTACTATTGCAATATGGCTAGCCCCTACTATCTGGATGAAGAAGCACTGAAGTATATTGATTACGATTTGGATGTTAAAATTTTTACAGATGGGGAAAAACGTCTCTTGGACGTTGAGGAGTATGAGCGCCACAAACGCAAAATGAATTATTCTGATGATTTGGACTATATTTTAAAAGAACATGTCAAAATTCTTGTTGATTGGATTAACAATGGACGCGGTCCTTTCTCAGAAGCCTATGTAAACATTTGGTACAAGCGCTATGTAGAACTAAAGAATCGGTAAAGTTGTCAAACTGGGGTGAGAGCCCTGGTTTTTTATTTTAATACTCAATGAAAATCAAAGAGCAAACTAGAAAACTAGCCGCAGGTTGCTCAAAGAACTGCTTTGAGGTTGTAGATAGAACTGACGAAGTCAGTAACCATACATACGGAAAGGCAACGTTGACGCGGTTGGCATTTGATTTTCGCAGAGTATAAAAACCCAGCTTTGCAGCTGGGCTTATCCTTATATATCCAATTTTGTAACAGTAAATTTGATGTGGGAATAGTCTTTTTCAACATCCTTATCCAACAAGAAAGCTGTGGCGTCCTTCTTGACCTGAACCAAATCAATATTTTGAGCCTGGGCTGCATAGACACATCCACAATAACATTGACGGTAGATGTCATACTCTTCACACATCTCTACTGAACGTTTGTAGCCCTGATTTTTTTTGAAATCGCTTGGAAGATAGTGGGTGGTATAAATCTTTTGCACATCGATTCCGATGCTGTTGATGGTTTGAGAATTCTTATGTGGACTGATAGTCAAGGCTGAGCCAAAGTAGTCAAAGCCCAAGTCCATAGCCACTTGTGCTGTTTTATCCAGACGGTAGTCAAAGCAAACCTTGCAACGATCACCACCTTCTGGTTCTTCCTCAAGTCCTCTGACTAACTTACGATATTCATTTGGTTCATAAGGAGCTTCTAGGTATTGAACGTTATTGCCAGTTCGCTCATTGAAATCACTGACAAACTTTTTAGTCACATAGGCACGCTTATGGTATTCTGCCTTGGGATGGATATTAGAATTGGCAAAATAGATGGTCACATCTGCATACTTGGTCAAATATTCGAGGGTATAGGTACTGCAAGGGGCACAGCAAACATGCATGAGAATGGTTGGTCGCTGCTCATTTTTCTCCCATACTTGTACCATTTTCTGCATGACACGGTCATAATTAATCTTCTGATTGGGGTTCATCTTGCTCAGAATTTCTTCTACATCGATCATGTTCTTCTCCTTTTTCTAGTCTTATTTTATCATATAAGTTAGGAGAGCTCAAATCTATTTAAAATAGAAAACCATAAAAGGAGGAAATACGCATCCCTCCTTTTGTATTTTTTATAAGTTGCTTTTACATCATGCCGCCCATCATGCTTGGATCCATTGCTGGAGCTGGGGCTACTGGTTCTGGTTTATTGGCTACGACTGCTTCTGTTGTCAGAATCAAGCTGGCTACAGATGCTGCATTTTGAAGGGCTGAACGGCTCACTTTAACTGGGTCGATAATCCCTTGATCAATCATGTTAACCCACTCACCAGTTGCTGCGTTGAAGCCTGTACCAAGCTCAGCATTTTTCAAACGATCGATAACGATAGAGCCTTCGAATCCCGCATTGTGGGCAATTTGACGAACAGGTTCTTCCAAAGCACGGAGAACAATATTGCGTCCTGTTGCTTCGTCTCCTGTCAATTCTAAATCAGCCACGGCTGGAATGACATTGACAAGAGCTGTTCCACCACCTGCAACGATTCCTTCTTCAACAGCTGCACGAGTAGCGTTGAGAGCATCTTCAATGCGGAGTTTCATTTCTTTCAACTCAGTTTCAGTTGCAGCTCCGACCTTGATTACTGCTACACCACCTGACAATTTTGCCAAACGTTCTTGCAATTTTTCACGGTCAAATTCAGAAGTTGTAGTTTCGATTTGAGACTTGATAACCGCAACACGGTGAGAAATCGCTTCAGGATTTCCAGCACCTTCTACGATAACAGTGCTATCTTTGTCCACAGTTACCCTCGCTGCTTGACCAAGTGCTTCAATTGTCGCATCTTTCAATTCAAGACCAAGATCTTCGGTGATAACAGTCCCGCCTGTCAAGATCGCGATATCTTCAAGCATGGCTTTGCGACGGTCTCCAAAGCCAGGTGCCTTGACTGCTACTACGTTGAAGGTTCCACGAATCTTGTTCAATACAAGAGTTGGAAGAGCTTCACCATCCACATCATCCGCAATAATCAAGAGTGGACGATTGCTTTGGAGAATACTTTCTAGGAGTGGCAAAATTTCTTGGATATTTGAAATCTTCTTGTCTGTAATCAAAATGTATGGATTTTCAAGGTCAGCCACCATTTTTTCGCTATCTGTTACCATGTACTGTGAAAGGTAACCGCGGTCAAACTGCATTCCTTCCACAACTTCAAGTTCTGTTTCCATACCACGTGACTCTTCGATAGTGATGACACCGTCTTTGCCAACTTTTTCCATGGCTTCAGAGATGTACTCACCAACTTTTTCAGAACGAGAAGATACAGCAGCAACCTGAGCGATGGCTTCTTTGTTGGCAACAGGGATAGCATTATTTTTCAAGGTTTCTACTGCTGCGGCAACTGCTGCTTCAATCCCACGACGAATGCCGATTGGATTTGCTCCAGCAGTGACGTTTTTGATTCCTTCGCGGACGATTGCTTGGGTCAAGACAGTTGCAGTTGTAGTCCCGTCACCTGCGATATCATTGGTCTTCGAAGCTACTTCTGATACCAATTTAGCACCCATATTTTCAAAATGGTCTTCCAACTCGATTTCTTTAGCAATGGTCACACCGTCGTTGGTAATCAAAGGTGAACCGAATGATTTTTCAAGAACGACATTACGACCTTTTGGTCCCAATGTTACTTTAACAGTGTCTGCAAGGATATCGACACCGCGGACCATAGCTGAACGAGCATCAGATGAAAATTTAATTTCTTTTGACATACTTACTTTCTCCTTCTATTCTTCAATGACAGCCAAGATGTTAGCTTCGCCTACGATGATGTACTTTTCATCGCCATCTTTGACATCAATACCTGCGTGAGCTTCAACCAAGACACGGTCGCCAGTCTTAACGCTTGGGGCAACCAAGTCACCATTCAAGGTACGAACTCCTTGTCCAGTAGCTACAACTTGGGCTGTTTTTGTTTTTTCTTGAGCTGAACCTGCAAGGACAAAACCTCCAACAGTTTGTTCTTTTTCTTCTACTTTTAAGACCACACGGTCTCCTAATGGTTTCAACATCTGATTTCCTCCATAATGAGATAGATATCATTAGCACTCTTTATACCCGAGTGCTAATTCATAATTCTATTGTATCACTTGGTCAGAAATAGTCAAGAAAAAAGTCTGAGATCAACTCAGACTTTTCAATGCTTAAAATGGCAATTCTTCCTCTTCCAAGACTAGGTCTGCCAAATCCTGTCCTGCGTTGTTTTCACGCATAGCACGTTGAGCACGACTTTCCAAGAGTTGAAATCCTGTCACAAGGACTTCGGTCACGTAATTCATTTGACCGTTTTTCTCAAAGCGACGGGTACGTAATTCCCCATCCACAGAGATAAGACTACCTTTGGTTGCGTAGCTTGCCAATGTTTCTGCTAGTCTTCCCCATAAAACCATATTAACAAAATCCGCTTCGCGTTCACCATTTTGGTCTTTGTAACGACGATTCACAGCAATGGTTGCTCGCGCAACTGACTTGTCATTGTTGGTTTTGTGCAATTCTGGTGTAGACGTTAAACGTCCAATCATAATAACTTTATTATACATATTTTCTTCCTCCTACTTATCTATTCGTAGGAAATCAAAAAAAGTTACAGAAATTTGTAACTTTTCGAGAAAATTGTTTATTTTTTATGAACCATGAAACCTGTCGCCTGTTGATTGGCCATAATGGTCATATCTGTAATCTGAACACGACGAGGCTGACTGGTCACATAGACCACTGTATCTGCAATATCCTGAGCTTGCAAGGCCTCAATTCCCTGATAGACCGCCTCAGCTCGCTCTTTGTCACCATGAAAACGTACTGTAGAGAAATCTGTTTCGACAATCCCTGGCTGAATGGTAGTCACCTTGATATCCGTTGCGATGGTATCAATTCGCAGTCCATCTGAAAAAGTCTTAACTGCCGCCTTGGTGGCTGAATAGACAGCTGCACCTGCATAGGCATAGATTCCTGCGGTTGATCCCATATTGATAATATGACCCTGATTGGCTTTTACCATTGCTGGCAAGAAACAGCGAGTAACCGCCATCAAACCTTTGACATTGGTATCCAACATGGTCAGCATATCCAACTCTTCATAGTCCTGATAGGGAGCCAATCCTAGAGCCAGTCCGGCGTTATTGACCAAGATATCAATCTGACCTATCGTTTCTAGAATATCAGAGCAGACAGCCTTCACCATAGTCATATCCGTCACATCCAGTGGAAAGATCCAAACTGTTTGATTTGGATAGGTTGCTGCAAACTCTGACTTGAGGGTCTCTAGTCTGTCTGTCCGTCGTCCAGTTAGAACGACATTCTCACCCTGCTCCAGATAAGCACGCGCAATTGCTTCACCAATACCTGATGTCGCTCCTGTAATCACAACATTTTTTGCCATCTTATTTCCTTCTATCTGGTCTATCAGATATTAACAACTTCTTAGGCAGTCCAGTGTTTAGCTGGATCAAATGGTGTTCCGACAACTTGATCTTCTGATAATTCAATAACACCACGTTTTTGCGGAGCATTTGGCAGATGCAATTCACGAGGACTACACATCATGCCAAAACTCTTTTCACCGCGAAGTTCGCCTGGGAAAATGAGATTGCCTTTTGGCATCATAGCTCCAGGAAGAGCTACAATGGTTTTCAACCCAACACGCGCATTGGGAGCCCCTGCAACGATTTGCACCATCTTATCACTTGCGACTGCAACTTGGCAGATGTTGAGGTGGTCACTATCTGGATGGGCTACCATCTCGACAATCTCACCAACAACAAACTTAGGTTCCTTGTCATTAACAATTTCCTCTGTAAAACCTTCCGCCTGTAATTCTTGGTTCAAACGAGCGACTTGCTCATCTGATAAAAAGACTTGACCGCGCTCTGCAATTTCAAATAAACTTGAAACTTCGAAAATATTCCAAGCTACTGTTTCCCCATTATCTTTTAGAAAAACACGGGCTACATTTCCTTTGCGTTCCATATCCAGTTTGGCATCTGCGCTGTTTTTCACGATGACCATAAGGACATCACCGACATGTTCTTTGTTATATGTAAAAATCATTGTTTCCTTTTTCTCCTATTTTAGTCCTGCTAAAAAGTCATTAATTTGTTGCTTGCTTTTACGGTCGCGATTGACAAAACGGCCGATTTCCTTGTCCTTTTCTAGAACAACAAGGCTAGGAATCCCGTAAACATCCCAGAGTTTGGCTAAATCCATATACTGGTCTCGGTCCACACGAATAAAGGTGAACTCTGGATTGGCCTCCTCAATTTCTGGCAAGGCAGGATAGATATAACGACAATCGCCACACCAGTCCGCCACAAAAAGAAAGACCTTCTTGCCATCTTTTTCTACTAAAGATGCCAATTCTTCTAAACTTGCTGGTTGTATCATAAGACTTCCTCCTCATAGACCAGGTCTTCATTTTCATAGACAAAGGTATAATGACGGCCATCCTCAAAAATGACGCCGCCAACCAAGCTCTCCAGACTACTTTCATAAACTTGAACATATAGGGTCGCAATTTCTCCCATGTCTGAAAAATGGTCTCGCACAATCGCTGTCAACTCTTCCTGAGTCTTCATGAGCTTACGGTCATCTGCAACTTTTTTCGTAGCAAGGGCAAGGCTCCCAATACCAAGCAGAGCCAGACCTGCCATCCACATTTTTTTAGCTTTCATACCATTCATTTTAACACAAAAAACGCTTCAGGACAAATGAGGAAGCAGCAGAAAAACAAGTAAAAAGCCTCTTCCTTTCAGGAAAAGGACTTCTTGTTCTTATTGCCAGGCTCCTGAGTTACCAACGTAATAACCATCAGGTGTGTAGGTATTGCGAAGCATCTTACCTGATGAAGCTAGATAATACCACTTGCCATTATCTTTGACCCAATCATTCGCTAGCATGGCACCAGAAGAACTTACATAATACCATTCTCCCTTGTCATAAACCCAAGTGCTTGCTTTCATGACTCCTGAAGTTGATAAATAGTACCACTTGCCTTGGTCATAAAGCCAGTCACCAGCAATCATAGCCCCTGATGATTTAAAGGTATACCAGTTGCCACCTTGATAGAGCCAAGTTTGATTGAACATGACTCCTTTATCATTCATAAAGTACCAAGTTCCCTTGTCCTTAACCCAATCGTTCTGAACTAATTGACCTTGTTTTTGATAGTACCAGTTTTGGTTTGATTGTAGCCAGCTTTCTGCTTTCACAATCGGATAAAGTTCTTTGAAAGATCCTCCATCATATTTATGACTAATAGACTTTTGTTTTTCAAGTTTCAACTCACCATTGTCATAGTCTGCCCAAGCAAAGACTTTTTGACCATTGACAGTCTCTGGTAGGGTGGCAGTGTAAGTCTTGGTTTGATAATCCCATTTAGCATCGAGGTAAGTGTATTGATCATTTGATTCTTCAATACGGTAGTAGCCTCTCTTTCCACCTTCATGATGTACATCGTCAACCACTTTCGTTGACCAGGTCTTCACTTCGTTTCCGCTCTTGGCTTCTACCTTGATATTTCCTCTATAGCCATATGGAACATAGAAATTCAGATAACGCCCTTCTACGCCAATCATAGACTTGTCCTTTTCTTGACCTAGGAAATTGACTGTCTGATCTTGACCATTGAGACTAACCGTCCACTCAATTTTCTCATTTTTTGGCAAATCCAATACTTTAATATCCACTTCATGGCCATTATTAAATCGGAGAATCTTGCCATCTTGATACTGAACTCCACATTTAACAACCCATTCTTCTTTTAGCTCGAATGCCTGACCTGAACGAGGAAAAGCCAGTAAAGCTAGGCCTGCTAGAGACAAACCAAATAGTGTGATTTTTTTCATTGTAAATCCTCCTTAACTTTTGTTATGTTAATTATATCACTATGTTTTTATTTTGCAAATCATATCCTCAATATGCTAATAAAAAAACCTCTGAGATTCTTCTCAAAGGTTCTGATTTAGCTAATTACTGTTCTCAACAGCTGCAGTGATAAAAGCAGTGTAGAGTTCTTCTGGGCGGTTTGGACGGCTGGAAAGTTCAGGGTGATACTGACAAGCCACAAAGAATTTATTTTCAGGAATTTCCACAATTTCAACCAAACGATTGTCTGGAGAAACACCTGAGAAGACAAAACCTGCTTCCTCAAACTGCTCACGGAAGGCATTGTTAAACTCATAGCGGTGACGGTGACGGCGTTGCACCACTTCTTGATTGTGATAAGCCGCCGCTGCCTTAGAGCCACGTTTCAACTTAGATGGATAAAGTCCCAAGCGAAGGTTCCCCCCATATCCTCAACATCAATCTGATCACGCATGATATCAATGATAGGGTATTTTGTTTCTGGTGCAAGTTCAGCAGAATTGGCACCTTCAAGACCCAAAACGTGACGAGCAAACTCGATACAAGTCAACTGCATTCCCAAGCAGACACCCAACATTGGAACATCATTCTCACGCGCATAACGGATGGCTTGGATTTTCCCTTCGGTACCACGTTGACCAAAACCACCTGGTACGATGATTCCGTCCGCATCAGACAAGAGTTCTGCCACATTCTCTGCTGTCACATCATTGGCATTGACCCAATTAATCTTAACTTCTGCATCGTTGGCATAACCAGAGTGTTTCAAGGCTTCAACCACAGAAATGTAGGCATCTTGCAACTCAACATACTTACCAACAAGGGAAATTTTAACTTGTTTTTTCAGGTTCATGACCTTATCCACCATGGCTGACCATTCTGTCATATCCGCTACTGGTGCGTCTAATTTCAAATGGTCACAGACAATTTGGTCCATACCTTGCGCCTGCAAATTCAATGGAATTTGGTAAAGGTGCTCAACATCCAACGATTCGATAACGGCTTCTGGTGCCACATCACAGAACTGGGCTAGTTTGTTTTTAATTCCTTGACCAGCTGGCTCTTCTGTACGAATCACCAACATATTTGGCTGAATTCCCAATCCACGCAATTCTTTGACAGAGTGTTGAGTTGGTTTGGTCTTCATTTCACCAGCAGCCTTGAGGTATGGAAGCAAGGTTGTATGAATGTACATGACATTGTCCGCACCCACATCTGCCTTCATCTGACGAAGGGCCTCTAGGAATGGCAAGGACTCGATATCTCCTACTGTTCCACCAACCTCTGTGATAATGACATCAGAGTCGGTCGTTACAGCAGCACGCTTGATTTTCTCTTTCAAAGCATCTGTGATATGAGGAATAACCTGAACAGTTGCCCCAAGGTATTCTCCACGGCGTTCCTTACGAAGAACTTCACTGTAAATTTTACCAGTAGTCACGTTGGAATATTTGTTGAGATTGATATCGATGAAACGTTCATAGTGACCCAAGTCCAAATCTGTCTCAGCTCCATCATCTGTCACAAAAACTTCCCCGTGCTGATAAGGCTCATAGTCCCCGGATCGATATTGATATAAGGGTCAAATTTTTGAATCGTTACTTTGAGACCACGATTTTTCAAGAGACGGCCTAGACTTGCTGCGACAATCCCTTTCCCAATAGACGATACCACACCACCAGTTACAAAAATATATTTCGTAGACATAGATTCCTCTTTCTAAAATGCTCAAGGCCTTGTTGACTACGAGGGGACATAGAAAACAAGACCCTACTAATAAGAATAATCTGGGACGACTGCACCAGATTCACAACTAAAATACAAGAAGATAACTTCTTGAAAAAACAAAAATAGCTCCCTAAGAACTAGGGAGCCCCGACCTCTAAAAGAGGTGCCCGAACAATATGATACCTAAAAATAGGACAATTGTCAATAGCTAACTTTTATTCCTCGATGTTTTCAGCGTCATCATCAGAAAACTCATCGTCTTCTTCGTTGAGATCCACGTCTTCTCCCAAGTCATCTGGGGCGATTTCGTTGATCTCTGCATCATAAGCTTCCACTTCATTTTTCTCATCATCTGGATTTTCATCATCGTATGAAAGAGCTGGATCTGCTTCGTATGCATCTTCATCTTCAGGATCATCTGCATTGTAGTCAATAGCATCTGAATCGCCATCCATGAAGGCATTGACACGTTTTTTCTTAGCTTTTGGTGCTACTTCATCGTCGTCATTTTCCTCAAGAGCGATGATTTCTTCGTCGATTTCGTCCACACCATACCATGAACGAAGACCCCATTTGTTGTCTCCAAGTGAGATAAAGCTACCGTCAAAGTTCAACTCTGTGTAGAACAAAGGCAAAGCTTCACGGATATCGCTGTTTGATGTTCCAAGGTAGTTTTGAATTTCGTTTACAAGATCGCTAAAATGCATCTCATGATCGCGACCACGAAGTTCCAAGATAGCACGCGCTACCTCAATCATAGATAGTTCACTTTTTTCTTGCTCAGCAAATACTTCTAATTCCAAAGCGTTTCTCCTCATTTATACTACTATCGCCAGAGCGAACAGACTCTGACCTCATTTTATCATTTACTCTTTATTTTACGATAATTTTGCGGAATAGTCAAAGGTTAAGGGGAACTAATACAAATCTTCTAAGCTTCTGTATTCAATAATTTCATTTTTGATAATATTCTTTTTAAACTCAAAATGTTTTAAAGGATTATCAACTAATACTAACTTTGGAATATCATCAAGGTTTGTGACCAAGGATAAAATAAAATCCGATTGAAACTCCTTGGCTTTTTCAAATTCTTTTGCAGTTAAACGCACACGCCCCTTAGATTTTCGGATACCTTTTACTTCGGCAAGGTAAGAATGCTCTTGAACATCTACTTGGAAATCATATCCATCACCATAAAGACGAGCATCGGTTAACTGTCCACCTTCGAATTTTTCTTCTTTATCAAAATGAAGGATAAAATAATTTTCTGCCTCCATCCCAGTTTCCTGTAGACGTTTGAATTTAGTTCGAATGATTGGCTTTTCAATGGTAGTAATACCTGTTTTCTTTCCTTCGCTGGCAAGTAACATTTTAACTATTTCAGCATAACTATGAACATCTTCATTTCCAAACATCATATCAATTGAATCTTTACGAAAACGGTAAACTTCAGCTTTCTGCCACCAACCTTTTCGATCATTGTCAAAATAAGGATCAAATAAGTCCATTCTATTTTTTACAACTCCAGTTGTTTCAGCAATTCCCAGAGAAACCACATAGCGATAAAACTCCGACTTGCTAGAACATTGAAATTCTTTTATAAATAGCTTATCAAACTTGGCAAGACCGTAGCCAATTAAATTTAACAATTCATAATGAGGGTGTTTGGACATCACTTTCTCCATCAATAGATATTGATTTCATTATACCAAAAAACACGGCTCATCACCGTGTTTCTGTGTTTATTTAACGAGTTTCTTCATCTCATCAATACGTGCTACGGTCGCGTCGTATTTCGCTTGGTAGTCGGCTTGTTTGTCGCGTTCTTTTTGGACGACTTCTGATTTGGCGTTGGCTACGAAGCGTTCGTTAGAGAGCTTCTTACCAACCATATCCAGTTCTTTTTGCCATTTAGCTAGTTCCTTGTCGAGACGAGCTAGTTCTTCTTCGACATTGAGGAGGTCAGCCAGTGGCAAGTAGATTTCTGCTCCTGTGATGACGCTTGACATAGCGAGTTCAGGGGCAGGGATGTTTGATGCGATTTCCAAGTGTTCTGGATTTGTGAAGCGTTTGATGTAGTTGACATTGCTGTTAAAGAAAGCTTCCAAGTCACTATCGCTTGTCTTAACAAGGATGGTGATAGGCTTACTTGGTGCTACGTTTACTTCTGCACGCGCATTACGAACGGCACGAATCAAGTCTTTGAGACTTTCCACACCAGTGTGGGCTGCAAGATCTTCAAAGGCTGGATTGACAGTTGGGTATTCTGCTGTAACGATAGAGCCTTCTGAGATTTGTCCAAAGATTTCCTCTGTCACGAATGGCATGATTGGGTGAAGGAGACGAAGGATCTTGTCCAAAGTGTAAAGGAGAACAGAACGTGTGATAACTTTCTCTTCTTCGTTGTCGCTATAAAGGACTTCCTTGGTCAACTCAACGTACCAGTCCGCAAACTCATCCCAGATGAAGTTGTAGAGGATGTGTCCAGCCACACCAAACTCAAACTTATCAAAGTTGGCAGTAGCTTTTCCAATGGTTTCATTGAGGTTGTGAAGAATCCAGCGGTCAGTGACATTTCCAGCTTCCTTATTAACAACTTTTTCCACATTAGCCGTTGCTTGCTCAAGGGTCAATCCTTCATTGTTCATGAGGATATAGCGAGAGATATTCCAGATCTTGTTAATGAAGTTCCATGAAGCATCCATTTTCTCATAAGAGAAGCGCACGTCTTGACCTGGCGCAGAACCGTTTGAAAGGAACCAACGGAGGGCATCGGCACCGTATTTCTCGATAACATCCATTGGGTCAATCCCGTTACCAAGAGATTTAGACATCTTGCGTCCTTGCTCGTCACGGATAAGACCGTGGATAAGGACGTTTTGGAATGGCTGACGGCCAGTGAATTCCAAAGATTGGAAGATCATACGAGACACCCAGAAGAAGATGATATCGTAACCTGTTACCAAGGTTGAAGTTGGGAAGTAACGTTTGAAGTCTTCTGAGTCGACATCAGGCCAGCCCATGGTTGAGAATGGCCAAAGGGCAGAACTGAACCAAGTATCCAAGACGTCTTCGTCCTGAGTCCATCCGTCACCTTCTGGAGCTTCTTCTCCGACATACATTTCACCCTCGGCATTGTACCAGGCAGGGATTTGGTGACCCCACCAGAGCTGGCGTGAAATAACCCAGTCGTGGACATTTTCCATCCATTGGAGGAAGGTATCATTGAAACGAGGTGGATAAAATTCTACCTTGTCTTCTGTGTCTTGGTTGGCAATAGCATTTTTAGCCAATTGGTCCATCTTAACAAACCATTGAGTAGACAGGCGTGGTTCAACCACAACACCTGTACGCTCTGAGTGACCAACACTGTGGACACGTTTTTCGATTTTAACGAGGGCACCGATTTCTTCCAACTTAGCAACGACTGCCTTACGAGCTTCAAAACGGTCCATGCCTGCAAATTCGAAGGCCAAGTCATTCATAGTTCCGTCGTCGTTCATGACGTTGACTTGTGGCAAGTTGTGGCGTTGACCAACCAAGAAGTCGTTTGGATCGTGGGCAGGTGTGATTTTCACGACACCAGTACCAAACTCAGGATCTGCGTGTTCGTCTCCAACGATTGGAATCAATTTATTAGCGATTGGAAGGATAACATTTTTACCAATCAAGTCCTTGTAGCGTGGGTCTTCTGGATTGACCGCAACCGCAACGTCCCCAAACATGGTCTCAGGACGAGTAGTCGCAACTTCAAGGGCGCGTGAGCCGTCTTCCAACATATAGTTCATGTGATAGAAGGCACCTTCAACATCCTTGTGGATTACCTCGATATCAGAAAGGGCTGTGCGAGCTGCTGGGTCCCAGTTGATGATAAACTCACCACGGTAAATCCAGCCTTTCTTGTAAAGGTCCACAAAGACCTTGCGAACAGCTTTTGACAAACCTTCATCAAGCGTGAAACGCTCACGAGAGTAGTCTACAGAGAGCCCCATCTTGCCCCACTGTTCCTTGATGGTCGTCGCATATTCGTCTTTCCATTCCCAGACTTTCTCGAGGAATTTTTCACGACCGAGGTCATAACGGCTGATGCCCTCACCACGCAAGCGCTCCTCAACCTTCGCCTGAGTGGCAATCCCCGCGTGATCCATACCAGGAAGCCAAAGGGTATCAAAACCTTGCATGCGTTTTTGACGGATGATGATATCTTGCAAAGTCGTATCCCAAGCGTGACCAAGGTGAAGTTTACCAGTCACGTTTGGTGGTGGAATCACGATCGAATAAGGCTTAGCCTTTTGATCGCCTGAAGGCTTGAAAACATCGGCGTCAAGCCATTTTTGGTAACGACCAGCCTCAACCTCGGCTGGATTGTATTTAGGTGAAAGTTCTTTAGACATGTGTTTGTCCTTTCTCTATTGTATTCATTTTATCTTGAATCTGCTTAGCAACCTCTTCTGCAGACAGATTCGTATTATTTATTTTAAAGTAGTGGTGCAACTCATTGGGTTGATGTTGGGAATTTAATTGAAGTGTTTCAGCAGTCTCTAAAATTTCTCTTTCAGATACCTCAATATGTCGTTTTAAGGGTTTGTGCTTTAATCGATTCTCCGTTCGATTTCGACGTAAGCGCTCTTCAAGGCTTGTTTCCAATTCAACAAAAAGAATCTCTTGATGATAGTCATTCAATAAATCCTGAATTTGCTTCAAATACATCAGCTGGTACTGATTTGAAAAATCAATCACGTCTGTTAAAATCACAGATCGCTGATTTCTTGCACTTGCTCCAAGAAAAGAAAAGGTCATTCCACGAACAAATTCCCACATTTCCTCTGTAAAGTCCTGATAGATTTCTAGTGCAAAATCGATAGCCTGATGGTTATAAAAGAGGGTAGAATCCGTCAGTCGAGATAGTTCTTGACCAATCGTCATTTTTCCTGAAGCTGGAGCACCAATGATGAAAAGATGCATCAAATTACCTCCCACTCACTCCTCAGCAAGCCATATATCAGACTGTCACAACGGTTGCCTTGAGCATCTTTGCGGTCTCGGATACGAGCTTCAAGGGTAAAGCCAAGCTTTTCTGCAACTCGTTGACTTTGGACATTGTATCCAAAACAAGTTAGTTCAATCTTGTGAAGACCAAGTTCTTTAAAAGCTAGATCAATCAAGGCACGCGCCGCTTCTGGCACATAACCGCGTCCCCAATAGTCTGGGTGTAAGGTATAACCAATCTCAAGCACATCATCTTCATGACGATGGTTGAAATCAACAGAGCCGATGATAGTATCGGTCCCTTTAACCACTATGCCGTAACCAGCTGGGAGATTGTCCTTTTCATTTCGCTCAGGAAGGATATGCTCCAGATAATAAATCTCATCTTCCAAGGTCTTTACAGGTGGAAAACTTGCTGGGTAAGAAACTTCTGGACGACTAGCATAATCAAAGATATCCTCAGCATCCGCCACTGTGCGGACTCGTAAGACCAGACGCTCTGTTTCCAACCGTTCTGGCAGTTCAGTTCTTGCCATCCTTTTCCTCGCTTTCTTAATGAAGCTCCCCATAGGGTCTACTCGGTCATCTAAATAGCGATAAACGCGCTGGTGGCCGTCCCCCATAAAGTAAGTCGGCGCAAAACGGTCATTCTTAAAATGCCCCTTGTCATCCAAAAGTTCTGGATTAGCTAGTCGTTCGATAATCTTGGCAAAGATATGACAGATTCCATCTTCCTCGATAATCCGATCTACCTGACAATCCAATACTACTGGACAGTCCTCTAAAATCGGTGCCTGAGTTCGTTCAGAAATCTCGTAGTCTATCTCCAGGTGTTTCAATTTCTCTCGATGACTGATAAAACCAGCCTGCTCCATCTCGAGAATGAGATTTTCATCAGGAATATTCACAGTAAACTTCTGGTAATGCTTGATTTGCTCAGCCGCATTTTCCTCAGCACCAACACCGATGACTAGCCAATCTCCCAAGCTATAAGAGGAACTGCAGGTCGTGATATTGTGCCCAAAATTCTGATCCTGATACCCCAAAATGAAAATAGGAAAGCCATAGTAGAGTTTACTTGTTTTAAAAGATTGCTTCATAACAACCTCCTTTTACTAAGACGCAAAAGAAAATCCCTGCCATCTACATGACAGGGACGAATGTGCTTATCCGCGGTACCACCCAATTTCGGGCAGTTGCCCGCAACTCTCGTCTTTAAAACAAAAAGACACTTTTATTTCAATTTTTCATCCATTAGCAACTAGTTTTGACACATTTGTGGACTTCTCAGCACCGCCACTTTCTGTAAAATGTGGGATTCAAAACACCTCTAATGGCTCTATTGTAGCAAGATTTTTTCGGAAATGCAAGGCACAAGAAAGATTACTTGAACTTGATGCCGTTTTCTTTCAATTTCTTAATAGTAGCTGGTCCGATTCCTTTTAAGGCAAGGAGTTCTTTTTCAGTCCAGTTTTTAAAATCTGACGCAGACTTGATACCTTCATCGTAGAAAGTTTTGGCACGGTCAAGTGGAAGTCCACCCAAGTTTGCTGCAAAATCTTCTACAGAATTGGCTACTTTTTGAGCTTGCTCTTTGGTAGCTTCTACTGCTTGTTCAACTTTTTTTAGAAACAGCCTTACCAGCTTCGCTCGCTGACTGCTCTGCACGTTTCACGACTTTCTTTGTCTCTTCTACAACCTTAGTCACAGTACTTGAAAAGGCACCTGCGCGACGGAGGCTATTTCGTAATTGTTTTTTACGATTGAGTTTCTTTGACATGATAAAATCCTTTCAATAAAAAACCCCTGTTCTGACAAGGATTTAATATAAATATTCTATCAAGATTTTAGTAAAAAATCAAGAATCTTTCTCGTTTAATAATTTCGCTCACCAAACAAGCCATCTGGTAAATCATGGAATCCCTTACCTGCCTTGAAATTTTCAAATTTTCCAAGCAAGAACTGATAAGCATCCAAACGGCTTTCGTAGCGAATCATGGCATCTTTGGCACGTTCGTCTTGGTCTTCTTCGTAGACTTTTTGGCTTTCCTTGTGCGCCATGTCGTTAATCATAATCTGGGTATTGACCCAAGCTTCAAATTCCTTCATAAATTCTTGTTCGTAACTCATTTTTTCTCCTTATTCTAATCCACGGAAATAATCCGTGTCAATCTCACGGTAGGGTTGGATATCCTGAACATACTCCAACACACCCTGAAACTCTCCATTCTCATCGTGTACTGCAGCATAGGTGATGTGAACAAACTTACCTCGCGACTCAGACTTGAACCACATCTCATACTTGTCCTTGGTCCCCTCACGAAGTCCCTTCATAATAGTCTTGACCTTGTCCAAATACTTAGGCGGATGACAGAGTTCAACATTGCGCCCGACTTGGGACGGTGTCCGTTTGAAAATCATCTCATCAGCTGGCACATTGTCATTGTAATACTGGAAAATATCGTCTTTATTGACAAAGGTGATCTCCATAGGGAGGTGATTGAGGATGAGGTTGGCCTGCTCGACTGAGAGATAACCATTGCCAAAAGCCTGTTGACTATGGCGGTCCAGCACCGCTTCCTTTTCCTTAGGGGTAAAGGTAATGGTGAGCAGTCCTTCTGGCGTATCAATAACTTGCTGAACTTGCCCTTCTGCCGTATCTAGTTTCACGGGCTCCTCTGCACTCTTTTCCTCAACAAAACTCTGTCTTTCTGGCACCCATTTCTCAGATGGACGGATGATGGCATAACCATAGGCATCGCTCTCCTCCGCAATCTGAAGCCAGTCATCCTGAGTAAAGGACTCAAGGAGAATCATGAGAAGGATGGACTCTTCCTTGAAAATCATACTTTCAAATTCTGTCGCAAAAGCTTCAAAAGCTTCTTTTACGCTGCTAATTGACACTTCTGGCAATGACTTAGCTATCGCTAGGGCTGTCTGAAAGAGTTCTCTGATCTGATCATCCACTCCCCACATGACCTTAGGAGGCGAATCATGACCATAGCGCTCCATGATAGGGAAAAATAACTCTTCCTTGCGCTGGTAGTGGATGTCAAATTGACCGACAAGTCCCATCTGACGGACCAAGCCCTTGCGCATCTCCGCAAGTATTTCTTCATCTTCCATAGACTCATAAGTATCTAACAATCTCCGAATGCGAATCAAGGTAGCGCGGAGTGCCAGATTTTCATCCTTGAAGACCCGAACTGGGTGACCAGGGTGTTCGGTATCCTCCACTTCGACACCTTTAACAGCATTTTTAAAAAGATTGGCATGGACATCGCATAGCTCCATGACATCTTCAAAGGTGACACCTGAATCCGAGTTCATCAGCTCGTGCTCCATAAGGGAAATCTCAATGGCTGAAACACCTGTAAAGGTCGCATCAAAGCGCTCCTGAACCGACTCAGGGGAAGCGCCATTGTGCAATTCTAACAAAATATCCCGTAGAATATGAATCCGTTCATCTGCCATTAGTCTAATCCAATCACTTCGTAGCCATTTGCCTCCAGCGTGCGGACAATCTTGTCCATTGGAGTTCCTTCGAGTTTAGAACCCTGCTTAAGCGATACTTTGCGCCCGACTGTATTGCGCATCAAGGGATTAGCAAGGGGTTTAAAACCGAGTTCCACTAGGATTTCCAAGACCTCTGGATGCTTGTCCACCACTTCTGCAACGGGAATTGACACATCGATGATATTGTCCATGACGACCTCCATTGTATGTTCTAATACTCAATGAAAATCAAAGAGCAAACTAGGAAGCTATCCGCAGGTTGCTCAAAACAGTGTTTTGAGGTTGTGGATAGAACTGACGAAGTCAGTAACCATACCTACGGCAAGGTGAAGCTGACGTGGTTTGAAGAGATTTTCGAAGAGTATAAAATGATTTTACTGCTTATATTATATCATAAGGAAAGAGATTAAAAAACTAGCAGTACAAGACTTACTAGTTCTCTGAGATTTGAATTACGGACTAAAAAAGTTTAAAAAGCCAATCTAATAGCTTAAATAATAGCTTGTAAAATAGCAATTGGACTGCAAAAGAGATGATCATCCACAGGAATTTCACAATTCCAATAATCGGTTTGATAAAAATAATAGCAAGAAGACCCAAAAAAATTTCATTCTCTCTCCTCTGGCTTGATGAGCCACCGAGCCGTATCCATCAACTTGTCTGCAATAAAAAGTTTCCCCAGACCGACAACGACATTGTCATCCTTCTTTATCGTTTTCATTACTTTTACACCTTGCATGGTCAAAAAGTAATTCCCATAAGTTTTAGCTAGAGTTTTTATGAGTCCCATATTATCTTCCCTCTTTTAACTACACTTTCAAAATATTAACGATAGCAGTCTTGCTGGCTATTTCTGTGAAATTTACTCTTTCTAATTCCTATACTATCATACAAGCTAAATTTTATAAAGCTGTTTAATAATGTTTAACTTTAGAAAGATTCCCCAGCATGCTTTGTAGTCATTTCCCCACCAAAAAAGAGGGACTTCCCTCTTTATCTTAGTTCTTATCCAGATTGCGTAGCATTTCGTCAATCTTGTTTCCATACTCGATGGACTCGTCTTTGACGAAGGTCAAATCTGGGATTTTGTACAATTTCAAATTGCGACCAAGTTCACGTTTGATAGTACCAGTTGCTTTCTCAAGCCCGATTTGAGCTTTTTGATTATCTGAAGCAAGGTTACTCAAAATGGTGTAGTAAACCTTGGCAACAGACAAGTCACCTAGCATCTGAACATCTGTGATGGTCACACCTTGGACACGCGGATCACGGACTTTCTTTTGCAAAATCTCATTGACTTCACGCTTGATTTCCATGCCCACACGATCCGTACGGAAATGATTTGCCATGATATTCCTTTCTCTACTTTGAACCAAAAGCTAGGCCAGCAGACCTAGCTATTTCTGTTATATAGAGGAACTAGAGCCATTTGAATCTAGGAAACAAGCCTTAGATAGAACTAAGGGTTCATCAAGGCGCTGTTGACGACGAGTCAAATTGGCTATCGTTTCTCTATTATCGTTTGATTTCTTCCATGACATAGGCCTCAATCACATCATCAGTCTTGATATCATTGTAGCCGTCAATCATCAATCCACCTTCACGACCGTTTGTAACTTCTTTGACGTCGTCTTTGTAGTGTTTCAAGCTTGCGAGTTCACCATCATAGATAACGACACCGTCACGGATAACACGGACTTTAGAGTCACGGGTAACCTTACCGTTGATAACCATGAATCCACCGATAGTTCCCACTTTAGACACCTTGAAGGTTTCACGAATAACTGCTTCACCGATAACTTTTTCTTCAAACTCTGGATCAAGCATCCCTTTCATAGCTTCTTCCATCTCTTCGATAACCTTGTAGATAATGCTGTGGAGACGGATTTCTACATCGTCAGCTTCTGCTTGTTGACGAGCTTGTGGTGTAGGACGTACGTTGAAACCAACGATGAAGGCATTTGAAGCTTCGGCAAGGGTTACGTCAGATTCGTTGATGGCACCAACTGCTGAGTGGACGATGGTCACTTTGACACCTTCTACATCGATTTTTTGAAGTGAGGCAGAAAGGGCTTCAACAGAACCTTGTACATCGGCCTTGATGATAACGTTAACTGACTTAAGCTCACCAGCTTTAAGCGTATCAAAGAGGTTTTCAAGGCTGACACGTTGAGTAGCTTGGCGTTGTTTCATGAGGGCACGTTTGGCACGCTCTTCACCGGCTGCACGCGCAGATTTTTCATCTTCGTAAACAGCAAAGTGGTCACCCGCCATTGGCGCTTCGTTCAAACCTGTGATTGACACTGGTGTTGATGGTCCAGCAACTTTAACACGACGGCCAAGGTCATTGGTCATAGCACGGACACGACCGAAAGTATTTCCGACAACGATTGGGTCTTGAACATTCAAGGTACCTTGTTGAACAAGAAGGGTTGCGACCGCACCTTTTCCTTTATCCAAGCGAGCTTCGATAACTGTACCAATCGCACGCACTGTTGGGTCTGCCTTGAGTTCTTGGATTTCAGCTACAAGAAGGACTGTTTCCAACAATTCTTCAATGTTTTGATTGAATTTAGCTGAGATTTCAACAAATTCAGAATCTCCACCCCAAGCTGTTGACATAACCCCATGCTCTGCCAATTCACCGATAACGCGTTCTGGGTTAGCACCTGGTTTATCAATCTTGTTAATGGCTACAATGATTGGAACGTTGGCTGCTTTTGAGTGGTTGATGGCTTCGATTGTCTGAGGCATAACCCCGTCATCTGCCGCTACAACCAAGATAGTAATATCGGTAACAGAAGCACCACGCGCACGCATCGATGTAAAGGCCGCGTGTCCTGGTGTATCAAGGAAAGTAATCTTCTTACCATTTTCCACGATTTGGTAGGCACCGATATGCTGAGTGATACCTCCTGCTTCACCTGTCGCAACACGAGAGTTACGAAGAGTATCCAAGAGGGTTGTTTTACCGTGGTCAACGTGTCCCATGATAGTTACAACTGGTGGACGCTCAACCAATTCATCTTCATTGAGATAACCATCTTCGACAAAGAAACGTTCGATGTCGGCATTATCCACTTCAACCTTTTGTTTGGCTTCGATACCATAATCCACCATGAGGAGTTCAATGGTTTCCCCATCCAAGGATTGGTTTTGTGTGGCCATGACACCCATCATAAAGAGTTTCTTAACAATTTCAGCTGGTTCACGTTTGATACGTTTTGCGATTTCCGCAACAGTCATACCATCTGTATATTCAAATTCTGTTGGCAATTCATGGAATTTACGTTCTGTAACAGGTTTTGGAGCCTGATTACGGTTGTTCTTGCTATTGCCTTTTTTGTTCTTCTTGTTGTTATTCCAGTTACTATTCTTTTGATTTCTCACTTGATTTTGACTACTTCGATTCTTTTGTTGTTTTCTAGGACCATCTTCTTCGTGATCATAATCGTCACGATTTTTGTCTGGTCGAGCTTGTTTTTTACGACGTGTATCCACTGCAGGTTCTTTTTTCTCAGGGACGACTTCAACCACTGCTTGAACTTGCTGTGCTTGTTGTGCTTGTTCAGCTAACTTAGCAGCTTCTTCAAAGATTTCCTCTGGTTCCTTGCGTTTGTTAGCTTGAGCCAAGGCTTCTTTAGCAGCCTGATACTGCTTGAAGCGTTCCTCGCTTGAACGTGCGTATTCTGCATTTTGCTCTGCTTTTAGGGCTGCTGCACGGGCTTTAAAGTCAATGCGTGGAGCCGCTTGATGTGGACGTTTGTCCTCTTGTTGACGGCGCTCGTTTCCACGATTTTGCTGACCTTGCTGTTTCTTAGCTTGGTCATTAAAGCGACGATTGTCGCGGTTGCCTTGACCTTGTTTTCCACCATTACGGCCGTCGTTTTTCTGACGGTTTCCGTTTTGTTGTTGGTCACGGTTATTGCCCTTATTTTGCTTGCGTCGCTCTGCCTGCTCTTTAGCACGGGCTTCACGCTCAGCCTTGAAATTACGGCTTTGCGGTTTAGCTGCTGCTTTTTCTGCCTTCGGAGCAACTGGCTCAGCAGGTTTTGCCTCTTCCTTGGCTACAGCTGGTTTAGCTGGTTCAGATTTTTCGGCTTTCTTTTCTGCACCTGCTTTTGGTGCTTCCGGTTTTGCTTCTACTTTCGGAGCAGCTGCAGGCTTAAAGCTGGCAGCGATTTTTGCAGCGACAGCTTCTTCCACACTTGATGAGTGGCTTTTCACATCCAAGCCCAACTCTTTTGCACGCGCTACAACTTCTTTACTTTCTTTTCCAAGTTCTTTTGCGATTTCGTACAATCTTTTCTTAGACAAATCATGTCCTCCTCTTCTATTCCATAAGAGACCTCATTTTCTTTGTAAATCCAGCATCTGTTACAGCCAAAACCTTTCTCGATTTCCCGACTGCTATGCTTAATTCCAGTGTTGAAAACACGGTTACAATTTCTACTTGATAATAATGACTTTTATCTTGAATCTTCTTGGTCAGATTGGGTCCAGCATCATGAGCTAGAAAGACCAACTTGGCCTTACCGTCTTGAATGGCCTTGACCACCAATTCTTCACCCGAAATGATCCGCCCTGCTCTCTGAGCAAGTCCCAAGAGATTGCTTATCTTTTGCTTATTCAAGTCCTAACTCTCTTCTTTTCACTTTGTGATCCACATAAGCGATCAACTCATCATAAAAGCTTTCTTCCACTTCCATGTTAAAGCTGCGGTTAAAGACCTTCTTCTTTTTCGCCTCTAGGGCTTCTGCATTGTCTAGCTTGATATAAGCGCCGCGGCCATTGGCCTTGCCTGTCGGATCGATAAAGACTTGTCCTTCCTTGTTCTTGACAATGCGGAGCAAATCACGCTTATCAATCACTTCATTGGACACAACAGACTTGCGCAAAGGGATTTTTCTCGTTTTCATCTTTCCCTCCTCTAGCAGCTTTTATTCTTCTACAGTATCGTTTTCTGCTTCCAACTCTACTGGAGCAGCTTCTTCCATGGCTTCAAATTCACTAGCAGACTTGATATCTATACGGTAACCAGTCAAGTGAGCTGCCAAGCGAACGTTTTGCCCACGACGACCGATGGCAAGAGAAAGCTTGTTATCAGGAACAACCACCAAGGCACGTTTGCTGTCGTTTTCATCAAAGATAACTTGGTCAACCTCAGCAGGAGCGATGGCATTGTAAATAAATTCAGCTGGATCTGCTACCCACTCGATAACGTCGATATTTTCTTCGATTGGTACCATGCGGTCATTCTTAGCATCGTAGCGAGCTGGGTGGAATTTGCTAGTGATTTTCTTGATGTTAGCACCACCGCGTCCAACGATTGTACCGATAGCGTCTACATTTGGATTGTGGCTACGAACGGCAACCTTAGTACGGTCACCAGCTTCACGAGCTACGCTCATGATTTCAACAGTTCCGTCATAAACTTCTGGAATTTCTTGCTCCATCAAGCGTTTGATCATTTCTGGATGGCTACGGCTAACAAATACGTTGACACCACGAGGGTTGTCTTCAACCTTGTAAACATAGACTTCGATACGGTCGTGGGAAGCAAAGACTTCTCCAGGGATTTGGTCTTGTTTTGACAATTGGGCCTCGATGCTGCCAAGGTTGACGTAGATAAAGCGGTTGTCAAAGCGTTCTACTGTACCAGACATGATTTCTTGTTCATGTTCTTTGTAAGTGTTGTATGTGATGGCACGTGTTTGCTTGCGCATTTTTTCCATGATGGTTTGTTTAGCAGATTGGGCTGCTACACGACCAAACTCAGCAGGTGCTTCTTCAAACTTGATTTTGTCTCCAAGTTCATAGGCTGAATTAATGGCAAGAGCATCTTTCAAACTGATTTCCAAACGGCTATCAAATACTTCATCAACAACTTCACGAACAGTATAAACTGTAAAGTCACCTGTTTTTTCGTTGAAGTCAATAGCTACGCTGTCTGATTGACCATAGCGTCTGCGATAAGCGGAACGAAGCGACTCTACTACTGCGTCGATGATGTCTTCTTTTTTGATTCCCTTGTCTTCTTCCAAAATGCGGAAGGCCTCTAGCATTTCTTTACTCATGTTTTCTTCACTTTTGAATCCTCAAAAGCTATCCTTTCTTTTTCTATAATTTAACTGCTAAACGTGCTTTTGATACTAAACTGTATGGAATTTGGACAGTTTTCTTACGTGTCTTGTCCATATACTCCATGGTCAACTCGTCCTCTTCAAAGGCCAACAAGGTTCCTTCAAAGACCTTTTGCTTATCGATGGCTTGGTAGAGCCCGACATGGATGTATTTCCCAACAGCTCCAGCGACGGCGTCCTTGGTTTTCAAAGGACGTTCCAAACCTGGACTGGTGATTTCTAGGAAATATTGTTCTGGGAAGGGATCTGGCTTGATGGTGTCTAGGACAGGACTGATAATTTCTGTCAAGTCTGCCGTGTCATTCAAGGTAATTCCTTCAGGTTTATCTACAAAAATACTGAGAATCATGTCACTGCCAATCTTTCCGTACTCGATATCCACGAGTTCGAAAGGCGCTTCTATGACAGGTTCTACAACTTCTCTGACTAATTCTACGATTGTTGCGATTGCGTCCACCTCCTCATAAGCAAGAGGCGAAGATATTTCCCCGCCTCACTTTCTCATATTCTTATTCCTAGTATAGCACGTTTGCCAACTTATGTAAAGCAAAAGCACTTATACAGCCTGATTTCAGGCTATTTCTTAAAATTCTGCCTCAACTCGGTAGATAACTTGCCCCTTGTTTGAGAATTTTTGTTCATATTCTGTCATGACATTGCCTTCAAAATCACTGGCATGTAAATCAAGCCAGACACCATTGAGCTTCATGCCATACTGAGAAAAGCTCACTAAACTGTACTCAAACAAGCCACGGTTATCCGTCTTGAAATGAATTTCTCCATTTTCTGGCAAGATACGCTTGAAGGTATCCAGGAAGGTCTTGTAGGTCAAACGACGCTTTTCATGACGCTTTTTAGGCCATGGATCTGAAAAGTTCAGATACAAGCGATCAATTTCGCCGTCTTCAAAGTAGTCTGTCAAATCAGAACCATCCACCCACAAGAGCTTGATGTTAGGCACTCCAACTTCAAGGACCTTGTCCAAAGCGTAGCTCAAAACAGACTTTTGAATATCAATCCCGATATAGTTGATGTCAGGGTTTTGTTTGGCCATACCTGAAACAAAGGCACCCTTTCCACTTCCTACTTCCACATGAATGGGATTATCATTTCCAAACAAGTCCCGCCATTTCCCCTTGGCTTCCAAGGGATTTAGGACCACATACTGGGGATTTGCCTCTAGTAATTCTGTCGCCCCTTTACGATTTCTAACTCTCATCTTCTCTTTCCATACTTGTCTCGGAAGTGACGCAAGCCATGAATCTCCCGATTGACATTTTCTAAATCTTGGTTCATATAATACTTGGAAATCTGGCTCAAGTAAGACAATTGACCGTACCAATACAATTTATTTAATACCGTTTGATTATACTTGTAACCGTAATAGGTCAACCATTCCTTCCACTGATGTTCTGGAATATAATGGCAGAGCATGTGGGCCACATCAAACATGCGGTCGGTCAAGCGAACCGAATCCCAATCTACCAAATAAATCAAGCCACTATCTGTCTCAATCCAATTACTATGTCGTACATCTCCATGGACAATGGTCGCATAGTCCTCTCTAAATCCTGGAATAGTCTGACGTAAATCAGCCATCACTTCACTGATAAAATGATTTTTACGCAAAGCATCTGGAGCCGTTTCCTGCCAAGACTGTAGTAAATCTACAGGTGTTTCCATGGCATAGCCCAAACGACTCAACTGTGTCATCAAAGGACGTGAGCGATGTAGGCGGGTTAAAATATTGACGATTTGCTTACGATTCATATCATAGGGGGTCAATATCTTGCCTGTCAACCATTCTTGAGCACACATATCACGCCCATCTGCCAAACGGCGACTCCATAATAATTGTGGAGCAATTTGTTCTCTAGCTAGACCAGGTAGGATTGGAGAGGTGTTCATTTTTACAAAGATGCGCTTCCCATCAGGATAGCTACCCATATAAGCCTTGCCACTTTTCCCAGGTATGGGAGTCAGTGTTAGCTCATTATCACCCAAATCCATTTCTTTCCTCCGTATAAAGTTTCCTTACTATTCTACTAGTTTTTGGCCTATTCGTCAACCGCTCCACACCTGATTCTCAAAGAAAAGCCTCTGGATTGGCTTGGGTATCATTATAGAAAGAAAAAGGCAAGCACCGTCTTCTGCTTACCTTTCATGATTTTTATAAATAATATAAGAGTGGCCAAGCATTGTAAAACATGTGAACTAGAGTAGAAACCCATAAGTTTTGACTCTTTTTATAAGCAAAGCCCAGCAACAAGCCCCCGACCAGATAAAAAATAAACGAAGGGACATTAGAAGGTCCATGCATGAAAGAAAAGAGAGAGGAAGTTAGCACAAGCCCTAACCAAGAATTGTCAAAAACCGCACCTTGAAGAAGTCCTCTGAAAATGAGTTCCTCCTGGATGGGGCCAAAAACTGAGGAAGTCAAAATCAAAGACAGAGAAATTCCTCTGCTGACTTCCGCCAAGTGTTGAACTCCTGCGCCAGAAGAAATAGCAAAGAAATGAATATAAACCAGCGTCTCAAGAACGCTTAGAAGAAAGATTGCAATGAAAAGTAAAAGGTCTTTCTTGCTTAACATTCCAAAAGAAATCATTTCAAACTTTCTAGCATAAGCAACACTCAGAGAGGTTACTAGAAGACTTACAATAATCAATGCAGATTCATTTTGAAAAAAATCCCCATGGTTAATCGTATAAGGAACTGTAATGACGATTATTAGTACTAAAAATCCAAAACAAAAGGCATGAAATTTATCAAAGAACTCCATAAAATTATCCTCCTCACCAAACAGACTTCCCTACAAGCCATCCTTAAGCTCTAACCTTTCCAAAACAAACTATTTTAGTAACCAAAATCCAACCACATAGCCAGCTCCTAAGAATATAGCCATAAAAGCTAGCATGGGATTCAGAAAATAAAAAATCACAACAGATACAAAGGTTAGCACAAAAACATTAAAGGCAATGGTGTCAGAAGCCAAGACTAGAATATAGGGTGTCAACCAGTCTAAGGTTTTTGAATCTAGGAAAAATAAGTGTTTATACATGATGACCTCCTCCTGCCAGTCTTTAGACTAGTCCCAGATTAATAAGAAAACTCTTCCCTACTTTTTATAATACTTCAAGCCCCACATGAGCAGAAGCATGATAAGCAAGCAGAGAATGGCACCAATATAGGCAATCAATTGTTGATAGAATTCTCCTGCTGTGATACCTCTATACAAACAAATAATAGACATAAAACCTGTCAAGCCGATATACATGAGTTGATTGGTTCTAGGACTAACCAAATCATCATCTTCAAACTCTCTTATCCTCATCTCCCTAGTGAGGTAAACAGTGACCAAAATAGAAGCCAAGTTAATAATCACTAAAAGAAATTGGAAAACCAAGGAAAAATTTAAAAACTGACGAGATAGGAATAGATAAGTAGAGACAAGTAAGGGCAACTGACCTAGGAACAATCTCGCAAGGAAGATGGTCTGTTTTTTAAAAAATATTTTTTTCATTGCTTTCTCCATTACAATTAAATGACATCTAATCATTTTCTAAAATTTGATAACTTTTATGAAATGTTTTAGCAGAAACAACTCTATGATTGGTGATATCTATATAATCACCTGGATAACCAAGAACATACATCCCATAACCAGCGAATCCTCCTCCAACTGTTCCAACTAGACCAAACTTGATATTCGTTTCGAGAGAAGTGTTAAGACCTGCCATTAGAATGCGCACATGATTATCCAACCAAATCATATAATTTTTTTGAAAAGCTTCCTCTACCCAACTTGGTTTAGGAGTTGCTTGACCAATTTCCCAAACATCAACAATTTGATTCCCATATTTTGCCTTCATAGCTTCAATCCTTTTTAAATACCATTACATGAGTTTGGAGTTCCCCCTATACCATAAGGACCACATGGTTTTGAAAAATGTATAATAGGTCACTTACCATTTAATTGATCCAAAGTTGGAGAAGGTGCTAGCCCACCCAATAAACCAGCAACCATATCTCCCCAACCTCCGAAACCTCCTTCAACTTTCGCAAGCATCTCAGTATCCATCATTTCAAATTGTGACATCGTTTTTGTATTCATAACGAATACCTCTTTTTTATTTTTAATTTTAATTGTTATCCTGTTGCAATTGGCAATTTTAGTATAACACTATTTGTTAAAGTTTTTCATACAAATCTTGAATTATCATCAAAACATCTTAAATTACTCAAAGAGTACAATCTTCCCAATCAACTAATAAGAAGTGAATAATATTAAATTCCATTATTCACTTCTTAAAATCGATAATTATTTTTAATCTACTATTTTTAGCTAAATACCCTGTGTAAAAAAGTCAGCAAAAATGGTAATGTTGCGAAAATATTATTGATCACATGCACCGTATAGGAAGGATAAATGCTCTTTGTATAGCGAGTCAAACTAGCAAAGATGATGCCAAATGTTGCAAAGACGAAGATATCTAACAGACTAGGCAGGCTTGAAAAATGAGGAAGAGCAAATAAAATGGAAGGAAGGAGCAAATCAAGGCCAAATCTCGAATGCTTAAAAAAGGCGTGTTGCAGTAATCCTCTATAAATCAGCTCTTCCATAAGTGGAGTCAGAAAGAACAGGGTTATATAGATACCTAGCTCAGCAAAGTTGGTCCCACTATAACCGATCAATACAGCCCAACCTTCAGCAGTTGACTGAACATGTTTAGCTGCCTGAACGTTAAAAGAGATATAGAGCACTACCACTAGTACTGTCAAAATCGAATACCAAAGCCATTTTTTTCTCGGAATGCGAAAAAGATAACCATGGCCTGTCTTAACTAGAATCCAAATCATGACTCCGCTAAATAGCAAACTCAAGATATTTTGAATCCAGACGAAATTGCCAATCTGGGAAGAAAATTGCCAATAATTTTGAACAATAAGCGTCAGCTGAGAAAGACCAAATACGAAAAATAAGTAAGAGAAGACTGCACTTATTTTGAAAACAAGCTGATACTTTTTCATAGAAATCCTCCCTACTATGACCTACACTTGCCAGGCTCTACTGCAAGATTAAGAAGACAGTTTGTTCTTTTTAAGGCTAACCTGACTACTAGACAATAGATATATTAAGGCATTAAAGACAATGAAAATATGTCCATAGAATAAAATCAACCTCACATCCAAACCAAGATAAAGTTTGACCATCAAAAAGATGAGCAAAAGAATTTGAAACCATACCGTTTTTCCAAAAATAAATTTAAAGCGGTTTTGAATGTCTACTTCCTTGATTTTTACCGCCACCCCTTTATTAGCAAGAATGAAAACGCCTGCTTCAAACAAGCCACTGTAGAGAACAATCCAACCTATCGATACATTAGAGATTTGTAAAAATGTCCCTAAAAGAATATCCAACATACTACTCAAGAAAATAACAAGAAATAATCTGTATTTCATATTAAATACCTCCATTCATTTATTTCACGAACTTTTTAATAGAGCCTTCTACTAAAATATCCTGATAAAATAGGAAAGAAAGCTACTTTTTATAATACTTCAAACCCCACATGAGCAGAAGCGTGATAAACAAGTAGAGAATACACCTATATAAGCGATTAGTTGTTGATAGAATTCTGTTTCTGAAATACCTCTATACAAACAAATAATAGACATAAAGCCTGTCAAGCAGATATACATGAGTTGATTGGTTCTAGGACTAACCAAATCATCATTTACTTATATTTAAGAGCATCTCTTTTATGTTAGTGTATGTTAACACTAAAAAACAAGTTAGGCCAATAATATTTAAAATGAACAATAACGGGGTTAAGTCTCTAAAAAAATTATCCACTGACACTACAAGAAATACTATACATATTATAGTCGAAACTATCTTTTTCTTATCCATAATTATTTACTCCTTTCCTAACAAATCCAGATTATCAATCAAGAGCGATTTTTAACAGAATGTAGCAGCATCCGTTGCAACTTTGACAATTTCAGTATAGCACTATTTGTTAAAGTTTTTCATCCAAATCTTAAATTGTCATCGAGACATCTTGAATTGCAAAAACTGCATTAGCCTCTACTTTTTATAATACTTCAAACCCCAAATGAGTAGAAGCATAATAATCAAGCAGAGAATAGCCCCAATGTAGGCAATTAATTGCTGATAGAATTCCCCTGCTGTGATACCTCTATACAAACAAATAATAGACATAAAGCCTGTCAAGCCGATATACATGAGTTGATTGGTTCTAGGACTAACCAAATCATCATCTTCAAACTCTCTTGTCCTCATTTCCCTAGTGAGGTAAACAGTGACCAAAATAGAAACCAAGTTAATAACCACTAAAAGAAATTGGAAAACTAAGGAAAAATTTAAAAACTGACGAGATAGAAATAGATAAGTAGAGACAAGCAAGGGCAACTGACCTAAGAACAATCTCGCAAGGAAGATGTTCCGTTTTTTAGCAAGAAAAGTTTTCATCTCTTTGCTCCTTTCTTTTTAGTTAAAGCAAAATAGATCATAACCGCAATCATATAGGCTATGGTATAAAATAGATGATACCAAATACTCTCCCTAAGCGGATAAAGAAGGATAGACATGATCAGATACAGAACGAAAATAATCAGTATTTTTTTCTTCATAAGATTTCCTCCTAAATGTATGCTTTATCTTAGTTGAGCTAGAACCTTTACACTGCTAGTATAGCACTCATTTTATCCTTGGAACACTGAAATCACGAATGGTCATCAAAACATCTTGAATTGTAAAAAATTTAAAAAAGCAAGCATGAAAAACATACTTGCCCTTTACACCATATTGATACCAACTTAATTTGTAGATTTTTTATCCTGCTATCACATATCATTTTAACAGGCGAAACAATATTAAAGAAACTCCACTGTAGATAAAACTAGCGATAAAAAATCTTTTTATCTAATTAGATCTATCTTTATTCTTCTTTGGAGATTTTAAAAATTTTTCCCTAATTAAATAAGTAATAAAAGAAATAAGCATACTAACAACAAAAACAATAAGAAAACTTTTGAAATCCATAATTACCTCCAAGTACACAAGCTCAAGTCTTTAAGCAAGCATAATAGCCAATTGTAACATTGTTTTTGCATTCACGAGGAATACTCTTTTTATTTTCGTCCTATTGCAACCTTAATAAGGTTAGTATACTACTATTTTTTAAAGTTTTCCATCCAAATCATAAATGGTCATCAAAACCTCTTGAATTGTTAAAAAATTTAAAAAGCAAGCATGAAAAACATACTTGCCCTGGGGGAAACTTGACAATGTGAAAATACAAAATAGAAAACTACTCACCCTCACTTCCGTATGTTCTCATATATTCTCATGATCGCAACAAGGATAGCAGCTGTCCCACTTGCCAAAGCGATAAGGGTAATGATAATGTTGAGGATTTCAGGCGTACTCCCTATTCTGTTGATAAGACGGAGTAGGGATATAACTGTCAACTGAATCAGGAGTATTGATTCTACTCTTACCATTGAAGTAAGTCTGTTTTCAACTGCATATAAAAAGGCTGGTAGCAAAACACAAGCTATAGCAATCACAAACAGATTGCTCCCCGTTTCTTCTCCCTTGTTCACCACGGAAATCATGAGAAGATTCGATGCTATGATTAACGTAGAACAGATGATAAAAAAGGATTTCTTATTCATTTAATATACCTCGCATACTATAGTATTTTAATTGATGACTTTGGGCAGTACTTCTTTCAACAAATCTTCTAATCATCAACTGACATCGAGTGAACTGTTAAAACCTGACGAAAGACTTGATTTTGGCAGGTGGTATTGAGACTGGTATTGGGATGGCTTTCGACAATCTTCATGACGGTATAGAGACCAACTCCTCTCTCCTCCCCTTTAGAACTGGCTCCAAAGGAGAAGATTTCAGAAATGTCTATACCTTCTTCTTTGATAGAATTTTCAATGATAAAGGTCTCCTGTGCCCCATTTTTTAAAAAGGCAATTGAAACATGAGGTTGACTGACCTCTACACTGGCTTCAATAGCATTGTCACAAAGGATAGACACAATGGTTAGAAAATCAAGCAAGCTCATCCCCTCTACCTGAATCTCCTCAGGAACTTCGACATTAAAGACAATCTTCTTATCTCTGGCTTTTAGAAATTTTCCTGCTAGAAGACTTTTGAGGGCACGGTCTCGAACATTCACCAATCTGCCCAGGTCATATTTATTGTCCTGCAATTTTTCACTAGAATCCTTTAAGACCGAGTCGTAGACCTCTTTTATCTGCTCCATATCCTCCTCTTCAATGCCCAGACGTAAACTAGTCAAGAGGTTGCTATAATCATGCCGAAAACTCCGTACTTCCTTGTAAAGTTCCTCTATATGCCGACTATAGCGTTCCATATCTCTGTAGCGCAAGGTCTGCTCTTGGTCCAATCTCTCATGGAGTTTGTCCTTCAAATAGGTATCCAATTTCTTGATAACCCCCATAAAAAAGAGCAAGTAAAAGACTAGGATGAGATGACGAACAGTCGTTGATTGAATACCTTGTTCATATTCAAAGAAAGACAGACTTTGCATCACTAGATAGTAAGCCCCCATTATCCAGTTAATCTTAGTCAGGGACTTTTGAAAAGCTTTATCTAGAATCTCCTTTCTTAAGTTAGTGAAATCATAGTCCAACCATTTCAAAAAGACTAAAACTATGAAGCAAACGAATATCGTCATCAATAGAAAGATAGGATTGCTATCTTTATCTACAATTTCTTGTCCCAAAAATGGAAGCACAAAATAGAAGACCCCTCTATAAAAGAGATTCACCAATATCATTGGAAAGAGACCATAAAAGAAGAGGAGTTTTTTAGGAAGCCCTCTTAACAGTAAGAGAGACAAGCCTATACCGTACAAGGGTTCCATAAAATAAAATAGGAAACTATCTCCTACCATATAGCCAATCATTAAAAAAACAAAGGCCAACAGTATCTTAAAAAGAAAGGCTTTAAAAATCCTCTCAAAAGTGAGAGCAATTCCATCCACCTTAAAGAAAATGACAATTTCTAGTCCATGAGTAACAAGTGTATACAATAATATCCAAGTAATATTCATAAACTCTCCTAGCTCAGTGTAAGTTATTGATAGCCTCAGACACTTCCCTGACCTTATAACGCGCGATCATACAGCTTCCACCATTGGGAAAGTAAAGAAGTTTTTCTTTCTTATCCAAACGAACCACATTGGCAGGATTGATGAGAAAAGAGCGATGGCACTGCAAGAGACGGGATTCCTGCTTGAAAACCTCCTCTAGACTCGCTGTAAACTCCAGCCTGTCAGTCTTGGTGTATAGAATGACACGATGGGCTCTAGGCGACGTTTCGAGATAGTAAACCTCTTTAAAAGGGTACTGGAATTGGGCAAATTTTGATTTAAAGTAAAAGCAATCTTCCGCCAGACTTTTACTGTCTTGACTATTGGCATAGAGAAGGGCTGTCTCGATACGAGATTCAAACTCCTCTGCTGACAAGGCCTTATCAATGTAGTCCAGAGCAGACACTTGGTAGCGAAAGGACAGGGGCATAAACTCCGAGTGAGTTGTCACAAAGACGATGAGAGCATACGGATCCCGATCTCGAATCTTTCTAGCCACTTCCAGCCCCTTCATCTCTTCATTTCGAATCTCAATATCCAAAAAGAATAGCTGATGCGCCCCCTTCTCATGCACCTCTGCCAGCAGTTGATCTGGCTTACCAAAGACCTCAAAAGAACTGGGAGTAATCTGATGTTCCTTCAAGAGTTTTTCAATCGTCGTTTCAATCCTAGCCTGTTGGGAAAAATCATCTTCTAAAACAAATATTCTCATCTTCTTACTCTCCTTGTTTCAATTTCTTCCTAAAAAGAGAATAGCAAAAATACTCTGACACAAGCCCACCAAATCTTAAATAGGCCTTCAAAGCTCCTGAAAGGTAGCTTGTTCCTCAAATAAGCATGATAATCTTACAACTATTTTATCATAAAATCTTAACAGTACCATTCAGGAAATTTCAAGTACAATTAAAGATTTTATGGTGAAAAAGGAGATAAAAGTGATAGACTGACAATATCAAAACACAGTTGCTAAAATCAAGACTGGCACCCAGATTAAAGGAGGAATTCTCATGACAGACACAGACCCCATCAAAAGAGCTCAGACTTTGATTGCTGACTTAAACAAAGCCTACCAAGCATGCAGACAGGCAACAGCTGACGACGTCCGCTTTCAGGAACAATTAAACTCTATTCTTGGCTTTCTAGCCAAGGCTGAGACAGTGGATAATCGAGTCTTGATTGAACTGGAAAAATTTTACCAGACTTCCAGTCTTCTCATGGGACTCAGCGCTCTCAATCCCGATGCTCCTACTCGCGCCGCTTGGCGGGCCTATGACCGCTTCCACTTTGACCAAGTCAAGACCAAGTTGAGTCTCTACGGACCAACCATTATCCTGTAGCAACTAAAAAGAAGCTGAGAAAAACTGAACTCAACTTCTTTTTTAGTGTCATATAAGCAATATTAGTCCTGCATCTGACGTTTTACCTGATAAGGTAAGTACAAGACTAGTAAAACCAAACCAGCACCCAGCAAGGCTAAAAGGGCCAGTTTTTCTTGGAAGGTCACAAGGCCTACAACTAATTCCACCACTAAGACAAAACTGGTCAATCCTCGAACTACCGCCTGCAAGCCTTTTTCCTTTTGCCCCTTGTCCAGTGGAAAAAGTTGGGTCAAATACTGGTAGTCAAAGGCATGATAGAGTGCCAACAACTGGAAGAGCAAGAGATAGTTAAACAAGACTACCACCGCTGTCGCAATCCAAGCTTGCTCGATAAAGACCTGCGCCAGTATGGAAAGCAATAACAAACGGAGACTAAGAGCAAAGAGGTCTCCATTTCGCAAATAAGAACGCAGATAGAGATTTTGCCAAATCTTCCCAGGCACCTTCTGAACAGCCTTTAGGATAAAGTCCAGATAGGCACGACGCTTGACGCTGTTTGAAATTCCCTTGACCTGCGTAAAGAGGGCAAAGAAACGAAGCAAGACTTGCTTGCGCTTGCTTTCTTGGGAAATGACAAAGTCCCAGTTGAGTCCAGTTTCAGTGAAAAATTTGCTGGCCTTTTGACGAAAGAGCAGATATTTCCCTACACCCAATAGGAGCACATAGACCAGAAAAACTGGCAATCCATAACCCATGGCTAAAAATAAAGGCGCAAATAAAAGCAAGAAAAGGGTCTGTACAAAGAGCCAAAAGACTAGGGAAATGCTAGTGTGACGCTTTAGATGGAGCTTGATTTCCTCTTCTCCGACCAAGAGAAAGAGCTTGTCTGGAGCCTCCATGTAAGTGGCAATTCCACCCCAAAGTAAAAGCAAAACAGAGGTAATTCCTACAAACAAAAGGATAGGCCAATGATTTTCAGGAAAATGTTGCAAGAGTTGACTGTACTGGTAGGCTAAAAATCCCAGCAGGACAAGCAGGAATAAGACAAAGTGGTCATTGAGAACATAGCGCAGATAACCGACACACTCCTTACGAAAAGCCTGCTTTCTCTTTAAAAACAAGTCTTTCATAGGTCCTCCTCTTTGGTCAGAGCCAAGTAAATATCATTCAAACTAGCCTCAGGCATACCAAAGGCTTCGCGCAGTTGCAGGAGATTTCCCTTGGCACGCACCTCTCCCTTGTGGAGAATGACAAAGGCATCACACATCTTCTCCGCCGAATCCAACACGTGGGTACTCATGAGAATGGATTTGCCCTTTTGCTTTTCCACTTCCAAAAGCTGAATCAAGTCCGCAATCGCCAGCGGATCGAGACCAAGGAAGGGCTCATCCACGATGAAAAGACTCGGATCCACCACAAAAGCACAGATAATCATGACCTTCTGCTTCATCCCTTTTGAAAAATGAACAGGGAACCAGTCCAATTTCTGGTCCAGACGGAACATTTTTAACAAAGGTTCTACTCGATCAAAGGCCACTTTCTGCTCGATACCATAAGCCATAGCAACCGTTTCGATATGCTCTCTGAGGGTCAATTCCTCATACAGACTAGGTGTCTCAGGAATGTAGCCAATCTGCTTACGGTAGGTTGTCGCATCTCCTTGCAGTGTCAGACCATTGATATTGATGGAGCCACTATAAGGTGTCAACAGACCAATAATCTCATTGATGGTCGTCGATTTCCCAGCACCATTGAGACCAATCAAACCAACCAACTGCCCACTTTCGACAGTAAAAGACACATCTTTCAAGACAGGGACATGGACATAGCCACCTGTCAGATTTTTTATTTCTAACATATTTTCTCCAAATCTGGTATAATGTAGCTATATTATATCAAAATTCAATACAGTAGAGGTAGATTTTATGTCAGATTGCATTTTTTGTAAAATCATTGCAGGAGAAATTCCTGCTTCAAAAGTATATGAAGATGAGCAGGTTCTTGCCTTCCTTGATATCTCTCAAGTAACGCCTGGACACACTTTGGTCGTACCAAAAGAGCACTATCGCAATCTTTTGGAAATGGACGCTACTAGCGCCAGCCAACTCTTTGCCCAAGTACCAAAAGTAGCTCAAAAAGTCATGAAAGCCACTACGGCTGCTGGTATGAATATCATTGCCAACTGTGAAGAAATCGCAGGCCAAACAGTTTTTCATACCCACGTTCATCTCGTGCCTCGCTACAGCGCCGATGATGACCTCAAGATTGATTTTATCGCCCACGAACCAGACTTTGACAAACTCGCTCAAATCGCTGAAACCATCAAAAACGCCTAAGGAGTTGCCATGAAATTATCTAATCTACTGCTATTTGCAGGAGCTGCAGCTGGAAGTTATTTGGTCACAAAAAATCGCCAAGCCATCACAGATGAAGTCTTGAATACGACTGACCGCGTTCAAGCTATCAAGGACGATGTGGATATTATCCAAAACAGCTTGCAAATCATCGACCAGCAAAAAGAACTCATCAAAGAATACCAAGAAGACCTGACTTACAAGTTCAAGGTCTTAGAAAAAGATATCCAGACTAGACTAGCTGTCATCAAAGAAACACAGGAAATTGAAGATAAGTAAAAAGAGCCCGACGGCTCTTTTTGTTTATTCTCCATCAAAGGCATCTTTAATATGATCAAAGAAACCTTTTTTCTTTGGATTAACTTTTAAATCACCTGCAGCTGCGAATTCTTTCAAGGCTGCTTTTTGGCGGTCGTTCAAGCCTGTCGGTGTTACAACATTGACAGTAACGTATTGGTCACCAACAGCACCACCACGAAGGCTCGGAGCTCCTTTGCCACGTAGACGGAATTTCTTACCAGTCTGAGTTCCCTCTGGGATAACCAATTCAACATCACCATGAACAGTTGGGATATCTACTGTATCACCAAGAGCTGCTTGGACAAAGTTGAGGTTCAGATTGTAGAAGATAGTCGTTCCTTCACGTTCAAACTTGTCGCTAGCTTCCACAGAAACTACTACATACAAGTCACCATAAGGTCCACCGTTAAAGCCTGCTTCACCTTGACCAGCTAAGCGGATTTGTTGACCGGTTTCCACACCAGCAGGGATTTTCACATGTACACTATGAGCTTGTTTCTCATGACCAGTTCCGTGACAGGTTGTACATGGATCTTTGATTTCTTTTCCACGACCATGACAGACATCACATGTTACTTGGCGACGCATCATACCAAGAGGGGTCTGCGTATCGACGTTAATGACACCAGCGCCATGACAGCGTCCACAAGTGACTGGACTTGTTCCTGGCTTAGCACCAGAACCGTTACATGTACTACAGCTTGCTTCACGATTGTACTTAACTTCTTTTTCAGCTCCAAAAATAGCTTCTTCAAAGGTCAAGTTCACACGATATTGGAGGTCATCCCCTTGACGAGGAGCATTTGGATTGCGCGAAGCACCGCCTCCTCCGAAGAAACTTGAGAAAATGTCCTCAAAACCACCGAAGCCACCTGCTCCGTTGAAACCGCCGAAACCACCAGCACCACCAAAGCCACCGTTGGCTCCAGCCGCACCATATTGGTCATAGGCTGCACGTTTTTGGTCGTCACTCAAAGTCTCATAGGCTTCTTGAACTTCCTTGTACTTTTCCTCAGCACCAGGCTCCTTGTTGATATCTGGGTGGTATTTCTTCGAAAGCTTACGATAAGCCTTTTTGATTTCGTCTGCCGAAGCGTTTTTTGACACCCCCAGACGATCATAAAATTCAGTATTGTTCATACAAGATACCAAGACCGTAAAATTCGACTGAAAAATAGGAAATCTGACGCTGGAACGATGCTCCTAGGCAGATTTATCTTTTTTCCGAGAATTTAGGTCGGGTTCAATTCCTTTCTTTTATGTTGAGTCAGAAATTTTGGAACCCGTGTTCAGTTACGAACACTCTTTGTTCCTTTCTATTGATATTTTGAATCAAACCTCGATTTAGGTCGGGTTCAATCCCTTTCTTTTATATTGACGAGACAAAACCCAAACAAATCAGGTTCAGACTCTTTTTATCGAAAAACAGAGGCTGGGTTGCAACCTCTGGATTTCTTCTTATCATTACGATGTTCAAAAATAAAGTCGATTATACTTTATTTTTAAACTAGTAAGGCGTTTAGGCCAGTCGCCATAGCGATTGCCGTAGAATAACAATCACTTTAGTGATTAGTCATTCTTAACGACCTCGCTCCCCGATTTTTAAGCTCGGGATAAAATAGTCCACTGGACTATTTTATTTTTCCGTAAACTCTCCGTCTACAACGTCATCGCCTGCGTTTCCTGTTGCTTGTGCTCCTTCTGCTCCTGCTTGAGCTTGTTGCGCGGCAGCGGCTTGTTCGTAGAGTTTTACAGCAAGTCCTTGAGCTTTTTCGTTCAAAGCTTCGAGTTTTGCTTTCATTTCGTCCAAGTTGTTGTCTTCTTGAGCTTTCTTAAGGTCATCAAGGGCAGCTTGGGCAGCATCACGTTCTGCATCAAAGCCTTTTCCTTCAGTTTCCTTGATAGTCTTTTCAGTCGCAAAGATGGCTTGGTCAACTTCGTTACGAAGGTCTACTTCTTCTTTACGTTTCTTATCTGCTTCAGCGTTAGCTTCTGCATCTTTCATCATACGGTCGATTTCTTCGTCTGTCAAACCTGAGTTAGATTGGATAACGATTGTTTGTTCTTTTTGAGTCCCAAGATCTTTGGCTTTAACAGATACGATACCGTTCTTATCGATGTCAAATGTTACTTCGATTTGTGGAATACCACGAGGTGCAGCTGGGATATCTGTCAATTGGAAACGTCCAAGAGTCTTGTTATCTGCTGCCATTGGGCGTTCCCCTTGAAGAACGTGGATATCAACGGCTGGTTGGTTGTCTGCTGCAGTTGAGAAGACTTGTGATTTAGAAGTTGGAATTGTAGTGTTGCGGTCGATGAGTTTTGTAAAGACTCCACCCATTGTTTCAATACCAAGTGACAATGGTGTTACGTCAAGAAGGACAACGTCTTTAACATCACCAGTGATGACACCACCTTGGATCGCAGCTCCCATAGCAACTACTTCATCAGGGTTAACGGATTTGTTTGGTTCTTTACCAGTTTCAGCTTTAACAGCTTCTACAACGGCAGGGATACGAGTTGAACCACCGACAAGGATGACTTCGTCAATTTCTGACAAGCTCAAACCTGCATCTGAAAGGGCTTGGCGAACTGGAACTTTTGTACGTTCTACAAGGTCACGAGTCAAGTCGTCAAATTTAGCACGAGTCAAAGTCATTTCCAAGTGAAGAGGTCCAGCTTCACCTGCAGTGATGAATGGCAAGCTGATTTGAGTTGAAGTTACACCAGAAAGGTCTTTCTTAGCTTTTTCAGCTGCATCTTTCAAACGTTGCATTGCCATCTTGTCAGTAGACAAGTCAATACCGTTTTCTTTCTTGAATTCTGCTACCAAGTGATCAATGATTTTTTGGTCAAAGTCGTCACCACCAAGTTTGTTGTCCCCTGCAGTTGACAATACGTCGAAGACACCGTCACCCAATTCAAGGATAGAGACGTCGAATGTACCACCACCAAGGTCGAATACCAAGATTTTTTCTTCTTTGTCAGTCTTGTCCAAACCGTAAGCAAGAGCTGCTGCAGTTGGTTCGTTGACAATACGTTCTACTTCAAGACCAGCGATTTTACCAGCGTCTTTTGTTGCTTGACGTTGAGCGTCGTTGAAGTAAGCTGGAACTGTGATAACTGCTTTGGTTACTTTTTCACCAAGGTAGTCTTCAGCGTAGCCTTTCAAGTATTGAAGAATCATAGCTGAGATTTCTTGTGGAGTGTATTCTTTTCCATTTGCAGAAACTTTTTCAGAAGTTCCCATTTTAGATTTGATAGAGATGACTGTATCTGGATTTGTAACTGCTTGACGTTTTGCAGCATCACCAACGATGATTTCGCCGTTTTTGAATGATACTACAGATGGAGTTGTGCGGTTTCCCTCTGGGTTTGCAATGATTTTTGATTCAGTTCCTTCAAGAACTGCAACTGCTGAGTTTGTTGTACCTAAGTCAATACCGATAATTTTAGACATGTGTTTTTCTCCTTAAATTTATCTTCTTTTTTTCTTTTTGATACTCTTCTTAAGTAGCGACGCCGTCAGAGCTTGACTTCGTCAATCTCTTTGACTAAACTTTGAGCCTAAGGTCTCAAAGTTTGCGCAAATAGCGCCACGGCGAAGAGTATCGCCTTTGGTTCGCTTCGCTCACTATTGCAAAGCTGAACTACTTTTTTATCTTTCTTTCATAGTTTATTGTCGTTTCGGACAAGTTTTCAATGTATTTATGTTACGACACGAGGAGTCGAAATCGATATTATTCGACGACGAGTTAGTAAGGAGGCTAGGCAAACGCCATAGCGATTGCCGTTTTCTGACGAGTTGCTTTAGCTACCGTCAGAATCGCCTAATCGAACACGCCCTAAGCTCTGGGTAAAAAAGATAGATTTCCTTGTGTTCATCGAACACTTCGTCAATCTCCTATTTTTACTGTGAGCTTTTTACGGGCTTTGTATCCTAGTTATAAACCACTACCATGGCTGGGCGTAGGATGCGGTCATGGAGTTTGTAGCCTTTTTGGAAGACTTGTGCAATGGTGTCTGCTGGGTGTTCATCGTCTGCTGGGAGAGTTTGGATGGCCATATGATAGTTATGGTCAAATTCGCCATCAGCTGCGATTTCTTCGATTCCCTCTTCTTTCAAAGCGTGAATCAAACTCTCTTGCACCATCTCTAATCCTTTTTTGACATCGTCTGTCAAACCTTCAACTGCGAGTGCACGCTCAAGGTTATCCAAAGAAGGGAGAATCGCTTTTGCCAAGTCCTGGCTACGGTAACGTTGCAAGTTTTGACGCTCTTCATTGGCACGGCGTTGGATATTTTGCATTTCTGCATGAGCCCGAAGGTATTTGTTTTCGAACTCATCTGCACGTTCATTTGCCAAGTCCAACTCAGACTTTTCAGGAGTTGTTTCTTCAGCTGTTTCCACAACTTCCTCTTCTTGGACTTCTTCTACTTCTTCATTTTTTATATCTTGGGCCATTTTCGCCTCCTTTAATGATTTCAATCTTAATGTACTTCGTAATGATTACTGCTGAGGTAGCGGTAAAAATCTGTCAACTTCATGGTCAAAACACGATTGACCACATTGACTTGGTTGATTAGCTGCTGGTAATCCAGATTAACCGGACCGATAATTGCTAGAATTCCAACTCCCCGATAAGGAATGAGGAACTTGCTACTAATCACCGCTAGATCTGCTAGACAGGACTCTTGACTGTCCGCAACACGAACATTTTGCATCTGATCTTCATGCAACCCCTCACGAATCTCCAAGGCCACCTTTTGCGGTTGATCAAAGAACTGATAGGCTGCCAGATTGGCAAAATTCAAGAGATTGACCTTACCCGCCACCACAATATTTTCGTTGAACATTTCCTTAAAGATGTGTTCAAAGAGATCAATCACATTATCCGTTGTTGTAAAGTAACGCTGGATAATCTGCGGAATCTCCGTCCGAATCTTGTAGTGAATATCTAGAACGGTGTGACCGAGGAAACGTTCCTGAATGATTGCCTTCAGTTTCAGCAAATCTTCCTGCAAGAAGTTCCTTGGAATCAGAAACTGACTGGTAACCGTTCGAGACTCGTCTAAGGTAAATACTGCCAAGGCTGTATGTTGCCCTAAAACCACGATATCAAAGGCTGTCAATCGTTGTCTGCTCGGCTCAACATCCAGTGCTACTACCGTACAGCCACTCAAGTCTGTTAGTAGATTAGCAGCTTCTTGCAGAATATCCTCTAGTTTGAAGAATTCCTGATCAAAGGCTTTGACAATCTCATAAACCTCATTTTCAGCCAGTCGGTCAAAATCCAGTGAGTGTTTCACATAGTACTGAAACCCAGCAACACTTGGCATGCGACCACTTGAAGTATGAGCCTTCTCAAGCAAACCTTGCTTTTCTAAAGCCGCCATGTCATTACGAATGGTTGCACTGCTAGAGTTAATAGACTCTTGCAAGGCTTTGGATCCGACAGGTTCGTGCGTTTTGGTAAAGATGTCAATAATCAGATTTAAAATATCCTGCTGACGCTCTGTAACCATCTCATCACTCCTCTCTGTCTGATCAATTAGCACTCGATACGTTCAAGTGCTAACTCATGATTCTATTATACACCCTTAGAAGAGAATGTCAAGACAAAAACTCAAAAAATTAGCACTCTTTTATCGAGAGTGCTAAAAATCAGTCTGAAGACCTAGAACCTTACTATTCATCTACTTGGTATTTCCTTTTAAGTCTGAAAAAACCAAGGATTAGATAAGAAATCAGAAAGGCATATAAAAGAAAAATAATAAAGAAAGACATAGAAAGCTCTTCTTTAAATAAACTCATACAAACAACAAGACCACCCGAGAAAGTAGCTGTACAGGAACGAAGTCTAGACCGCATAACTTCCCACCTGATATTATCGCTCATATAGATTTGATCCTCTGGAAGCATATCAGAAGCTGGTTTACGAAGAACTGAACAAAAACCTCGTTCTATCAATTCCCAACCTCTATTTCTAAAATCTTGCAATTCATGCTGATACTTTTTAAGAAATCTAGAATCATAGATACGGTAGATGACATCGTCCGGTTGACATTGGTCAAAATAGAAAAAACCAAAACGACTAGTTCTATACTTCCAGCCTTTCAAGTGCATCTCATGCAAATACTCTTCTTCCTTGTCCAAATCAAGAATAGTGAAAATCCGAAATTGCTTTTTATTTATCATGACTTTCCCTCCAATTTTGAGCATACCTACCCTATCATAAATCTGACAATCCCTTCTTTTTATGCCATAACTTCCAGCTAATATAGGCAACTATTAACAAAAGGATTAAAGACAAGAAAATATCTAGCCCGACCGCAAGAAAACTCCATAGACCATACGCATTACTCCTATTGAGCAATTTAAGTAAGAATGGTATATGGATGGCTAGCAAAAGTAAAACAGGTACTAATCGCAGGCTTAAAATACGATTAACCATAGCTAACTTCCCAGTGGCATCATTATAAATTTCAAATTCTGCATCCGATTCAATTTCAAAATGCGCTTTTCTAAAATAGGAAAAACTATTAAAGTCTGTAATATGCTCCCAGCCACAGTCTTTAAATAGTTGTAAATAGGAGGATCTCTCTGATTTTTCCATTGGGTAAAAATTCAACTGATAAGACACTTGCTCAGGCTGACACTTTTCAAAGGTATACTTAACTGCAAACAATAAGATAGAGTAGCTTACTTCCCTAAGTTTCCATCCCTCAGCATGCATTTCTCTAAAATATAGATCCTCCCTCTCATAATCCGCAATTGTAAAAATTCGGTAAACAATTTTCTTTTCCATCATCCTTCCTCCCGACTATTTCTATAGAGCCGTTCAATACGCTTCAATTCAATATCTAAGACTTTTCGTCCCAAGTCTGTGATCTGATAGATTTTCCGTTTCTCCTCTTCTCGGACAAAGGCAATCAAGTCATCCTTTTCAATTTTTGACAAGGTACCATACATAGTCCCAGGACTAATTAAAACTTGCGAATCTGTCATCTCCTTGACCTTTTGTGTAATACCATATCCATGATTCTCCTTCTGCAGACAGAACAAGATATAAAAACCCGTTTCCGTCATAGGAAGATAAACACGACGGATCTTATCCGTTAATTCCATGTATAGCCACCTCCTATTTAGTTCGATATATCGCACCTCGATATAAAAAGCAAGAAAAAATGGATAAGCTAGAGCTCTTATGTGAAGAATTTGGGCATAAACTTTTACCACTTCCTCCCTACTCACCTGAGTACAATCCTATTGAGAAAACATGAGCTCATATCAAAAAGCACCTCAAAAAGGTATTACAAAGTTGCAATACTTTTTTTGAGGCTCTTTTGTCTTATTCTTGTTTCAATTTACTGTAGATCAATTTCTAGCAATGCTTTAGAATTAGCATTGCACTATTCTAGCTTCATGACAAAGAATCAAAAAGCAACGCTAAACACGTTGCTTTCTGATGTAAACACAGTTACTTGTATATCAACTCATTTTACTGATTTTATACAAATCACTTGTTATTGACTGTACAATCTATAAATCGTCACTCTTCTTCCTTCCGTTTTCGTGAAATGAGAAGTCCACCAGTCATAGCTGCTAAGAGAGCTACAACAAGTGATGTATTTGATTTCTCTGTTCCTGTATTTGGAAGTTCTCGATCTTTATTTATTGTAGTTTCAGATGTTGGCGTTCCCTCTGACATTTCATTAGCACTACCGTCGTAATCTGGCTGAGCTGGCATTTCTTCTGGAATACTATTTACACTACCTTCATAGTCTGGTTGAGCTGGGGTAACTTCTGGAATGCCGTTAACACTGCCTGTGTAGGCTGGAATTTCTACAGTTGGTGGCGTAATCAAGTTACCTTCACCATCCGTACTACTTGTGCCCACTGGATCGGTATACGCTGGAACTTCTACAGTTGGTGGTGTAATGACATTGCCTTCGCCATCCGTACTACTTGTGCCCACTGGATCGGTATACGCTGGAACTTCTACAGTTGGTGGGGTAATAACATTGCCTTCGCCATCTGTACTACTTGTACCTACTGGATCGGTGTAGGCTGGAACTTCGACACTTGGTGGCGTAATCAAGTTACCTTCACCATCCGTACTACTTGTGCCTACTGGATCGGTGTAGGCTGGAATCTCTACAGTTGGTGGGGTAAGCAAGTTGCCCTCGCCATCCGTACTACTTGTGCCTACTGGATCGGTATAGGCTGGAACTTCTACACTTGGTGGTGTAATAACATTGCCTTCGCCATCCGTACTACTTGTGCCCACTGGATCGGTATAGGCTGGAACTTCTACACTTGGTGGTGTAATCAAGTTGCCTTCACCATCCGTACTACTTGTGCCCACTGGATCGGTGTAGGCTGGTTGACTTGGAGATACTTCTGGAATACCGTTTACACCAGAGTCTT
>ASZZ01000015.1 GCA_000430305.1 Streptococcus mitis 17/34
TTTGACTGAAGCAGAAAAAGCTAAGGTAGCAGAAGCAGTTAAGAAAGCTAACCCAACAGTAACAGATGTTAAAGTTGGCAAAGATGGTACAACCACAGTAACCTTCCCAGATGGCAGCACAGCCGTTATTCCATCAGGTGATACAGTTAAGAAATCATCAGATAACGCAGGTAACGATGTGGTTAAACCAGCTGATAAGACTGTGGTAGCGAACCCAGATAAACTTACAGATGCTGAGAAGAAAGCCATCGAAGACAAAGTTAAAGCTGTAAATCCAGGTGCAACTGTAGTAGTAGACGATAAAGGAAACGCTACAGTGACAACGCCAGCAGGAAACACAGCAGTGATTCCAGCAACAGACTTAACTAAGTCAGCTGAAGATATCTTTAAACAACGTCCATATGTACCATCAAATGGTGGAGGAAATAACAGTGGTAACGGTAACGGAACTTCTGACAATAACGGAGCTACTAACACTGATGCAAAAGTGGATAAAGCGAAGTTAGAAGGTGCTATTCGTCAATTAGATGAATTAATCATTAAAGAATCAGCTAAGCTTGATGCAGAAACTGCAAAAGAAGCGAATGCACTATCAGCAGATGCTAAGAAAGTATTTGCTAATGCAGACGCAACTCAAGCAGAAGTGGATGCAATGGTTAAACGTATTGAAGACTTCATGGCGAAGGTTGCTTCAGCAACTGATCATGCAACGCCAGCTAATGATCAAGATGCTCAAACACCAGCTGTAGCTCCAGCTACTACTCAAGCAGCAGCTAACGCTGGTCAAACAGCATCAGCACAAGCAAATGCGCGTAAAGCAGCTAAAGAGTTGCCAAATACAGGTACAGCAGATTCTACTGTAGCTATGGTAGCAGCTGCCGCAAGTGCATTACTTGGTCTTGGTCTTGCAGGCCGTCGTCGTAAAGAAGACGAAGAAGCTTAATTGGTAGATTGTTTGATAATTATCAAATGATAAATCCGATTTTTAACGCTTAAACAAGTACCTCTCATAAGAAAATCTCCTAGCAGGAAAGCCTGCTAGGAGATTTTTGCATTTCAGGAAGTCGCAGGCTGACGGTAAGCACATAATATATCTATTTGAAACTAGAGCAGGACACTATGACTCTTAAAATATTTCTATAAATTAATTTGTCTATCCTAATCGATTTGTTTACACCTTGTATCAATATACTATACATTGTTTTAAAGCCATCATATTGACATACAATTTAATTTTTACTATAATTCTTGCAGGAGGATATATCTAATGAAAACAATAAAAAAATTGATGCAAATTGCATTAGCAGTCTTTTTCTTTGGTTTGCTAGCGACAAGTGCAGTATTGGCGGATGATGCTGATTCAGAAGGTTGGCAATTTGTCCAAGAAAACGGTAGAACCTACTACAAGAGGGGGGAACTCAAAGAAACCTACTGGCGAGTGATTGATGGGAAGTACTATTATTTTGATCCTGTATCTGGAGAGATGGTTGTCGGCTGGCAATATATACCTGCTCCACACGAAGGGGTTACGATTGGTTCTTCTATAAGGCAAGATATTGCTTTTAGACCAGATTGGTTTTACTTTGGTCAAGATGGGGTGCTACAAGAATTTGTTGGTAAGCAAGTTTTAGAAGCAAAAACTGCTACAAATGTCAACAAGCATCATGGGGAACAATATGATAGTCCAGCAGAGAAACGAATCTATTATTTTGAAGATCAACGTAGTTATCACACCTTAAAAACTGGTTGGATTTATGATGAGGGGAACTGGTATTATTTACTGAAGGATGGTGGCTTTGATTCTCGCATCAACAGATTGACTGTTGGGGAGCTAGCACGTGGTTGGGTTAAGGATTTTCCTCTTACATATGATGAAGATAAGCTAAAACCTGCTCCATGGTATTACCTAGACCCAGAAACTGGCATTATGCGAACAGGATGGCAATATCTAGGTAATAACTGGTACTACCTCCGTTCATCAGGAGCCATGGCAACTGGCTGGTATCAAGAAGACTCAACTTGGTACTATTTAGATGCTGAAAATGGTGATATGAAAACGGGCTGGCAATACTTTGGTAACAAGTGGTACTATCTCCGTTCATCAGGAGCCATGGCAACTGGCTGGTTCCAGGTCGGTAGTAAATGGTACTATGCTTATAGCTCAGGTGCTTTAGCAGTGAATACCACTGTAGAAGGCTATTCTGTCAATTATAATGGCGAATGGATTCAATAATGAAAGAAGCGATTGTGAAGGAAACAATCGCTTTTTTTGTGAAAATATAATAAAATAGATAGGAGAGAATAAATACTTGTAGGAAAAAATAATACTCTTCGAAAATCAAATTCAAACCACGTCAGCGTCGCCTTACCGTACTCAAGTACAGCCTGCGGCTAGCTTCCTAGTTTGCTTTTTGATTTTCATTGAGTATGGGACGGCTTTTTCGTCTAGCAAAAGGAAAACATGACAAAAAAAGTTGGTGTCGGTCAGGCACATAGTAAGATTATTTTAATAGGGGAGCATGCGGTTGTTTACGGTTATCCTGCCATTTCTCTGCCTCTTTTAGAGGTGGAGGTGACTTGTAAGGTAGTTCCTGCAGCGAGTCCTTGGCGCCTCTATGAGGAGGATACCTTGTCCATGGCGGTGTATGCTTCGCTGGAGTATTTGGATATCAAAGAAGCCTGCATTCGATGTGAGATTGACTCGGCTATCCCTGAAAAACGGGGAATGGGTTCGTCAGCTGCTATCAGCATAGCGGCTATTCGTGCGGTTTTTGACTACTATGAGGCTGATCTGCCTCATGATGTACTAGAAATCTTGGTCAATCGGGCGGAGATGATTGCCCATATGAATCCAAGTGGTTTGGATGCCAAGACCTGTCTCAGTGACCAGCCTATTCGCTTTATCAAGAACGTAGGATTTACAGAGCTTGAGATGACCTTATCCGCCTATTTGGTGATTGCCGATACGGGTGTTTATGGCCATACTCGTGAAGCCATCCAAGTGGTTCAAAGTAAGGGCAAGGATGCCCTACCGTTTTTGCATGCCTTGGGAGAATTGACCCAACAGGCAGAAGATGCGATTTCACAAAAAGATGCTGAAGGATTGGGACAAATCCTCAGTCAAGCGCATTTACATTTAAAAGAAATTGGTGTTAGTAGCCCTGAGGCAGACTCTTTGGTTGAAACGGCTCTTAACCATGGTGCTTTAGGTGCCAAGATGAGTGGTGGTGGGCTAGGAGGCTGTATCATAGTCTTGGCAGACAATTTGCCACACGCACAAAAACTAGCAAAAAGATTAGAAGAGAAAGGAGCTGTACAGACATGGATCGAGAGCCTGTAACAGTACGTTCTTACGCAAATATTGCTATTATCAAATATTGGGGAAAGAAAAAAGAAAAAGAGATGGTGCCTGCTACTAGCAGTATTTCTTTGACTTTGGAAAATATGTATACGGAGACGACCTTGTCGCCTCTACCGACGAATGCGATTGCCGATGCCTTTTATATCAATGGTCAGCTACAAAATGAGGCTGAGCATGCCAAGATGAGTAAGATTATTGACCGCTACCGTCCAGCTGGGGAAGGCTTTGTTCGTATTGACACTCAAAACAATATGCCTACCGCAGCTGGCTTGTCCTCAAGTTCTAGCGGTTTGTCCGCCCTGGTCAAGGCTTGTAATGCTTATTTTCAACTTGGATTGGATAGAAGTCAGTTGGCACAGGAGGCTAAGTTTGCATCAGGCTCTTCTTCTCGGAGTTTTTATGGGCCACTAGGTGCCTGGGATAAGGATAGTGGGGAAATTTACCCTGTAGAGACAGACTTGAAACTAGCTATGATTATGTTGGTGTTAGAAGATAAGAAAAAACCAATCTCTAGCCGTGACGGTATGAAACTCTGTGTGGAAACTTCGACGACTTTTGAAGACTGGGTTCGTCAGTCTGAGAAGGATTATCAGGATATGCTGGTTTACCTCAAAGAGAATAACTTTGCCAAGGTTGGGGAACTAACAGAGAAAAATGCCCTTGCTATGCACGCTACGACGAAAACAGCATCACCAGCCTTTTCTTATCTGACGGATGCATCTTATGAAGCCATGGACTTTGTCCGCCAGCTTCGTGAGCAAGGGGAAGCCTGCTACTTTACCATGGATGCTGGTCCCAATGTCAAGGTCCTCTGTCAGGAGAAAGACTTGGAGCATTTATCTGAAATCTTCAGTCAACGTTATCGCTTGATTGTGTCAAAAACAAAGGATTTGAGCCAAGATGATTGCTGTTAAAACTTGCGGAAAACTCTATTGGGCAGGGGAATATGCTATTTTAGATCCAGGGCAGTTGGCCTTGATAAAGGCTATTCCCATCTATATGAGGGCTGAGATTACTTTTTCTGACAGCTACCGTGTCTATTCGGATATGTTTGATTTCGCAGTGGACTTGACACCAAATCCTGACTACAGCTTGATTCAAGAAACGATTGCTTTGATGAATGACTTCCTCGCCGATTGTGGGCAGACCTTGCGACCTTTTTCTTTGGAAATCAGAGGAAAAATGGAAAGAGAAGGGAAAAAGTTTGGTTTAGGCTCTAGTGGTAGCGTCGTTGTCTTGGTGATCAAGGCCCTTCTGACTCTGTATGATATTACGGTTGATCAGGGTTTATTATTCAAGCTGGCTAGCGCTGTCTTGCTCAAGCGAGGCGACAATGGTTCTATGGGAGACCTTGCCTGTATTGTGGCAGAGGATTTGATTCTTTACCAGTCATTTGATCGCCAGAAGGTGGCTGCTTGGTTGGAAGAAGAAAACTTGGTGACAGTTTTGGAGCGTGATTGGGGATTTTCAATCTCACACGTACAACCTGCCCTAGAATGTGATTTCCTAGTAGGATGGACCAAGGAAGTGGCTGTATCTAGTGATATGGTCAAGCAAATCAAGCAAAACATCAATCAGAATTTTTTAACTTCCTCAAAAGAAATGGTAGCTACTTTGGTAGAAGCCTTGGAGCGAGGAAAAGCCGAAAAAGTTATCGAGCAAGTAGAAGTAGCCAGCAAGCTCTTAGAAGGTTTGAGCGCAGATATTTACACGCCATCGCTGAGACAGTTGAAAGAAGCCAGTCAAGATTTGCAGGCTGTTGCCAAGAGTAGCGGTGCTGGTGGTGGTGACTGCGGTATTGCCTTGAGTTTTGATGTGCAATCAACTGAAACCTTAAAAACTCGCTGGGCCGATCTGGGGATTGAGCTCTTATATCAAGAAAGGATAGGACATGACAACAAATCGTAAGGACGAGCATATCCACTATGCGCTTGAGCAGAAAAGTTCCTATAATAGCTTTGATGAGGTGGAGCTGATTCATTCTTCCTTGCCTCTTTACGATCTGGATGAGATTGATTTGTCTACAGAGTTTGCAGGTCGAAAGTGGGATTTTCCTTTTTATATCAATGCAATGACAGGTGGAAGTGATAAAGGACGAGAAATCAATCAAAAACTAGCTCAGGTGGCGGAAGCCTGTGGGATTTTGTTCGTTACGGGTTCTTATAGCGCAGCCCTCAAGGATCCAACAGATGACTCTTTTTCTGTCAAAACCAGCCATCCAAATCTCCTCCTTGGAACCAATATTGGATTGGACAAGCCTGTCGAGTTAGGTCTTCAGACTGTAGAAGAGATGAATCCTCTCCTCCTTCAAGTGCATGTTAATGTCATGCAGGAATTGCTCATGCCCGAAGGAGAAAGGAAGTTCAGAAGCTGGCAATCGCATCTGGCAGACTATAGCAAGCAAATCCCCGTTCCTATTGTCCTAAAGGAAGTGGGCTTTGGGATGGATGTAAAGACCATTGAAAGAGCCTATGAACTAGGGGTTCGAACTGTCGACCTATCAGGTCGTGGTGGAACTAGCTTTGCTTATATCGAAAACCGTCGCAGTGGTCAACGTGACTACCTCAATCAATGGGGACAATCCACTATGCAGGCCCTTCTCAATGCCCAAGACTGGAAAGATAAGGTTCAACTCTTGGTCAGTGGTGGCGTTCGCAATCCGCTGGATATGATTAAGTGTCTGGTCTTTGGTGCCAAGGCTGTGGGACTGTCTCGAACAGTTCTGGAATTGGTTGAAACCTATTCAGTCGAAGAGGTGATTGGCATTGTCCAAAGCTGGAAAGCAGATTTGCGTTTGATTATGTGTGCCCTTAATTGTGCTACCGTAGCAGATTTGCAAAGCGTAGATTACATTCTTTATGGAAAATTAAAAGAAGCAAAGGATCAGATGAAAAAGGCGTAACTACCGCCTTTTTTCCATCTTCAGACCGAGGTGACTTTTTTGAATTGTGATAAAATAGAAGGGAGAGGATACATGTATGAGAAAATTTAAAATCTTTTTATTTATCGAAGCCTGTCTGTTGACAGGAGCTCTGATTTTGATGGTGTCAGAGCATTTTTCACGTTTTCTGCTGATTCTATTCCTCTTTTTACTTTTGATTCGCTATTACACTGGTAAAGAGGGGAATAATCTTCTGTTAGTGGTGGCAACCATTCTCTTCTTTTTCATCGTCATGCTCAATCCTTTTGTGATTCTAGCTATTTTTGTTGCGGTCATATACAGCCTTTTTCTTCTTTATCCGATGATGAACCAAGAAAAAGAGCAGACAAATCTGGTTTTTGAAGAGGTGGTGACGGTTAAGAAGGAGAAAAATCGTTGGTTTGGGAATCTCCATCATTTTTCAAGCTACCAGACTTGCCAGTTTGATGATATCAATCTCTTTCGTCTTATGGGCAAGGACACCATTCATTTGGAGAGGGTCATCCTAACCAATCATGACAATGTTATTATCCTCAGAAAGATGGTAGGAACGACCAAAATCATTGTACCTGTAGATGTGGAAGTCAGTCTCAGTGTTAATTGTCTTTATGGGGATTTGACTTTTTTCAATCATCCCAAGCGAGCCCTCCGCAATGAACACTATCATCAGGAAACAAGAGACTATCTCAAGAGTAACAAGAGCGTCAAGATTCTCTTGACCACTATGATTGGGGATGTGGAGGTGGTCAGAGGATGAAAAAACAAGCCTATGTAATTATTGCTATCACCTCTTTCCTATTTGTCTTATTTCTGTCTCATAGTTTGTTGGAAATCCTTGATTTTGATTGGTCAATTTTCCTGCATGATGTCGAAAAAATAGAAAAATTTGTCTTTTTGTTGTTGGTTTTTAGCATGTCCATGACCTGTCTTTTAGCTCTGTTTTGGCGAGGTGTCGAAGAGATTTCTCTAAGAAAAATGCAGGCTAATCTCAAGCGTTTGTTGGCGGGGAAAGAAGTGGTTCGGGTTTCTGATCCAGATTTAGATGCCAGTTTCAAGTCCTTGTCAAGGAAACTTAACCTCTTAACAGAGGCTCTTCAAAAAGCTGAAAATCACAGTCTTGCTCAGGAAGAGGAAATCATCGAGAAAGAACGAAAGCGGATTGCTCGTGATTTGCACGATACAGTCAGTCAGGAGTTGTTTGCGGCTCACATGATTTTATCAGGTGTCAGTCAGCAGGCTTTGAAACTGGATAGAGAAAAGATGCAGACCCAGTTGGAGAGTGTCACAGCCATCCTTGAAACAGCCCAGAAGGACTTGCGGGTCTTGCTCTTGCATTTGAGACCAGTTGAACTGGAGCAGAAGAGTCTGGTTGAGGGAATTCAAATCCTCTTAAAAGAGCTTGAGGACAAGAGTGATCTCAAGGTTGCTTTCAAGCAAAATGTGACGAAATTGCCCAAGAAGATTGAGGAGCATATTTTCCGAATCTTGCAGGAGTTGATTAGCAATACCCTTCGCCATGCCCAGGCCTCTTGTCTGGATGTCTATCTCTATCAGATGAATGTTGAATTGCAACTGAAGGTGGTGGACAATGGGATTGGTTTCCAGTTGGGGAGTTTAGATGACTTGAGTTATGGACTCCGTAATATCAAGGAGCGGGTCGAAGATATGGCAGGGACGGTTCAGCTTTTGACAGCTCCCAAGCAAGGGCTGGCAGTTGATATCCGTATTCCCTTGCTCGATAAGGAATGATAAAGGAGTAAAGATGAGAATTTTACTAGTAGATGACCATGAAATGGTCCGCTTGGGCTTGAAAAGCTACTTTGACCTCCAAGACGATGTAGAAGTTGTGGGCGAGGCTGCAAATGGGTCTCAAGGTATTGACTTGGCCTTGGAATTGCGTCCAGATGTCATTGTCATGGATATTGTCATGCCTGAGATAAATGGGATTGACGCGACCTTAGCTATCCTTAAAGAATGGCCTGAAGCCAAGATATTAATTGTCACATCTTACTTGGACAATGAAAAAATTATGCCGGTCTTGAATGCTGGTGCCAAAGGCTATATGCTCAAGACTTCTAGTGCAGACGAACTGCTCCATGCTGTCCGTAAGGTGGCTGCTGGGGAGTTAGCCATTGAGCAAGAGGTCAGCAAGAAGGTCGAATACCACCGCAACCATATGGAACTTCATGAAGAATTGACTGCGCGTGAGCGAGATGTGCTCCAACTGATTGCCAAGGGTTACGAAAATCAGCGCATCGCAGATGAACTCTTTATCTCTCTCAAGACGGTCAAAACCCACGTGTCCAACATTCTTGCCAAGCTTGAGGTTAGCGATCGCACTCAGGCAGCAGTCTATGCCTTTCAGCATCACTTGGTAGGGCATGAGGAGTTTTAGATGAGTCTAACAGATTTACTTGAGGAGCTAGAAGCAGCAAAAGATCCTAAAAAAGCAGGGCCCATGGAGCCTATATGCGCCATCAATTTTCCTTTCTAGCGTTGCGGCGCCAGAAAGAAATAAACTCTATAAAAAATACTTTCCAGAAGCGAAAAAAACAAAGATTATCGATTGGGATTTTGTAGATACTTGCTGGGAAAAAGAGTCTAGAGAATACCAGTATGTGGCTGCCAATTATTTGAAAGCAATGCAGTCTTATCTAAAGGACAGCGATTTTCCTAAGCTAGAGCAGTTGGTTGTTACCAAGTCTTGGTGGGATACGGTGGATATCCTAGATCGCATAGTAGGGAGTTTGGTATACGATAAACCGGAAATGGAAAAACTAATCCTCCAATGGAGCCTATCAGACAATATCTGGCTGAGACGAGTTGCTATTGACCACCAGTTGTTAAGAAAAGCGAAGACCAATGTCCAACTGATGGAAAAGATCCTGCAAAATAATCTGAATCAAACAGAATTCTTTATTAATAAATCCATTGGCTGGGCTCTGCGAGACTACTCCAAAACGAATCCAGCTTGGGTAGAAACTTTCATTGAGAAAAACAAGAAAAGAATGGCTGATCTTAGTATCAAAGAAGCGAGCAAGTACCTTTCCCATCGTTGAAAAGCACAGTCATTACTTGAAAAAAGTCGCTCGTTTATGTTATAATAGGCTGTATTTAAAAAATTTTAAGGAGAAATGACAGAATGTCTGTATCATTTGAAAACAAAGAAACAAACCGTGGTGTCTTGACTTTCACTATCTCTCAAGACCAAATCAAACCAGAATTGGACCGTGTCTTCAACTCAGTGAAGAAATCTCTTAATGTTCCAGGTTTCCGTAAAGGTCACCTTCCACGCCCTATCTTCGACAAAAAATTTGGTGAAGAGTCACTTTACCAAGACGTTATGAACGCTCTTTTGCCAAATGCTTATGAAGCAGCTGTAAAAGAAGCTGGTCTTGAAGTGGTTGCTCAACCAAAAATTGACGTAACTTCAATGGAAAAAGGTCAAGACTGGGTTATCACTGCTGAAGTCGTTACAAAACCTGAAGTAAAATTGGGTGACTACAAAAACCTTGAAGTATCAGTTGATGTAGAAAAAGAAGTAACTGACGCTGACGTTGAAGAGCGTATCGAACGCGAACGCAACAACTTGGCTGAATTGGTTATTAAAGAAGCTGCTGCTGAAAATGGCGACACTGTTGTCATCGACTTTGTTGGTTCTATCGATGGTGTTGAATTTGATGGCGGAAAAGGTGAAAACTTCTCACTTGGACTTGGTTCAGGTCAATTCATCCCTGGTTTCGAAGACCAATTGGTAGGTCACTCAGCTGGCGAAACTGTTGATGTGATCGTAACATTCCCAGAAGACTACCAAGCAGAAGACCTTGCAGGTAAAGAAGCTAAATTCGTAACAACTATCCACGAAGTAAAAGCTAAAGAAGTTCCAGCTCTTGACGATGAGCTTGCAAAAGACATCGACGAAGAAGTTGAAACACTTGCTGAATTGAAAGAAAAATACCGCAATGAATTGGCTGCTGCTAAAGAAGAAGCATACAAAGATGCCGTTGAAGGTGCAGCAATTGATAAAGCGGTAGAAAACGCTGAAATCGTAGAACTTCCAGAAGAAATGATCCACGAAGAAGTTCACCGCTCAGTAAACGAATTCCTTGGAAACTTGCAACGTCAAGGTATCAACCCTGACATGTACTTCCAAATCACTGGAACTACTCAAGAAGACCTTCACAAACAATACGAGGGAGAAGCTGAGTCACGTACTAAGACTAACCTTGTTATCGAAGCAGTTGCTAAAGCTGAAGGATTTGACGCTTCAGAAGAAGAAATCCAAAAAGAAATCGAGCAATTGGCTACAGATTACAACATGGAAGTTGCACAAGTACAAAGCTTGCTTTCAGCTGATATGTTGAAACACGATATCACAATCAAAAAAGCTGTTGAGTTGATTACAAGCACAGCAACAGTTAAATAATTTTAATAAGATAAAATCCCACCTGATTAGGTGGGTTTTCTTATGTACTATTTTCCAAAAATCTCTTTGAGGTCTGCGTCTGTAATCCCAATCATGGCTGGGATGCTATTCCAGTTTTCTTCGGTTAGGATGTAGGATTGTTCAGAGTCACTTGATGTGGCAGTTTCAGAGACAGCTGGTTTATTTTCTTCAACATTTTCAATTAAATCACTGAATCGTTCAATCAGATAGGTTTTTCGGGCAGTTCCGATGTGCTGGGTAGCATAGTCGAAAGCCTGTAATTCGCCTAGTAAGATAAGCTTGCTTTTGGCGCGTGTAATGGCTGTGTAGATGAGATTGCGCTCCAGCATACGCCTACTAGCACTGGTAATGGGTAGGATGACAACAGGGAACTCACTTCCCTGAGACTTATGGATACTCATGCATAGGCCAAGCGAATCTTGTACCATTCGTTACGTGGGTAAGAGACTTCATTCCCATCAAAATCAATGACAATCTCGTCTTGTTTCGATTCGGTGTATTTACCAGGAATCAGGTCTGTAATAGCTCCCAAATCTCCATTAAAGACATTGATTTCAGCATCATTGACCAAGTGAATGACCTTGTCTCCCTTGCGATAGTGACACTGGGGAGCTTCAAAACTGACTTGGTCTTTTTGTGGTGGATTAAGGAGTTCTTGCATGAGCTGGTTGATGGCATCAATCCCTGCGGTCCCTCGGTACATGGGAGCCAGCACTTGGATATCACGAGCAGGTATGCCACTTCTGAGGGCAGCACCTAAGATTTTCTCAATGGTGGCAGGAATATGGCCACTAGCAATTTCAAAGTAGGAACGATCTGCTTTTTTCTGGGTGAAATCAGCTGGCAAGATACCCTGTCGAATCTGACTAGCTAGGGTGACGATGGTTGATTCTTCGCTTTGCCGATAAATTTTTTCCAAACGAGTCTGAGGAATCAAAGGAATATGAAGCAGGTCAGCTAGGACTTGTCCAGGACTGACAGACGGTAGCTGGTCGCTGTCGCCCACGATGAGGATTTTACTGCTAGAAGAAATGTTGGAGAAGAGTTGATTGGCCAGCCAAGTGTCCACCATGGAGAATTCATCCACGATGATAAAGTCAGCATCCAGATAATCTTCCAGATGGCTGGTATCATCGTCTCCCGTCATTCCCAAATGGCGGTGTATGGTCGCGCTAGGCAAACCTGTCAATTCATTCATACGCCGAGCTGCTCGACCAGTTGGAGCCGCAAGAAGAATCGGCAGATTGCTTTTTTTCCTGAGGTCAAGTCCTTCTAAAAGTGCATATACAGCGATAATTCCATTGATAACAGTTGTCTTACCAGTACCAGGTCCACCTGTTAGGATAAAGACCTTGTTCTGGATAGCGTCACAGATCGCCTGTTTTTGAATGCTATCATACTCAATCCCCAGTTCTTCCTCAACAGTAGCGATATGTTTTTGAATAGTTTCTAAATCTTGGCTCTTCTGTTTTCCTTTTTCAAGGATACGAACTAAGTGACTGCGGATGCCTTCCTCAGCGAAAAAGAGGCTATTATCAAAGATTTTGGTATCAATCTGCTGAACCTTGTCTTCTTCGATCAGGTAGGAGAGCTCTTGGGCCACTTGGCTGGGATCCAGTTCCACGGGACGGGAGGATTCAAGGAGAGTGAGGGTTTGTTCCAGCAAATCCCGTGCTTCAACATAGGTGTCTCCTGTTTCCATACAGGCCTGAAAAAGACTATGAACTAGACCGGCACGGAAGCGTTCAGGAGCCTGACTTTCGATGCCTAGTTCCTCCGCTAATTGGTCAGCAATGGTAAAGCCCAAGCCCTTGATATCCTCAACCAGTTGGTAGGGATAATTTTCAACCACATCAAGGGTTTCTTCCTTGTAAAAGTCTTGAATCTGAAAGGCTAATTTATTGGGGATGCCGTAGTTGGCAAGTTTGGCTAAAACCATCTCTGTTCCGTAGTTGAGACGAAGAGTTGAGACGAAAGCCTCGCGATTTTTGGCAGATAGTCCTGAGATGCCTTCTAGCTTTTCTGGGTGTTGCAGAATTTCGTCAATGGTATTGTCACCATAGGTGTCCACGATTTTCTGAGCTGTCTTGAGACCAATTCCCTTGAAATGGCTACTTGAAAAGTACTTAATCAGCCCTTTACTAGTCGGTTTTGCACGTTCATACCGGCTGATTTGCAGTTGCTCCCCATACTTGGAGTGCTGGACAATTTGCCCCCAAAAAGTGTAATCTTCGCCCTCAATTACATCAGCCATGGTGCCAGTGACAATGATTTCAAAATCATCAAAATCCTCTGCGTCCGTATCTTCGATTTCTAGGAGGAGAATGCGATAAAAATTGCTGGGATTTTCAAAAATAATCCGTTCAATAGTTCCTGAAAAATAAACTTCCATAAAATTCCTTTGCATGAATAGGTGAGAGTTGGGGTTGTTTTTATTATAGTCAATAAACGATCACTTCTCACGATAGAAGAAGAGGCTGAGATTCTTGATTCTCGGCCTCTTCGATTTCTTAAAATGTTCCGATACGGGTGATTGGCCAGAAGCGGAATTTAGCTTCCCCTGTAATATCTTTTGCTTTAAAGGTACCTACATGGCGGCTGTCACTCGAAACCAAGCGGTCATCTCCGAGGAGAAGGTATTCTCCTTCTGGAACAGTAAAGCTGAAGTTGGTATTGTAGTTGACATCAACTGTGAAGGCTTGAGCTTTTTGAGCGATGCTTCTAAAGAAAGTTCCTTTATTTCCTTCAAATCCCTTGCCTGAGTAAGTGCTTTGGAGTTTGTCATCCTTGAAACGTTTGATATAGTCAGCTAGGTAAGGTTCGTCTGTCTCTTTATCATTGATGTAAAGTTTATCGTTTTCGTAACGGATGGTGTCGCCAGGCATTCCAATCACGCGCTTGACGATGTCCTTATTGCCATCTTCCTCATGAGCCACCACGATATCAAAACGGTCAATAGGAAGGTGCTTAACAACAAAGAGGATTTCTCCATCCGCTAGGGTAGGATCCATGGAATGGCCTTCTACACGGACATTACTCCAAAAAAAGATACGGCTTAAAGCTAGTAATGACAGAATCAGGAGGAACAATCCCCACTCTTTTAGGAAATTTTTAAATGAATTCATAATTTACCTTTCTAAGCGTTTTTTCGCTTTTTCAGTATTTTTAAAGTGCAGTTTGGCACAGAAGTTGAGTCCCTGCATACCATAGGCTTGCAAAATCTGGCTAGCCACCTTATCAGAAGCTGTTCCAGCTCCACTTGGAAGCTGATAGCCCAGTTCTCGTCCTAGATTTTCAAGATTTTCCAGAAAGAGATCACGCGCAATGATAGAAGAAACTGCGACAGCCAAGTATTTGCCTTCAGCCTTTTCTTCTAAGCTAATAGGATTGCTGAAACGATTGGCCTCTTGTGCCAAGTACTTGTCATAATTTTTAGCACTGGTAAAGGCATCAATCACAATTTTCTCAGGCTGAACACCTTTTTGAAGGAGGAGATAGATAGCCTGATTATGGAGGGCAACCTTAACCGAAACAGCATTGTAGCGGTCTCCAATGACCTCGTTGTACTTGCTTGGTGAGAGAAGCAGTGCTTGGTGCTGGATTTTTTCCTTGAGGATAGGAGCCATCTGACGGATTTTTGGGTCGGTCAGAGTCTTGGAATCCCCCACACCGAGTTTTCGTAAGAAATCATGCTGGTCTGGAGTGACAAAAGAAGCCACAACTGCAAGTCCACCAAAGTAGGAACCATTTCCCACCTCATCTGTCCCAATTAAAGGAAGGTTTTGTCCGCTGGTTTCCTCTACAACTTGATAGCCAAAGAAACTAGCGTATTTCTCAGCTCCTTCACCCTGAAGCAAGACCTTTCCAGAAGTATAGATAGAAGCCGTTGCTTGAGGTAGTCGCAAAAAGTAGCGAATATAGGGATTCTTGCTGGGAGCCAGACTGCTTTGATAGTGTTCAAGAAAAGCCTGAATCTCCTTTTCACTTGGTGTGAGTGTTATACTTGCCATAGTTTCTATTGTACCATAAAAGCAGGCAAATTTGTAAAAACTGACAAAGTTAGCGAATTTTGGTATAATATCGTGAGGTGAATTTTATGGCAAATCTAAATCGATTCAAATTTACATTCGGGAAAAAATCATTAACCTTGACAAGCGAACATGATAACCTTTTTATGGAGGAAATCGCTAAGGTTGCGACAGAAAAATACCAAGCAATTAAAGAACAAATGCCTAGTGCAGATGATGAAACGATCGCTCTTTTGTTGGCAGTCAACTGTTTGTCAACTCAACTCAGCCGTGAGATTGAATTTGACGATAAGGAGCAAGAACTCGAAGAACTCCGTCACAAACTCGTTACTTGCAAGCAAGAACAGAGCAAGATTGAGGATTCCTTATGATTTCACTCCTTCTTCTATTGGTTTTGGCTTGGGGATTTTATATCGGCTATCGGAGAGGCCTGCTCTTACAGGTTTATTACCTGATTTCAGCCATGGCATCGGCTTTTATGGCTGGTCAGTTTTACAAGGGGCTGGGAGAGCAATTCCATTTATTGCTTCCTTATGCAAATCCGCAGGAAGGTCAGGGAACCTTCTTCTTCCCATCGGATCAACTTTTCCAGTTGGATAAGGTCTTTTATGCTGGTATCGGCTACTTGCTTGTATTTGGGATTGTCTATAGCATCGGTCGTTTACTTGGTCTCTTGTTACACTTACTTCCTAGTAAAAAACTGGGTGGCAAGTTGTTCCAAGTTTCAGCAGGTATCTTGTCCATGTTGGTGACCTTATTTGTCTTGCAAATGGCCTTGACCATACTAGCAACCATTCCCATGGCAGCTATACAAAATCCTCTTGAAAAGAGTATCGTCGCAAAACACATCATCCAGAGCATACCAGTAACAACCAGTTGGCTTAAGCAAATCTGGGTGACAAATTTAATCGGATAAAAAGGGCAGGAATTTTCCTAGCCCTTTGTTTACAGATTGACTAGAATTTATCAGAATGTAAAAAGCTAATACTCTTTGAAAATTACATTAGCGTCCATCTGCAACCTCAAAACACTGTTTTGAGCAACCTGTGGCTAGCTTCCTAGTTTGCTCTTTGATTTTCATTGAGTATAATACACCTAAACATTCAAAGACAAGGAAATAAAGATGAACAAGAAAATATTAGAAACATTAGAGTTCAATAAGGTCAAGGCCTTGTTTGAACCTCATTTGTTGACCGAGCAGGGATTGGAGCAATTGAGACAGCTGGCTCCGACTGCTAAAGCGGATAAAATCAAACAGGCTTTTGCTGAGATGAAGGAAATGCAGGCTCTCTTTGTCGAGCAACCGCATTTTACCATTCTTGCAACTAAGGAAATCGCAGGAGTTTGCAAGCGTTTGGAGATGGGAGCGGACCTCAATATCGAGGAGTTCCTACTCTTGAAGCGCGTGCTTCTTTCTAGCCGAGAGCTTCAAAGTTTTTACGCCAATCTGGAAAATGTCAGCTTGGAAGAATTAGCTCTCTGGTTTGAGAAATTACACGATTTTCCGCAATTACAAGGAAATCTTCAGGCCTTTAATGATGCAGGTTTCATTGAAAATTTTGCCAGTGAAGAATTGGCGCGCATCCGTAGAAAAATCCATGATAGCGAGAGTCAGGTACGCGATGTTTTACAGGACCTGCTCAAGCAAAAAGCGCAGATGTTGACAGAAGGGATTATTGCCAGCAGAAATGGCCGTCAGGTTTTACCAGTCAAAAACACCTACCGCAATAAGATTGCAGGTGTCGTTCATGATATTTCTGCCAGCGGAAACACTGTCTATATCGAACCCCGTGAGGTGGTCAAACTGAGCGAAGAAATTGCCAGTTTGCGAGCAGATGAGCGCTATGAAATGCTTCGCATTCTCCAAGAAATTTCTGAGCGTGTCCGCCCTCATGCGGCTGAGATTGCCAATGATGCCTGGATTATCGGCCATCTGGACTTGATTCGTGCCAAGGTTCGCTTTATCCAAGAAAGGCAAGCAGTTGTTCCTAAGCTGTCAGAAAATCAGGAGATTCAACTACTCCATGTCTGCCATCCTTTGGTCAAAAATGCAGTCGCAAATGATGTCCATTTTGGCCAAGATTTAACAGCCATTGTCATTACAGGTCCCAATACAGGTGGTAAGACCATCATGCTCAAAACCCTGGGCTTGACGCAGGTTATGGCCCAGTCTGGTTTGCCGATTTTAGCAGACAAGGGAAGTCGTGTTGGTATTTTTGAAGAAATCTTTGCTGATATTGGCGATGAGCAGTCTATTGAGCAAAGCTTGTCTACCTTCTCTAGCCATATGACCAATATCGTGGATATTCTTGGCAAGGTCAATCAACATTCACTCTTACTCTTGGATGAGTTGGGGGCTGGTACAGATCCTCAAGAAGGAGCTGCTCTTGCCATGGCTATTCTGGAGGACCTTCGCCTGCGTCAAGTCAAGACCATGGCTACAACTCACTATCCAGAACTCAAGGCTTACGGTATTGAGACAGCTTTTGTCCAAAATGCCAGTATGGAGTTTGATACTGCAACTCTTCGCCCGACATATCGCTTTATGCAGGGTGTTCCTGGTCGAAGCAATGCCTTTGAAATTGCCAAACGTTTAGGCCTTTCTGAAGTCATCGTAGGGGATGCCAGCCAGCAGGTCGATCAAGACAATGATGTCAATCGCATCATTGAGCAACTGGAAGAGCAGACGCTAGAGAGCCGCAAACGCTTGGACAACATCCGTGAGGTCGAGCAAGAAAACCTCAAGATGAACCGAGCGCTCAAAAAACTCTACAATGAGTTAAATCGTGAAAAGGAAACGGAGCTTAATAAGGCGCGTGAACAGGCTGCTGAGATTGTGGACATGGCCCTCAGTGAGAGTGACCAGATTCTCAAAAATCTTCATAGCAAATCTCAACTCAAGCCCCATGAAATCATTGAAGCCAAGACCAAGTTGAAAAAATTGGCTCCTGAAAAAGTAGATTTGTCAAAAAATAAGGTTCTTCAAAAAGCCAAGAAAAAACGAGCTCCAAAGGTGGGAGATGATATCGTAGTTCTCAGTTATGGACAGCGTGGTACCTTGACCAGTCAACTTAAGGACGGCCGCTGGGAAGCCCAAGTCGGTTTAATCAAGATGACCTTGGAAGAGAAAGAATTTGACCTTGTTCAAGCCCAGCAAGAAAAGCAAGTCAAGAAGAAACAAGTCAATGTTGTGAAACGAACTTCTGGACGAGGACCTCAAGCCAGACTGGATCTTCGAGGAAAACGCTATGAAGAAGCCATGAATGAGCTAGATGCCTTTATCGACCAAGCTTTGCTTAACAATATGGCTCAAGTTGATATCATACATGGTATCGGAACAGGTGTTATCCGTGAAGGTGTTACCAAATACCTACAAAGAAACAAGCATGTCAAGAGTTTTGGCTATGCCCCACAAAATGCTGGAGGCAGTGGAGCGACTATTGTGACTTTTAAAGGATAGAAGTATTTCGGGCTTTACACAGTAAAAACTGTTGAATTAAGTTTTACTAATAAACACATTGACAAAAACCAGCATTTTTTGTAAAATAAGAATCAATTAAATACCAACACCGAATGAAGTTTAATAGAAGTGGTGAATCGTTTGATTTTCCATGACTGTAAATGGACGGAACTCTGGAGAGACCGTAAAGGCACCGAAGGGGCAAGGCAGGCAACTGCTCAAACTCTCAGGTAAAAGGACAGAGCTAGGATAGACCGCTTTTTAGCATTTATCTAAGCATTCCAGAGTACATGTATCTTGCATGTGCTCTTTCTTTTGGGGTTGAAAAGATAGGAGAATAGAATGTTAGAATTGCTTAAATCAATCGATGCTTTTGCTTGGGGACCTCCCCTCTTGATTTTATTGGTCGGAACAGGGATTTACCTCACTGCTCGTCTAGGACTCTTACAAGTTTTGCGTCTGTCCAAAGCCTTCCAGCTTATTTTTATCAAGGACAAGGGGCATGGGGATGTATCCAGTTTTGCGGCACTATGCACAGCTCTAGCAGCCACAGTTGGTACGGGAAATATTATCGGGGTGGCAACGGCTATCAAGGTTGGTGGCCCAGGAGCCCTTTTTTGGATGTGGATGGCCGCTTTCTTTGGCATGGCTACCAAGTATGCGGAAGGTTTATTAGCCATTAAATACAGGACTAAAGACGATAACGGTGCTGTTGCAGGAGGTCCCATGCACTATATACTTTTGGGGATGGGAGAAAAGTGGCGACCACTTGCTATCTTCTTTGCTATCGCAGGTGTCTTAGTAGCTTTGTTGGGAATCGGAACCTTCACCCAAGTCAACTCGATTACAGAATCTATCCAAAATACAACGACTATTTCGCCAGCTATCACGGCTCTCGTTTTGTCGGTCTTAGTAGCGATTGCAGTCTTTGGTGGACTCAAGTCCATCTCTAAGGTTTCAACTACCGTTGTTCCTTTTATGGCTATCATCTATATTCTAGGAACTCTTACAGTTATTTTCTTTAATATCGGGAAACTCCCTGCTACAATCGCGTTAATCTTGACATCAGCCTTTAGTCCAGTTGCTGCGGTAGGTGGCTTTGCCGGTGCAAGCATTCGAATGGCTATCCAAAATGGTGTGGCGCGTGGTGTCTTTTCAAACGAATCTGGTCTGGGTTCAGCTCCCATTGCAGCTGCTGCAGCTAAGACAAATGAACCAGTAGAGCAAGGTTTGATTTCCATGACAGGAACCTTTATTGATACCCTCATCATCTGTACTCTAACTGGTTTGACCATTTTGGTGACTGGAGTATGGAATAGTGACTTGAATGGAGTAGCTTTGACTCAGTCAGCCTTCTCAACAGTCTTTTCACACTTTGGGCCTGCCCTCTTGACCATTTTCCTTGTGCTCTTTGCCTTCACGACGATTCTAGGTTGGAACTATTATGGAGAACGCTGTTTCGAGTTCCTCTTTGGTGTTCGTTTTATCTGGCTTTACCGTGTGGTCTTTGTGCTCATGGTCTTGTTGGGAGGATTTATCGAGTTGGATATGGTTTGGATTATCGCAGATATTGTCAATGCCTTGATGGCTCTGCCAAACTTGATTGCCCTTTTAGTCTTGTCGCCAGTCGTTATTGCTGAGACTAAAAAGTATTTTGATAAATAATGAAATCACACAGCTCGTGTGATTTTTTACTTTCATAAAGAATTTTTATCAGTGCAATTTAAAATATATATTATACAAGGTATAGAATCTGTGATAGACTAGGTTTCAACAAAATGAAAAGAGGTTTTATGATGACAACATTTACAATCCATACAGTAGAATCAGCACCAGCAGAAGTGAAAGAAGTTCTTGAAACAGTAGAAAAAGACAACAATGGCTTTATTCCAAATCTAATCGGACTCTTGGCTAATGCACCTACTGCCCTAGAAGCCTACAGAACTGTCGGAGCTATCAACCGTCGCAACAGCTTGACACCTGTTGAGCGTGAAGTGGTGCAAATCACGGCAGCCGTAACTAATGGTTGTGCCTTCTGTGTCGCAGGTCACACAGCCTTTTCAATCAAACAAATCCAGATGAATGATGACCTGCTTCAAGCCCTTCGTAATCGTACTCCGATTGAAAAAGATTCTAAATTGGATACCCTAGCTAAGTTTACTTTGGCAGTCATCAATACCAAGGGTCGTGTAGGAGATGAAGCCTTGTCTGAGTTTTTAGAAGTTGGCTATACCCACCAAAATGCCTTGGATGTGGTTCTTGGTGTCAGCTTAGCAAGCCTCTGTAACTATGCTAACAATCTAGCCAATACCCCAATTAACCCAGAATTGCAACCTTATGCTTAATTTATATCTGATCAAAAAATGAAGTCTGAAATCCACGGACTTCGTTTTTTTAAGTCCTCATTTAAGCGCTTTTATGCTATACTGAAACTAACATGATTATTGGAGGTTAGGATGAAAAAACTCCCCTTAGTATTTTCTGGTTGTTTGCTAGGTTTGGCAGGAGCTGGAAATCTCGTTTTAGATATGTTGCCAGTGCTGTCACATATACTGAGTCTGTCAGGTTTGATTTTGTGGATTTACTTTTTTATCTTTCATCTGCTTAATCGGGAAGAAACAAAACAAGAATTGACCAAGCCCCCTCTTTTGTCAGGAATGGCTACCTTCCCCATGGCTGGATGATTTTATCGACCTATGTCTTTCGTGTGTTCCCTCAGCTTCCTCTGGTAGCACAAGGAATCTGGTGGTTTTCATTTCTCTTGGATTTGGCCTTGATTGCTGGTTTTACCTTCAAGTTTGCTTGGCCGGGTCGTAGGTTCATGCTACTCCTAGCTGGACGGTTCTCTATGTGGGAATAGCAGTGGCAGCCTTGACTTATCCACTGGTAGGCATTATCGAGATTGCCTATGCAACCTTGGGTTTTGGTTTTTTCTTGACTTTCTATCTCTATCCCCTTATTTATAGCGATTTAAAGAAACATCCACTCCCTGTAGCCATGCTTGGACAGGAAGGAATCTACTGTGCTCCTTTCTCTCTGCTCTTGGCTTCCCTAGTTCGAGTTGGAGGAGTCAGCCTACCGACTTGGTTCTTGATCGTCATGATTTTGGCTTCTCAATCCTTCTTTTTCTTTGTTTTAACTCGACTACCCAATATTTTAAAACAAGGCTTTCAACCAGCCTTCTCAGCCCTCACCTTCCCAACCATTATCACGGCTACCTCGCTCAAGATGGCTCAAGGAATCTTGAAACTTCCATTTCTGGATTATCTGGTAGTGGCTGAAACTCTTATTTGCTTAACCATTTTACTCTTTGTATTAGGCGCTTATCTGATTTGGTTACGAAAAAAGGTCTAGCTAGAAATAGCTAAACCTTTTTTTTATGGTTTGATAACTTCAGCGCCACCCATGTATGGACGAAGAGCTTCTGGGATGGTTACAGAACCATCTGCATTTTGGTAGTTTTCAAGAATAGCAGCAACTGTACGTCCAACTGCAAGTCCAGAACCGTTCAAGGTGTGAAGGAGTTTCACCTTGCCATCTGCTTCATCACGATAACGGATTTGGGCACGACGGGCTTGGAAATCTTCTGTGTTTGAACAGCTTGAGATTTCACGGTAAGTATTTTGCGCTGGAATCCAAACTTCCAAGTCGTAAGTCTTCGCAGCTGAGAAGCCCATATCTCCAGTAGAGAGAGCAACGACACGGTATGGAAGGTTGAGTTTTTGAAGGATATTTTCAGCGTTGGCTGTCATTTTTTCCAATTCTTCGTAAGATTCTTCTGGTTTGGCAAATTTAACCATTTCAACCTTGTGGAATTGGTGCAGACGAATCAAGCCACGAGTATCACGACCAGCTGAACCAGCCTCAGAACGGAATGATGGACTCATAGCAGTGAAGTAAATCGGCAGGTCTTTACCATCAAGGATTTCATCACGGTAGTAGTTTGTTAGAGGAACTTCAGCTGTAGGAATAAGGACATAATTGCTATCGCTCAATTCAAAAGTATCTTCCTTGAATTTTGGATATTGCCCAGTACCAAACATAGAATCGTGGTTAACCATGTAAGGTGTGATGACTTCAGTATAGCCTTCTTTGGCATGCTCATCCAACATAAAGTTGTAGAGAGCACGTTCCAAACGAGCACCGAGGCCTTTATAGAAGAGGAAGCGAGCCCCTGTTACCTTACCACCGCGTTCCCAGTCAAGGATACCAAGATCTTCACCAAGATCCCAGTGAGCTTTTGGTTCGAAGTCAAACTCGCGTGGAGTGCCCCAACGGCGAACTTCCACATTGTCGTCTTCGTCAGCCCCAACAGGAACACTGTCAGCTGGGATGTTTGGAAGAGTCGTTGTAAATTCTGTCAATTTAGCATCGATTTCTGCCAATTCAGCATCCAAAGCTTTTACTTCAGCAGATAGATTTTGCATAGCAGCAATCTTGTCATCTGCATTTTCCTTGTTGCGTTTGGCTTGGGCAATCTCAGCAGAAACTGTGTTTCGTTCTGCTTTGAGAGTTTCAACCTTGACCAAGATGTCACGACGTTTAGCATCGATTTCTTTCATCTCATTCAAGATAGCAGCATCTACACCACGTGTAGCCAATTTTTCTGCGATAGCATCAAAGTCTGTACGAATGCGTTTTATATCTAACATAAGAACTCCTTTATGAAAAAAGCACACCTGACAAAGCGTTGGAGTGGCAGGGCCACGGTTCCATCCAACTTCACAGGTGTGCACTTGATTGTGTATGTAATTGTTACTAACGGTAGAATTTCACCTATCCCTCCTATCTGCTCGCAGCACCCGCAGACTTTCTGAAAGAAGAAGATAACCTACTTATCCGTTGCTATGATTATACTAAAGTTTCTACTTTTTTGCAAATAGATTTTTAAATTTTTGGCTAATTGTCTGAATCAGGGTCGGAAGTTTGACGACCTTGTCATTCCCCAGTTTTTCGCGTGCAATTTTGAGAATGGCACCTGAGTCTTTTGAAGCAAAGAGGAATTTTCCTTTGTCTGTAAAGACTTCGAAGTGGCGACTGATTTTGCGACCAGTGACATTGGCTCCAATCTGGTTGATATGGCTCCAAGGAATCTGGATAAATTGTTCGACATTGACATCTGGATAAAATTCCAGAGCTTGATCTCCGACAAGAAATTTCCCAACTTTTCCAGCTATAGAGAGGTAGGAGGTGCCTGTTGTATTGAGAAGCACTGTTTTGTTAAGAGATTGGGCCATGTCTAGTCTTCCTTACTTTCGCCAAAAAAGGCACTGTAAAGGGCTTTAATAGCTGCTTTTTCTTGGTCTTTATTGACAACGAACATGATAGAAACTTCACTAGAACCTTGAGACATCATCTGGATGTTGATCTTGTTTTCAGATAGAGCGCGTGTTGCAGTAGCAGTCACTCCGATATGGCTCTTCATTTTTTCTCCAACAATCATAATGATAGAAAGATCGTGTTCGATTTCTGCATGGTCTACCTCAGCTTTTTGAACCAACTGACGAAGAATTTCTTCTTCCTTGATAGGAGTTAGTTCACGAGAACGGAGGATAATCGAAAGATCGTCGATACCTGTCGGCATGTGTTCCCAACCGATGTTAAGGTCTTCAAGGATTTGCAGAACCTTGCGACCAAATCCAACCTCACGGTTCATGAGGTATTTAGACATGTTAATGCTGACAAAACCTGAATCACCAGCAATTCCCACAACTGGAAATTCATCACTACTGTGTTTTAGAACGATACGAGTACCTGGATGATCAGGGTTGTTTGTATTTTTGATAACCAGAGGGATTTTTCCGCGGTAGGCAGGAAGAAGGGCTTCGTCATGAAGGACTGAGAATCCTGCATAGGCCAACTCACGCATTTCACGGTAGGTTAACTCAGGAATCGAGTGTGGTTGGTGGATAATTCCTGGGTGAGCTGCAAAGATACCATCAACATCCGTAAAGTTTTCATAGAGGTCAGCTTTAACTCCTGCAGCAATGATAGAGCCTGTAATGTCTGATCCTCCACGTGAGAAGGTACAGATTTGATTTTCCCTAGTAACTCCAAAGAAACCAGGAATGACAAGTACTTCATTTGCATTTGTCAATTCTTCAATCTTGTCATAACTTGATGGCACGATGCGAGCGTTGCCAGGTTCACTTGTTACCACAATCCCAGCTTCTCGAGGGTGAACATAGCGTGCATCGATACCGTTTTGGTTAAAATAGGCAGCAATCAATTTGGCATTGTTGTTTTCACCCGCTGCTAGGAAAGTATCGTAGAGAAATTCATTTTCTTCAATAGGAAGAGTGGCCAAGGCACGAATGCTTTTTGAAATTTTCTCTAGAACAGCTGGTTTCAGTCCCAATTCACTAACCATGGCAGCATAGCGATCTATAATCCAGCTTTGACTCTTGCTAATATCATTACCAGCAACATAGTCGCGGTAGTATTTAATCAAGGCATCCGTAACCTTAGTATCTTCAGCATTGCGTTTACCAGGCGCAGAGACGACTACAAAACGACGCTCTGGATCACTTTTAACGATGTTTAAAACTTTTTCTAATTGACCAGCAGAGGCAAGAGAGCTACCTCCAAATTTAACAACTTTCATAAGAACTCCTAAAGTAAGTATTTTATACGATTATAGCAGAAAGAAAGCCTTTTTTCAATGAAGAAAATGAGATGCTTTCTAGGATAAAGCGAGTCTTTCGTATCGGCTGAGACACTTTCAGCTGATTTTTCCTTGCTTTCGAGTTTTAAAAAAGATATACTTTGAAAATAAAATAATTTAAACAGCTTATGAAATAAAAAGGAGTTCTGATGGAACACATTATTTATCAGCTTGAAGATGATTTGGCAACCCTTACCTTAAATCGTCCTGAGGTCGCAAATGGTTTTCATATTCCTATGTGTGAGGAAATTTTAGAAGCACTAACTCTGGCACAAGAGGATCCAGCTGTGCATTTTATCTTAATCAACGCCAATGGGAAAGTCTTCTCGATTGGGGGAGATCTAGTAGAGATGAAGCGGGCAGTGGATGAGGATGATATTCCATCATTGACGAAAATTGCAGAGTTGGTCAATACTATTTCTTATAAAATCAAGCAAATAGGCAAACCTGTTTTGATGGAGGTTGATGGGGCTGTTGCAGGTGCTGCAGCAAATATGGCTGTTGCTGCAGATTTCTGTTTATCGACCGATAAGGCTAAGTTTATCCAAGCCTTTGTTGGCGTTGGTTTGGCTCCAGATGCAGGTGGGATTCATCTCTTGAGTCGTAGTATTGGGGTGACTCGTGCTACTCAATTAGCCATGACAGGTGAGGCTCTAACAGCAGAAAAAGCTCTGGAGTGGGGGCTGGTTTACCGCGTCTGTGAAGCTGATAAACTTGAAAAAACGAGAGAACAGCTTCTTAAAAAATTGAGACGTGGGTCAGCTAATTCTTATGCCGCCATCAAGAAGTTGGTCTGGGAGAGCCAATTTAAAGATTGGCAAGATTATGCTGCTTTAGAACTGAACCTACAGGAATCCTTGGCCCAAACAGAAGATTTCAAAGAAGGAATTCGGGCCCATTCGGAGAGAAGAAGATCGAAATTTACTGGAAAATAAGAAAATACTTGCACCATTCTTTGAAGTTTGATATAATTCCTTTGTCAAATGTTTTGATTGTGAAAGTTTTTTGAAAGGGAGGGAAAAGAGATTGGACTACCAACGAATTAATGAATATTTAACATCTATATTTAACAATGTCCTCGTCATCGAGGAAGTTAGCTTGAGGGGTAGTCGTTTCAAAGATATCTCCATCAAAGAAGTCCATACAATCGATGTAATTGGAAAATTCCCAGACGTGACGCCAAGTCAAGTGTCGAAAGAGTTAATGGTGACTCTTGGGACTGTTACGACGAGTTTAAATAATCTCGAACGCAAGGGTTACATTGAACGCATTCGCTCAGAGCAGGATCGTCGTGTGGTGCATCTGCATTTGACAAAGAAGGGTCGCTTGGTTCATAGACTACATAAACGCTTCCATAAGGCCATGGTTGAAAATATTATTGACGGTATGAGCAAGGAAGAAACTGAAGTTATGAGCAAAGGTTTGACGAAACTTTATCAATTTTTGGAGGATTTGAAATAATGGCTTTTGCAAAAATAAGCCAGGTTGCTCATTATGTGCCAGAGCAAGTGGTTACAAATCATGATTTGGCCCAGATTATGGATACCAATGATGAGTGGATTTCAAGTCGGACGGGAATACGACAAAGGCATATTTCAAGAACAGAATCTACTAGTGATTTGGCTACAGAAGTTGCTAAGAAACTAATGGCAAAAGCTGGAATCACAGGAGAAGAGCTGGATTTTATCATCCTAGCTACCATCACTCCAGATTCTATGATGCCCTCTACAGCTGCTCGTGTCCAAGCTAATATTGCTGCAAAAAAGCTTTTGCTTTTGACCTAACAGCTGCTTGTAGTGGATTTGTATTTGCTCTTTCAACTGCTGAAAAGTTTATCGCTTCTGGTCGCTTTCAAAAAGGCTTGGTGATTGGTAGTGAAACCCTCTCTAAGGCAGTCGATTGGTCAGATCGATCAACAGCTGTCTTGTTTGGAGATGGTGCTGGCGGAGTCTTGCTAGAAGCTAGCGAGCAAGAGCATTTCTTAGCTGAGAGTCTCAATAGCGATGGGAGTCGTAGTGAGTGTCTGACCTATGGACATTCAGGCTTGCATTCTCCATTTTCAGATCAAGAAAATGCAGATTCATTTTTGAAGATGGATGGGCGCGCAGTCTTTGATTTTGCTATTCGAGATGTAGCCAAGTCTATCAAACAGACTATTGATGAGTCTCCTATAGATGCGACAGACTTGGATTATCTGCTACTTCATCAGGCTAATGACCGTATCTTGGATAAGATGGCTAGAAAAATTGGTGTTGACCGAGACAAACTTCCAGCCAATATGATGGAGTATGGAAATACCAGTGCAGCAAGTATCCCGATTTTACTTTCAGAGTGTGTTGAACAAGGCCTCATCCGTTTAGACGGTAGCCAGACTGTTCTTTTATCAGGCTTCGGTGGAGGCTTGACCTGGGGCACGCTCATTCTTACAATTTAGGTAATCATGTGGTGAACACATTGTTATAAAAAACTATTTATTTTAAAGGAGTCCTATCATGGCAGTATTTGAAAAAGTACAAGAAATTATCGTTGAAGAACTTGGGAAAGACGCATCAGAAGTAACACTTGAATCAACTTTTGATGATTTGGACGCAGATTCATTGGACTTGTTCCAAGTAATCTCAGAAATCGAAGATGCTTTTGATATCCAAATCGAAGCAGAAGATGACTTGAAAACAGTTGGTGACTTGGTTGCCTATGTTGAAGAGCAAACAAAATAAGCAGAATACAAATAGAAGGAGTAGGGGAACCCGCTCCCTCTTGTTTAGGTAATAGTTTGATTTTCAAATTATGACAGTATCGAACTATTACGTAAGCAAGAAATGATGGAGGGACTATGAAAACGCGTATTACAGAATTATTGAACATTGATTATCCTATTTTCCAAGGAGGAATGGCTTGGGTTGCTGATGGTGATTTGGCAGGAGCTGTTTCCAAGGCTGGAGGACTAGGCATTATCGGTGGGGGAAATGCCCCTAAAGAAGTTGTCAAGGCTAATATTGATAAGATCAAATCATTGACGGATAAACCCTTTGGTGTCAACATCATGCTTTTATCTCCCTTTGTGGAAGATATTGTGGATCTCGTTATCGAGGAAGGTGTTAAAGTGGTTACAACAGGAGCAGGAAATCCTGGTAAATACATGGAACGCTTCCATGAAGCTGGTATTACAGTTATTCCTGTTGTACCTAGTGTTGCCCTAGCTAAACGCATGGAAAAAATCGGTGCGGACGCTGTTATTGCAGAAGGAATGGAAGCTGGGGGGCACATTGGCAAATTAACAACCATGACCTTGGTGCGTCAGGTAGTTGCTGCTGTATCTATTCCTGTTATTGCTGCAGGAGGGATTGCGGATGGTGAAGGTGCTGCGGCTGGATTTATGCTAGGTGCAGAGGCTGTTCAGGTTGGAACGCGTTTTGTCGTTGCCAAAGAGTCTAATGCCCATCCAAATTACAAGGCCAAGATTTTAAAAGCTAGAGATATTGATACTACGATTTCAGCTCAACACTTTGGGCATGCAGTCCGAGCTATTAAAAATCAGTTGACTCGTGATTTTGAAAAAGCTGAGAAAGATGCCTTTAAACAGGAAAATCCTGATTTGGAAATCTTTGAACAAATGGGAGCAGGTGCCCTAGCCAAAGCAGTTGTTCATGGAGATGTGGATGGTGGATCTGTCATGGCAGGTCAAATTGCGGGGATTGTTTCCAAAGAAGAGACAGCTGAAGAAATCCTAAAAGATTTGTATTACGGAGCTGCTAAGAAAATTCAAGAAGAAGCCTCTCGTTGGGCAGGAGTTGTAAGAAATGACTAAAACAGCCTTTTTATTTGCTGGTCAAGGTGCCCAGTATCTAGAGATGGGACGGGACCTTTATGATCAGTATACGATTGTCAAAGAAACGATTGATCAAGCTAGTCAGATACTCGGTTATGATTTGCGTCATCTCATTGATACAGAAGAAGAAAAACTCAATCAGACTCGCTATACGCAACCAGCTATTCTAGCGACTTCGGTTGCTATCTACCGTTTATTGCAAGAGAAGGGCTATCAGCCGATATGGTTGCTGGTTTGTCTCTTGGAGAATACTCTGCCCTAGTGGCCAGCGGTGCCTTGGATTTTGAAGATGCAGTAGCTTTGGTTGCTAAGCGTGGATCCTATATGGAAGAAGCGACCCCTGCTGGTTCTGGCAAAATGGTAGCAGTTCTCAATACGCCAGTAGAGGTTATTGAAGAAGTCTGTCGAAAAGCTTCTGAATTTGGAGTAGTTACCCCAGCTAACTATAATACACCTGCACAAATCGTGATTGGTGGAGAAGTGGTTGCAGTTGACAGAGCTGTTGAACTCTTGCAGGAAGCTGGTGCTAAGCGCTTGATTCCTCTCAAGGTGTCAGGTCCCTTTCATACCGCTCTCCTTGAGCCTGCTAGCCAAAAACTAGCTGAAACTCTAGCTCAAGTAAGTTTTTCAGATTTTACTTGTCCCCTAGTTGGTAATACAGAAGCTGCTGTTATGCAAACAAAAGACATCGCTCAACTTTTGACACGTCAAGTCAAGGAACCAGTTCGTTTCTATGAGAGTATTGCAGTTATGCAAGAAGCAGGCGTAACCAACTTTATCGAGATTGGACCCGGGAAAGTTTTGTCAGGCTTTGTGAAAAAAATTGATAAGACAGCTAAACTAGCCAATGTTGAAGATCAGGCGAGTTTGGAAGCTCTTCTAGAAAACAGGTAATCCCTTCTCCCATAAATACAAGAGGAAACAGGAGAAAAGAATGCAACTAAAAAATAAAAATATCTTTATTACAGGTTCGAGTCGTGGAATTGGTCTTGCCATTGCACACAAGTTTGCTCAAGCAGGAGCTCATATCGTACTAAATAGTCGTGGGTCTATCTCAGAAGAATTACTCGTTGAGTTTGCAGACTACGGTGTCAAGGTAGTTCCTATATCAGGAGACGTGTCAGATTTTGCAGACGCTAAGCGTATGGTTGAGCAAGCTATTGCAGAGCTGGGTTCAGTAGATGTTTTGGTTAACAATGCAGGGATTACCCAAGATACTCTGATGCTCAAGATGACAGAAGCGGATTTTGAGAAAGTGCTCAAGGTTAACCTGACTGGTGCCTTTAATATGACACAATCAGTCTTGAAACCGATGATAAAAGCCAGAGAAGGTGCTATCATTAATATGTCTAGTGTTGTTGGTTTGATGGGAAATATTGGTCAAGCTAACTATGCTGCTTCTAAGGCTGGTTTGATTGGTTTTACCAAGTCTGTGGCGCGTGAAGTGGCTAATCGCAATATCAGGGTTAATGCTATCGCACCTGGAATGATTGAATCCGATATGACAGCAGTCCTATCAGACAAGGTAAAAGATGCTATGCTGGCGCAAATTCCTATGAAAGAATTTGGGCAGGCAGAACAGGTTGCAGATTTGACAGTATTTTTAGCAGGCCAAGATTATCTAACTGGTCAAGTGGTTGCCATTGATGGTGGCCTCAGTATGTAGCAGAAGCTAGAGGTAAAAAAGATGAAACTAAATCGTGTAGTAGTAACAGGTTATGGAGTGACATCTCCAATCGGAAATACACCAGAAGAATTTTGGAATAGTTTGACAAGTGGAAAAATCGGAATTGGTCCAATTACAAAATTTGATCATAGTGACTTTGATGTGCATAATGCGGCAGAAGTCCAAGATTTTCCTTTTGATAAATACTTTGTAAAGAAAGATACCAATCGTTTTGATAACTATTCTTTATATGCCTTGTATGCAGCCCAAGAAGCTGTTAATCATGCCAATTTGGATGTAGAGGCTCTTGATAAAGATCGTTTTGGTGTTATCGTTGCCTCTGGTATTGGTGGAATCAAGGAAATTGAAGATCAAGTGCTTCGCCTCCATGATAAAGGACCAAAACGTGTGAAACCATTGACTCTTCCAAAAGCCTTGCCAAATATGGCTTCAGGAAATGTTGCTATGCGTTTTGGAGCAAACGGTGTTTGTAAATCCATCAATACTGCTTGCGCTTCATCAAATGATGCGATTGGAGATGCCTTCCGCTCGATTAAGTTTGGTTTCCAAGATGTTATGTTGGTAGGTGGTTCAGAAGCTTCTATTACACCTTTTGCTATTGCTGGTTTCCAAGCCCTAACAGCTCTCTCTACTACAGAGGATCCAAGTCGTGCTTCTATTCCATTTGATAAAGATCGTAACGGTTTTGTCATGGGAGAAGGTTCAGGCATGTTGGTTCTTGAAAGCCTTGAACACGCGGAAAAACGTGGGGCAACTATCCTTGCTGAAGTGGTTGGTTATGGACATACCTGTGATGCCTACCACATGACTTCTCCTCATCCAGAAGGTCAGGGAGCTATCAAGCCATCAAATTAGCCTTGGAAGAAGCTGAGATTTCCCCAGAGCAAGTAGCCTATGTCAATGCTCACGGAACGTCAACTCCTGCTAATGAAAAAGGAGAAAGTGGTGCTATCGTAGCTGTTCTTGGTAAGGAAGTACCTGTATCATCAACCAAGTCCTTCACAGGACATTTGCTGGGTGCTGCAGGTGCGGTAGAAGCTATCGTCACAATTGAAGCTATGCGTCATAACTTTGTACCAATGACAGCTGGAACAAGTGAAGTATCAGATTATATCGAAGCCAATGTCGTTTATGGACAAGGCTTGGAGCAAGAAATTCCATACGCTATTTCAAATACCTTTGGTTTTGGTGGTCACAATGCAGTTCTTGCTTTCAAACGTTGGGAGAATAAATAAGTATGAATTTAAATGATATTAAAGACTTGATGGCCCAATTTGACCAGTCAAGTTTGAGAGAATTTTCTTATAAAAATGGGACGGATGAGTTGCAGTTTAGCAAGAATGAAGCTAGACTTGTGCCTGAAGTTGCATCTCAAGTCGCTCCAGCGCCCGTTCTAGCAACACCAAGTCCAGTAGCTCCTTCATCTGCTTCAATAGAAACTGTAGTGGAAGAAGTTCCTGCTTCAGTTGAAGCAAGTGTGGCTGCTGAGGGAGATATTGTAGAGAGCCCACTTGTTGGGGTGGCTTACTTGTCTGCTGGTCCTGATAAACCTGCCTTCGTTACAGTTGGTGATAGTGTCAAAAAAGGTCAAACATTGGTCATTATCGAAGCCATGAAAGTCATGAATGAAATTCCTGCACCTAAGGATGGTGTGGTAACAGAAATTCTCATTTCTAACGAAGAAATGGTTGAGTTTGGTAAAGGATTGGTACGTATCAAATGATCGATATTCAAGGAATCAAAGAAGCCCTTCCCCACCGCTATCCCATGCTCCTAGTAGACCGTGTCTTGGAAGTGAGCGAAGACACCATTGTTGCCATCAAAAATGTGACCATCAATGAGCCCTTCTTTAACGGCCATTTTCCTCAATACCCAGTTATGCCAGGTGTTCTGATCATGGAAGCCTTGGCGCAAACAGCTGGTGTCTTGGAGTTGTCAAAACCTGAAAATAAAGGAAAACTGGTCTTTTACGCTGGTATGGACAAGGTTAAATTCAAGAAGCAAGTTGTACCAGGCGACCAATTGGTTATGACGGCGACTTTTGTAAAACGTCGCGGTACCATCGCTGTGGTTGAAGCAAAGGCTGAAGTGGATGGCAAGCTTGCAGCCAGTGGTGCTCTTACCTTTGCAATAGGGAACTAAGGAGGTTCTCCATGTTTCGAAAAATTTTAATTGCCAATCGCGGTGAAATTGCGGTTCGTATTATTCGTGCGGCGCGTGAATTGGGGATTGCGACGGTAGCGGTCTATTCAACTGCCGATAAGGAAGCCCTTCATACGCTTTTAGCAGATGAAGCGGTTTGTATCGGTCCTGGTAAGGCAACTGAGTCTTATCTCAATATTAATGCGGTTTTATCAGCTGCAGTCTTGACTGAGGCAGAAGCCATTCACCCAGGTTTTGGATTTCTCAGTGAAAATTCCAAATTTGCAACTATGTGTGAAGAAGTGGGCATCAAATTTATCGGTCCATCTGCTCATGTTATGGATATGATGGGGGATAAAATCAATGCACGTGCTCAGATGATCAAAGCAGGTGTACCTGTCATTCCAGGTTCAGATGGAGAAGTGCATAACTCTGAGGAAGCCTTGATTGTTGCTGAAAAAATTGGCTATCCTGTGATGCTCAAGGCTTCAGCAGGTGGTGGCGGTAAAGGGATTCGTAAGGTTGAAAAACCAGAAGACCTCGTTGCAGCCTTTGAAACTGCCTCTAGTGAAGCTAAGGCCAATTATGGCAATGGTGCCATGTACATAGAACGGGTTATCTATCCAGCTCGTCATATTGAGGTTCAAATCCTAGGAGATGAACACGGAAATGTAATCCACTTGGGGGAACGGGATTGTTCTCTTCAACGGAATAACCAAAAGGTTTTGGAAGAAAGTCCTTCGATTGCAATCGGAAAAACGCTACGCAATGAAATTGGTGCTGCTGCTGTTCGAGCTGCAGAGTCTGTTGGCTATGAGAATGCAGGGACCATTGAGTTTCTTCTTGATGAAGCCAGTGGTAAATTCTATTTTATGGAGATGAATACTCGTGTACAAGTAGAACACCCAGTAACAGAATTTGTTTCAGGTGTTGATATCGTTAAGGAACAGATTCGCATTGCGGCAGGTCAGCCTCTGTCTGTTAAGCAAGAAGATATTGTCCTACGTGGTCATGCCATCGAGTGTCGGATCAATGCAGAAAATCCAGCCTTCAACTTTGCTCCAAGTCCAGGTAAGATTACCAATCTCTATTTGCCAAGTGGGGGAGTTGGCTTGCGCGTGGATTCAGCAGTTTATCCAGCTACACCATTCCGCCTTATTATGATAGTATGATTGCTAAAATCATCGTCCACGGCGAAAATCGTTTTGATGCCTTGATGAAAATGCAACGTGCCCTCTATGAACTAGAGATTGAAGGGGTGCAGACCAATGCTGATTTCCAGCTTGACCTCATTTCAGATCGCAATGTCATTGCTGGAGATTATGATACTTCCTTCTTGATGGAAACCTTCTTACCTAAATATCAAGAAAAAGAATAAAATGACCTCAAGAGTTTAAACCGAAAAGGGGAATCAATGGCTCTATTTAGTAAAAAAGATAAGTATATTCGAATTAATCCCAATCGTTCGGTTAGGGAAAAACCTCAAGCCAAGCCAGAGGTTCCAGATGAATTATTCTCCCAGTGTCCGAGCTGTAAGCATACCATCTACCAGAAGGATCTGGGAAGTGAGCGTATCTGTCCGCACTGTAGCTATACCTTTCGTATTTCTGCCCAAGAACGCTTGGCTTTGACGATTGATATGGGTACCTTCAAGGAATTGTTTACGGGGATTGAAAGCAAGGATCCCTTGCATTTCCCTGGCTATCAAAAGAAGCTAGCAACCATGCGTGAAAAAACAGGTCTGGATGAAGCCGTTGTGACAGGAACTGCTCTTATAAAAGGTCAGACTGTGGCTCTTGGGATTATGGATTCCAACTTTATCATGGCTTCTATGGGTACAGTTGTAGGGGAAAAAATTACTCGTTTGTTTGAGTATGCGACTGTTGAACAGTTACCAGTTGTTCTCTTCACAGCCTCTGGTGGAGCCCGTATGCAGGAAGGAATCATGAGTCTCATGCAGATGGCCAAGATCTCTGCAGCAGTTAAACGCCATTCAAATGCAGGACTCTTTTATCTGACCATTTTGACAGATCCAACGACAGGTGGTGTGACAGCTTCTTTCGCTATGGAAGGGGATATCATTTTAGCTGAACCACAGAGCTTGGTTGGTTTTGCTGGGCGTCGTGTGATTGAAAATACGGTTCGTGAAAGCTTGCCTGAGGATTTCCAAAAGGCAGAATTCCTATTGGAGCATGGCTTTGTGGATGCTATTGTCAAAAGAAGAGACTTGCCGGATACCATTGCTAGCCTAGTCAGATTGCACGGAGGGAGTCCTAGATGAATATTGCAAAAATAGTCAGAGAAGCGCGTGAGCAGAGTCGTTTGACAACCTTGGACTTTGCGACAGGCATTTTTGATGAATTTATCCAGTTACATGGTGATCGTTCTTTCCGAGATGATGGTGCAGTTGTTGGTGGTATCGGCTGGCTTGGAGATCAAGCTGTAACAGTGATTGGTATCCAAAAAGGCAAGAGTTTACAAGACAACCTCAAACGGAATTTTGGACAACCGCATCCAGAAGGCTATCGCAAGGCCCTACGATTGATGAAACAGGCTGAAAAGTTTGGCCGTCCAGTTGTGACCTTTATCAATACTGCAGGTGCCTATCCTGGTGTGGGGGCGGAAGAACGTGGACAGGGAGAAGCTATTGCTCGTAATCTCATGGAAATGAGTGACCTAAAAGTTCCTATTATCGCAATCATTATCGGTGAAGGTGGTTCAGGTGGGGCTCTGGCTCTAGCAGTCTCAGACCGTGTCTGGATGTTGGAAAATTCTATCTATGCGATTCTCAGCCCAGAAGGCTTTGCTTCCATTCTATGGAAGGATGGCAGTCGTGCTATGGAAGCAGCAGAACTGATGAAAATCACTTCACACGAGTTGTTAGAAATGGACGTGGTGGACAAGGTGATTTCTGAAGCAGGACTTTCTAGTAAAGAACTGATTAAGACTGTCAAAAAAGAACTTCAAGATGAGCTAGCTATACTCTCACAAAAACCGTTAGAAGAGTTGTTGGAAGAACGTTATCAACGATTTAGAAAATACTAATACTCTTCGAAAATCTCTTCAAACCACGTCAGCTTCGCCTTGCCGTACTCAAGTACTGCCTACGGCTAGCTTCCTAGTTTGCTCTTTGATTTTCATTGAGTATAATTCTTCAGAATACGCAAAAACTAGAACTAGCAGTCAGTTCTAGTTTTTTTGAGATTCTTACTCTGTGTCGAGGACACAACAAAAGGTGCTTGGAAGACCAAACACCTTTTTGATTATTCATTTTCTTCAGTTACAAATTGACTAAGCAGTCCGTTGATAAAGCGGGCTGATTTTTGATCTGAAAAATTCTTGGCAAGTTCAATGGCTTCATTGACTGCTACCAGCTGAGGTGTATCAAATGAAGTGATTTCAAAGATACCCAAGCGTAGTAAGTTTTTTTCGACCAAGGTCAAGCGTTCAACTGTCCAGCCGGACTTGAGGTGCTGGTTGATTTGTTTATCCAACTCGTCTTTTTGAGCTTGAACACCAGAAACCAAGTTCAGAAGAAAGGCTGGAATTTGTACATCTTCATCTTCACGGTCATGTGTGTAGGCAAAGCGACAAGCTGTTTCCATGTCTGTGCCAAATTCAAGGCTCATGAGAGTTTGAAAAGCACATTTACGAAGTTCGCGTCTAGATTCTAATAATGGACTAGTCATTGAGGAAGTCCTCGTTAAATAGATCTTTCAACTCAGGTTTTGGTGTTTTGTCTGGAACAATTCCTGTAACATGGATATTGACAGCAGCAAGTTCCACATCTGCCATATCATGGACAGCATCTTTGACCGCTTTTTGAATAGCAAGAGCCACTTTTGGTACTTTCACACCATACTCAAGGTAGAGGTAGATGTCAGCAGTTAGTTCTTCGTTGCTTTCTTTTAAGTAGACGCCACGACCAAGAGAGAGTTTTGATAGGGTATCAGATACGGATTTATTTGAAAATGAATGGACACCATCAACTTTAGCAGTTGCGATGGCAATGATTTTTTCAAGTACACGTGGAGCGATAACGATTTCGCCAAATTGTTCTTCAGTTCCCATAGAATGACCTCTTTCTAGAGATTAGGCACGAGAAACGTAAGTTCCTTCTGCAGTGTTGATGATCAATTTTTGTCCAGCTTCGATGAAGTCAGGAACGTTGACAACAAGTCCAGTTTCCATAGTTGCTGGTTTACCAGAACCTGTAACAGTGGCACCTTTGATAGATGGTTGTGTTTCAGCAACTGTCAATTCAACAGTAGTTGGTACAGTTACACCGATTACTTCAGTTCCGTAGAATTGGATTTTAACATCAGAGTTTTCAAGGATGTAAAGCAATTCGTTTTCAACGTTTACGACTGGAATTTCGTATTGGTCGTAAGTTTCAGTGTTCATGAAGTAGGCAGTTTCATCCATTTTGTACAAGTATTGAGCTGGAACAGTCTCGATAATAGCTTGTTCGAATTTTTCTTCTGGACGGTAGCTTGTGTCAAATGTAGAACCAGTACGGACATCACGCAATTTCATACGCATGATCGTGTTCCCTTTACCTGGTTTGTGGTGGCTAGCTTCCAAAACGCGGATCAATTTTCCGTCTGCAGTTTCAAATGTCATACCAGCTTTCAATTTGCTTGCTTCAATCATGTTTTTACCTCTTTAATAAATATTATTACTCTTCATTTTACCATAAAATCTTCTGGAAATAAAGCCAAAATAGTTATTGGGAGATGGTAGGATCGAAAAAAACCAACCTCAGGGCTGGTTTCTGTTACATATTACTCTTCTTTCAACTTCGCCAATTCCTGTGCAAGGAGTTTAAGGGCGACTTGTGGGTTGGCTTGGCCTTTGGTTGCTTTCATAAGGAATCCTGTGAAGGCCTTATCTGCATTACGTTTACCTGACTTGAAGTCGGCAACTGCGGCTTCGTTATCGGCAAAGACTTGGTGGATAATTGGAATCAAGACAGCTGGATCTGAGATTTGAATCATACCTGCTTTCTCCACGTATTCACGAGCGCCACCACCATTTTTAGCCAGGTGGACAAAGACTTTCTTGGCAATCTTAGAAGAGATAGTACCATCTTCGATGATGGCAATCATTTCAACCAAGTTTTCTGGTGTTAATTCGATTTGTTCCAGTGTCTTACCTTCAGCGTTCAAGAATTGAGCGACTTCCCCTTGGAGCCAGTTAGAGACTTGTTTTGCATCACCACCGAGGGCAACAGCTTTTTCAAAGAAGTCAGAAGTGACCTTGTTTGCAGTCAACTGGCTAGCATCGTAGTCTGACAAGCCAAGGTCAGCCACGTAGCGTGCACGGCGTTCTTTTGGAAACTCTGGCAATTCAGTACGCATTTCCTCAATCCACTCATCTGAGATTTCAAAGAGGGGTAGGTCTGGTTCTGGGAAGTAACGGTAGTCAGCAGCACCTTCCTTAACACGCATGAGGATGGTTGCCTTGTTGGCTTCATCGTAACGGCGTGTTTCTTGGCGGATTTGACCACCTGAGCGTAGGATTTCAGCCTGACGTTGGACTTCGTATTCAAGCCCCTTGCGAACGTTTGAGAAGGAGTTGAGGTTCTTCAACTCAGTCTTGGTACCGAATTTTTCTTGACCATAAGGACGAAGAGAGATGTTAGCATCCACACGCATAGAACCTTCTTCCATCTTAACGTCAGAAATACCAGCGTACTGGATGACTTCCTTGAGGGCGGTTAGATAAGCGTAGGCTTCTTCTGGTGAGCGCATGTCCGCTTCAGATACAATCTCAATCAATGGCACCCCTTGGCGGTTAAGGTCAACATAAGAGTAGCCATCTGTACCGTGGGTGTTTTTACCAGCGTCTTCTTCCAAGTGGGCGCGCTCGATACCGATTTTCTTAGTTGTACCGTCTTCTAACTCGACTTCAATCCAGCCGTTATAACCGATTGGCTCATCAAACTGAGAAATTTGGTAGGCTTTGGGATTGTCAGGATAGAAGTAATTCTTGCGGTCAAAGTGCATCTTTTTGTGGATGTCCATATTGAGGGCAAGAGCAGCTTGATACCGGCATCGACAACACCTTTATTGAGAACGGGTAGTACTCCAGGGAAAGACCAGTCAATCACGTTGGTGTTGGCATTTTGGTCATTTCCAAAGTGGGCAGAAGTAGGTGAGAAGATTTTTGAATTGGTGTTGAGCTCTACGTGGACTTCAAGTCCAATGACTGTTTCAAAGTTCATTAGTTGTCACCTCCAAAAATCACGGGTTGTTGTTTGTGGTAGTCTGTTGTTGCTTCAAAGGCAGCAGCAGCTTGGTAAATGGTTTCCTCAGAGTACTTAGGACCAATCAATTGCAGACCGACAGGTAGACCTTGAGAGAATCCAGCAGGAATCGAAATTCCTGGGAGACCTGCCAAGTTGACTGGGATGGTCAAGAGGTCAGCCAAGTACATAGCAACTGGGTCGTGGTTGAGTGAATCCAAGTCATAGGCAACGCTTGGAGCAGTTGGTCCCAAAATCAAGTCATAATCCGCAAAGACTTTTTCGAAATCTTGAATGATAAGGGTACGGACCTGACCAGCTTTCTTGTAGTAGGCATCGTAGTAACCTGATGAAAGGCTGAAAGTACCTAGCATGATACGACGTTTTACCTCTTCACCGAAACCTTGGCTACGGCTGTTTACATAGATTTCATCAAGATTAGTCGCATCCTCTGCGCGGTAGCCGTAACGGATACCGTCAAAGCGTTGCAAGTTTGATGAAGCTTCAGATGAAGCGATGATGTAGTAAACGGCAACACCGTATTTAGAGTGAGGGAGGCTGACTTCTTCGACAATAGCACCAAGTTTTTCAAAGTGTTTAGCTGCGTTCAGAATAGTTTCCTTCACCTCTGGGTCAATCCCTTCACCAAGGTATTCCTTAGGCAAAGCGATTTTCATACCCTTGATGTCTTGGCCGATTTTTGAAGTAAAGTCGGCAATGCGGACAGGAGCAGAAGTAGAGTCTTTAGCATCTTCGCTAGCAATAGCGTTGAGTAAGAGGGCGTTTTCCTTAACAGTAGGAGCAAAAGGTCCAATCTGGTCTAATGAGCTACCGAAGGCAATGAGACCGAAACGAGAAACTGTTCCGTAGGTTGGTTTGAGACCAACGATCCCGTTGAAGGCAGCAGGTTGGCGGATAGAACCACCAGTATCAGAACCAAGTGACAAGCGGACTTGCCCAGAAGCTACAGCTGCGGCAGAACCACTAGATGAGCCACCAGGAACTTTGCTGTGGTCCCAAGCGTTTTTAGTTGCTCCGTAGTGTGAAGTTTCACCTGAACCACCCATGGCAAATTCGTCCATGTTGGTTTTTCCGACAACAATCATGCCTTTAGCTTTTGCATTGGCAACCGCAGTCGCATCAAAGATTGGCTCGTAGTTGTAGAGCATTTTTGAGGCTGCAGTTGTGAGGATACCATCTGTAGAGATATTATCCTTAACAGCAAGCGGAATTCCTGAAAGGACATTGTCAGCGTCAATTCCAGCTTCATCAATAGCCTTAGCTTGCGCAAGGGCTTGCTCTTCAGCGATGGTGACAAAAGCGTTGATAGCTGTCTCGCGAGATTGGATATCTTTAAGCGTTGCTTGGGTCAATTCAGTTGCAGAAATTTCCTTAGAAACAAGGAGATTGTGCAAGTCTTCAATTGTTTTATTGTTGAAAGTCATTAGGCATCTCCTCCATCGTCTAGGATAGCTGGTACCTTGATATAGTAGTTGTCTTTTTCAGGTACGTTTTTAAACAGGCGATCGCGGTCTGTTCCTTCTTCGGCCACATCAGGGCGGAGTACAGTCTTGCGATCAGCCATGGTCGTAGTAGGTACGACACCAGTTGTGTCGACTTCGCCCAGCAATTCAACCATGTCAACAATTTTAGACAAGGTTGTCGCAAAGGCAGCAGTTTCTTCTTCAGAGAATCTTAATTTTGAAAGATTGGCAACGTGTGTTACCTCTTCTTGCGTAATTTTCATCTTGCATCCTTTCGTGAAATGATGATTTTTAGTCTGTTCTATTTTACCATATTTTCCTATAAATAAGGGAGGCGGAACTGAAAAGAAATAGAAATTGAAAAAAATGCTAAAATCCGATATAATGAAGTGTTGAAAGGAATGGTAAAATCCAATGTAGAAATCATTCTTAGCTATTGAAACAAGAAAAATAGAGAATCAAAGAAAGAGAACTTATGAATATTCAAGAAGAAATTAAGAAACGTCGTACCTTTGCCATCATCTCTCACCCGGACGCGGGGAAAACAACCATTACTGAGCAGTTGCTCTACTTTGGGGGCGAGATTCGTGAGGCTGGTACCGTAAAAGGAAAGAAAACTGGGACTTTTGCCAAGTCTGACTGGATGGATATTGAGAAGCAACGTGGGATTTCTGTTACTTCATCTGTTATGCAGTTTGACTACGATGGTAAGCGCGTGAATATCCTAGATACACCAGGGCACGAGGACTTCTCAGAAGATACCTATCGTACCTTGATGGCGGTGGATGCTGCGGTTATGGTCGTGGACTCTGCCAAAGGTATCGAGGCCCAAACCAAGAAATTGTTTGAGGTTGTGAAACATCGTGGCATTCCAGTCTTTACCTTTATGAACAAGCTTGACCGTGATGGTCGTGAGCCGCTGGACCTCTTGCAAGAATTGGAAGAAGTCTTGGGTATTGCGAGCTATCCGATGAACTGGCCAATCGGGATGGGGAAAGCCTTTGAGGGCTTGTATGACCTCTATAACCAACGCTTGGAACTTTACAAGGGTGATGAGCGTTTTGCTAGCCTAGAAGATGGAGACAAGCTTTTTGGAAGCAATCCTTTCTACGAGCAAGTCAAAGATGATATTGAACTTTTAAATGAAGCTGGGAATGAGTTTTCAGAGGAAGCCATTCTGGCTGGAGAATTGACACCAGTCTTCTTCGGTTCAGCTTTGACAAACTTTGGTGTGCAGACCTTCCTTGAAACCTTCCTTAAGTTTGCTCCAGAACCACATGGTCACAAGAAAACAGATGGCGAAATTGTGGATCCTTATGACAAGGATTTCTCAGGATTTGTCTTTAAAATCCAAGCAACATGGACCCTCGTCACCGTGACCGTATTGCCTTTGTCCGTATCGTATCGGGTGAATTTGAGCGCGGTATGAGTGTCAATCTGCCTCGTACTGGTAAGGGAGCTAAATTGTCGAATGTCACTCAGTTTATGGCGGAAAGTCGTGAGAATGTGACCAATGCCGTGGCAGGTGATATTATCGGGGTTTACGATACAGGTACTTATCAAGTTGGGGATACCTTGACAGTTGGGAAAAACAAGTTTGAATTTGAACCGCTACCAACCTTTACCCCTGAGATTTTCATGAAGGTTTCTGCTAAGAATGTCATGAAGCAAAAATCCTTCCACAAGGGGATTGAACAATTGGTGCAAGAAGGAGCCGTTCAGCTTTATAAGAATTACCAAACAGGTGAGTACATGCTAGGCGCTGTTGGTCAACTTCAGTTTGAAGTCTTTAAGCACCGCATGGAAGGCGAGTATAATGCGGAAGTAGTCATGAGCCCAATGGGTAAAAAGACTGTTCGTTGGATCAAGCCTGAGGACTTGGATGAACGGATGTCGTCAAGTCGAAATATCTTGGCCAAAGACCGTTTTGACCAACCAGTCTTCCTCTTTGAAAATGACTTTGCCCTTCGCTGGTTTGCAGACAAGTATCCAGACGTAGAGTTGGAAGAAAAAATGTAACTCAGTGTCGTAATCTAATAATCGGTAACTGCTATTGCTGTTTACCTAAATGCTTCATTAGGAAAAATCCGCGAATGGTTTTGATTCGTGGATTTTCCGTCGTAATGGCAAGGAAGCAAAGTGTCGGCCTATCTCACTAACTACGTTTGGCAAATGGAATCGATTTCCCAAAATCTGTGTCGTAATCTAATAATCGGTAACTGCTATTGCTGTTTACCTAAACGCTTCATTAGGAAAAATTCGCGAATGGTTTTGATTCGTGGATTTTTCCGTTGTAATGGCAAGGAAGCAAAGTGTCTGCCTATCTCACTAACTTCGTTTGGCAAATATGATCGATTTGCTAAACTCCGTGTTGTAATGTAACAATCGGTTTACCTAAGTACTTTACTAGGCAAAGAGTGTGGGGAAAAGTCTTTAAAATTAAAAAGCGCATAATATCAGGTATTGAATGTACTGATCTTGATATTATGCGTTTTATTGTGGGATGATTGACTTCGTTGTCTCCTGAAATTGTTTTTTTGCTCAGCCTCTTTGCCGTCGTAATGGAAAGAAAGTGGACTAGCTATCTACTACACTAATATATCGACTATATCGACAAAAAAGATTGTGTCGTAATGTGAAAAAGTAAACGCTATATAATGTTATCTCTCCCTCATCATTATAATAAATTCACGAATCTTATTGTTTGTGGGTTTTTCTTGCCAATCTACTCATGTAATATCCTAGTGGAATTATATACATTAAAATTTAATAGTGAGTTTTAGCTATCGTTGTGATTCAGCAATGGTTTGATTCAGTATTAAAACAGAATATCTGAATATAGAAAATTTTATATTTTTATTCAATGTAAATAAATCGCAATATACAAAAAACGGTCCAATAT
>ASZZ01000016.1 GCA_000430305.1 Streptococcus mitis 17/34
TTTTAGCGGGTGTAGTTTAGTGGTAAAACTACAGCCTTCCAAGCTGTTGTCGCGAGTTCGATTCTCGTCACCCGCTTTGAACTTTGTTCTTTGTACCAAGTTTTTAACTTGGGCGCGTAGCTCAGGTGGTTAGAGCGCACGCCTGATAAGCGTGAGGTCGGTGGTTCGAGTCCACTCGTGCCCATAGTGTTTAGTCCATTATTAGAGGATTGAAATATTATCTTTTCACTAAGAGGACACGGTTTATTCCCGTATAAACTATTTTGGAGGATTACCCAAGTCCGGCTGAAGGGAACGGTCTTGAAAACCGTCAGGCGTGTAAAAGCGTGCGTGGGTTCGAATCCCACATCCTCCTTTTTATTAACGCGGGATGGAGCAGCTCGGTAGCTCGTCGGGCTCATAACCCGAAGGTCGTAGGTTCAAATCCTGCTCCCGCAATAAGGCTCGGTAGCTCAGTTGGTAGAGCAATGGATTGAAGCTCCATGTGTCGGCGGTTCGATTCCGTCTCGCGCCATTTATATATTTTGGAAGGGTAGCGAAGAGGCTAAACGCGGCGGACTGTAAATCCGCTCCTTCGGGTTCGGGGGTTCGAATCCCTCCCCTTCCATTTTACGGGCATAGTTTAAAGGTAGAACTAAGGTCTCCAAAACCTTCAGTGTGGGTTCAATTCCTACTGCCCGTGTTAATAGAATTATGGCGGGTGTGGTGAAGTGGTTAACACACCAGATTGTGGCTCTGGCATGCGTGGGTTCGATCCCCATCACTCGCCTATTTTATATTATTGGGGTATAGCCAAGCGGTAAGGCAAGGGACTTTGACTCCCTCATGCGTTGGTTCGAATCCAGCTACCCCAGTTACTATTTGCCGGCGTGGCGGAATTGGCAGACGCGCTGGACTCAAAATCCAGTGTCCGCAAGGACGTGCCGGTTCGACCCCGGCCGCCGGTATAGTATAGAGTTAGGAACGTAGTTAATCTTCGTTCCTTTTTTGTATTATTTTTGGTATAATAATAGTTATTCAAATTTGATTTAGATTAAGAAAGAGTAGGATAGTATGTCTCGTTCTATCGATTTATTAAAACATCGGTATCTGAAAAATATTAAAGAAAATCCAGAATTGTTTGTCGGGATTGAGCTGGAGTATCCTGTTGCAAATTTAGAAAGGAATACTACAGATATTGAAGTTATCAAACACTTATTCCGATATTTAGTTTCTGCTCTGGATTTCACTGTAGAAAAGGTAGATGATTTTGGCAATCCTATCCAGTTAGTGGATCCGATAAGTCAGGATGCGATTTTGTTTGAAGTTTCCTATACGACGATTGAGTTTGCATTTGGTAAGGCTGAAACGATTCAAGAGGTCGAGAATCGTTTTAATAATTATATGGATGTAATTCAGAGTAAATTAAGTGAATCCAATCATGCTATTGTTGGCTGTGGTATTCATCCCAACTGGGATAAAAATGAGAATTGTCCAGTTTCTTACCCACGCTATCAGATGTTGATGGACTATTTGAATTTGAGTAGAAATGTGACTAAATCAGACTTGCATCATTTCCCTGAATATGGTGCTTTTATCTGTGGGAGTCAGGTTCAGCTGGATATTTCAAAATCCAACTACTTACGGGTGATTAATACTTTTACTCAAATTGAAGCAGCTAAGGCTTATTTATTTGCGAACTCTGAATTTTCGGGTGCAGATTGGGATACGAAAATTTCAAGGGATATTTTCTGGGAAGAATCCATGCATGGTATCTATACAGAGAATGTGGGGGTTAATGCTAGACTCTTTGATGATGAGGAGGATTTTTTTGACTATCTAGCTCATTCTGCAATTTTTACTGCGGAACGTAATGGGCAGACCTATTATTTTTATCCGGTTCAGGCAAGGGATTATTTGGTTATGCCTGAAATCCAGGCATTTGCTCTGAATGGGGATGAGGTTCTTATTTACCCTCAGGAGAAGGATTTTGAAACTCATCGTAGTTACCAATACCAAGACTTAACGACTCGAGGAACTGTTGAGTTTCGTAGTGTGTGTACTCAGCCTCTTGATAGGACTTTTGCTTCTGCAGCTTTTCACTTGGGATTGTTGGTTAATTTAGATAAGTTAGAAGCTTACTTAGAAACAGCACCTTTCTTTAAAGCATTTGGGAGAAATTACAAATTTTTAAGGCGGCAATTCTCTAAGAAAAAGCTTACAGATCAGGAAGAAACAGTGATTATAGAGTTTTCAAAAGACTTACTCTTGCTAGCTGATGAAGGACTGAAGATGAGAAATAAGCAAGAAACGACCTATTTACAGCCTTTGAAAGAAGAATTGGGACTATAATTTCTCTTACAAAGGGAGAATTTTCTGAAAAATCATGATATAATGGAAGAGACTATAGATAAAGGATAGAGAGTAATGACATTAGTTTATCAATCAACACGTGATGCCAACAATACAGTAACTGCTAGCCAAGCAATTTTGCAAGGTTTGGCAACGGATGGTGGTTTGTTTACACCAGTCACTTATCCAAAGGTAGATTTGGACTTTGACAAATTGAAAGATGCTTCTTATCAGGAAGTTGCTAAGTTAGTTTTGTCAGCATTTTTAGATGATTTTACTACAGAGGAATTAGACTACTGTATCAACAATGCCTACGATAGCAAGTTTGATACTCTAGCTATAGCGCCTTTGGTGAAATTAGACGGGCAATACAACTTGGAACTGTTCCATGGTTCAACGATTGCCTTTAAGGATATGGCCTTGTCTATCTTGCCATACTTTATGACGACTGCTGCTAAGAAACATGGCTTGGAGAACAAGATTGTCATTTTGACAGCCACATCTGGTGATACTGGGAAAGCTGCTATGGCAGGCTTCGCAGATGTTCCGGGTACTGAAATTATCGTCTTTTATCCAAAAGATGGTGTCAGCAAGGTACAAGAGTTGCAAATGACCACTCAGACTGGCGACAATACTCATGTTATCGCCATTGACGGTAACTTTGACGATGCGCAAACCAATGTGAAGCATATGTTTAACGATGTGGCCCTTCGTGAAAAATTATCGGCCAACAAGTTGCAATTTTCATCAGCTAACTCTATGAACATTGGTCGTTTGGTACCACAAATTGTTTATTATGTTTATGCCTACGCTCAGTTGGTCAAAACTGGTGAGATTGTGGCTGGTGATAAGGTCAACTTCACAGTACCAACAGGAAACTTTGGAAATATCTTGGCTGCCTTTTATGCTAAGCAAATTGGTTTGCCAGTTGGTAAATTGATCTGTGCTTCAAATGACAACAATGTTTTGACAGACTTCTTCAAGACACGTGTTTACGACAAGAAACGTGAGTTTAAAGTAACAACTAGTCCATCTATGGATATCTTGGTATCTTCAAACTTGGAGCGTTTGATTTTCCATCTTTTGGGGAATGATGCGGTTAAGACGGCTGAACTCATGAATGCCTTGAATACACAAGGACAATATGAACTGACTGATTTTGATGTAGAGATTCTGGAGCTCTTTGCAGCTGAATATGCGACTGAGGAAGAAACAGCGGCAGAAATCAAGCGTGTTTATGAGTCAGATTCTTATATTGAGGATCCACATACGGCGGTTGCCTCAGCAGTTTATAGAAAATACCAAGCGGTTACTGATGATGCGACTAAGACAGTGATTGCTTCAACAGCTAGTCCATACAAGTTCCCAGTAGTTGCAGTAGAGGCTGTAACAGGAAAAGCAGGTTTAACTGATTTTGAAGCCTTGGCTCAATTACATGACATTTCAGGAGTGGCAGTGCCACCAGCGGTTGATGGCCTTGAAACAGCTCCAGTTCGTCATAAAACAACAGTAGCAGCTACTGATATGCAAGCAGCGGTTGAAGTTTATCTAGGAATTTAAGACAGAGGGAGTAAACTCGGTTGGGAAACCAACTGAGTTTCTTTTCATCAGGAGGAGAGATTGTTTAAGAAAAATAAAGACATTCTTAATATTGCCTTACCAGCTATGGGTGAAAACTTTTTGCAAATGCTCATGGGAATGGTGGACAGTTATTTGGTTGCTCATTTAGGATTGATAGCTATTTCAGGTGTATCAGTCGCTGGTAATATCATCACCATTTATCAGGCGATTTTCATTGCTCTAGGGGCAGCTATTTCTAGTGTTATTTCAAAAAGTTTGGGGCAGAAGGATCAGTCTAAGCTAGCCTATCATGTGACTGAGGCGTTGAAAATTACTTTACTATTAAGTTTCCTTTTAGGAGCTTTGTCCATCTTCGCTGGACAAGAGATGATTGGACTCTTGGGAACGGAGAGAGATGTAGCTGAGAGTGGTGGACTGTATCTATCCTTGGTAGGCGGATCGATTGTTCTTTTGGGCTTGATGACGAGTTTGGGAGCTTGATTCGTGCAACGCATAATCCACGTCTGCCTCTTTATGTTAGTCTCTTGTCAAATGCCTTGAATATTCTCTTTTCCAGCCTAGCTATTTTTATCCTTGATATGGGGATAGCGGGTGTTGCTTGGGGGACTATTCTGTCTCGTTTGGTTGGTCTTGTGATTTTGTGGTCACAATTAAAACTGCCTTATGCGAAGCCAACTTTTGGACTGGATAAAGATTTACTGACTTTGGCAATACCAGCAGCTGGAGAGCGGCTTATGATGCGGGCTGGAGATGTCGTTATCATTGCCTTGGTTGTTTCTTTCGGGACGGAGGCAGTGGCTGGAAATGCGGTCGGAGAAGTCTTGACCCAGTTTAACTACATGCCAGCCTTTGGCGTTGCTACGGCAACGGTTATGTTGGTAGCCCGAGCAGTTGGGGAGGATGATTGGAAAAGAGTAGCTGGTTTGAGTAAGCAAACCTTTTGGCTTTCTCTGCTTCTCATGTTGCCTTTGACCTTTAGTATCTATGCTTTAGGAATACCACTGACTCATCTCTATACGACTGATCCTCTAGCGGTTGAGGCTAGTGTTCTAGTGACACTTTTTTCACTACTTGGTACTCCCATGGCGACAGGGACAGTTATTTATACGGCAGTTTGGCAGGGTTTGGGGAATGCTCGGTTTCCCTTTTATGCGACAAGTATAGGAATGTGGTGTATTCGCATTGGGACAGCCTATCTGATGGGAATTGTTCTTGGTTGGGGCTTGCCTGGTATTTGGGCAGGAACTCTTTTGGATAATGGTTTTCGCTGGTTATTTCTACGCTACCGCTACCAGCGTTATATGAGCTTGAAAGGATAGGAAATGCAAAAAACAGCTTTTATTTGGGATTTAGACGGGACTTTATTGGACTCTTACGAAGCGATTTTATCAGGGATTGAGGAGACTTTTGCTCAGTTTTCTATTCCTTATGATAAGGAGAAAGTGAGAGAGTTTATCCTTAAATTTTCTGTGCAGGATTTGCTTGTGCAGGTGGCAGAAGAGAGAAAACTGGATGTGGAAGTGCTAAATCAGGTGCGTGCCCAGAGTCTTGCTGAGAAGAATGCCAGGTAGTTTTGATGCCAGGTGCGCGTGAGGTGTTGGCTTGGGCAGACCAAGTAGGGATTCGGAACTTTGTTTACACTCATAAGGGAGACAATGCTTTTACCATTCTAAGAGACTTGGGATTGGAATCCTATTTCACAGAGATTTTAACCAGTCAGAGTGGTTTTGCGCGGAAGCCAAGTCCAGAAGCGGCTAACTATCTGTTAGACAAGTATCAGTTGGATTCTGACAAGACTTATTATATAGGGGACCGGACTCTGGATGTGGAATTCGCCCAGAATAGTGGGATTCAAAGTATCAACTTTTTAGAGTCGTCTTATGAAGGGAATCACAGGATTCAGTCGCTAACAGATATTCCTCATATTTTTGAGAGCAAGTAACGAGAAGATTGTGTCAGATTTGTGACAGAGACCTAACAAACTATTTCAAGTAACCGAGTTTGTTACAAGGAATAGACAGTTTTGTTAAATAGGCCCGGGAGGGCTTTTTTTCTGCATTTTTTGTGTTATCATAGACAGGTACTCATTTGAAAGGAATTTGAAAGAATGAAGAAAAGAATAATATTAGCGTCAACAGTGGCCTTGTCATTTGCCCCAGTATTGGCAACCCAAGCAGAAGAAGTTCTTTGGACTGCACGTAGTGTTGAGCAAATCCAAAACGATTTGACTAAAACGGACAACAAAACAAGTTATACAGTTCAGTATGGCGATACCTTGAGCACCATTGCAGAAGCCTTGGGTGTAGATGTCACAGTTCTTGCGAATTTGAATAAAATCACTAATATGGACTTGATTTTCCCAGAAACTGTTTTGACAACTACTGTTAATGAAGCAGAAGAAGTAACAGAAGTTGAAATTCAAACTCCTCAAGCAGATTCTAGTGAAGAAGTGACAACTGCGACAGCAGATTTGACAACTAATCAAGTAATCGTTGATGATCAAACTGTTCAGGTTGCAGATCTTTCTCAACCGATTGCAGAAGCTCCAAAAGCGGTAGAAACTACAAGTGTAAAAGAAGTGGCATCAAGTTCAGAAGTTGCAGAGACAGTGACTGCTGCAGAAGAAGTGGCAGCATCTACAGACTCTTCTACGCCAGAGGGACAAACAGCTGAAACAACTAGTCCAGTTGAAGAAGTAGCTCCTCAGGCTGCGTCAACAGTGGCAACAACTACAACTCCAGTAGAAGAAAAATCAACCGAGACAACTGCAACAAGTTCAGAAGAAGTAAAAGAAGTAGCATCAAGTGAAGCTACACCAGCAGTTTCTACTTATCAACCAGAAGAGACAAAAACAGCTTCAACAACTTACGCAGCTCCAGCTGCGCCTGATTATGCTGGACTAGCAGTAGCAAAATCTGAAAATGCAGGCCTTCAACCACAAACGGCTGCCTTTAAAGAAGAAATTGCTAACTTGTTTGGTGTCACATCCTTTAGTGGTTACCGTCCAGGAGACAGTGGAGATCACGGAAAAGGTTTGGCTATCGACTTTATGGTACCAGAAGGTTCAGAACTAGGGGATAAGATTGCGGAATACGCTATTCAAAACATGGCCAGCCGTGGTATTAGTTACATCATATGGAAACAACGTTTCTATGCTCCATTCGATAGCAAATATGGACCAGCTAATACTTGGAATCCAATGCCAGACCGTGGTAGTGTGACAGAAAACCACTATGACCACGTTCACGTTTCAATGAATGGATAAACCAGACTTTGTAATATCATTTTGACGAATGAGATCTAGCTTTCGTGCTAGGAAGTGAGTCTCGTTCGTTTTTTTCTTTGTCAATGTGAAGGAAGTTACCATCTTGTAATGTTTTAAGCAACATTCTTGCAATCTATTTTACTTTATAATATAATTGATTAGTCAACTATTGATAAATCAATAGAAAAGAGGAAGAAATGCTAGAGATTCAAGATTTACTGTATCAACTCCGCTTGTCTGAGCAAGCGAGTACGCAATTGTTTGAAAAAAGACTTGGGATTAGTTTGACACGGTATCAGATTTTATTATTTTTGTTGAAGCATTCCCCTTGTAATCAAATAGCGGTTCAGGAGCGTTTGAAAATTGATCAGGCTGCTTTGACACGGCATTTCAAGATTTTGGAAAAGGAAGGTTTGGTGGAGCGTCATCGTAATCCTGAAAATCAGCGAGAAGTGTTGGTAGAGGCTACGAAGTATGCCAAGGAGCAGTTAGTGGTGAATCCCCCTCTGCAACATATCAAGGTTAAGGAAGCTATGGAAAGTATCTTAACAGAGTCTGAGAGAACAGAACTCAGTCGTTTATTAAATAAATTGGTTTTGGGTATTGAAAATATAGAAATTTAAGGAGAAATAGATGTCAATTATTACAATCATTCTAGCAACGATTGTTGCTTTAGAGCATTTTTACATTTTTTTATTTGGAAAGTATTGCAACGCAATCAGATGCAACCAGTCGTGTCTTTAACATGGACAAGGAAGAACTGGCTCGTCCGTCAGTAAGTTCATTGTTTAAAAATCAAGGGATTTATAATGCTTTGCTAGGAGTCCTTCTCTTGTATGGAATTTATTTCTCACAGAATTTAGAAATTGTGACTATTTTTGTCTTGTTTGTGATTGGTGCTGCGGCTTATGGCTCTCTTACAGCAGATAAGAAAATTATTTTGAAGCAAGGTGGTCCAGCTATTTTGGCCTTGATTAGTATTTTACTCTTTAAATAAACTCATACTCTTCGAAAATATCTTCAAACCATGTCAGCGTCGCCTTGCCGTAGGTATGGTTACTGACTTCGTCAGTCTTATCTACAACCTCAAAGCAGTGCTTTGAGCAACCTGCGACTAGCTTCCTAGTTTGTTCTTTGATTTTCATTGAGTATCAGAGACCAATCCTAGCCTCGCTAGTCCTTTTCAACTCCAGAATAAGGGAAATATGTTATACTTGTTTTTAAGAAAAGAATCTCATGGAATTGGTTGTAAGGAGCTATAAATGAAAGTATTAGTGACAGGTTTTGAGCCCTTTGGAGGGGAAAAGGTCAATCCAGCCTTGGAGGCCGTTAAAGGTTTACCAGCTGAAATTCATGGTGCTGAGGTCCGTTGGCTAGAAGTGCCAACAGTCTTTCACAAATCGGCCCAAGTATTGGAAGAAGAAATGAACCGTTATCAACCTGACTTTATCCTTTGTATTGGTCAAGCAGGTGGAAGGTCTAGCTTGACACCTGAACGAGTGGCCATTAATCAAGATGATGCACGCATTCCTGATAATGAAGGCAATCAACCGATTGATCTTCCTATTCGTCTAGATGGTGCTCCTGCCTACTTTAGTAGTCTACCGATTAAAGCGATGGTTCAAGCTATAAAAAAAGAGGGCTTGCCGGCCTCTGTTTCCAATACGGCAGGGACTTTTGTCTGCAATCATTTGATGTATCAGGCTCTCTATTTGGTAGAAAAGAAATTTCCACATGTTAAGGCAGGTTTTATGCATATTCCTTATATGATGGAACAGGTGGTGAATAGACCGACTACTCCAGCTATGAGTTTAGTGGATATTCGGCGAGGGATAGAAGCGGCAATCGGCGCTATGATAGAACATGGAGATGAGGACCTCAAGTTGGTAGGCGGAGAAACTCATTGATAGAAAAAAGCTTGAGGGAAAACCTTCAAGCTTTTGGACGTTTTCGAGCTAGTACTGCTCGGTAAAAAATTATTTTATTGATTTGAATGTAGGGTAGGAGTGAGAAACTAGCAATTCCAAAGGTAATCCAATTGAGGAAGTACCAAGGAAGGAGTTGTAAGTCTAGGACAAAGCGCTGAAACTTGTAACCTTTCATCAGGAAGCGGCTGGTTTTAAGGATTTGTCCTGGTCTAGCTTGTCCTAAGTCGAGAGTGTCACATAGGAGAAATTCCACCTGTGAATAGGCATAGTATTGTGGAATATAGAGGCTATTTCCTATAATCATTAAGAAGATACTTGCTAGAAAGTAAAGACCAAAGGTCATGAGGAAGCGCTCGGTTTCAATTGACGAGAGATCCAGATTAGGAAACTCAGGGTGAAGGACAACGAATTTCTTTGCTAAAAAGCTACTGTAAAAGAGGAAGTAAATCCCGAGTAAACTAGGAATGCTCCATAAAAGGAGATAGAAACGTTTGAGAAGGAGAGTCAAAAAGGTTTGTGAAAAGTGCTCTTCGTTAAAGAGAGTGAGGCTATTTTTAACGGACAGTTCTGTATCAGGATTCTTGATAAGTTTAAGTGTTGTGTAAACTGAACTGGTCAGGAGAATCGTTCCGATAAAGGAGACTAATAGTGGAAAAAGGTAAGCTTGGAATACATGACCAAGCACGCTTAAAAAGGATTGCTCTAAAATAGCCTCGTTGATACGCTCTAAGGGATTGAGGAAGCCATACAAGATGACCAGCATGCTCGGTAAGAGATAGACGAGAAAGAGGCGGGGATTTTCAGCTTGAAATTGTCTGGCTTGCAGACGAATGGTTTTTAAATCAATTTTTGGGTATTTCATTCTCTCATTATACCATAGTTCGTGACAGTTCCAGCTTTTTTTGATAAAATCATACAGTATGCCCTTGGGCACAAAGTATGAACTGGGACTGTTTTTCCCAGCTTCGGAGGTAAAAAAATGTCAGATTCACCAATCAAATACCGTTTGATTAAGAAAGAAAAACATACGGGAGCTCGTCTGGGAGAAATCATCACCCCCCACGGTACCTTCCCGACACCTATGTTTATGCCAGTTGGGACTCAGGCCACTGTCAAAACCCAGTCACCTGAAGAATTGAAGGAGATGGGTTCGGGAATTATCCTATCCAATACCTATCATCTCTGGCTTCGCCCTGGAGACGAACTCATTGCACGCGCAGGTGGTCTCCATAAGTTCATGAACTGGGACCAGCCAATCTTGACGGATAGTGGTGGTTTTCAGGTTTACTCTTTAGCAGATAGCCGTAATATCACAGAAGAAGGAGTAACCTTTAAAAACCATCTCAATGGTTCTAAGATGTTCTTATCGCCAGAAAAAGCTATCTCTATTCAGAACAATCTGGGCTCAGACATCATGATGTCCTTTGACGAATGTCCACAGTTTTATCAACCTTATGACTACGTTAAGAAATCAATCGAGCGTACTAGCCGTTGGGCTGAGCGTGGTTTGAAGGCTCACCGTCGTCCGCATGAGCAAGGTTTGTTTGGGATTGTGCAGGGAGCAGGATTTGAAGACCTGCGTCGCCAATCAGCTCACGACCTTGTCAGTATGGATTTCCCAGGCTACTCTATCGGTGGCTTGGCAGTGGGAGAAACCCACGAAGAGATGAATGCGGTTTTGGACTTTACAACCCAACTGCTTCCTGAAAATAAACCTCGCTATTTGATGGGTGTGGGAGCGCCAGATAGCTTGATCGATGGGGTGATTCGTGGAGTGGATATGTTTGACTGTGTCTTGCCGACTCGTATCGCTCGTAATGGGACTTGTATGACTAGTCAGGGTCGTTTGGTTGTCAAAAATGCCCAGTTTGCTGAGGACTTTACGCCACTGGATCCTGAGTGTGATTGCTACACATGTAAGAACTATACACGCGCTTACCTTCGTCACCTGCTCAAGGCTGATGAAACCTTTGGTATCCGCTTGACTAGCTACCACAATCTTTACTTCTTGCTTAACCTGATGAAGCAAGTGCGACAAGCCATTATGGATGACAATCTTTTGGAATTTCGTGAGTATTTTGTTGAAAAATATGGCTATAATAAATCAGGCCGTAATTTCTAAAATGGAGTTGATATAAGCTAAAAATCCTAAGTTTTCTCTTAGGATTTTTCTTCTTTTTTTGATAGAATAAAGTGTATAACGAAAGGAAGAATAAACTCGTATGCGCATTAAATGGTTTTCCTTGATTAGGATTACAGGTTTACTCCTGGTACTCTTGTATCATTTCTTTCAGACCATCTTTCCTGGAGGATTTTTCGGGGTAGATGTCTTTTTCACGTTTTCAGGCTTCCTGATTACGGCTCTACTCATCGAAGAATTTTCTAAAAATCATGAGATTGATTTGGTTGGATTTTTTAGGAGACGCTTTTATCGGATTGTGCCACCTGTGGTTTTGATGGTCTTGGTAACCATGCCTTTTACTTTCTTGGTTCGCCAAGATTATGTGGCTGGAATTGGGGGTCAGATTGCGGGTGTTTTAGGCTTTATGACCAACTTCTATGAACTGCTAACAGGTGGGAGTTATGAATCTCAGTTCATTCCTCATTTGTTTGTTCATAACTGGAGTTTGGCTGTTGAGGTTCACTACTATATCCTATGGGGATTGGCAGTTTGGTTCTTATCCAAGCAGTCTAGGTCAAATGGTCAGTTGAGAGGGATGGTCTTTCTCTTATCTGCTGCTGCCTTCTTGATTAGTTTCTTCTCCATGTTTATTGGTAGTTTTCTAGTAACCTCTTATTCCTCTGTTTATTTCTCCAGTTTAACTCATGTCTATCCATTCTTTTTGGGAAGTATTCTAGCAACGATTGTAGGCGTTCGTCAGACGACTTCCCTCGTCAAGCAGTTGGATAAAATCTGGGATTTACGAAAGACCCTGTTGATTTTTGCAGGAGGTTTTGGCTTTTTACTCATTTTGACCTTCTTTGTCAAATTCACTTATCTTTTTGCCTATCTTATAGGTTTCTTGCTTGCCAGTCTTGCAGCTCTTGCTATGATATTGGCAGCGCGTGTCTTACATGAAAAGACTCCTAATATGCAGGAGTCAAGGATTATTAGCTTTTTAGCAGATACTAGTTATGCAGTTTATCTCTTCCATTGGCCTTTCTATATCATTTTCTCACAGTTGACATCAAATCTTTTTGCTGTGTTACTGACTTTGATTTGTTCTTATAGCTTTGCCAGCCTATCATTTTATGTGTTGGAACCTTGGATTGCAGGAAAGAACACACCTGTTTTACAAATTCTTCGTCCCCTGCCTTATATTCACGCAATTCTTGCAACAAGTACAGGAATCTTGACCATCATTGTCTGCACGGTGACCTTGTTGGCTCCACAAGTTGGAGCTTTTGAGACAGATTTAACTGTCAATGGCTTGAAGCAAGCTGCGACAAATATTGGCCAGACCAAGGTAATGGCAGAACGGGCAGATGCAAATAGTTTGGGAATTGCTGATGGCACTATGTTAATTGGTGATTCAGTGGCTCTAAGGGCCAATACAGCTCTGCAGACAGCTCTTCCTGGGGCACAGATTAATGCGCAGGTCAGCAGAACAACCAAGACTGCAAATGAAATCATGCTAAACAATAGCCAGAATAAATTTTTACCTAAGATGGTGGTCATTGCAACTGGGGTAAATAATCCTGAAAATTACAAGGACGATTGGGACAGTATCGTGAAAAATCTTCCTAAGGGACACCATATGGTTTTGGTGACTCCTTATGAGGGAGATAAGACAAAAGAGACCTATGCCATCGTTGAGAAGGCGGCTGCTATATGAGAGAATTAGCAGAGAAGACACCTTATGTCACGATTGCTGATTGGAATCAAGTTGCTAAGGAACATCCAGAAATCTGGGCAGGAACAGACCAAGTCCATTTCGGAAGTGACACTAGTACTATTGAAGCAGGAGCAAAATTGTATGCAGATACCATTGCTACAGCCTTGCAGACAGCTCAAGATAAACCAGTTAAATCAAAATAACTTGTATTAAAAAGAGAAGAGTTGGAAAAATCCAGCTCTTTTAAAATATCTCCAGAAAATAGGTCTATACCATTTACAAATAAAAAAGAAAGGTTTATAATGTAATTGACATAATAAATTTTGGAATCAATCTTTTAAGGAGGTTAACATTATGCCTAATTATATTAAAGCGGATCAGTTTTTCTACCCACATGGAGTTCGCCGTGGTGGTTACTTGGAACTTGTGGACGGCAAGTTTGGGAAACATGTAGAGCAGATTCCTGAAGGAGCTGAGGTTATTGACTATACAGGTTATAGCATTGCTCCAGGACTTGTGGATACCCACATTCATGGATTTGGAGGTGTGGATGTCATGGATAATAACATTGAAGGTACCCTTCATACCATGAGTGAAGGACTTCTCAGTATGGGAGTGACCAGCTTCTTACCAACAACCTTGACTTCCTCTTATGAACAATTACTTGCAGTAACAGAAAATATTGGTGCTCGTTATCAGGAAGCAAGTGGAGCCAAGATTCGTGGTATTTACTTTGAGGGACCTTATTTCACAGAGAAATACAAAGGAGCTCAAAACCCTGCCTATATGAAAGATCCTCGTATGGATGAGTTTCGTGCTTGGCAAAAGGCTGCCAATGGCTTGCTTAATAAAATTGCCCTTGCGCCAGAACGTGAAGGTGTAGAAGACTTTGTTCGTACAGTTACGGGCGAAGGTGTGACGGTTGCCCTTGGTCACTCAGATGCAACATTTGATGAAGCTAAAAAGGCAGTTGATGCTGGGGCGAGCGTTTGGGTACATGCCTACAATGGAATGCGTGGTTTGACTCACCGTGAACTAGGGATGGTTGGAGCTATGTATCAATTGCCACATACCTATGCAGAGTTGATCTGTGACGGTCATCACGTAGATCCAAAGGCCTGCGAAATTCTTATCAAACAAAAGGGAACAGAAAATATTGCTCTCATCACAGACTGTATGACAGCTGGTGGTCTGGAAGATGGAGACTACATGTTGGGAGAATTTCCAGTAGTGGTTGCCAATGGAACGGCTCGCCTTAAATCTACAGGCAATTTGGCAGGTTCTATCCTCAAACTCAAAGATGGTTTGAAGAATGTGGTCGAATGGGGTATTGCAAATCCACATGAAGCAGTCATGATGGCCAGTCTAAACCCAGCAAAATCTGTTCATATCGATGATGTCTGTGGCCAAATCCGTGAAGGATATGATGCAGACTTTATCGTACTGGATAAAGATTTGGAATTGGTAGCAACCTACCTAGATGGCGTGAAACGTTATCAAGCATAAGAGAGAAGGCAGAAGTTAGAGATTAGCTTCTGCTTTTTTATGCATGGTACTTTACCGGTAAATAAAAAAAGTAAAAAAATCACAAAAATGCTTGAAGAAGCAAAAGAGAGGGCTTACAATTATATTATAAATAGTACAAATAAAAAAACGGAGGAGTGCTTTATGAGAGCCTATACTTATGTTAAACCAGGACTTGCTTCTTTTGTTGATGTAGACAAACCAGTTATTCGCAAGCCAACAGACGCTATTGTGCGTATCGTAAAACCACTATTTGTGGAACAGACCTCCATATTATCAAAGGGGATGTTCCTGCTTGCCAAAGTGGTACCATTCTTGGTCACGAAGGAATTGGGATTGTTGAAGAAGTTGGAGAAGGAGTTTCGAACTTCAAAAAAGGCGACAAGGTTTTGATTTCTTGTGTCTGTGCCTGTGGTAAATGCTACTACTGTAAAAAAGGAATTTATGCCCACTGTGAAGACGAAGGGGGCTGGATTTTCGGTCACTTAATTGATGGTATGCAGGCTGAATATCTACGTGTCCCTCATGCAGATAACACTCTTTACTATACTCCAGAAGATTTGTCAGATGAAGCCTTGGTTATGCTATCAGACATTCTGCCTACCGGATATGAAATTGGTGTCTTGAAAGGGAAAGTAGAACCTGGTTGCAGCGTAGCCATTATTGGTTCAGGACCAGTTGGATTAGCTGCTCTTTTAACAGCTCAATTCTACTCACCAGCCAAATTGATTATGGTGGACTTAGACGATAACCGCTTGGAAACTGCTCTATCATTCGGTGCGACTCACAAGGTTAATTCTTCAGACCCTGAAAAAGCGATTAGAGAAATTTATGATTTGACAGATGGCCGTGGTGTGGATGTTGCTATCGAAGCTGTTGGTATTCCTGCAACATTTGATTTCTGTCAAAAGATTATCGGTGTAGACGGAACAGTTGCCAACTGTGGAGTGCATGGTAAACCAGTTGAATTCGATTTAGATAAACTTTGGATTCGCAACATCAATGTAACAACTGGTTTGGTATCTACAACTACAACTCCACAATTGTTGAAAGCACTTGAAAGTCATAAGATTGAACCAGAAAAATTGGTAACTCATTATTTCAAATTAAGTGAAATTGAAAAAGCCTATGAAGTCTTCAGCAAGGCAGCAGACCACCATGCCATTAAGGTCATTATCGAAAACGATATCTCAGAAGCCTAGATAATAAAAAGATTTTATACTCTTCGAAAATCAAATTCAGTCATCCATCAGATGGCTGGATTTTTTATCAAATACTTTATCATCAAATTGTTCAGCTAGTATAGTTGCTGAGTGATAAAGTTCCTTTGCTTTATTTTTATCATTTTCAAAATAAAGATAGCACTTAGCTTCAAATACTGAAATTCCAGGTTTATAGACTTGCAACATTGTTACTGATAAAATTTCATTCATCTTTTTTACTAGAGATATCATATGCTTATAGTCATTATAAACAACATAAACACCCGCTATGGCACAAAGAACTGATAGTAGCTCTACATTATACATTTCATCACTAACTAATTGCTGTTTCAACAACTTAATCCGAAAATTATCTAATGCTCTCTTCTATAAATCAAGTCTTGACATTGCATAGCAAAATAATCAATTAATAGTAAATCATTGAATGTGTAAACTTGCTTAAAATAATCATCAAAAATATCTTCAGCGAAACTACCTGTCCCTGTTCTTATCAAGTCTAATATTCTTTCAATCAAGTCTAGACTCAGCAACTCTTCCTCAGGAAGAGCTAGTTCTTTATTTTCAAGAAAAGTATCTATCGGAACTTCTAATCGCTTAGATAAATATTGTAACTTAGTAATTGTTGGCAAGGATTGCCCAAGCTCAGTACGCATCAGCTGTTTGATTATTAAGTCAGATTCTGTCCACAGACCTCTTCTCTCGTCAATTTGTGACGTTCACGTTCCTGTCTTACTCTATGACCAATTTCAGTTTTAATATCTGTTGTCATTCTTACCTCTTAACCACAATCCATAAATTAACATACTTTTAATTCTTCGGCTAAAAATTAACAATAATTCTTTTTCAAATCCGTCATATTATTTTCCAAAACTTGGATGTCTTGGCTGACTTTGAGAATGACAATGCTTCCTTGAATACTGGAGATGACTTGACGGGCCTGCAAATGCGCCCGCTCTTCTGACCAGTCAGCATGCAGGTCTTGCAAGAGGCTGGCTAACTTCTCTGTCCACTGGGTCATAAAATCATTGAGAGGACAGCGGAAGTTCTCATCTTCTGTGGACAATTCCACAATCAGATTACCAATTGGGCAACCATAAAAGACCGTCTGACTTTCATGAAATTGATAAACCCAGTCAATCATATCCGAAAACTTGTCACTGTCAGACTTGTCTGCTTCAAAAATATCTTCAAAAAGCTCTTTTCGCCAATTTGCTAAAATATCTTGAATGACCGTCAAACCAATTTCCTTCTTAGATGTGAAATAATAATAAAGCTGCCCCTTGCCAACATCAGCTGCCTCCATGATGTCACTGATGGAGGTGGCCACATAACCCTTCTGATAAATCAATTCCTCAGCACTTTGTAAAATACGCTCTTTAACGCTCATCTGCTCACCTCTCTTTTTTCCTATTATAGCAGATTCAGAGTCTGAGACCAAACAATTGAAACCACCACCTTTTGCCACTGTTTTATCATTAAAATTTTTGTTCTGAGCAAATTGATTTACAAATTCAATTTTAGATGTTATTATAATTGTACCGAACGGTCAGTATATAACTAAAACTACCATTTGGAAAATCATCAAACTAACAGTCTAAATTCCTATTGGCTGTTAATCAAATCATATTAGGAGGAACCTCATGTTCAATCAGAAAAATGTCGCATTTGTTATCACAGACCCACAAGTTGAATTCCTAAAACATACTGGTAAAGGATTCGGAGCAACTAAAGACGTTCTTGAAAAAGTTAATACTATTGAAAATCTGACAAAGCTTTTCGCTCTTGCTAAAGAGCGTGGCTACAAGCGTTTTATCTCACCGCACTACTTCTATCCACACGATCACAAGTGGCAATTTAAAGCTGCTGGTGAAACGATGATGATTGAAAACGAAATGTTTTGGCGTGATAGTCAATATTCAGCAATTCCAGAAGGCTCTGGAGCAGATATGATTGAAGAGATTAAACCATTTTTGGATGAAGATACTATTGTTGTCAACGGACATAAAATCTTTGGCCCAGAAAGCAACGACCTTAACCTTCAACTCCGCAAAATGGTATCGACACCGTCATCTTGGCTGGTATGAATGCTAATCTCTGCGTGGATTCACACATGCGTGAACTCATAGAATTAGGCTACAATGTCATTGTTGTTAACGATGCTGTCGGTGCTCCAGGTGAAGAAGCCTACCAAGCTGCACTGACAAACTACGGCTACATTGCCAACCAAGTTTTGACAACTGAGGAAGTTATCGCTCAACTTTAGATAAATAAGAAATGAGCATATTTCTTTCCTTGTTTGGCGGAATTGGTTATAATATACGGTACAAAGGAATGAATGAATATGTATCGTGTTATAGAAATGTACGGAGATTTTGAACCTTGGTGGTTTATAGAGGGTTGGGAAGAAGATATTGTAGCAAGTAGAAAATTTGACCAGTATTATGATGCTCTCAAATACTACAAAACTTGCTGGTTTAGATTGGAACAAGAATCCCCTCTTTATAAAAGCAGAAGTGACTTGATGACCATTTTTTGGGACCCAGAAGACCGACGCTGGTGTGATGAATGTGATGAGTATTTACAACAATACCATTCGTTGGCTCTTTTGCAGGATGAGCAGGTTATCCCAGATGAAAAACTACGCCCAGGCTATGAAAAACAAACAGGTCAGGAAAGGCACCGTTCTTGCCGTGTGAAATTAAAATAGAGAAAAGTAACTTTTTGGAGTTGCTTTTTTTATTTTCCCAAATCTTTGCGAATAGTATAGGTGAGGAGGTAAGTATGGTTCAAGAAATCGCACAAGAAATCATTCGTTCGGCTCGTAAAAAAGGGGCGCAGGATATTTATTTTGTCCCTAAGTTAGACGCCTATGAACTTCATATGAGGATAGGAGACGAGCGCTGTAAAATTGGTTGTTATGATTTTGAAAAGTTTGCGGCCGTCATCAGTCATTTCAAGTTTGTGGCGGGTATGAATGTGGGAGAAAAGCGACGAAGTCAGCTAGGTTCCTGCGATTATGAATATGACCAGAAGATGGCATCCCTACGTTTATCTACTGTAGGTGATTATCGAGGTCATGAGAGTTTAGTTATTCGCTTGTTGCACGATGAGGAGCAGGATTTGCATTTTTGGTTTCAGGATATTGAAGAACTGGGAAAGCAGTACAGGCAACGAGGACTCTATCTCTTTGCTGGTCCAGTCGGAAGTGGCAAGACGACCCTGATGCATGAATTGGCCAAGTCCCTTTTTAAGGGACAACAAGTTATGTCCATTGAGGATCCAGTTGAGATCAAACAAGAGGATATGCTACAGTTGCAGTTGAATGAAGCGATCGGACTAACCTATGAAAATTTAATCAAACTTTCCTTGCGTCATCGACCAGATCTCTTGATTATCGGAGAAATTCGGGACAGCGAGACGGCGCGTGCAGTGGTTAGAGCCAGTCTGACAGGGGCGACAGTCTTTTCAACCATTCATTCCAAGAGTATCCGAGGTGTTTATGAACGACTGCTGGAGTTAGGTGTAACTGAGGAGGAATTGGCAGTCGTTCTGCAAGGAGTCTGCTATCAGAGATTAATCGGGGGAGGAGGAATCGTTGACTTTGCAAACAAAGACTATCAAGAACACCAGCCAACTAGCTGGAATGCGCAGATTGACCAGCTTCTTAAAGATGGACATATCACAAGCCTTCAGGCTGAAACGGAAAAAATTAGCTACAGCTAAGCAAAAAAATATCATCACCCTGTTTAACAATCTCTTTTCCAGCGGTTTTCATCTGGTGGAGACCATCTCCTTTTTAGATCGGAGTGCCTTGTTGGACAAGCAGTGCGTGACCCAGATGCGCACAGGTTTGTCTCAGGGAAAATCATTCTCAGAAATGATGGAAAGTTTGGGCTTTTCAAGTGCCATTGTCACTCAGTTATCCCTAGCTGAAGTCCATGGGAATCTCCACTTAAGTTTGGGAAAGATAGAAGAGTATCTAGACAATCTAGCCAAGGTTAAGAAAAAGTTGATTGAAGTAGCGACCTATCCCTTGATTTTGCTGGGTTTTCTTCTCTTAATTATGCTGGGGCTACGGAACTATCTACTACCACAACTGGATAGTAGCAATATTGCCACCCAAATTATCGGCAATCTGCCACAAATCTTTCTAGGAATGGTAGGGTTTGTTTCAGTAGGTGTCCTTTTAGCACTAACTTTTTATAAAAGAAGTTCAAAGATGTGCGTTTTTTCTATCCTAGCACGAATTCCTTTTCTTGGAATCTTTGTTCAGACCTATTTGACAGCCTATTATGCGCGTGAATGGGGGAATATGATTTCGCAGGGGATGGAGCTGGCGCAGATTTTTCAAATCATGCAGGAACAAGGTTCCCAACTCTTTAAAGAAATCGGTCAAGATCTGGCTCAAGCCCTGCAAAATGGTCGAGAATTTTCTCAGACGATAGGAACATATCCTTTCTTTAAGAAGGAGTTGAGTCTCATCATCGAGTATGGGGAAGTCAAGTCCAAGCTGGGTAGTGAGTTGGAAATCTATGCTGAAAAAACTTGGGAAGCCTTTTTTACCCGAGTCAATCGCACCATGAATTTGGTGCAGCCACTGGTCTTTATCTTTGTGGCACTGATTATCGTTTTACTTTATGCGGCAATGCTGATGCCCATGTATCAAAATATGGAGGTAAATTTTTAAAATGAAAAAAATGATGACGTTCTTGAAAAAAGCTAAGGTTAAAGCTTTCACACTTGTGGAAATGTTGGTGGTCCTTTTAATCATCAGCGTGCTTCTCTTGCTCTTTGTACCTAATTTGACCAAGCAAAAAGAGGCGGTCAATGACAAAGGAAAAGCTGCTGTTGTTAAGGTGGTGGAAAGCCAGGCAGAACTTTATAGCTTAGATAAGAATGAAGATGCTACTCTGAGCAAGTTACAAGACGATGGGCGAATCACAGAAGAACAGGCTAAAGCCTATAAAGAATACCATGCTAAACAAAATACTAGTCAAACCGTTAAAGATTAAGGCCTTTACTATGCTGGAAAGTCTTCTAGTTTTGGGACTTGTAAGTATGATTGCCTTGGGCTTGTCCGGTTCTGTCCAGTCCACTTTTGCGGCGGTAGAGGAGCAGATTTTCTTTATGGAGTTTGAAGAACTCTATAGAGAAACCCAAAAACGCAGTGTAGCCAGTCAGCAAAAGACTAGTCTGAACTTAGATGGGCAGACCATTAGCAATGGCAGTCAAAAGTTGACAGTTCCTAAAGGAATTCAAGCACCATCGGACCAAAGTATCACATTTGACCGAGCTGGGGGCAATTCGTCCCTGGCTAAGGTTGAATTTCAGACCAGCAAAGGAGCGATTCGTTATCAATTATATCTAGGAAATGGAAAAATTAAACGCATTAAGGAAACAAAAGATTAGGGCAGTGATTTTACTGGAAGCAGTAGTCGCTCTAGCTATCTTTGCCAGCATTGCAACCCTCCTTTTGGGACAAATTCAGAAAAATAGGCAGGAAGAAGCAAAAATCTTGCAAAAGGAAGAAGTCTTGCGTGTAGCTAAGATGGCCCTGCAGACAGGTCAAAATCAGGTAAACATAAACGGAGTTGAGATTCAGGTGTTTTCTAGTGAAAAGGGATTGGAGGTCTACCATGGTTCAGAACAGTTGTTGGCTATCAAAGAGCCATAAAATCAAGGCTTTTACCTTGTTAGAATCCCTGATTGCTCTTATTGTCATCAGTGGAAGTTTACTCCTCTTTCAAGCCATGAGTCAGCTCCTCATTTCAGAAGTTCGCTACCAGCAGCAAAGTGAGCAAAAAGAGTGGCTCTTGTTTGTGGATCAGCTAGAGGCAGAATTAGACCGTTCGCAGTTCGACAAAGTGGAAGGCAATCGCATTTATATGAAGCAGAATGGCAAGGAAATTGCGATAGGCAAGTCTAAATCGGACGATTTTCGGAAAACCGATGCCAGTGGACGAGGTTATCAGCCTATGGTTTATGGGCTCAAATCAGCTCAGATTATAGAGGACAATCAAGTGGTTCGTTTTCGTTTCCAGTTTCAGCAAGGCTTAGAAAGGGAGTTCATCTATCGTGTGGAAAAAGAAAAAAGTTAAGGCGGGTGTTCTCCTCTATACAGTCACCATGGCAGCCATCTTTAGTCTTTTGTTGCAATTTTACTTGAACCGACAAGTCGCCCATTATCAAGACTATGCTTTGAATAAAGAAAAGTTAATCGCTTTTGCCATGGCCAAGCGAACCAAGGATAAAGCTGAACAAGAAAGTGGAGAACAGGCCTTTAATCTGGGTCAGGTGAGTTATCAAAATAAGAAAACAAACTTGGTGACAAGGGTTCACACGCCTAAGAGCCAATATGAGTTCCTATTTCCTTCAGTCAAAATCAAAGAAGAGAAAACAGAGAAAAAGGAAGAAGCAGAGACTGATTCAAGTGAAAAAGCGGAGAAGAAAAAATCAGGCGAGAAGTCTGAAAAGAAAGAGAATTCCTAGCCAATCGAGATACTTTGTGCTAAACTAAAAGCATGAGACATGATTTTAATCACAAAGCAGAAACTTTCGATTCCCCTAAAAATATCTTTCTAGCAAACTTGGTTTATCAAGCTATCGAAAAACAGGTGGATTTGCTCTCTGACAAAGAAATTCTGGATTTCGGTGGAGGGACGGGTCTATTAGCCTTGCCCCTAGCCAAGCAGGCTAAGTCAGTCACTCTTGTAGACATTTCTGAGAAAATGCTGGAGCAGGCTCGTTTAAAAGCGGAGCAGCAAGACATCAAGAATATCCAGTTTTTGGAGCAAGATTTACTGAAAAATCCCTTGAAGCAAGAGTTTGATTGCATTGTTGTTAGTCGGGTTCTTCATCATATGCCTGATTTGGATGCAGCTCTCTCACTGTTTCATCAGCATTTGAAGGAAGATGGGCGACTCCTTATTGCCGATTTTACCAAGACAGAAGCTAACCATCATGGATTTGATTTAGGTGAACTGGAAAACAAGCTAATTGATCATGGTTTTTCATCGGTGCATAGTCAGATTCTCTATAGCGCTGAAGACCTGTTTCAAGGAAATTACTCAGAACTCTTTTTAACAGTAGCCCAAAAATCACTCGCCTAGTCAGGGAGTGATTTTTCTATAAGGATGGAAAAAAGAAGGGAAATTTGATAAGATAGGAATATGGATTTTGAAAAAATTGAACAAGCTTATACGTATTTACTAGAGAATGTCCAAATTATCCAAAGTGATTTGGCGACCAACTTTTATGACGCCTTGGTGGAGCAAAACAGCATCTATCTGGATGGTGAGACTGAGCTAAATCAGGTCAAGGAGAATAATCAGGCCCTTAAGCGTTTAGCGCTTCGCAAGGAAGAATGGCTCAAGACCTACCAATTTCTCTTGATGAAGGCAGGGCAAACGGAGCCTTTACAGGCCAATCACCAGTTTACGCCGGACGCCATTGCTTTACTTTTGGTGTTTATCGTGGAAGAGCTGTTTAAAGAGGAGGAAATTTCTATCCTCGAAATGGGTTCTGGGATGGGAATTTTGGGCGCTACTTTCTTGACCTCGCTTGATAAAAAAGCGGATTACTTGGGAATGGAAGTGGATGATTTGCTGATTGATTTGGCAGCTAGTATGGCAGATGTGATTGGTTTGCAGGCTGGCTTTGTCCAAGGAGATGCCGTTCGTCCACAAATGCTCAAAGAAAGCGATGTGGTCATCAGCGACTTGCCTGTTGGCTATTATCCTGATGATGCCGTTGCAGCGCGTCATCAAGTTGCTTCTAGTCAAGAACATACCTACGCCCATCACTTGCTCATGGAACAAGGGATTAAGTACCTCAAATCAGATGGCTACGCTATTTTTCTAGCTCCGAGTGATTTGTTGACCAGTCCTCAAAGTGATTTATTGAAAGGGTGGTTGAAAGAGGAGGCGAATCTAGTTGCCATGATTAGTTTGCCTGAAAATCTTTTTGCCAGTGCTAAACAATCTAAGACGATTTTTATCTTACAAAAGAAAACTGATATTACAGTAGAACCCTTTGTTTATCCACTTTCTAGCTTGCAAGATGCAATTGTTTTAATGAAATTTAAAGAAAATTTTCAAAAATGGACTCAAGGTACTGAAATATAAAATAGATTTTGTTATAATAGATGAAAACGCTTAAAAGAGGAGTCTTGTTATGACAAAAACAATTGCAATCAATGCAGGAAGTTCAAGTTTGAAATGGCAATTATACTTAATGCCAGAAGAAAAGGTGTTAGCGAAAGGTTTGATTGAACGTATCGGTTTGAAAGATTCAATTTCAACTGTAAAATTTGATGGCCGTTCTGAACAACAAATTTTGGATATCGAAAATCACACACAAGCTGTTAAAATCTTATTGGATGACTTGATTCGTTTCGATATTATCAAGGCTTATGATGAGATTACTGGTGTTGGCCACCGTGTTGTTGCAGGTGGAGAATATTTCAAAGAATCAACAGTTGTTGAAGGGGATGTTTTGGAAAAAGTTGAAGAGTTGAGCTTGTTAGCTCCTCTTCACAATCCAGCCAATGCAGCAGGTGTTCGTGCTTTCAAGGAATTATTGCCAGACATTACCAGTGTAGTTGTTTTTGATACTTCATTCCACACAAGTATGCCAGAGAAAGCTTATCGCTACCCTCTACCAACAAAATACTACACAGAAAACAAGGTTCGTAAATACGGTGCTCATGGTACAAGTCACCAGTTTGTAGCAGGAGAAGCTGCAAAACTCTTGGGACGTCCATTAGAAGACTTGAAGTTAATTACTTGCCACATCGGTAATGGTGCTTCTATTACAGCTGTTAAGGGTGGTCAATCTGTCGATACTTCAATGGGCTTCACTCCACTTGGCGGTGTGATGATGGGTACTCGTACAGGAGATATTGACCCAGCTATCATTCCTTACCTAATGCAATATACAGAGGACTTTAACACGCCTGAAGATATTAGTCACGTCCTTAATCGTGAATCAGGCCTTATGGGTGTTTCAGGTAAATCTAGTGATATGCGTGATGTGATTGCTGCTAAAAAAGAAGGAGACCATGATGCTACCTTAGCATATGAAATCTATATTGACCGTATCCAAAAACATATTGGGCAGTACCTTGCAGTCCTAAATGGAGCAGATGCTATTATCTTCACAGCTGGTGTAGGTGAAAATGCAACCGATGTACGTAAGGATGTTATCTCGGGTATCTCTTGGTTTGGCTGTGACGTTGATCCAGAAAAGAACGTCTTTGGCGTGACAGGAGACATCTCAACAGAGGCTGCGAAGATTCGTGTCTTGGTTATTCCAACAGATGAAGAATTAGTTATTGCCCGTGACGTTGAACGTTTGAAAAAATAACTAAAATCAGCAAAAATATTCCGTACAAGGAGTTGGAAAAGTGATTTTTCCAGCTTCTTTTTCTGATGAAATTGTTCAAAACCTTGCTATGATTGGCTTTTTTGAAAAATATGGTATAATAGTAGTAATTTAATAGATGGAGTTGAGTTTTGAAGAAAAACTTTCGTGTAAAAAGAGAGAAAGATTTTAAGGCGATTTTCAAGGAAGGAACAAGTTTTGCTAATCGCAAATTTGTTGTCTACCAATTAGAAAACCAGAAAAACCATTTTCGAGTAGGTCTATCAGTTAGCAAAAAGCTGGGGAATGCAGTTACTAGAAATCAAATCAAGCGACGGATTCGTCATATTATCCAGAATGCAAAAGGGAGTCTGGTAGAAGATGTCGACTTTGTTGTCATTGCTCGAAAAGGGGTTGAAACCTTGGGATACGCAGAGATGGAGAAAAATCTACTCCACGTATTAAAATTATCAAAGATTTACCAGGAAGGAAATGGGAGTGAAAAAGAAACTACAGTTGACTAGTTTGCTAGGACTGTCTCTATTGATTATGACAGCCTGTGCGACAAATGGGACAACTAGCGATATTACGGCAAATTCGACTGATTTTTGGAGTAAATTGGTTTACTTCTTTGCAGAAGTCATTCGCTTTTTATCGTTTGATATTAGTATCGGAGTAGGGATTATTCTCTTTACAATTTTGATTCGTACAGTGCTCTTGCCAGTCTTTCAAGTGCAGATGGTGGCTTCTAGAAAAATGCAGGAAGCTCAACCACGCATTAAGGCGCTGCGAGAACAATATCCAGGTCGAGATATGGAAAGCAGAACCAAGCTAGAGCAGGAAATGCGTAAAGTCTTTAAAGAAATGGGTGTCAGACAGTCAGATTCTCTTTGGCCGATTTTGATTCAGATGCCGCTTATCTTGGCCCTATTCCAAGCCCTGTCAAGGGTTGACTTTTTGAAGACAGGTCATTTCTTATGGATTAACCTTGGTGGTGTGGATACAACACTTGTTCTTCCGATTTTAGCAGCAGTATTCACCTTTTTAAGTACTTGGTTGTCCAATAAAGCCTTGTCTGAGCGAAATGGAGCTACGACTGCGATGATGTATGGGATTCCAGTCTTAATCTTTATCTTTGGGGTTTATGCTCCGAGCGGAGTCGCTCTCTACTGGGCAGTGTCCAATGCTTATCAAGTTTTGCAAACCTATTTCTTGAACAATCCATTCAAGATTATCGCAGAGCGCGAGGCTCTAGTACAGGCACAAAAAGATTTGGAAAATAGAAAAAGAAAAGCCAAGAAAAAGGCTCAGAAAACGAAATAATAAGGAGGAATCTGGTAATGGTAGTATTTACAGGTTCAACTGTTGAAGAAGCAATCCAGAAAGGATTGAAAGAATTAGATATTCCAAGAATGAAGGCTCATATCAAAGTCATTTCTCGTGAGAAAAAAGGATTTCTTGGCTTATTTGGTAAAAAACCAGCCCAAGTGGATATTGATGCTATTAGTGAAACGACAGTTGTAAAAGCCAACCAACAAGCTGTAAAGGGAGTTCCTAAAGAAATTAATGAACAAAATGAACCAGTTAAAACGGTCAGTGAAGCGACAGTTGATTTGGGATATGTTGTAGAAGCAATTAAAAAGATTGAAGAAGAAGGTCAAGAAATTTCTGATGAAGTTAAGGCTGAGATTTTGAAAAATGAAAGACATGCCAGCACTATTTTAGAAGAAACTGGGCACATTGAGATTTTAAATGAATTACAACTTGAAGAAATTGACCTCGAAGAAGTAGTAGAAACTCCTAATATTGAAAGCCAAGCTGAGCAAACTGAAAGTCAAGAACTAGAAGACTTGGGCTTGAAAGTTGAACCGAGCTTTGATATTGAACAAGTAGCTACGGAAGTAACGACTTATGTTCAAACAATTATTGATGACATGGATGTTGAAGCCACACTTTCAAATGATTATAACCGTCGTAGCATCAATCTACAAATTGACACCAATGAACCAGGTCGTATTATCGGTTATCATGGTAAAGTTTTGAAGGCCTTGCAACTATTGGCTCAAAATTATCTTTATAACCGCTATTCAAGAACCTTCTATATCACTATTAATGTCAATGATTATGTTGAACACCGTGCAGAAGTCTTGCAAACCTATGCTCAAAAATTGGCGACTCGTGTTTTAGAAGAAGGACGTAGTCATCAAACAGATCCAATGTCGAATAGTGAGCGCAAGATTATCCATCGTATTATTTCACGTATGGATGGCGTGACTAGTTACTCTGAAGGTGACGAGCCAAATCGCTATGTCGTTGTAGATACAGAATAAGTAAAATCAGGTCTATCCTGATTTTTGCTAGTTAGAGGAGATTAAATGGATGTTGAATAAGATAAGAGACTATCTAGACTTTGCAAGTTTGCAGTACCGTAATCCAGATAAGGCGGGAGAAGAGCGAGAGAAAATGCTGGAATTGCGCCATAAAGGTCAAGAGGCTCGAAAGGCTTTTACAGAATTGGCTAAAGCATTTCAAACCAGTCATCCAGAATGGCAACTCCAACAGACTAGCCAGTGGATGAATCAGGCACAGCGTTTGCGACCACATTTTTGGGTTTATCTACAGCGTGAGGGGAAAGAAACAGAACCTATGATGGCTCTTCGTTTGTATGGGACATCTACTGACTTTGGAATTTCTTTGGAAGTCAGTTTCATAGAGCGCAAGAAAGATGAGCAAACCTTAGAGCAACAAGCCAAGGTATTAGAAGTTCCAGTGGTAGAAGGAATTTATTATCTAGCCTACTCAGATGGGGCAAGTCATAAGCTGGACGCTAATGAAGAAAATCGTCAAATTTTAAGAAATAAAATATCCAATCAGGAAGTCCGTAAAGTGTTAGTTAAGTTAGATGTTTCTTTTATAGAAAATCAATCAATAGAAGTGATTTTAGAAAAATTAGATGAAGCTTATGAACGCTTACTTCCCTATTATCAAGTGACTAGAAGGTAGAAAATAGATGACTTATCTAGCGTCGAATTGTTTAATTGCTATTCTATGTATTTTTTCATATAATAGTAAAATAGAATGTGTGATTCAATAATCACCTCAAATAGAAAGGAAATTCTATGTCAAATCTATCTGTTAATGCAATTCGTTTCCTAGGTATTGACGCCATTAATAAAGCCAACTCAGGTCACCCAGGTGTGGTTATGGGAGCGGCTCCGATGGCATACAGCCTCTTTACAAAACAACTTCGTATCAATCCAGCTCAACCAAACTGGATTAACCGTGACCGTTTTATTCTTTCAGCTGGTCATGGTTCAATGCTCCTTTATGCCCTTCTTCACCTTTCTGGTTTTGAAGATGTCAACATGGATGAAATCAAGAGCTTCCGCCAATGGGGTTCTAAAACACCAGGTCACCCAGAATTTGGTCATACAGCAGGGATTGATGCTACGACAGGTCCTCTAGGACAAGGAATCTCAACTGCCACTGGTTTTGCCCAAGCAGAACGTTTCTTGGCAGCCAAATATAACCGTGAAGGCTACAATATCTTTGACCACTATACTTATGTCATCTGTGGAGACGGAGACTTGATGGAAGGTGTCTCAAGTGAGGCGGCTTCATACGCAGGTTTGCAAAAACTAGACAAGTTGGTTGTTCTTTATGATTCAAATGACATCAACTTGGATGGCGAAACAAAGGATTCCTTCACTGAAAGTGTTCGTGACCGTTACAATGCCTACGGTTGGCACACTGCCTTGGTTGAAGATGGAACAGACTTGGAAGCTATCCATGCTGCTATCGAAACAGCCAAAGCTTCAGGTAAACCATCTTTGATTGAAGTGAAGACTGTGATTGGATACGGTTCTCCAAATAAACAAGGAACTAATGCCGTACACGGTGCTCCTCTTGGAGCAGATGAAACTGCAGCAACTCGCCAAGCGCTTGGTTGGGACTATGAACCATTTGATATTCCAGAGCAAGTATATGCTGATTTCAAAGAAAATGTTGCAGACCGTGGCGCATCAGCTTATCAAGCTTGGACAAAATTAGTTGCTGACTATAAAGAAGCGCATCCAGAATTGGCTGCAGAAGTAGAAGCTATCATTGACGGACGTGATCCAGTTGAAGTGACTCCGGCAGACTTCCCAGCCTTAGAAAATGGCTTCTCTCAAGCAACTCGTAATTCAAGTCAAGATGCCTTGAACGTTGTAGCTGCTAAGTTACCAACATTCCTAGGTGGATCAGCTGACCTTGCTCACTCAAACATGACTTACATCAAAACGGATGGACTTCAAGACGACGCTAATCGCTTGAACCGTAATATTCAGTTTGGTGTTCGTGAATTTGCAATGGGAACAATCTTGAACGGGATGGCCCTTCACGGTGGACTTCGTGTCTACGGTGGTACTTTCTTTGTCTTCTCTGACTATGTGAAAGCAGCTGTCCGTTTGTCAGCCTTGCAAGGTCTTCCTGTGACTTATGTCTTTACCCACGATTCTATTGCAGTAGGGGAAGATGGCCCAACGCACGAACCCGTTGAGCACTTAGCAGGTCTTCGTGCTATGCCAAATCTAAATGTTTTCCGTCCAGCAGATGCGCGTGAAACGCAAGCAGCTTGGTACCTTGCAGTGACAAGTGAGAAAACACCAACTGCCCTTGTCTTGACACGCCAAAATTTGACTGTCGAAGAGGGAACAGACTTTGACAAGGTTGCAAAAGGTGCCTATGTTGTCTATGAAAATGCAGCAGACTTTGATACCATCTTGATTGCAACAGGTTCAGAGGTCAATCTTGCTGTCTCAGCTGCCAAAGAATTGGCTAGTCAAGGCGCAAAAGTCCGCGTAGTCAGCATGCCATCTACAGATGTCTTTGATAAACAAGATGCAGCATACAAGGAAGAAATTCTTCCAAATGCAGTCCGCCGTCGTGTTGCAGTCGAAATGGGTGCAACTCAAAACTGGTACAAATATGTTGGTCTTGATGGTGCCGTTCTAGGTATTGATACCTTCGGAGCCTCTGCTCCAGCACCAAAAGTATTGGCAGAGTACGGATTTACAGTTGAAAATCTTGTCAAAGTCGTTCAAGACTTGAAATAATCCTAAGAATCAGAGCGCAAGCTCTGGTTTTTATTACTAGAAAAGCAAGGTACAATCTTGTAAAAGTAGCTGAAATTTGATATAGTAGTCCTATGTAAAAGACAAAGGAGAATATAATGGAATCACAATATACATTTTTAATCATTCTTGTGGCTATGTTGGGCTTGATGTTCTTTACACAACGCTCTCAGAAGAAACAAGCGCAAAAACGTATGGAAAGCTTGAATAAACTACAAAAAGGATATGAAGTTATTACAATCGGTGGACTTTATGGAACAGTCGATGAAGTAGATACGGAGAAGAAAACAATTGTTCTTGATGTAGATGGAGTTTACTTGACTTTTGAACTAGCTGCTATCAAGACAGTATTACCGCTGAAAGAAACTGCTTCACTCGAAGGTGCAATTGAAAAATAAGACGGGATCACGAACTCCCGTTTTTCTATAAAAGAAAGGAAATGGGATGAAAAAACTAGTCTTTGTCTGTTTGGGGAATATTTGCCGTAGTCCTATGGCTGAGTTTGTTATGAAATCAATGACAGATAATTACGAAATCCAAAGTCGAGCAACTTCCTCTTGGGAACATGGCAATCCGATTCATAAGGGTACTCAGGGAATTTTTCAACAGTATCAGATTCCTTATGACAAGAACAAGACATCGCTTCAGATTAGTAAGGAAGATTTTGAAGCCTTTGATTATATTATCGGAATGGACGATTCAAATGTTTCTGATTTACGTCAGATGTGTCCAGGAGACTGTCAAGATAAGATTTACTCATTTGCATCTGAAAGTGTTCCGGATCCTTGGTATACAGGGGATTTTGAAGAAACTTATCAGCGTGTTCAAGAGGGCTGTCAAGTGTGGCTAGAACGCTTAGAGGAGAGTGAAGATGGAAAATCTTAAGAATTTCTATGGGAAATATCATGTCTATCTGAGTCGTTCTCATTTAGAGATTTTAGCAGCAGTAACGATTGTTTTTTGTGCGGTACTCGTCTTTTTTCTCAATATTCCCGGGAAAGGTGTCTTAAAACTCGATAATGAAACGATTGTTTATGACGGCAGTCTTGTTCGTGGTAAAATGAATGGTCAAGGAACCATTACCTTCCAAAATGGAGACCAGTATACTGGTGGTTTCAGCAATGGAGCCTTCAACGGAAAAGGTACCTTTCAATCTAAAGAAGGTTGGACCTACGAAGGTGATTTTGTAAATGGTCAAGCTGAAGGAAAAGGGAAACTAACAACAGAACAAGAAGTCGTTTATGAAGGGACTTTTAAACAAGGCGTTTTTCAACAAAAATAAAGCCTCCTGACATGGAGGTTTTTTTTACAAAAACAAGAAAGCGCTTTCTATATGTTTGTTAGGTTTGTGAAATAAAAAAATTTTTGTTGTTATTTCACAATCATCTAGTCAAAAGTTGATACTATAACGTATTTGAGAGTAATTTCACAATATCGCAAAAATTCTTTGTGAAATGTTTATGAAACTGTTTACAAAACATAAAAAAAGAGTTATAATAAACTTGTGAAAAAATTAACAAAGGATAAAATCCTTAAAGGCTATGGAGGATAATATGGCTGATAAAAAAACAGTAACACCTGAGGAAAAACAACTTGCTGCTGAAAAGCATGTCGATGGTCTCGTGAAAAAAGCCTTGGTTGCGCTTGATGAGATGCGCAAGTTGAACCAAGAACAAGTTGACTATATTGTGGCAAAAGCTTCGGTTGCAGCACTTGACGCGCATGGTATACTTGCACAACATGCAGTTGAAGAAACTGGTCGTGGGGTATTTGAAGATAAGGCAACGAAAAATCTATTTGCCTGTGAACATGTAGTGAACAATATGCGTGGAGTTAAAACAGTTGGAGTTATCGAAGATGATCCAATTACAGGCTTGACGAAGATTGCTGAACCTGTTGGTGTAATCTGTGGTGTCACTCCAACAACCAACCCAACTTCAACAGCGATTTTCAAATCATTGGTTGCTTTGAAAACACGTAATCCAATCGTGTTTGCTTTCCATCCATCAGCTCAAGAATCATCAGCTCACGCAGCACAAATTGTTCGTGATGCCGCTATCGCAGCTGGAGCACCTGAAAACTGTGTTCAATGGATTACAGAGCCATCTATGGAAGCAACTGGAGCACTTATGAACCACGAAGGTGTTGCGACTATCCTTGCAACTGGTGGTAATGCCATGGTTAAAGCGGCATATTCATGTGGGAAACCAGCTCTTGGGGTAGGTGCTGGGAACGTTCCTGCCTATGTAGAAAAATCTGCTGACCTTCGTCAAGCTGCTCATGACATCGTGATGTCTAAATCATTTGATAATGGGATGGTCTGTGCATCAGAACAAGCGGTTATCATTGATAAAGAAGTGTATGATGAATTTGTAGAAGAATTCAAATCATACCACACTTACTTTGTAAACAAAAAAGAAAAAGCACTTCTTGAAGAATTCTGTTTTGGTGTGAAAGCAAACAGCAAAAACTGTGCTGGTGCTAAACTAAATGCAAACATTGTTGGTAAACCAGCAGCATGGATTGCAGAACAAGCGGGATTCAGTGTTCCAGAAGGAACAAACATCTTGGCGGCAGAATGTGAGGAAGTAGGGCCAAAAGAACCACTGACTCGTGAAAAATTGTCACCAGTAATCGCTGTATTGAAAGCTGAAGATACAGAAGATGGTCTTACAAAAGCTCGTCAAATGGTTGAGTTTAACGGACTTGGTCACTCAGCAGCTATCCATACAAAAGATGAAGCTCTTGCTAAACGCTTTGGTACAGAAATCAAAGCTATGCGTATTATCTGGAACTCTCCATCTACTTTCGGTGGTATCGGTGACGTTTACAATGCTTTCATCCCATCATTGACGCTTGGATGTGGTTCATACGGACGCAACTCTGTTGGGGATAACGTGAGCGCTATTAACCTCCTAAACATCAAGAAAGTAGGGAAACGTAGAAATAATATGCAATGGTTTAAAGTTCCTTCAAAAATTTACTTCGAACGTAATTCTATCCAATACCTTCAAACATGTGAAGATATTGAACGCGTTATGATCGTTACGGACAAATCAATCGAAAAACTCGGTTTCGTTCAACGTGTTATCGATCAATTGAACGCACGTAGCAACCGTGTAACTGTCCAAGTCTTCTCAGATGTTGAACCAGATCCAGATATCACAACTGTAGAACGTGGTACTGAAGTGATGAGAGCATTTGAACCAGATACAATTATCGCTCTTGGTGGTGGTTCTCCAATGGACGCAGCGAAAGTTATGTGGCTCTTCTACGAACAACCAGAAATCGACTTCCGTGACTTGGTTCAAAAATTCATGGATATCCGTAAACGTGCCTTCCGCTTCCCATCACTTGGTAAGAAAGCGAAGTACATCGGTATCCCAACAACTTCAGGTACTGGTTCAGAAGTAACACCATTTGCCGTTATCTCTGATAAGAAAAATAACCGCAAATATCCATTGGCTGACTACTCATTGACACCAACTATTGCCATTGTTGACCCTGCTTTGGTTGAATCAGTTCCAGATTTTATTACTGCTGACACAGGTATGGACGTCTTGACACACGCGACTGAAGCCTACACTTCAAACTTTGCTAACGACTATACAGACGGTATTGCGCTTCAATCAATCAAACTTGTCTTTGAATGGTTGGAAAAATCTGTTAAGACTGCTGACCCAGAAGCTCGTGAAAGAATGCATAATGCTTCTACAATGGCAGGTATGGCCTTCGCCAATGCCTTCCTTGGTATGAGCCACTCAATGGCCCACAAGATCGGTGCGGTTCACCATACTGTTCACGGACGTACAAACGCAATCTTGCTTCCATACGTTATCCGTTACAACGGAACTCGTCCATCTAAGACCACTACATGGCCTAAATACAACTACTGGAAAGCTGATGAGAAATTCCAAGACATCGCGAAAATGCTTGGCTTGCCTCACTCAACTCCAGAAGAAGCAGTTGAAGCATACGCTAAAGCTGTTTATGAACTTGGTGTTGCAGTAGGTATCAAGATGAACTTCAAGGATCAAGGAATTGATGAAAAAGCTTGGAAAGACAGTTTGCATGAAATTGCCTTGCTTGCTTATGAAGATCAATGTTCACCTGCTAACCCACGCTTGCCAATGGTAGCTGACATGGAAGAAATTATGGCAGATGCTTACTATGGTTATGCAGAACGTCCAGGACGTCGTAAATAATCGTTTATCAGCCTAGAGGCAGGAATTTCCTGTCTCTTTTTTTGTGAAATAGGGGTATCGAAAATAAATTTTAGCTTTCTATTTTCGTTTTTTATCTGAAAAAGAAAAGCGGTAAATGACTATGTAGATAAAGAAAGACAGCAGTATAGGCTTTCAGAGAAGAAAGAAAAATAAGTGAGGTGTAGACAAAAAACAACGCCCGTACTTGCAATTAAACTTAAATAGTTATATAATAGGTTTGTTGAAAGGTGATTTGTAGTGATTCAAGTTACTCTTTTCACAATAAAAATTTCATGATTTTCATAAGGAGGAAATCACTAATGGTAGTTAAAGTTGGTATTAACGGTTTCGGACGTATCGGTCGTCTTGCTTTCCGTCGTATCCAAAACGTAGAAGGTGTTGAAGTTACACGCATCAACGACCTTACAGATCCAGTTATGCTTGCACACTTGTTGAAATACGACACAACTCAAGGTCGTTTCGACGGTACTGTTGAAGTTAAAGAAGGTGGATTCGAAGTTAACGGTAAATTCGTTAAAGTTTCTGCTGAACGTGATCCAGAGCAAATCGACTGGGCTACTGACGGTGTAGAAATCGTTCTTGAAGCTACTGGTTTCTTTGCTAAGAAAGAAGCAGCTGAAAAACACCTTAAAGGTGGAGCTAAAAAAGTTGTTATCACTGCTCCTGGTGGAAACGACGTTAAAACAGTTGTATTTAACACTAACCACGACGTTCTTGACGGTACTGAAACAGTTATCTCAGGTGCTTCATGTACTACAAACTGCTTGGCTCCAATGGCTAAAGCTCTTCAAGACAACTTTGGTGTTGTTGAAGGATTGATGACTACTATCCACGCTTACACTGGTGACCAAATGATCCTTGACGGACCACACCGTGGTGGTGACCTTCGCCGTGCTCGCGCTGGTGCTGCAAACATCGTTCCTAACTCAACTGGTGCTGCAAAAGCTATCGGTCTTGTAATCCCAGAATTGAACGGTAAACTTGACGGATCTGCACAACGCGTTCCAACTCCAACTGGATCAGTTACTGAATTGGTAGCAGTTCTTGAAAAGAACGTTACTGTTGATGAAGTGAACGCAGCTATGAAAGCAGCTTCAAACGAATCATACGGTTACACAGAAGATCCAATCGTATCTTCAGATATCGTAGGTATGTCTTACGGTTCATTGTTTGACGCAACTCAAACTAAAGTTCTTGACGTTGACGGTAAACAATTGGTTAAAGTTGTATCATGGTACGACAATGAAATGTCATACACTGCACAACTTGTTCGTACTCTTGAATACTTCGCAAAAATCGCTAAATAATTCTTGAGTCGATAAAAAGCAAGGCCTCTTGGTCTTGCTTTTCTTATATGGAAAAATGGATGACACGACAATCATCCATTTTTTTTA
>ASZZ01000017.1 GCA_000430305.1 Streptococcus mitis 17/34
TTTTTAATTCAGGATTTTTTAGTATCAAAAGATGTTTCATAAAATATGGACTCAACCTTTCAACTTAATCCTATTTATTGCTTACTATCCAATAAAATTGAAAAGGATGGAAAAAAGGTTACATTTATGATATAATTTATTTTAAAGACCTTATTAGAAATCTTGAAAGAGTATTAAAAACTTATAATGAGAAAAATTGTTATCAATGGTGGATTACCACTGCAAGGTGAAATCACTATTAGTGGTGCTAAAAATAGTGTTGTGGCCTTAATTCCAGCTATTATATTGGCTGATGATGTGGTGACTTTGGATTGTGTTCCAGATATTTCGGATGTAGCCAGTCTTGTCGAAATTATGGAATTGATGGGAGCTACTGTTAAGCGTTATGACGATGTCTTGGAGATTGATCCAAGAGGTGTTCAAAATATTCCAATGCCTTATGGTAAAATTAACAGTCTTCGTGCATCTTACTATTTTTATGGGAGCCTCTTAGGCCGCTTTGGTGAAGCGACAGTTGGTTTGCCGGGAGGATGTGATCTTGGTCCTCGTCCGATTGACTTACACCTTAAGGCTTTTGAAGCTATGGGTGCCACTGTTAGCTACGAGGGAGATAACATGAAGTTATCTGCTAAAGATACAGGACTTCATGGTGCAAGTATTTACATGGATACGGTTAGTGTGGGTGCGACGATTAATACGATGATTGCTGCGGTTAAAGCAAACGGTCGTACTATTATTGAAAATGCAGCCCGTGAACCTGAGATTATTGATGTAGCTACTCTCTTGAATAATATGGGAGCTCACATCCGCGGTGCAGGAACTAATATCATCATTATTGATGGTGTTGACAGATTACACGGAACACGTCATCAGGTGATTCCAGATCGTATCGAAGCTGGAACATATATTTCCTTAGCTGCTGCAGTCGGCAAAGGAATTCGTATAAATAATGTTCTTTACGAACACCTAGAAGGATTTATTGCTAAGCTGGAAGAAATGGGAGTTAGAATGACTGTATCTGAAGACAGCATTTTTGTCGAGGAACAGTCTAATTTGAAAGCGATCAATATTAAGACAGCTCCTTACCCAGGCTTTGCTACTGACTTGCAACAACCGATTACCCCACTTTTACTAAGAGCGAATGGTCGTGGTACAATTGTCGATACGATTTACGAAAAACGTGTAAATCATGTTTTTGAACTAGCAAAGATGGATGCGGACATTTCGACAACAAATGGTCATATTTTGTACACAGGTGGACGTGATTTGCGTGGGGCAAGTGTTAAAGCAACTGACCTGAGAGCTGGTGCAGCTTTAGTTATTGCTGGTTTGATGGCCGAGGGGCAAACTGAAATTACCAATATCGAGTTTATCTTACGTGGTTATTCTGATATTATCGAAAAATTACGTAATCTAGGAGCGGATATTAGACTTGTTGAGGATTAAACCTTAGAGGTGTTTATGAATATTTGGACCAAATTAGCAATGTTTTCTTTTTTTGAAACGGATCGCTTGTATTTGCGTCCTTTCTTTTTTAGTGATAGTAAGGACTTCCATGAGATAGCTTCAAATCCAGAAAATTTACAATTCATTTTTCCAAGTCAAGCTAGTCCTGAAGAGAGTCAATATGCACTGGCCAATTATTTTATGAAGGTTCCTTTAGGAGTATGGGCTATTTGTGATAAGAAAACTGAAAAAATGATTGGTTCAATTAAGTTTGAGAAGCTAGATGAAATTAAAAAAGAAGCAGAACTTGGCTATTTTTTGAGAAAAGATGTATGGTGTCAAGGATTTATGACAGAGGTTGTTAGAAAAATTTGTCAGCTTTCTTTTGAGGAATTTGGCTTAAAACAATTATCTATTATTACCCATCTCGAAAATGAAGCAAGTCAAAAGGTTGCTCTTAAGGCTGGATTTAGTTTGTTCCGTCAGTTTAAGGGAAGTGATCGCTACACAAGAAAAATGCGGGATTATCTTGAATTTCGGTATGTAAAAGGAGAATTCAATGAGTAAGCATCAGGAAATTCTAAGCTATTTGGAAGAATTACCTGTCGGAAAGAGGGTTAGTGTTCGTAGTATTTCCAACCATCTGGGAGTCAGTGATGGAACGGCTTATCGCGCTATCAAGGAAGCTGAAAACCGTGGAATTGTGGAGACTCGACCAAGAAGTGGTACTATTCGCGTTAAATCCCAGAAAGTTGCTATTGAAAGATTAACTTTTGATGAAATTGCAGAAGTGACTTCTTCGGAGGTTCTGGCTGGTCAAGAAGGTTTAGAGAGAGAATTTAGCAAGTTTTCAATCGGTGCCATGACTGAACAAAACATCTTGTCTTACCTTCATGATGGGGGGCTCTTGATTGTCGGAGATCGTACTCGTATCCAATTATTAGCGCTTGAAAATGAAAATGCAGTCTTGGTTACAGGTGGTTTCCATGTTCATGATGATGTTCTTAAACTGGCAAATCAAAAAGGAATTCCTGTTTTAAGAAGCAAGCATGATACTTTCACTGTTGCGACCATGATCAATAAAGCCTTGTCAAATGTTCAAATTAAGACGGATATTCTGACAGTTGAGAAACTTTATCGTCCGAGTCATGAGTATGGTTTTCTGAGAGAGACTGACACCGTTAAAGATTATTTGGACTTAGTTCGTAAGAATCGTAGCAGTCGTTTTCCAGTGATTAACCAACATCAGGTTGTTGTTGGAGTTGTAACCATGAGAGACGCTGGTGATAAGTCACCAAGTACCACAATTGACAAGGTCATGTCGCGTAGTCTATTTTTAGTTGGTTTATCGACAAATATTGCCAATGTGAGTCAACGGATGATTGCTGAAGACTTTGAAATGGTACCGGTTGTTCGGAATAATCAAACCTTGCTTGGAGTTGTGACACGACGAGATGTCATGGAGAAAATGAGTCGTTCCCAAGTTTCGGCTCTACCAACTTTTTCTGAGCAGATTGGACAAAAACTCTCTTATCACCATGATGAAGTAGTCATTACAGTGGAACCTTTTATGCTTGAAAAAAACGGTGTTTTGGCTAATGGTGTATTAGCTGAAATTTTGACTCACATGACCCAAGATTTAGTTGTGAATAGCGGGCGCAATCTCATTATCGAGCAGATGCTGATCTACTTTTTGCAGGCTGTTCAGATTGATGATATACTGCGCATTCAAGCACGCATTATCCATCATACTAGACGATCAGCTATTATTGACTACGATATTTATCACGGTCATCAGATTGTTTCAAAAGCAAATGTGACCGTTAAAATTAATTAGAAACTAGGAGAAAAGATGATAACATTAAAATCAGCTCGTGAAATCGAAGCTATGGATAAAGCCGGTGATTTCCTTGCAAGTATTCATATCGGCTTACGTGATTTGATTAAGCCTGGCGTAGATATGTGGGAAGTTGAAGAGTATGTTCGCCGTCGTTGTAAGGAAGAAAATTTCCTTCCACTTCAGATTGGGGTTGACGGTGCCATGATGGATTATCCTTATGCTACCTGCTGCTCTCTTAATGATGAAGTTGCTCACGCTTTCCCTCGTCATTATATCTTGAAAGATGGTGATTTGCTCAAAGTGGATATGGTTTTGGGAGGTCCAATTGCCAAATCTGATTTGAATGTCTCAAAATTAAACTTCAACAATGTCGAGCAAATGAAAAAATACACTCAGAGCTATTCTGGTGGTCTAGCAGACTCATGTTGGGCTTACGCTGTAGGTACACCGTCCGAAGAAGTGAAAAATTTGATGGATGTAACCAAAGAAGCCATGTACAAGGGAATCGAGCAAGCTGTCGTTGGAAATCGTATCGGTGATATCGGTGCGGCTATTCAAGAATACGCTGAAAGTCGTGGTTACGGGGTAGTGCGTGATTTGGTTGGTCATGGTGTTGGACCAACTATGCACGAAGAACCAATGGTTCCTAACTATGGTATTGCAGGTCGTGGACTCCGTCTCCGTGAAGGGATGGTCTTGACAATTGAACCAATGATCAATACAGGTGACTGGGAAATCGATACAGATATGAAAACTGGTTGGGCACATAAAACCATCGACGGTGGATTGTCATGCCAGTATGAACACCAATTCGTGATTACGAAAGATGGTCCTGTTATCTTGACTAGTCAAGGTGAAGAAGGAACTTATTAAAATAATTAAAAACAGATTGAAGAAAAAGTGGCTCTTTGGACAATTTTCTTCAATTTTTTCTTTTATCTATAGTGAAATGAAAAAACCGAACAACTTGATTGAGAAATTCAAATCAATTTCTAACAATGTTTTAGAAAACATAGTGTACTATTAAAGAGTTTATTCCATATAATATAATGATAAAAACAGTTAACCGTAGCAAACTTGATACAAATTTTAATATTTATAGTACAATAGGTTTAAATTCTTAAGAAAGTTGGTTCTTTATTGGAAACGCTAGTATTTTCAATCTCCGTTTTTCTAGCAGGGGTCTTGTCCTTCTTTTCTCCCTGTATTTTTCCTCTGTTACCCGTTTACACTGGAATTTTGCTGGATGATCAGGAAAGTGCAAAAAGTTTTTCCTTATTTGGGAGAAAGGTTCTTTGGTCGGGTCTGATTCGAACGCTTTGCTTTATTGCAGGTATTTCTCTTATTTTCTTTATTCTAGGATTTGGTGCTGGTTACTTTGGTAATATTCTCTATGCCAATTGGTTTCGCTATACTATGGGTACGATTATTATCATTTTAGGCCTTCACCAGATGGAAATTTTTCATTTTAAGAAATTAGAGGTTCAAAAAAGCTTTACTTTTAAGAAATCAGAAGCCAATCGTTATTGGTCGGCATTTTTACTTGGTATTACCTTTAGCTTCGGTTGGACGCCATGTATCGGTCCAGTTTTGAGTTCGGTTTTAGCTCTTGCGGCTTCTGGTGGTAATGGAGCTTGGCAAGGTGCTATCTATACTCTTATTTACACTCTAGGGATGGCCATTCCTTTCTTGGTTTTGGCTCTAGCTTCAGGTGTAGTGATGCCTTATTTTAGTAAAATCAAGCGTCATATGATGCTACTGAAGAAAATTGGTGGTTTCCTCATTATTTTAATGGGAATTTTGTTAATACTAGGACAAGTAAATGTTCTAGCTGGAATTTTTGAATAAAGGAGAAAAAGATGAAAAAAGCAATGTTTGCTGGCTTAAGCCTCTTGTCATTAGTCGTTTTAATAGCTTGCGGGGAGGAAGAAACTAAAAAGACTCAAGCACCAGAACAAGCCCCAAAACAGCAGCAACAAACGCCTGTACAACAAATTGCTGTTGGAAAAGAAGCTCCAGACTTCACCTTGCAATCCATGGATGGTAAAGAAGTTAGGTTATCTGATTATAAGGGTAAAAAAGTCTACTTGAAATTTTGGGCTTCATGGTGTGGTCCATGTAAGAAAAGTATGCCTGAGTTGATGGAATTAGCTGCGAAACCAGATCGTGATTTCGAAATTCTTAGTGTCATTGCACCAGGAATTCAAGGTGAAAAAACTGTTGAGCAATTCCCACAATGGTTCCAAGATCAAGGTTATAAGGATATCCCAGTTCTTTATGATACCAAAGCAACCACCTTCCAAGCTTATCAAATTCGAAGCATTCCTACAGAATATTTAATTGATAGCCAAGGAAAGATTGGAAAGATTCAATTTGGTGTCATCAGCAATGCGGATGCGGAAGCAGCCTTTAAAGAAATGAACTAGAATCGATAAAAATCTGATTACAATATGTAATCAGATTTTTTAGAAAAACATTTTATAAATATTCACAAATATCCTATATTTATGGTAAAATAGAATCATCATTTTATTTGGAGAAGAAAGATGAATATATTTAGAACAAAGAATGTTAGTTTGGATAAAACAGAGATGCACAGGCATTTGAAGTTATGGGATTTGATTTTGCTGGGTATCGGAGCCATGGTTGGTACAGGTGTTTTTACAATTACAGGTACTGCAGCTGCAACGCTTGCTGGTCCAGCCCTAGTGATTTCAATCGTCATTTCTGCCTTGTGTGTGGGATTATCAGCCTCTTTTTTGCAGAATTTGCTTCGCGAGTACCTGCTACAGGTGGTGCCTACAGCTATCTCTATGCTATATTAGGAGAATTCCCTGCTTGGTTGGCTGGTTGGTTAACCATGATGGAGTTCATGACAGCCATATCAGGTGTGGCTTCGGGTTGGGCAGCTTATTTTAAAGGCTTGCTCTCTCAATACGGGATAGCCCTTCCTCAGGCTTTAAATGGCACCTTTAATCCTCAAGCAGGGACATTTGTTGATTTATTACCTATTCTTGTCTTAGTTTTAGTTACCTCGCTTGTTTTACTTAATGCCAAGGCAGCATTACGCTTTAACTCTATTCTAGTTATTTTGAAATTTTCCGCTTTAGCTCTCTTTGTTTTAGTAGGAATTTGGAATATTAAACTTGATAATTGGAGCAATTTTGCTCCTTATGGTTTTGGACAAATCTATGGTGCTAGTACTGGTATTATGGCTGGTGCGTCCTTGATGTTCTTCGGTTTTTTGGGATTTGAATCCATCTCTATGGCTGTAGATGAAGTCAAGACTCCTCAAAAAAATATTCCTAGAGGGATTGTCTTATCGCTTTCTATCGTAACTATTCTCTATGCCTTGGTGACGCTTGTCCTGACTGGTGTGGTTCACTATAGTCATCTAAATGTCGACGATGCCGTTGCCTTTGCCCTTCGTAGTGTTGGGATTAGTTGGGCAGCCAACTATGTGTCATTAGTGGCTATCTTGACCTTGATTACAGTTTGTATTTCGATGACCTATGCCCTATCGCGTATGATTTACAGTTTAGCGCGTGACGGATTGATGCCTGCCGCCTTTAAAGAACTAACGAAGACTAGCAAGGTACCCAAGAATGCTACTATCTTGACGGGTCTAGCTTCAGCAGTAGCTGCAGGAATATTCCCACTAGCCAGTATCGCAGCCTTCTTAAACATTTGTACCTTGGCCTACTTGATGATGCTTGCTTACGGCTTGATTCGTTTACGGAAAGAAAAAGGAATGCCCAAAGCGGGCGAATTTAAAACACCATTGGTACCTCTGTTACCGATTTTATCAATCATCATTTGTTTATCCTTTATGTTGCAGTATAATATGGAAACTTGGATTGCTTTCCTAGTTGCCTTGTTAGTAGGAAGTATGATTTACTTCACTTATGGCTATAAGCATTCTACCATAGAAGAATAATACTCTTCGAAAATCTCTTCAAACCACGTCAGCTTCGCCTTGCCGTATATATGGTTATTGACTTCGTCAGTTTCATCTACAACCTCAAAAACATGTTTTGAGCTGACTTCGTCAGTCTTATCTACAACCTCAAAACAGTGTTTTGAGCAGCCTGCGGCTAGCTTCCTAATTTGCTCTTTGATTTTCATTGAGTATAAAGTGAGAATCTGTTGAGTTGTTGAAACTCAGCAGATTTTTATATGTGAAAGAAATTTCAAAATTTTTCTAAAAATAGCTTGACAGATTAAATTTTTAGGAGTAGAATGTTTACCAGTTAATTAAATAGTTAAGGGGTTATCCATGAAAAAACAAAGTTTATTTTTAGTATTGTTAAGTGTCTTTCTTTTGTGTTTAGGGGCCTGTGGTCAAAAGGAAAGCCAAACAGGAAAAGGGATGAAAATTGTGACCAGTTTTTATCCTATCTACTCTATGGTTAAAGAGATATCTGGTGATTTGAATGATGTTCGGATGATTCAGTCAAGTAGTGGGATTCACTCCTTTGAACCTTCAGCAAATGACATCGCGGCCATCTATGATGCAGATGTCTTTGTTTACCATTCTCATACGCTCGAATCTTGGGCAGGAAGTTTAGATCCCAATCTAAAAAAATCTAAAGTCAAGGTTTTAGAGGCTTCAGAGGGAATGACTTTAGACCGCGTCCCAGGGCTAGAAGATGTGGAAGCAGGGGATGGAGTTGATGAAAAAACGCTCTATGACCCTCACACATGGCTAGATCCAGAAAAAGCTGGCGAAGAAGCGCAAATTATCGCTGACAAACTTTCAGAGGTGGATAGTGAGCATAAAGAAACTTACCAGAAAAATGCGCAAGCCTTTATCAAAAAAGCTCAAGAATTAACCAAGAAATTCCAGCCTAAATTTGAAAAAGCGAGTCAGAAGACTTTTGTAACACAACATACAGCCTTTTCTTATCTTGCTAAGCGATTTGGACTGAATCAACTTGGTATTGCAGGTATCTCTCCTGAACAAGAACCAAGTCCAAGACAACTAACTGAAATTCAGGAATTTGTTAAAACTTATAAGGTTAAGACGATTTTTACAGAAAGTAACGCTTCTTCAAAAGTAGCTGGAACTCTTGTCAAATCAACAGGTGTGGGTCTTAAAACTCTAAATCCTTTAGAGGCAGACCCACAAAATGACAAGACTTATCTAGAAAACCTTGAAGAAAATATGAGTGTTCTAGCGGAAGAATTGAAATGAGGAAAGAATGAAAATCAATAAAAAATATGTAGCAGGTTCAGTGGCAGTTCTTGCCCTAAGTATTTGTTCCTATGAGCTTGGTCGGTATCAAGCTGGTCAAGTTAAGAAAGATTCTAATCGAGTTGCTTATATAGATGGTGATCAGGCTGGTCAAAAGGCAGAAAATTTGACACCAGATGAAGTCAGTAAGAGAGAGGGAATCAACGCCGAACAAATTGTTATCAAGATTACGGATCAAGGTTATGTGACCTCTCATGGAGACCATTATCACTACTATAATGGGAAGGTTCCTTATGATGCTATCATCAGTGAAGAACTCCTCATGAAAGATCCGAATTATCAGTTGAAGGATTCAGATATTGTTAATGAAATCAAGGGTGGCTATGTGATTAAGGTAGACGGGAAATACTATGTTTACCTTAAAGATGCGGCTCATGCGGACAATATTCGGACAAAAGAAGAGATTAAACGTCAGAAGCAGGAACATAGTCATAATCATGGAGGCGGTTCTAACGATCAGGCGGTAGTTGCTGCCAGAGCCCAAGGACGTTATACAACGGATGATGGTTATATCTTCAATGCATCTGATATCATTGAGGACACGGGTGATGCTTATATTGTTCCTCATGGCAATCACTTCCACTATATTCCTAAGAGTGACTTGTCTGCTAGTGAATTAGCTGCCGCCCAAGCCTTCCTATCTGGAAAAGGCGGTCAATTAAGTACGGTTGAATACCGTTCAAGCAGGGGAGAAACAAGATTTAGTGTGAGAACGAGTCAATCTGAGACACCTCAAAATCCTGCAACAGATTCTGAAAGTCAAAGTGAGGATTTAGCTAGTCTCCTTCAAGAATTGTACGCTTTGCCACTTAGCCAACGTCATGTGGAGTCTGATGGATTAGTATTTGACCCAGCACAGATTACAAAACGTACTGCAAATGGTGTCGCAGTCCCTCACGGAGATCATTTCCATTTCATTCCTTATTCGCAAATGTCTGCTTTGGAAGAAAAATTGGCTCGAAATCTACCAATTGGAGGTCAGCCAGTTCAAAGTCATTCTGATAATCCGAAACCAAGCAGTTCTGAGAAACTAAGTTCAACACCAAATTCAACTATTAAACCAAACTTTAATCTCAATACGCCAGCACCGAATCGAGGAACTGGAGGAGCTTATACAACGGATGATGGGTATGTCTTTAGTCCGACAGATGTGATTGAAGATACAGGTGACGCTTTTGTTGTGCCGCATGGCAATCATTTCCACTATATTCCTAAGAGTGATTTGTCAGCAGGAGAATTGGCTGCTGCCCAAGCTTATTGGAATGGTAAACAGGGCTCACATTCTGCTATAAGTTCAAGTAAACCAAGTAGTGATAATGCTAAACCAACTCAACCAAGTTTGCCAGAGACTCCTAATCTGACTGTCACTCCAACTTATCATCAAAATCAAGGGGAAGATATTCCAACACTTTTACGTGAATTGTATGCCAAACCTTTGTCAGAACGACATGTGGAATCGGATGGCTTAGTCTTTGATCCGGCACAAATTATCAAACGTACAGCTAACGGTGTTGCAGTGCCTCACGGAGACCATTATCACTTTATTCCTTATTCACAAATGTCACCGCTGGAAGAAAAATTGGCTCGTATGATAGTTGTTAAGGGACAAAATGGCAGTGTCTTGCCAAGCGTCACTCCTTTGAAGCCAGCCCCTACTACCAAACCTCTTGCACCAGTGGAAAATAAACCGACTGAACTTGATGTCAACCAGGTTGTTAGAAAAGTTGGCGACGGTTATATTTTCGAGGATAAGGGAGTCAGTCGTTATGTTCTATCTAAAGACTTGGCTAAGGATAAGATTGACGCTATTGAAAATCTCTTGTCTAAGAAAACTCAAGAGACACATGCCCTAGTTGCGAAGAAAGAAAATGTCGCTCCTCGTGATCAAGAATTTTATGATAAAGCATATAATTTATTGGCCGAGGCTCATAAAGCCTTGTCTGAAAATAAGGGTCGTACTTCTGATTTCCAGGTTTTAGACAAATTAGCAGAACGTTTGAATGATGAATCTTCTAATAAAGGAAAATTAGTAGATGATTTATTGGCATTCCTAGCACCAATTACCCATCCAGAACGTCTTGGTAAGCCAAATTCTCAAATTGAATATACCGAAAACGAAGTCCGTATTGCACAATTAGCTGATAAGTATACAACCTCAGATGGCTACATTTTTGACGAACATGATATTATCAGTGATGAAGGAGATGCCTATGTAACGCCTCATATGGGCCATAGTCACTGGATTGGAAAAGACAGTCTTTCTGATAAGGAAAAAGCAGCCGCTCAAGCCTATACTAAAGAAAAAGGAATCCTACCTCCATCTCCAGATGCAGATGCTCAAGCAAATCCAACTGGAGATAGTGCAGCCGCTATTTACAATCGTGTAAAAGGGGAGAAACGAATTCCACTTGTTCGACTTCCATACATGGTTGAGCATACAGTTGAGATAAAAAATGGTAATTTAATCATTCCTCATAAGGATCATTACCATAATATTAAATTCGCTTGGTTTGATGATCATTCATACAAGGCTCCAAATGGTTATACCTTGGAAGACTTATTTGCGACGATTAAGTATTATGTTGAACATCCTGACGAACGTCCACATTCTAATGATGGATGGGGTAATGCCAGCGAGCATGTCTTAGGTAAGAAAGACCACAGTGAAGATCCAAATAAGAACTTCAAAGCAGATGAAGAGCCAGTAGAGGAAACACCTGCTGAGCCAGAAGTCCCTCAGGTAGAGACTGAGAAAGTAGAAGCCAAACTCAAAGAAGCAGAAGCTTTACTTGCTAAAGTAACGGATGCTAGTTTGAAAGCCAATGTGACTGAAACCCTAGCTGGTTTACGAAATAACTTGAGTCTCCAAACCATGGATAATAATGGTATCATGGTAGAAGTAGAAAAATTACTTGCTTTGTTAAAAGGGAGTGAGTCAGTAACGACGAAACCAGAAGCATAAGTTTATCCTATTAAATCAAAATGATGTAAGAGTCAGTAGCAATACTGGCTTTTATTTTTTAAAATGTTATAAAAATCTTGACAGATAAGCTTAAAAAAAGGTAAACTATTTACTGGTTAATTAATTGGTTAAATAACCAGTTTAGAAAAAATTGTTTAACCGAGAAAAAGAAGTTAAGAAAAAGCTTCATCATTTATTGAAATGAGGAATTTATGAAATTCAGTAAAAAGTATATAGCAGTCGGATCAGCTGTTATCGTGTCCTTGAGTCTATGTGCTTATGCGCTAAATCAGCATCGCTCGCAGGAAGATAAGGACAATAATCGTGTCTCTTATGTGGATGGCAGTCAGTCAAGTCAGAAAAGTGAAAATCTGACACCAGATCAGGTCAGCCAAAAAGAAGGAATTCAGGCCGAGCAAATTGTTATTAAGATTACAGATCAGGGATATGTGACGTCACACGGTGATCACTATCATTACTATAACGGGAAAGTTCCTTATGATGCCCTCTTTAGTGAAGAACTTCTGATGAAGGATCCAAACTACCAACTTAAGGATGGAGATATTGTCAACGAGGTCAAGGGTGGCTATATCATCAAGGTCGATGGAAAATATTATGTCTATTTGAAAGATGTAGCTCATGCTGATAATGTTCGAACCAAAGATGAAATCAACCGTCAAAAACAAGAACATGTCAAAGATAAGGAGAAGGTCAGCTCTGATGTTGCTGTAGCAAGGTCTCAGGGACGCTATACGACAGATGATGGCTATGTCTTTAATCCAGCTGACATTATTGAAGATACTGGTGATGCTTATATCGTTCCTCATGGAGGTCACTATCACTACATTCCAAAAAGTGATTTATCTGCCAGTGAATTAGCAGCAGCAAAAGCTCATCTAGCAGGCAAAAATACGCAACCGAGCCAGTTAAGCTATTCTTCAACAGCTAGTGACAATACTAATCAAGCTATAGGAAAAGAATCAACTAGCAAGCCAGAAAGTAAAGTTGACAATCTCCAAAGTCTATTGAAAGAACTCTATGATTTACCTAGCGACCAACGTTACAGTGAATCAGATGGCTTAGTCTTTGACCCTGCTAAGATTATCAGTCGTACACCAAATGGAGTTGCGATTCCGCATGGCGACCATTATCATTTTATTCCTTACAGCAAGCTCTCTGCTTTAGAAGAAAAGATTGCTAGAATGGTGCCTATCGGTGGAACTGGTTCTACAGTTTCTACAAATGAAAAACCTAATAAAGTAGCGTCTAGTCTAGGAAGTCTTTCAAGTAATCCTTCTTCTTCAACGACAAGTAAGGAACTCTCTTCAGCATCTGATGGTTATATTTTTAATCCAAAAGATATCGTTGAAGAGACGGCTACAGCTTATATTGTAAGACATGGTGATCATTTCCATTACATCCTTAAGGCGAATCAAATTGGTCAACCGATTCTTCCGAGCAACGGTCTAGCAACACCTTCGCCATCACTTCCAATCAATCCAGGAACTTCACATGAGGAACATGAAGAAGATGGACACGGCTTTGACGCTAATCGTATTATTGCTGAAGATGAGCAAGGTTTTATCATGAGTCACGGTGATCACAATCATTACTTCTTCAAGAAGGATTTGACTGCTGATCAAATCAAGGCAGCGCAAGACCACTTGAAAGGGGCAAATACAGCAACACCAAATCCAGCTCAGGATGACGATCACGATGAAGATCATCATGGACACCATCATGATGAAGACCATGATCACGGTTTTGATGCTAATCGTGTTATCGGTGAGGATGAACAAGGATTTGTCATGAGTCATGGTGACCACAATCATTACTTCTTCAAGAAAGATTTAACAGCAGAGCAAATTAAGGCAGCTCAGGATCATTTGAAAACACATCATGATGCAGAGTCTGTAAAACCTCTTGCTAAAACGGTAGAGTCTTTCTCAAGAGATGCTAGTGATGAAGAAAAAATTGCTTATATTTCTAAAACATACGGAGTTCCACTTGAAGCTATTAGAATTTCAAACGGATTCTTTGTCTTTGGAAATCCAGACCAAGCCTACGATCCAACTCATATTCATCCTTACGCTGTTCGTAAGGAACACGTTCGGATTCCTCTTCAAACTGGAAATCCAGAACTTGATTTCCTAAATGAACTTTATACGACAGCCTTACGTGATGGTGTATCACCTTATAGTTTGCAGGTAGAAAATGGTAGTTTTGTGATCCCTCATGGAGACCACAATCACTACATCAAGGTTCAAACTAAGGGCTATGAAGTGGCATTGAAAAACAAGATTCCAGCTCTTCAATCCAATTACCAACCTGGAGCTTTTGATGAAAAGGCAGTTTTGGCAAAAGTAGATCAACTTCTAGCTGATAGCAGAAGCATCTACAAAGACAAGCCTATTGCACAAAGACAGATTGAGTTAGCCTTAGGTCAGTTTACTGAAAACATGAAGAAACTGGCAACTAACTCTACAGCGGGTTATCTTGCAACACTTGATCTCTTTGATAAGCAATATATCCATATTGATGAAAGTGTCAAACCTGTTGCAACAAGTGCTCTAGATAAGAAATATCAGGCCTTGATTGATAAAATCAACACACTGGATACAGACTCTTATGGACTTCCTAAGAAAGACCTACTCGTTCGACTCCAAGAAGCTAAGTTAGCTAAAGATGAGGCTGGTTTAGCAGCGGTTGAATCACAACTTCAAGCCTTGCAAGACTTTAATGACCGAACAGGGGTTACAACTGTTGAGTACATTAAGTATTTCTACGAACATGTTAATGACGGTCGTTTGAGTGATGAACTTCGAAACAAAGTAGCTCAGTTGACTTGGACCTTGTATCAATCTCAATCCTTCCTTAAGGCAGCAGAATTGAACAAATTATTCCCAAGCATCTATCAAGCAAAACAAGAAGTGGAAGAAGCTTTGAAAGCTCAACCAACTACTGCAAAATCAAGTCAAACAGTTCTAGATACTGAAAAAGTAGATAATCAAAGTGCCAAGACAGCTATTTATGGCTTCTTGAAAGAATTGTACGGAGACTTTATGCCTGAAGAGCATGTCAATCATGTCAGCAAGGAACAAGTAGAAAGTCTTTTGAGCAAGGCAACTCAACTCTTAGATCAAATCCAAGAAGAAGGCATCAGACAATCCTTGGCAGAAGAAGTAGAAAATCTCAAAGCTGCTACAAACAAGGCTGATGCAGACTTGGATGAAGTAAACAGCCAGGTGAAAGATGTCTTGACTCGTATCGCTAGTGCTCTTCAACAAGAGAAAGAAAATGCTGAGCAAGATCCTCAGACACTTGTACTCTATCAAAAACTTTACGATATTCTTATGTCGCTTCATGCTTACTTAGAAAACAATAAGGGTTCTGATGCGGACTTTGATAAGGTGGATGCTCTACTAGACCAACTTTCTGCTAAGAGTAAAGATAAAGCTGCTTTACTTGAATTGACAAAAGCTATTCTGGTCTTGAATCAAGAAATCAAGTCAAAATCAAGTTCGAGTGAAGAAGCAACTCCAGCAACAAATAGTGATAAGACCAGTGCTGAGAACCAATCAAACACAGCTGCGGAATCTAACAGTGAAACTGCAAACGACGAAAACAAACCAAGCAACACAACAGATTCTAAACCTGCTGAATCAACTTCAGAAAAGGAAACAACAGAATCTACAACAAGTACTGGAAATCAAGAAAAACCAGTAGAGTAAAAAAGTTGGTAGTCGGAGATCTAGGAGATTTTCCCATTCAAGGCTGTTTCCTATTTCTCATTGTAATTATAAACCATGGCAACATAAGAAAACGAGCATTTCCAAAAGAGGAGGTGCTCGTTTTTTGATAGTTAGAAGTAGTTTTTATCCGTCTATTTAGAGTTGATTACAAATGATCTTGAAAGAAATGATTGACTTGAATGTGGATATAAGATTTATTCACTGATTATAATGTTTAAATAGCGCTTCAAAGCCAAGAATTATCTTCAGGAGTGTGAAGATTATAAAATTTGTCCCAAACTTAATCTATAATAATCAATTTATTAAAAATAAACATTGTAGTCGTATTTTAAAGATTGTTTTTCCAACAATTCTTTAGGTTTCTTTTTGTTTATAAATCTTCTAAATTAACTATCTTCAAACCATGTTCTGTCAAACGATAGATGGTCGTACAGACCTCTTTTAAGAAACGACGGTCATGCGAAACAGTGACGAGACCGCCTGGATAAGTGGTAAAGAGTTTTCTGATTTCGGGTTGAGAAGTGGGAGAAAAGTTTCGTGTGGGTTCATCCAGAAGGAGAAAGTTTGGTTTGCGCAACACTAAATCCAAAAGCAGGAGTTTACCTTGTTGTCCGCCAGATAAGGAGCGGATTTGGTGATGCATCTCTGGATAGCTGAAATTGAGACTGGCTAGGTGAGATTGGATTTTCTGTAGTTCCTCTTTTTCCCCAGTTTTGCTGAGATAGGCTACTGGAGATAGATCCAATTGTAGTTTTTTATGGTAATCTTGTGGCATAAAACCAAGCGATATTTCTCTTTTGGCGCTGAGCAGTTGTTGAAACTTGGCTAACAGAGTTGATTTTCCAACACCATTTGGCCCGATGATACCGATTTTATCTTGGCCACGGACCGTTAGTCGTAACTCCTGAGCTAAAATACGCTCGCCAATGGACAAATTTTCTTTTTCCAGTTGGACTAAAACTTTAGAAGATGGTAATGGTTGGATGTCTGAAAAGAAAAGTTGGATTTGTTCCTCTTCAAGTGGCATTTGGGTCATGGACTGAGCTTCCTTTTCAAAGCGTTTTTCTTGAGAGAGAACAGTTTTCATCTTTTTAGCCAATAGGCGACCGGCAGTACTGTCTTTAGTTGCTCGAAGTGCAGTTTCTACATTTTGCTTGACTCGGCGATGCTTTTCCATGGTTTTATCATAGGCTCTTTGGTCGTTAGCAGCTTGCTGGCTTTGTCTGGCAAAATTAGCCTTTCTCTGCTCACTATAGCGATCATAGTCTAAATGCTCTACTAGCGTTTCCGCTTCTTTACGGTGCTTGACCAGTCGCAAGTGGACAATAGTGTCTGCCGTTTGAGAAAGAAATTCTTCATCATGGGAAATGAAAATAACAGTTTGCCTGGTCTTTTGAATCTGACTTTTTAGCCAATCAACCGTCTCAAGGTCTAGGTCATTTGAAGGTTCATCTAAAAATAGAATCTCAAAAGGTTTTGCTAACTCGTGTATGAGCTGAATTTTCAAAGCTTCGCCCCCTGATAGACTGCCAATTTCTTGGTCGCTTGCGAAACGATTGCTATCGAAATGCAATTCCTCAGCTAAACGATAGAGGACACTGTAATCTAAATCAATAGTATCTAAAAAGAAGTAGTCGTGTAAAGTTTTCTTTTTCAGGTCCTTGGGGAGTTTTTGAGGAATGTAGGCCAGTGACTGATAGTCAGACTGAATGTTTCCTTTGATAGTGAAATCAGACAAAGTTTCCCCCATTAAAATTTTAAGTAAGGTTGATTTGCCATTTCCTTCTTCACCAATAATAGCGACCTTCTCTCCGTCTTGGATGCTCATGTTTAAGTCAGATACAAGGTCTCGTAAATCTTTGTTTTGTGTGATGGTCAGATGATTGATTTTTATCATATTGTTGCCCTTTCTAGAATGTCTATAGTGCATAACAAAAAGCTCTACTTTATCTAGTAGAGCCAAAAGTCACTGTCCAAAACTCTATTATCCTCGTTGAAAAGCTCGTCAAACTAGCTGAAGCTGCCTAACCCAACCCAAGAGGAGCATAGCTTTCTAGTTTTTTGATTTTCAATGAGGACAAGATACTAGAAAATCTAGTATAAAAAGAGCACACAAAAAGAGACAAAAACAAGATCTACTAAATAAAGGTTCTTTATTTGATAGATTAGTTGTTCATGTCTCCGATACCTCCGAGTATTAGTACCTCTATCCTATACCTTTCAGGAAATTTTGTCAACAGAAAACTGGAAATTTCAAGCTATAAAATCTCAAAATTTGTCTTCCATGTGAGCATCCTCCTTGATATCATGTATTCTTTCCTATAGTATATTACTAAAAAATAAAAATGTCATAGTAAATATGTTAAAAAATCGATTTTTAATTACAAAGTTTGGTGGGCTGATTTGTAGCCTTTTCATGGTATAATCAAGAGAGTAAATCTTTATGGAGGAAGTATGAAATTAAATATTCAAGAGATCCGCAAGCAGTCTGAAGGCTTGCACTTTGAACAAAGTTTAGACCTAGTCGCAGACTTGCGTGCACGTAATCAAGAAATTTTAGATGTGAAAGATATCCTTGCTGTTGGGAAAGTACAGTATGAAGATCGTATGTATTTCTTAGATTATCAACTATCTTACACTATTGTCCTTGCTTCAAGTCGCAGTATGGAGCCAGTTGAGTTAGTTGAATCTTATCCAGTCACAGAAGTTTTCATGGAAGGTGCAACCAACCAGTTGGATCAAGAAGTTCTAGATGACGACTTGGTCTTGCCTATAGAAAATGGAGAACTTGACCTTGCTGAGAGCGTGTCAGACAATATCCTGCTCAATATCCCTATTAAGGTCTTGACGGCTGAAGAAGAGGCGGGGCAAGGTTTTGTTTCAGGAAATGACTGGCAAATCATGACAGAGGAAGAATACCAAGCCCAACAAGCAGTTAAGAAAGAAGAAAACAGTCCTTTTGCTGGCTTACAAGGACTATTTGATGGAGACGAATAATGGTCTTGTCAAAAAAACGCGCACGAAAGGTGCTTGAAGAAATCATTGCTCTTTTCCCAGATGCCAAGCCTAGTCTTGACTTTACCAATCATTTTGAACTCCTGGTTGCGGTCATGTTGTCAGCCCAGACGACGGATGCAGCAGTAAATAAGGCAACACCAGGTCTCTTTGCCGCCTTTCCAACGCCACAAGCCATGTCTGTGGCAACTGAGAGTGAAATTGCTTCACACATTTCTCGTTTGGGATTGTATCGGAATAAAGCTAAATTCCTTAAAAAATGTGCCCAACAACTATTAGACGATTTTGATGGTCAAGTTCCTCAGACACGTGAGGAATTAGAAAGTCTAGCAGGTGTTGGTCGCAAGACGACCAATGTTGTCATGAGTGTGGGATTTGGGATTCCAGCCTTCGCAGTGGATACTCATGTGGAGCGTATTTGCAAGCATCACGATATCGTCAAAAAATCAGCGACGCCATTTGAGGTGGAAAAACGGGTCATGGATATCTTGCCACCTGAGCAGTGGTTAGCAGCCCATCAGGCCATGATTTATTTTGGAAGAGCCATTTGTCATCCTAAAAATCCAGAGTGTGACCAGTACCCACAATTATATGATTTTAGCAATTTGTAAGATGGAACATCGAAAGTTTTTGCTTGATTTTAAGCATGATTTGTGCTATAGTAATTGATAACTAAATATTCCTTTAAACCTGTCCTGTGAGGCAGGCAAGGAGCGTGATAAAGTAGAAGGGTGAAGTCTATACTGTTTGCAGTAGGGCTCGCTTGGCTATACATTTCAAGTCTCCTTGTTTAAGGAGACTTTTCTTTTTGGAGGTTTGTCATGAAGACAAAAGAAGTTGTAGACGAATTGACCGTCAAACGAGCGATTACGCGTATTACTTATGAGATTATCGAACGCAACAAAGATTTGAATAAGATCGTCTTGGCTGGTATTAAAACTCGTGGTGTCTTTATCGCCCACCGTATCCAAGAACGTTTGGAGCAGCTAGAAAACCTTTCAGTTCCTGTTGTGGAATTGGATACGAAACCTTTCCGTGACGATGTTAAAAGTGGAGAAGATACTTCTTTGGTTTCTGTTGATGTGACAGACCGTGAAGTTATCTTGGTGGATGATGTTCTTTATACAGGCCGTACCATCCGCGCTGCTATTGATAATATTGTAGGTCATGGTCGTCCTGCGCGCGTGAGTTTAGCAGTTCTAGTCGATCGTGGACATAGAGAATTGCCAATCCGTCCAGATTACGTTGGGAAAAATATCCCGACCAGTCGTTCTGAAGAAATCATCGTAGAGATGGCAGAACTTGATGGCCAAGACAGAGTTCTGATTACTGAAGAAGCTTAGAAAGCTAAAGGAGTAGCCATGTCAGAAAATCAACAAGCATTGAACCATGTGGTGTCCATGGAAGACCTTACTGTTGATCAAGTGATGAAATTGATCAAGCGAGGAATAGAGTTTAAAAACGGAGCCCAGCTTCCTTATGAAGACCATCCGATTGTTTCCAATCTTTTCTTTGAAGATTCTACACGGACGCATAAGTCCTTTGAAGTAGCAGAGATTAAACTGGGGCTGGAACGACTTGACTTTGATGTGAAGACTAGTTCGGTCAATAAGGGTGAAACACTTTATGATACCATCTTGACCTTATCTGCACTAGGAGTGGATGTCTGTGTGATTCGCCACCCAGAGGTCGACTACTATAGAGAGTTGATTGCGAGTCCGACGATTACGACTTCCATTATCAATGGTGGAGACGGTTCGGGTCAACATCCTAGCCAGAGCTTGCTTGATTTGATGACTATTTATGAGGAATTTGGTCACTTTGAGGGTCTCAAGGTTGCTATTGCAGGCGACTTGGATCACTCACGTGTTGCCAAATCCAATATGCAGATTTTGAAACGCTTGGGAGCTGAACTTTTCTTTGCAGGACCTGAGGAATGGAGAAGTCAAGAGTTTGCGGATTATGGACAGTTCGTAACTATTGATGAAATCATTGATCAGGTGGATGTTATGATGTTTCTCCGTGTGCAACATGAACGCCATGATAGTGGAACTGTCTTTTCAAAAGAAGACTACCATGCCCAACATGGCTTGACTCAAGAACGTTATGATCGATTAAAAGGAACAGCAATCCTCATGCATCCAGCTCCAGTCAATCGCGATGTGGAAATAGCAGATCATTTGGTTGAAGCACCAAAATCACGGATTGTCCAACAAATGACCAATGGTGTCTTTGTTCGAATGGCAATCTTAGAATCCGTACTGGCGAGTAGAAACGCCAACTAAAACACAAGACGTTAAAAGACGCCAGTGAGCGTCCACGAGAGGTGAAAATATGACAAAAAGACTTCTAGTATTAGAAGATGGCACAGTATTTGAAGGCAAGGCCTTCGGAGCAGATATTGATGTAACAGGCGAAATCGTCTTTAATACAGGGATGACCGGCTACCAAGAATCCATTACAGACCAGTCTTATAATGGACAAATCTTGACCTTTACCTATCCTTTGGTAGGAAATTATGGAATTAACCGTGATGATTACGAATCCATTATTCCAACTTGTAAGGGAGTCGTTGTTTTCGAAGAAGCACGTAGAGCAAGCAACTGGCGCAACCAAATGACCTTGGATGAATTTTTGAAAGCTAAGAAAATTCCAGGTATTTCAGGAATTGATACGCGTGCTCTTACCAAGATTATCCGTAAACATGGTACTATGCGTGCAACCTTGACCCATGTTGGGGACAGTATGGACCATGTGACGGACCAACTTCAAGCAACAGTCTTGCCGACAGATAATATCAAGCAGGTTTCTACTAAAACTTCCTATCCAGCTCCTGGAGTTGGTTTGAGCGTGGTTCTAGTGGACTTTGGTCTCAAGCACTCAATCCTACGTGAACTTTCTAAGCGCAACTGTAATGTGACGGTTGTTCCTTATTCAACAACGGCAGAAGAAATTCTTCACCTCAATCCCGACGGAGTTATGTTGTCAAACGGTCCAGGTAACCCAGAAGATGTTCCTCAAGCACTGGACATGATCCGTGGTGTGCAAGGGAAAATTCCAATTTTCGGTATTTGTATGGGTCACCAACTCTTTGCCATGGCAAACGGTGCTAAGACCTACAAGATGAAATTTGGTCACCGTGGATTTAACCACGCGGTACGGGAGATTGCTACAGGCCGTGTAGACTTTACTAGCCAGAACCACGGTTATGCAGTAAGTCGTGAGGACTTGCCAGAGCACTTGATTATCACCCACGAAGAAATCAATGACAAGTCAGTTGAAGGAGTTCGTCACAGATACCAACCTGCCTTCTCTGTCCAATACCATCCAGATGCAGCCCCTGGTCCACACGATGCAAGCTACTTATTTGACGAGTTTATCGAGATGATGGAAGCTTTTAAACAATCAAACTAAGAACGAGTAAAAGCTCGTCGGAGAATTTATTTAATGGCAACCTGAGAGTTGCCGAATAGAAAGGCAGGTCGTTTCTTTTAGTCGCTATCAGGCGAACTAAAAACTCCCTGCACTAGATTTTTATCGAAAAATATCGTTTCTCTAAAAAATCGTCGGAGAATTTATTTAATGGCAACCCGAGAGTTGCCGAATAGAAAGGAGAAGATACATTGTTCGCGGAAGTGAACACGCCCTAAGAACTGTGTGAAAAAGATAAACATCGTCTTGACGATAAAGGCGTCTGCACCGAGTTTCCTATTTTCACTGTGTTCTTTACGGGCTTTGTATCATAAACTATGCCTAAACGTACTGATATTCAAAAAATTATGGTGATTGGTTCTGGTCCGATTATTATTGGTCAGGCTGCTGAGTTTGACTACGCTGGGACCCAAGCCTGCTTGTCGTTGAAAGAGGAAGGTTATGAGGTTGTCTTAGTTAACTCAAACCCTGCCACCATCATGACGGACAAGGAGATTGCAGACAAGGTTTACATCGAACCAATTACACTTGAGTTTGTGACACGTATTCTTCGTAAGGAACGTCCAGATGCCTTGCTTCCAACTCTTGGTGGTCAAACAGGGCTCAATATGGCCATGGAATTGTCTAAAAATGGTATTCTTGATGAGCTTGGTGTAGAACTTTTGGGAACTAAATTATCTGCCATCGACCAAGCGGAGGACCGTGACCTCTTTAAACAGTTGATGGAAGAGCTGAATCAACCAATTCCAGAATCAGAAATTGTAAACACAGTAGAAGAAGCAGTTGCCTTTGCAGCGACAATTGGATACCCAGTCATTGTCCGTCCAGCCTTTACCCTAGGTGGTACTGGTGGTGGTATGTGTGCCAATGAGGAAGAATTGCGTGAAATCGCTGAAAATGGGTTGAAGTTATCACCTGTTACCCAATGTTTGATTGAACGTTCCATTGCTGGCTTCAAGGAAATCGAATACGAAGTCATGCGTGACTCAGCTGACAATGCTTTGGTTGTTTGTAACATGGAAAACTTTGACCCAGTCGGGATTCATACAGGAGATTCTATCGTATTTGCCCCTGCGCAAACCATGTCCGACTATGAAAACCAAATGCTTCGTGATGCTAGTTTGAGCATTATCCGCGCTCTCAAGATTGAAGGCGGATGTAACGTTCAGCTTGCGCTTGATCCCCACAGCTTCAAGTACTATGTCATCGAAGTAAACCCTCGTGTATCACGTTCTTCAGCCCTTGCTTCTAAGGCGACGGGTTATCCGATTGCCAAATTGGCCGCTAAGATTGCCGTCGGTTTGACCTTGGATGAGGTTATCAACCCAGTTACAGGTTCAACTTATGCTATGTTTGAGCCAGCCCTCGACTACGTCGTTGCCAAGATTCCACGTTTCCCATTTGATAAGTTTGAAAAAGGTGAGCGCCGTCTTGGTACCCAGATGAAGGCGACTGGAGAAGTCATGGCGATTGGTCGTAACATCGAAGAGTCACTTCTCAAGGCATGTCGTTCACTTGAAATTGGCGTTCACCACAATGAAATGCCGGAACTTGCAGCAGTTTCTGATGATGCCCTGATTGAAAAGGTTGTGAAAGCCCAAGATGACCGTCTCTTCTACGTATCAGAAGCCATTCGTCGTGGTTACACTCCAGAAGAAATTGCTGAGCTTACAAAAATCGATATCTTTTATCTCGATAAACTCTTGCATATCTTTGAAATTGAGCAGGAATTGGGTGCCCATCCACAAGATTTAGAAATCTTGAAAACAGCCAAACTCAATGGTTTCTCAGACCGTAAGATTGCGGAACTCTGGAAAACGACAGCTGACCAAGTTCGCCAACTTCGTTTGGAAAACAAGATTGTCCCAGTCTACAAGATGGTCGATACCTGTGCGGCAGAGTTCGACTCTGAAACACCATATTTCTATTCAACCTATGGTTGGGAAAATGAGTCTATCAAGTCTGATAAGGAATCTGTACTTGTCCTAGGTTCAGGTCCAATTCGTATCGGTCAAGGGGTTGAGTTTGACTACGCAACTGTTCATTCGGTTAAGGCTATCCAGGCTGCTGGTTATGAAGCTATCATCATGAACTCAAACCCAGAGACCGTTTCTACAGACTTCTCTGTATCAGATAAGCTTTACTTTGAGCCATTGACATTCGAAGATGTTATGAACGTCATTGACTTAGAGCAACCAAAAGGGGTTATCGTTCAGTTTGGTGGTCAAACAGCCATCAACCTTGCGGAGCCATTGGCAAAAGCAGGTGTGACCATCCTTGGTACACAGGTTGCTGACCTAGACCGTGCCGAAGACCGTGATCTCTTTGAGCAAGCTCTGAAAGACTTGGATATTCCACAGCCACCTGGTCAAACGGCTACCAATGAAGAAGAAGCTGTTCTTGCAGCTCGCAAAATTGGTTTCCCAGTCCTCGTTCGCCCATCTTATGTTTTGGGTGGACGCGCTATGGAAATCGTGGAAAATGAGGAAGACCTTCGCTCTTACATGCGTACCGCTGTTAAGGCTAGTCCAGACCACCCAGTTCTTGTTGACTCTTACATCGTTGGGCAAGAGTGCGAAGTTGATGCCATCTCAGATGGAGAAAATGTCCTCATCCCTGGTATCATGGAGCATATCGAACGTGCCGGTGTTCACTCAGGTGACTCAATGGCCGTTTATCCTCCACAAACCTTGTCTCAAAAGGTGCAGGAAACCATCGCAGACTATACTAAACGACTAGCAATCGGCCTTAACTGTCTTGGAATGATGAACATCCAGTTTGTCATCAAGGATAAAAAAGTCTACGTTATTGAGGTCAATCCACGTGCTAGCCGTACGGTTCCATTCCTTTCTAAGGTAACCAATATTCCTATGGCTCAGGTAGCGACTAAGCTTATTCTTGGTCAAAGCTTAACAGAACTTGGCTACCAAGATGGACTTTACCCTGAAAGCACTCGTGTTCATATCAAGGCACCTGTCTTCTCCTTTACCAAACTAGCTAAGGTAGACAGCTTGCTCGGTCCTGAAATGAAGTCAACAGGGGAAGTTATGGGTTCCGATACTACTTTGGAAAAAGCTCTCTATAAAGCCTTTGAAGCTTCTTACCTACACTTGCCAACTTTTGGTAACGTTGTATTTACCATTGCAGATGATGCCAAAGAAGAAGCCTTGGATTTAGCTCGTCGTTTCCAAAATATTGGATATGGAATCCTCGCGACGGAAGGAACAGCAGCCTTCTTTGCTAGTCATGGGCTCGAAGCTCAACCTGTTGGTAAGATTGGTGATGATGATCAGGATATTCCAAGCTTTGTTCGCAAAGGAAGAATCCAAGCTATCATTAATACAGTTGGAACCAAACGAACTGCTGACGAAGATGGTGAGCAAATCCGCCGTTCAGCCATTGAACATGGTGTACCCCTATTTACAGCGCTAGATACAGCTAATGCTATGCTTAAGGTACTTGAAAGTCGTAGCTTTGTCACAGAAGCGATCTAGTTGAGAAAAATTTTTCACAGTTTTAAAGCCAGCGTCGTAAATCGCTGACTTTTACAATACTGATGTTGCTTATTTCAACTATCATGCTTTCCTTAAGAATCATTCTAAAATGTGATATAATAAGGATGAATTGAAAATTGGAAACTATTTTTCATTATATTTTCAAAAAATCCATTAAAAAAAAGTAAAGACAGATTAGAAAGTGTAAAATTCCTATGTCTTCTTACAAAAAGGTCTCTCTTTCTGAGATCAATCAATCTATTGAAACTCCCAATAACAATCATTTTTGGCAGAATCTAAAAGCATTTTTAGGACCTGGCGCTCTTGTAGCAGTTGGTTATATGGATCCTGGAAACTGGATTACTAGTGTGGTTGGTGGTGCTTCCTACAAATATAGTCTCTTATTTGTTATTTTGATTTCATCCATCATTGCCATGCAGTTACAACAAATGGCTGGAAAGCTCGGTATCGTGACTAGGATGGATCTAGCGCAGGCAACAGCTCATCATGCTCCCAAGTGGCTTCGCTATAGTCTGTGGGTGATTTTAGAATTAGCTTTAATGGCGACAGACTTGGCTGAAGTTTTAGGTTCAGCGATTGCCTTAAATCTTTTGTTTAAAATACCGATTATGGTAGCTATCCTCCTAACCGTTTTAGATGTATTTCTTTTACTTTTGTTGATGAAGTTTGGGTTCAAGAAGATTGAAGCTATTGTTACGACTCTTATCTTAACTATATTAGGTATTTTTTCTTATCTGGTGGCTTTATCCAATCCAAGTATTCAGGGAATATTTAGTGGTTATTTACCGACTTCGACTTTATTTGAAAGTCCTCTTCCGGGACATGAGAGTCAATTGACATTAGCTTTAGGGATTGTAGGAGCGACAGTCATGCCCCATAATCTCTATCTTCATTCATCCCTATCGCAAACAAGGAAAATTAACCACAAAGATAAGAAGGACGTCCGAAAAGCAGTGCGCTTTATGACCTTGGATTCAAATCTTCAGTTGTCCTTAGCTTTTGTTGTCAATTCCTTGTTGCTCATTTTGGGTGCCTCCCTCTTTTTTGGTCATGCATCTGAAATTTCAGCATTCTCCCAAATGTACAATGCTTTACAGGATTCGACAATAGCAGGAGCGATAGCCAGCTCAACTTTGTCAACTTTGTTTGCTCTGGCTCTCTTAGCCAGTGGTCAAAATTCGACCATTACAGGAACTTTGACAGGACAGATTGTCATGGAAGGTTTCTTGCATCTGAAATTACCTCAGTGGCTTATCCGTATCGGTACACGTATTTTTGCCTTGCTACCTGTGATTATAGTCGCCGTCTTATTTGGACATCAAGAAAAGACCTTGGATCAGTTATTGGTTTACTCACAGGTGTTTCTTTCAATCGCTCTTCCGTTTTCAATTTTCCCCTTAATCTATTTGACCTCTAAGAAGTCACTGATGGGAGAATTTACCAATGCCAAGTGGAACACAATCATAGGCTACGCAGTTGCAATTGTCTTAACCATTCTTAATATCAAGCTTCTTTTCGATATTTTTTAAACATGTTTAAATTAGGTCTTAAGTATTAGCTTGAAGATTGATAAAGTGATAATAGTAGTGGTTGGTTTATGAAATGAAGTACTAAAAAGAGGTTGGGAAAAAACTCAATTTCAGTAGAAAATGTAGTAAATCTTCCCACAATAAAACGCATAGTATCAAGTTTTTTCAATACCTGATATTATGCGTTTTTTGATTTTAAAGACTTTTTGTCCAGCCTCGTTTATAGTGGATTGAAGTTGGAATAATACGCTTTGCTTTCTAAAAAATGTTAGAAATTAAATTTAATTCCCTGATTACTTTGTTCAGATTTTATTTCACTATAACTATCAATTTTCCCTCAAAAATGATTCTAAATTGGGAAAAATTTAGAATGTCAATTACTCATTTTTGTTGCAGGATACTCCCTTTTGCAAAAATGGCTATTTCAGGTGAAAAAAACGACATTTCAGATTTTCTGTTCCAGAAATAGCTATCGCTATGATATAATTATTTTATGATTATTACTATTCCTATAAAAAACCAAAAAGATATTGGCACACCATCTGATTCAGTCGTTGTTCTCGGCTATTTTGATGGTATACACAAGGGGCATCAAGAATTATTTCGTGTTGCCAATAAGGCTGCGAGAAAGGACTTATTGCCTATCGTCGTTATGACCTTTAATGAATCTCCAAAGATTGCTTTAGAGCCATATCATCCGGATCTGTTTTTACATATTTTGAACCCTGCTGAACGTGAGAGGAAATTAAAGCGTGAAGGAGTAGAAGAATTATATCTCCTTGATTTTAGTAGTCAATTCGCTAGTCTTTCGGCAGAAGAATTTTTTGCAACTTATATCAAGGCTATGAATGCCAAAATTATTGTTGCAGGTTTTGATTATACATTTGGTTCTGACAAAAAAACGGCAGAAGATCTAAAGGATTACTTTGATGGAGAAGTTATTATTGTCCCACCTGTAGAAGATGAGAAAGGAAAGATTAGTTCAACTCGTATCCGTCAAGCTATTTTAGACGGAAATGTGAAAGAAGCAGGAGAACTTTTGGGGGCACCACTTCCATCAAGAGGTATGGTGGTTCATGGTAATGCTCGTGGTCGTACGATTGGTTATCCGACAGCTAATTTGGTGCTTTTAGACCGTACTTATATGCCAGCAGATGGCGTTTATGTCGTTGATGTTGAGATTCAAAGACAGAAGTATCGTGCCATGGCTAGTGTTGGAAAAAATGTGACCTTTGATGGAGAAGAAGCACGTTTTGAAGTCAATATTTTTGATTTTAATCAAGATATTTATGGGGAAACCGTCATGGTTTATTGGCTTGACCGTATTCGAGACATGACCAAATTTGATTCTGTGGACCAATTAGTGGATCAGTTAAAGGCAGATGAAGAAGTTGCTCGGAATTGGTCTTAAGAGCATAAGTAAACAAAAAAGAGGTTGTTTGTAACCCAAAAGATAGATGTATAAGTCTAACTTTTGAGGTCACTACACTACCTCTTTTTATTCTTTTTCAAAGGTGAATCCTTCTCCAAGGATTTCGTGGGCTTCTGTAATAGTTATAAAGGCTTGAGGATCGATTCGATGAATCATTTCCTTCATTTTCACAATTTCATTTCTGCCGACAATACAGTAAATGATTTTCAAATTTTCTTTACTATAGTAGCCTTGACCGGAAATAAAAGTAACGCCTCTTCCTAGGTCATCATTAATAGTTTTAGCAAGTTGGTCAGGACGTTTTGTGATAATCATAAAGCCTTTACCAGCATAGCCACCTTCTCCAATCAAATCAATGACACGAGAAACGATAAAATCAAATAAGAGCGTGTAAGAAACCAATCTCAAATCCTTGAAGATTAGGAGAATGAGCATGAGAATACAAAAATCTAAGATAAAGAGCAGTTTCCCCATAGATATATGAGTGTATTTATTGAGAATACGAGCTAGAATATCAGTTCCACCAGTTGTACCTCCAGCATTAAAGATAATTCCAAGACCGATTCCCAATAGAATTCCCGCTATAAGAGCTGTGATTAGTAAATCACCTTGAAGGTCAATATGAAGGGGAAAACGTTCAAAAAAGGCCAACCAGGCGGATAAGGCTAAGGTTCCTAGCAAACTAGAATAGAGGGATTTTGCTCCAAATATTTTCCAAGCTAGAATAAAAAGGGGAATGTTAATCAGCAAGTTCATGAGCGAAACAGGGATTTTAAAAAGATAAAAGGTGATAAGGGTAATACCTGTCGCCCCTCCTTCAAAGAGATGATTAGGAACTACAAAATAAGTCAGTCCAAAAGCATAAATAGCAGCACCTAGTAAAATGGTAAAAATGGGGTAAATTTTTTTAATCATAGGACACCTCTTTTCTTATAAGATGATTATATCAAATTTTTACGGAAAATTTGATTGACTCCATTAGGATTTTTAATCTTTTTTTGATATAATTAGAAGTAAGAAAACCAATCTGAATCCTAAAATAGAAAGATTGATACTATGACAAAAATTAAGATTGTAACCGATTCATCTGTTACCATTGAACCAGAACTAGTAAAACAATTAGATATTACAATTGTTCCATTATCTGTAATGATTGATAATATTGTTTATTCTGATGCGGATTTGAAAGAAGAAGGTAAATTTCTTCAGTTGATGCAAGAAAGTAAGAATCTTCCGAAAACAAGTCAACCACCTGTAGGTGTCTTTGCTGAAGTTTTTGAAGACCTATGCAAGGATGGTAGCCAGATTCTTGCTATTCATATGTCCCATGCCCTTTCTGGTACTGTAGAAGCAGCACGTCAAGGTGCTAGCTTATCTACTGCCGATGTGACAGTTATTGATAGTTCCTTCACTGACCAAGCCTTGAAATTCCAAGTTGTTGAGGCTGCGAAATTAGCACAAGAAGGCAAAGATATGGAGACGATTTTAGCTCACGTAGAAGATGTAAAAAAACATACGGAGCTCTACATTGGTGTTTCTACTCTAGAAAATCTAGTAAAAGGTGGACGAATTGGCCGTGTAACGGGATTGTTGAGCTCCCTTCTCAATATCCGTGTTGTCATGCAAATGAAAGACCATGAATTGCAGCCAATTGTTAAAGGTCGTGGAGCTAAAACCTTTAAAAAATGGTTAGATGAGTTGACAACATCTCTCTCTGAACGTTCTGTAGCAGAGATTGGAATTTCATATTCTGGTAATGCTGATTGGGCAAAAGAGATGAAAGAAAGCTTACAAGCTTATGTTGAAAAGCCAATTTCTGTTTTAGAAACCGGTTCTATTATTCAGACACATACAGGCGAGAATGCCTGGGCTATTTTGGTACGTTACCATTCCTAAAAAAATAAAGAAAATGCGAATAAACAGCGTTTTTAACTTGACCTATAAGGGATTTTAGGATATGATTATATTTGTTAATTAGAAATTAATTTGGAGGAATCATTAACATGGCAAACAAACAAGATTTGATCGCTAAAGTAGCAGAAGCTACAGAATTGACTAAGAAAGACTCAGCAGTAGCAGTTGAAGCTGTGTTCGCAGCAGTAGCTGACTACCTTGCAGCTGGTGAAAAAGTTCAATTGATCGGTTTTGGTAACTTTGAAGTTCGTGAGCGTGCTGCACGTAAAGGTCGCAACCCACAAACTGGTAAAGAAATCACAATTGCAGCTTCTAAAGTTCCAGCATTCAAAGCTGGTAAAGCCCTTAAAGACGCTGTTAAATAATCAGCCTTTTAAAAGCCTATCATATCAAGTATTTGAGCTTGTGTGACAGGCTTTTTTTGTGTATAGGGGGCAAAAAGAGGGCAAAATACTATTTTTTCACTTGTTTTAGGATGATGTCAACCAGTATTTTCGTTATTTTCTAAGAGTGATGAGTTTTTATTGTTGATTAGTAGGATTATCAACTATTTTAAATAAGCCTATACCTCTAGTTTATTTGTTTTACAATCAAAGCTTGAAAGTGGATAATCACATTCTCCGATACTTTATTGATTTTCAGTTGAAGTCATGTCAAATATTTAAGTAGATAGAAAGCTTATATACTATCTATTGAAAATATTATAAATCAGATACAAAGACAGGTGAAATCTTCTGTGTTATACTAGAGATATGTTAGATTTGAAAGAATACGGTATCGTCATGTGGCCGGAGGAGAAGATTAGTTCTTTCCGTGAGAAACTTCTCGCTTGGTATGATGAAAACAAACGAGATTTACCTTGGCGTAGAAGTAAAAATCCTTATCATATCTGGGTATCTGAAATCATGCTCCAACAGACCAGGGTGGATACAGTTATCCCATACTACGAACGATTCTTGGACTGGTTTCCAACAGTGGAAAGTTTGGCAACTGCGTCTGAAGAGCGTTTGTTGAAGGCTTGGGAGGGACTGGGATATTATTCTCGAGTACGCAATATGCAGGCTGCGGCCCAGCAGATTATGGATGACTTTGGGGGTCAATTTCCAAATACCTATGAAGGAATTTCCAGTTTGAAAGGAATTGGCCCTTACACAGCAGGAGCCATTTCTAGTATTGCTTTTAACTTGCCTGAGCCAGCGGTCGATGGCAATGTCATGCGTGTTTTGGCGCGTCTATTTGAAGTCAACCACGATATTGGCATTCCAAGTAATCGTAAAATTTTTCAGGCAATGATGGAAATCTTGATTGATCCGGATCGTCCTGGCGACTTTAATCAAGCTTTGATGGACTTAGGGTCTGATATTGAGGCTCCTGTAAATCCTAGGCCAGAAGAAAGTCCAGTGAAGGACTTTAGTGCAGCATATCAGAATGGAAGCATGGACCATTATCCAATTAAGGCTCCAAAGAAAAAGCCAGTTCCCATTTATCTAAAAGCCTTAGTTGTGAAAAATGCTCAGGGGCAATTTTTACTTGAAAAAAATGAGAGTGAAAAGTTGTTGGCAGGATTTTGGCATTTTCCCTTGATAGAAGTAGATGAGTTTTCGCAAGAAGAGCAGTTTGACCTCTTTCATCAGGTTGCAGAAGAAAGTGTAAACTTTGGCCCTAGTCCAGAGGAGAGTTTCCAGCAGGACTATGACCTAGATGTTGATTGGCTTGATGGTTATTTTGAGACTGTCAAGCATGTCTTTAGCCATCGTAAATGGCATGTTCAAATTCTAGCAGGTCAGGTGAGTGATTTCCATGATTTTTCAGATAGGGAAGTTCGCTGGCTTTCACCAGAAGAGTTTAAGAATTACCCACTTGCCAAACCCCAACAAAAAATCTGGCAGGCTTATGCAAAAGCCAACTTATACAGTAGCAAAGAATAGCTATTGTGTGTTCTTGTTATTTTTTTGGTATAATAGTAGAGAAAAAGGTGAACAAATGAAAAAAATATTAATTGTAGATGATGAAAAACCAATCTCGGATATTATCAAGTTTAATATGACCAAGGAAGGTTACGAAGTTGTAACTGCTTTTAACGGTCGTGAAGCGCTAGAACAATTTGAAGCAGAGCAGCCAGATATTATTATTCTGGATTTGATGCTTCCAGAAATTGATGGTTTAGAAGTTGCGAAGACTATTCGCAAGACAAGTAGTGTGCCTATTATTATGCTGTCAGCGAAAGATAGCGAATTTGATAAGGTTATCGGTTTAGAGCTGGGAGCGGATGACTATGTAACCAAACCCTTCTCAAATCGTGAGTTGCAGGCGCGTGTCAAAGCTCTTCTTCGTCGTACAGACTTGGTTTCTGTAGATAATCAAGAATCTGATGAAAAGAAAACTCAACCCTTGCAAATTGGGGACTTGGAGATTGTGCCAGATGCTTATGTAGCTAAAAAATACGGTGAAGAACTAGACTTAACCCACCGTGAATTTGAGCTTTTGTACCACTTAGCCTCTCATATCGGTCAAGTAATTACGCGTGAACACTTGCTTGAAACGGTCTGGGGGTATGATTATTTCGGAGATGTTCGAACTGTTGACGTAACAATCAGACGTTTGCGTGAGAAGATTGAAGATACACCAAGTCGTCCTGAGTATATTCTAACACGTCGTGGTGTTGGTTATTATATGAGAAATAATGATTAAACTAATTAAAGACACAGTTTTAACCAGTGATTTTATCTTTATCCTCATTCTACTTGGCTTTATTTTAGTCGTGACCTTGCTCTTGCTAGAAAATCGTCGGGATAATATTCGGCTGAAGCAAATCAATCAAAAGGTAAAAGACCTGATTGCAGGAGATTATTCTCAGGTATTGGATATGCAGGGAAGCTCTGAAATCACTAATATTACCAATAATCTCAATGATTTATCAGAAGTAATTCGCTTGACTCAAGAAAATCTGGAACAAGAGAGTAAACGGTTACACAGTATCCTCTCTTACATGACGGATGGAGTTCTTGCGACTAATCGTCGTGGGAAGATTACCATGATTAATGACACGGCTAAGAAACAGTTAGGTGTTCAGAAAGAAGATGTTCTCAACAAAAGTATTCTAGAGTTGCTTAAGATTGAAGGTGAGTATGAACTTCGTGATTTGATTACCCAAATTCCTGAGCTCATCATTGATTCTCAGGATGATAATGGTGAGTATCTGAGCCTTCGTGTCCGCTTTGCTTTAATTCGTCGAGAGTCTGGCTTTATTTCGGGTCTGGTTGCTGTTTTGCATGATACGACGGAGCAGGAGAAGGAAGAACGTGAGCGGAGACTCTTTGTTTCCAATGTTAGTCATGAGTTACGGACGCCTCTGACTAGTGTAAAATCCTATCTTGAAGCCTTGGATGAGGGAGCCTTGTCAGAACCTGTTGCACCAGACTTTATCAAGGTGTCTCTAGACGAAACCAACCGTATGATGAGGATGGTGACAGACCTTCTTCATCTTTCACGGATTGATAATACAACCAGTCATCTAGATGTGGAACTGATTAACTTCACTGCCTTTATTACCTTTATTCTTAACCGTTTTGATAAGATGAGGGGACCAGATGAAGAGAAAAAATATGATCTGGTTAGAGATTATCCCATTACTTCAGTCTGGATAGAGATTGATACAGATAAAATGACACAGGTGATTGATAATATTCTCAACAATGCCATCAAGTATTCTCCAGATGGTGGGAAAATCACAGTGACTATGAAGACAACTGATGATCAGATGATTTTATCGATCTCAGACCAAGGCTTGGGTATTCCTAAGCAGGATTTACCTCGTATCTTTGACCGTTTCTATCGCGTTGACCGTGCTAGAAGTCGTGCCCAAGGTGGTACGGGTCTGGGGCTGGCTATTGCCAAAGAAATTATTAAACAACATAAGGGCTTTATTTGGGCCAAGAGTGAATACGGTAAGGGATCAACCTTCACCATTGTGCTCCCTTATGATAAGGATGCAGTGAAAGAAGAAGTATGGGAGGATGAAGTAGAGGACTAGAATGAGTGAAACAGGCTTTAAATACAGTATTTTAGCGTCGGGTTCCAGTGGAAATTCTTTTTATCTGGAAACCCCAAAAAAGAAGCTTTTAGTGGATGCAGGTTTGTCTGGTAAGAAAATTACCAGCCTACTTGCTGAAATCAACCGCAAACCAGAAGACCTAGATGCCATATTGATTACCCATGAGCATTCTGACCATATTCATGGAGTAGGTGTTTTAGCTCGCAAGTATGGTATGGATTTGTATGCCAATGAAAAAACTTGGCAAGCTATGGAAAATAGTAAATATCTTGGCAAGGTGGATTCTTCGCAAAAGCACATCTTTGAGATGGGAAAAACCAAAACTTTTGGAGATATTGATATTGAGAGTTTTGGTGTAAGCCATGATGCAGTCGCACCGCAGTTCTATCGCTTTATGAAGGATGATAAGAGTTTTGTCATGCTGACTGATACAGGTTATGTTAGCGACCGTATGGCAGGAATTGTCGAAAATGCGGATGGCTATCTCATTGAGTCCAATCACGATGTAGAGATTTTGCGAGCAGGTTCTTACGCTTGGCGACTCAAACAACGAATTCTATCGGATCTGGGGCACCTTTCTAACGAAGATGGTGCTGAAGCTATGATTAGGACGCTAGGAAATCGCACTAAGAAAATCTACCTAGGACATTTGTCCAAGGAGAATAATATCAAGGAGCTAGCTCACATGACCATGGTCAACCAGCTAGCACAAGCTGATCTGGGAGTTGGAGTAGACTTTAAGGTTTATGATACCTCACCAGATACCGCAACACCATTAACAGAGATATAAAA
>ASZZ01000018.1 GCA_000430305.1 Streptococcus mitis 17/34
ACCTTTCAGGAGGACAAAGACAAGCCTTGACTCTAGTCATGGCAGCCTTGGTGAAACCTAAGCTCTTGTTGTTGGATGAACATACTGCGGCACTTGACCCGAAAACTAGTCAAATGGTGATGGACTTGACGCAAAAGATTGTGGAACACCATCAGTTGACCACTCTGATGATTACCCATGATATGAATCATGCGATTGAGTACGGCAATCGTCTCATTATGCTCTATCAAGGCAAGATAGTGGTGGATGTCAAGGGAGAGGAGAAAAAGCATCTGACGGTTGAAGACCTCATGCATCTCTTCCAGAAAAATAGTGGCCAAAGTCTAGTCAGTGATGAATGAGTGTTGGGATAAAGAAAAAGGCTGAGATAGGGTGTCTCAGTCTTTTATTAGTATGAATGGATAGGTAGAAATATGAAATTGATACTTTTCTAAAATCTCTTCAAACCACGTCAGCTCTATCTGCAACCTCAAAACAGTGTTTTAAGCAGCCTGCGGCTAGTTTCCTAGTTTGCTCTTTGATTTTTATTGAGTATAATCTATCAGATGGGAACTAGATATACGATATTAAAACCAGTCCTCAAGACAAAAAGGACTGGTTTGTAGTTTAGAATATTATCTTAAAAGATATCAGTTGAATGGTAAATGAAATGCTACATACCAAACTTGTGTTACTCTCGGATGAGATAGCTCTCTAATTCACTCTTATAAGTTTGTAGTTTTAATCCATCTTATTTTTTAGTAGGAAGATGGATGTTAAGACTAAACTAAGTCCTGATAAGAAGAGCAGTGGATTTGAGGATTCACCAGTTTCTGGAAGTTGTTCTTTGAGATGAGTATTTTCCAGCTGGGAAGGACTATCGGTAGTTGAAGCCTGCTCAAAGTTTAGTGAGGTTGTTGCAACTGTTTTGTTTATTGATGTTTCCGGAGTATTGACATTTTGATAGACTACCGCATATGTACTAAAGAGACTAGTAGTAAATTCTGCCATACCATCACGAATAGTGAAAGAAAGTGATTTCAATTCTTTTGTCGGAGTTAGGTAATAAATATTTTCTACATCAGCTGTAATTGGTAGTCTAACTAAAACAGCCCCCCGTGGTTGTATATTATGGTTGTTTGAATTTTTAAATTGAATATCATAAGCATCGTATATCTTGCCAAAGAGTTCTTGAGCCAACACGTGTTTGCTAGAGAGATACGAAACTCCTTCTAAGTCAGTTGCTCTGCCAATAATCTCAACACCAGTCTTTTCATCCTTCAAGACACGAAGTTTATACTCAGCAATACTGCTAGTAGATGTTTTTTCTTGCCTAGCTCCTTTACCAGGTTCACTATAATTAGGACTGTCTATGGTAGGAGCTTTCTGTTCTCTTCCTGTCTCTATAGATTTGGAGTATTCAGGTTTTTCCACAGAAGGTGCCTCCTGATCCCCAACTGTTCCGATGGGACCAGTGTATTCAGGTCTTTCCACGGTAGGTGCTTCTTGATCCCCAGCAGTTCCGATAGGACCAGTGTATTCAGGTCTTTCCATGGTAGGTGCTTCTTGATCCCCAGCAGTTCCGATAGGACCAGTGTATTCAGGTCTTTCCACAGAAGGTACCTCCTGCTCCCCAGCAGTACCAATAGGATCTGTGTACTCAGGTATGGTTACTACTGGAGCAGGCTGATCCCCTTTACTTGTTTGGATTTTTTCTTCCACTGGCCTGGTTTCATCCTTAGGAAATACTGTTACAACAGAGCTGCTTATTGTTTTTCCTTGGATAGCATAAGCTTCTATCGGATTGCCAGCTTTACGATCTGTAGTTTCAGGAATGTCTAGTTGGACCTTGTTATCCTTAATGGTTAGAACAGTTTGTTCACTTGATGTGACAAGATGGTCATCATCGACTTTTCTGAGTAGAAGAGGATCTTTGATACCAGGGAAGGTGACAGCGACTCCATCCCAATTGCCAGTTGGTAGGGTTAAGGTAACAGTCTTATCTTTGGACTTAATAGGATCAAGGCTTGGACTATCGAGAGACACAGATGGTGCCTTTAAGATATCAAAGGAATCGAGAGAGATTTTCTTTCGCCCTTCTGGAGAATCAGGATCTACTTTCAAAGTTAGGACATGATTACCATCAGCTAGATTGGTGAATTCGCCAATCAAAGCTCCTTTTTGAGTCGCTCCTGGAGTGTAGAAGTCAAGGGCTGGCATCTCTTTTCCATCCAGTGTGACAAGTGCCTTGCCTAGTGATGCCGTTTTTAATCCATAGATTCGGATACCTGTTCCAGAGAATGGGATGGTTGCAGTGGCTTCAGAAGCAAGATTATTATCAGCGTTGATGTCAGCGTATTTTTCTGTAGAAGCATAGAGTTCTGCATCGCTCCAATCCTTAAACATGGAACCATACTGGATACGAGGGTCACGGTCGTCGATTTTCTCAACAGTTGCTCCTTGGCCTGGGAAGACTTTGAAGTAGTCGAGAGAAATTTTTGCACGCTCGTTTGTACGTCCTTTGTGCTCGCGCTTAACAGTGATGGTCATGAGGTGAGAACCTAAAGATAGATTTGTGTAACGTCCTATTAATACACCTTTTTCAGTTGCTCCTGCTGTATAGAAGTCAAGTTCTCCAACAGATTTACCATCGATTGTAACCTCAGCTAGTCCTAATTGAGAAGACTTGAGACCGTAAATTTCAATACCAGGTCCATTGAAAGGAATAGTTGCAGTCGCATCCTTATCGGAGTAATTTCCATTTGAGATATCGGCGTATTTCTCTGTTCCACCAAAGAGTTCTGAGTCAGCCCAGTTTCCATAAGCAGAGCCGTACTGGATGCGCTTGTCACGGTCATCCATCAACTCACTGAAGGCATCGATGGAGGCAACGTCTGAAACTTGTGTTGTACGGTCCCCTAGCATAGCCTTAACGCTATAAGTATAGGCATGACTAGAATCAATTGAGCGATCGATAAAGTGAGTTTGGTTGGTGATGAACTCACGAACGCTAGGAGTTTGGCTGTTTTCATCCTTGCTTTCTCGTCGGATGACATAATGAGTTGCTCCCTCAACTGTGTTAAAGTCGAGTTCAGCTGTGACGGAATCTTTTCGAAGGCTGATAAGCGAGTCACTCGTCCAGGGAAGTTTTCAAATGTAATGACATCACCCTTTTGAGTCGCAAGTTGGATACGGTTATCTTTGAGGCGACTAGCTTGAACTTCCTTGCCATTAATCTTGATAATACTAGATTCGATATTTGGATAGTCTACGACTAAGTCTCCACCAACCTTAGAAAGGAAAGATAGCGTTTCAAGATTTTTCTCTTTCCATTTCATACTGACTTCAAAGTTACCACGAGCGACTAAGCCTGAGACTTGACCGTCTTTCCAAGCATCTGGAAGGCTGGTAATGGGGCAATGTAGCCTGTGTGAGACTGAAGGAGCATTTCTGCCATACCGCTGGTTGCGCCAAAGTTACCATCGATTTGGAAAGGCGCGTGGGTATCCCAGAGGTTTTCTAGGGTTGAAGATCTAAGCTGTTCTGCCAACAAACGGTGGGCACGATTTCCATCTAAGAGACGGGCCCAGAGGTTGATCTTATTGGCCTTAGACCAACCAGTTCCACCATCTCCACGGTGGTTTAGGGTTGCGCGTGCTGCTTCTAGATATTCAGGCTGATCCTTGCCAAATAGAGTACCTGGGAAGAGTCCAACCAGATGAGAAACGTGGCGGTGATGGTTTTCAATGCCTTCGTTAGTGAATTGTGGGCTGTCTTCTTCGTACCATTCCTTGATACGGCCGTCTTGGTTGATGTGAAGTGGTTTGAGCTTATCAAATTTAGCCTTCACTTCTGTCACCAAATCTTGGTCGACCTTCAAATGATTGGCTGCTTCCATATAGTCGTGGAAGAGCTGCCAAACTAGAGATTGGTCAAAGGTATTCCCAATCGTGATAGTTCCATGTTCTGGCGAGTAAGATGGAGAAGAAACCCAACGGTCACTAGCCTTGTCGTAGTGCAAAAAGGAATTCCAGAACCTGGCTGTTTCCTTGAGCATTGGATAAATCTTTTCTTTAAGATAAGTTTCATCCTTGGTGAATTTATAGTAGTCATAGACATTCTGCATCATCCAAGCATTGGCAGCAGGAGACCATCCCCAATAGTAGTTCCAACCAGGAGTAGTCCAGCCGAATGGTGTAGCTTGGGTGTGAACCAGCCAACCGTTTTCTTGACCTTCTTTGGATTCGATACCCGCATATTCTTTTGCAGCGATACGACCATAATAGCGCATGTCATCAATATAATTGATCATTGGCTTGGCGGTTTCAGCTAGATTGCTCATGTAGGCAGGCCAATAGTTCATTTGCAAATTGACATTGAGGTGGTAGTCAGCGTTCCAAGGTGGATTGTCTACAGCATTCCAAACTCCTTGTAGGTTGGCAGGAAGGGCATCTGCGCGATCACGAGATGAACTAATCAATAAATAACGTCCGTATTGGAAGAAGAGTTCTTCCAGTTTTTGCCCTTTGGTAGGCGTGTAAGTTCGAAGTGCCTCTTTTGTAGTCAGATTAGAGTTATTTCCGCCTAGATTTAATTTAACGCGGTTGAAGAGGCTTTGATAGTCTTTGATATGGTCTTGCTTTAATGCTTCGTAGTCCTTTGCTTTAGCAACCTCTACGATATTTTTAACAGTTTTTTCTAAATCAATTTCTTTTCGATAGTTGGTTTTTGGATTTTGAGAAAAATTGGTCTTGGCACTGAGATACAAGGTGGCGTAATTTGCCCCTGTGACCGTTAAACTATCATCATGGACAGTAACTTTTCCGTCTGTTTTAATTCCTAGATAGGATGCAAACCGGAGCCCGTTATCTTTGACTGTGCCTTTTAGTAGGATACCATTCGGGTCTGTCGTAACATGGCCACTCTTGTAGTTAGAATATTCCGCTGAGTAGTCTCCGTTAGCAATCAAATCTTCTGTTAAGCTATTCCAAACTGTAAAATCAAGTTTTTTGTCCCCTTTTTGAGTCAAGTGGGTAACTGTAACATCATCAGGGTAGCTTGAGAAGGTTTCTCTTTTAAAGGTAGTCCCATCTTGGGTGTAAGAAGTTGTAGTAGTAGCTTCTGTTATATCTAAACTACGATGATAGTCTGTGACGTTCTCTAATCCTTTCTTTTGGTTGGTGAATACCATAGAGATATCACCGAAGGCTAGGTAGCGACCGTATTGGGCATTGTTTGGCCCAACCAAATTTCTCTCTGCTAGTTGTTTGGCTTTTTGACGGTCACCGTCTTCTAAGGCCTTACGAATTTCGGCTAAGACTTTGTAGCGGTCCTTGTAGTTTCCTCCGTTGTAGTCTTGACTATCTGGCTGTGGGCCTCCAGACCAAAGTGTTTTTTCGTTGTACTGGATTCTTTCTTCACCGATGAGTCCAAAAACCTTGGCACCCATTTCCCCATTTCCGACTGGGAGGGCTTGTTTTTCCCATCCATCATAGGAAGGAGCAGTTGGTTGGTTGTAATGTAATTCGTAATGTTCTTGCTTGTTCACAGGAAGTTCTGGTTTCTCGCTCTCCTTATTGTCAGCAGGGGCGGTAGTAGTACTTGTCTCTGACTGACTACTAGTTTGAGGTAGTTCTGTCCCTGAGTTTGTTTGCTTTTCAGCTGATTCAGCTATAGGTTGAGTCTCTGTGTTAGAAGCAACAACTTCCTCTACCTTCGTATCCGGTTCAGCAGGGGTTTCAGTAATTGTTGCCTCACTTTCCGTAATCTCGACACCATCAGCAGCCACACCCTGTGCTGCTAAAAACACAGCTCCAAGTAAAACAGAGGCAGCTCCGACACTTAGCTTGCGGATGCTATACTTACAGGATTTTTCCCAATATCTCTTATCCACAAAATTCTCCTTTCTTAATTCTGTAAGCGCATACATTTTCTTTTAAAAAAATAAGTCTTTCAGAAATTTGTGCAATGTAATTTGAATAATCTTAATATAACAAATAAATAGAACTATTGCAAGGGCTTTTAAGGAAAATGGGCTTATTTTACTAAGTTTTACTAAGTATGAAGTATTTGCTAATTACTTAGGAAATCACGGTAGATGTAAGCGTAAAACAAACTGGTCAGGGTGGCTAGATTGTGGTATAATGAAAGAGACTCAAAAAGAAACAGGAGAAAAATGATGGATTTACTTTTAGCAATTGTTTTGATTGTGCTAGCTTTTCTAGGAGGAGCTCTTGGAGGAATGTACTTGGTTCGTAAGCAAATTGAAAAAGAATTCGCTGACAACCCACGTTTGAATGCTGAAGCGGTTCGTACTCTTTTAAGTGCAAATGGTCAAAAACCAAGCGAAGCTAAGGTACAACAAGTGTACCACCAAATCATCCGCCAACAAAAAGCAGCCCTTGCTAACAATAAAAAGAAAAAATAAATAAGGAAAAGTCTGGGATGAAAGTTCCAGACTTCTCACTATGTTGGCTATGGTTTAGGAATAAGACATTTTCCTTGCATTCTATTGATATTTGATTATGATTAAGAGAGATAGTTGTTGATGAGGCTGTCCTTCAGTTCTTACAGACAAGTAATCATAATGAACTATCAATCAGAAAGAAGACTAGAAAGAAGACTGTATGGATAATCGACCAATTGGTTTTTTGGATTCGGGTGTCGGGGGATTGACCGTTGTGCGAGAGCTCATGCGCCAGCTTCCCCATGAAGAAATCGTCTATATTGGAGATTCGGCGCGGGCGCCCTATGGTCCCCGTCCTGCTGAGCAAATTCGTGAATATACTTGGCAGTTGGTCAACTTTCTCTTGACCAAGGATGTCAAGATGATTGTCATTGCTTGTAACACTGCGACTGCGGTCGTCTGGGAAGAAATCAAGGCTCAACTAGACATTCCTGTTCTAGGTGTGATTTTGCCAGGAGCTTCGGCAGCCATCAAGTCCAGCCAAGGTGGGAAAATCGGAGTGATTGGAACGCCCATGACGGTACAATCAGACATTTACCGTCAGAAAATTCATGATCTGGATCCGGACTTACAGGTGGAGAGTTTGGCCTGTCCCAAGTTTGCCCCCTTGGTGGAGTCAGGTGCCCTGTCAACCAGTGTCACCAAGAAAGTGGTTTATGAAACTCTGCGTCCCTTGGTAGGAAAGGTGGATAGCCTGATTTTGGGCTGTACCCATTATCCACTTCTCAGACCCATTATTCAAAATGTCATGGGGCCAAAGGTTCAGCTCATTGATAGTGGGGCAGAGTGCGTACGGGATATCTCAGTCTTACTCAATTATTTTGAAATCAATCGTGGTCGCGATGCTGGACCACTCCAACACCGTTTTTACACAACAGCTAGCAGCCAAAGTTTTGCCCAAATAGGTGAAGAATGGCTGGAAAAAGAAATTCATGTGGAGCATGTAGAATTATGACAAATAAAATTTATGAATACAAGGATGACCAGGACTGGTATGTCGGGTCCTATAGTATTTTTGGTGGCGTCCGGACGCTGACTGATGAAGACTTGGATTTTCCTCTATTGGAGTTTGCCCAAAGATTTCGAGATGAGGAACGAGGTTTCCCGATTTCAGTTACTGTTTTACGCTATGGTTCTCGCTACCGTTTATTGTCTTTTGTGGTAGATATACTAAACCAAGAAGCAGGTCGCAATCTAGAAGTCATCCAACGTCAGGGAGCTTTGCTTTTGGTTGAAAATGGCCAACTCTTGTATGTGGAATTGCCCAAAGAAGGGGTCAATGTTCATGATTTCTTTGAAACAAATAAGGTCAGAGAAACCTTGTTGATTGCGACTCGTAACGAGGGCAAGACCAAGGAATTTCGAGCTATCTTTGACAAGCTAGGCTACGATGTGGAAAATCTCAATGACTATCCTGACCTACCTGAAGTAGCAGAAACAGGCATGACTTTCGAAGAAAATGCCCGCCTTAAGGCGGAAACCATTTCCCAATTAACGGGCAAGATGGTTTTGGCAGATGATTCTGGACTTAAAGTCGATGTCCTTGGTGGCTTGCCAGGCGTCTGGTCAGCTCGTTTTGCAGGTGTGGGAGCAACTGACCGTGAAAACAATGCTAAACTCTTGCACGAATTGGCCATGGTCTTTGAACTCAAGGACCGCTCGGCTCAATTCCATACAACCTTAGTCGTAGCCAGTCCAAACAAGGAAAGTTTGGTTGTTGAAGCAGACTGGCCTGGCTACATTAACTTTGAACCCAAGGGTGAAAATGGCTTCGGCTATGACCCTCTCTTCCTTGTAGGAGAGACAGGCAAGTCCTCAGCCGAATTAACTCTGGAAGAAAAAAATAGCCAATCTCACCGTGCCTTAGCCGTTAAGAAACTTTTGGAGGTATTTCCATCATGGCAAAGCAAACCATCATTGTAATGAGCGATTCTCATGGCGATAGCTTGATTGTGGAAGAAATCCGTGATCGCTATGTGGCAAAGTTGACGCCGTTTTTCATAACGGAGATTCTGAATTGCGCCCAGACTCACCGCTCTGGGAGGGAATCCGTGTTGTTAAAGGGAATATGGACTTCTATGCAGGCTACCCGGAACGTTTGGTGACTGAGCTTGGTTCGACCAAGATTATCCAAACTCATGGACACCTATTTGACATCAATTTCAACTTTCAAAAGTTGGACTACTGGGCTCAGGAAGAAGAAGCCGATATCTGCCTCTATGGTCACTTACATGTGCCAAGCGCTTGGATGGAAGGCAAGACTCTCTTTCTAAATCCCGGATCCATCAGCCAACCACGTGGGACTATCAGAGAATGTCTCTATGCTCGAGTGGAGATTGATGACAGTTACTTCAAAGTGGACTTTTTGACACGAAACCACGAGGTGTATCCAGGCTTGTCCAAGGAGTTTAGCCGATGATTGCCAAGGAGTTTGAAACTTTCTTGTTGGGTCAAGAGGAAACTTTTTTGACCCCTGCTGAAAATCTAGCTGTGTTGATTGATACCCACAATGCGGATCATGCGACTCTCTTGCTCAGTCAGATGACCTATACCCGTGTTCCCGTTGTGACAGATGAAAAGCAGTTTGTTGGGACTATTGGGCTCAGAGATATTATGGCTTATCAGATGGAGCATGACTTGAGCCCAGAAATCATGGCAGATACGGATATTGTCCACATGACGAAAAGGGATGTAGCGGTTGTTTCGCCTGATTTTACCATTACAGAGGTCTTGCACAAGCTGGTAGATGAGTCTTTCTTACCGGTTGTGGATGCGTCTGGCATTTTCCAAGGAATTATCACGCGCAAGTCTATCCTCAAGGCAGTCAATGCCCTCTTGCATGATTTTAATAAGGACTACGAGATTCGATGCAGATGAGAGATAGGATTTCAGCCTTTTTAGAGGAAAAGCAGAGCTTATCTGCCAATTCCAAGCAGTCCTATAAGTATGATTTGGAGCAATTTTTAGACATTATAGGAGAGCGGATTTCTGAGACCAGTCTCAAGATTTACCAAGCACAACTAGCCAATCTAAAAATCAGCGCCCAGAAACGAAAGATTTCGGCCTGTAATCAATTTCTCTACTTCCTCTATCAAAAAGGAGAAGTGGATAGCTTTTACCGTTTGGAATTAGCCAAACAAGCTGAAAAGAAGACCGAAAAACCAGAACTTTTAGACCTAGACTCTTTTTGGCAGGAAAGTAATTATCCAGAAGGACGCTTGCTGGCGCTTCTTATCTTGGAAATAGGGCTCTTGCCAAGTGAGATTTTAGCTTTAAAGGTTGCGGATATCAATCTGGATTTTCAAGTGTTGAGAATCAGCAAGGCTTCCCAACAGAGGATTGTTACCATTCCCACGACCTTGATTCCAGAATTGGAACCCTTGATGGGGCAGACCTATCTTTTTGAAAGGGTAGGAAAAGCCTATTCTCGTCAGTGGGCCTTTCGTCAGTTGGAGTCCTTTGTCAAGGAGAAAGGTTTTCCAGCACTATCAGCCCAAGCATTGCGGGAACAGTTCATTCTCAGACAAATAGAAAAGAAGGTCGATTTGTACGAAATTGCAAAAAAACTAGGATTAAAAACAGTCCTGACCTTAGAAAAATATAGATAATGGATATTAAATTAAAAGATTTTGAAGGGCCCCTGGATCTTCTTTTGCACCTGGTTTCCAAGTACCAGATGGATATCTACGATGTGCCCATCACAGAAGTCATCGAACAATACCTAGCTTATGTTTCAACCCTGCAGGCCATGCGTCTGGAAGTGACGGGTGAGTATATGGTCATGGCCAGTCAGCTCATGTTGATTAAGAGCCGTAAGCTCTTGCCAAAGGTAGCGGAAGTGACAGATTTGGAAGATGACCTAGAGCAGGATCTTCTCTCCCAAATCGAAGAATACCGCAAGTTCAAGCTCTTGGGGAGCATTTGGAAGCCAAGCACCAAGAACGGGCCCAGTACTATTCCAAAGCGCCGACAGAGTTGATTTACGAAGATGCGGAGCTTGTACATGACAAGACGACCATTGATCTTTTTTTGGCTTTTTCAAATATCCTAGCCAAGAAAAAAGAGGAGTTTGCTCAGAATCACACGACCATCTTGCGGGATGAGTATAAGATTGAGGACATGATGGTTATCGTAAAAGAGTCCTTGGTTGGACGAGCCCAGTTGCGCTTGCAGGATTTGTTCAAGGAAGCTCAGAATGTCCAAGAGGTTATTACCCTCTTTTTAGCAACATTAGAGTTAATCAAAACCCAGGAGCTGATTCTCGTTCAAGAGGAGAGTTTCGGAGATATCTATCTCATGGAAAAGAAGGAAGAAAGTCAAGTGGCCCAAAGTTAGACTTGATAGAGAGGAAAGATGAGTACTTTAGCAAAAATAGAAGCGCTCTTGTTTGTAGCGGGTGAAGATGGGATCAGGGTCCGCCAGTTAGCTGAACTCCTCTCTCTACCACCAACAGGCATCCAACAGAGTTTAGAAAAATTAACTCAGAAGTATGAAAATGACCCAGATTCCAGTTTGGATCTGATTGAGACAGGTGGCGCTTATAGATTGGTGACCAAGCCTCAGTTTTCAGAGATTTTGAAGGAATACTCTAAGGCACCTATCAACCAGAGCTTGTCTCGGGCTGCCCTTGAGACCTTGTCCATCATTGCCTACAAACAGCCTATTACTCGGATAGAAATTGATGCCATTCGTGGGGTCAACTCGAGTGGAGCCTTGGCAAAGTTGCAGGCCTTTGACTTGATACGAGAAGACGGGAAAAAAGAAGTGTTGGGTCGCCCCAACCTCTATGTGACTACGGATTATTTCCTAGATTACATGGGAATAAACCATTTGGAAGAATTACCAGTGATTGATGAGCTTGAGATTCAAGCCCAAGAAAGCCAATTATTTGGTGAAAGGATAGAAGAAGATGAGAATCAATAAATATATTGCCCACGCAGGTGTGGCCAGTAGGAGAAAAGCAGAAGAGTTGATCAAGCAAGGCTTGGTGACGGTCAACGGCCAAGTAGTACGTGAACTCGCAACGACCATCAAGTCTGGTGACAAGGTTGAAGTAGAAGGTCAACCAATCTACAACGAAGAAAAGGTCTACTATCTGCTTAATAAACCACGCGGTGTGATTTCCAGTGTGACAGATGATAAGGGTCGTAAGACGGTTGTCGACCTCTTGCCAAATGTAAAAGAGCGTATCTACCCAGTTGGACGTTTGGACTGGGATACATCAGGTGTCTTGATTTTGACCAATGATGGGGATTTTACGGATGAGATGATTCACCCTCGTAATGAGATTGACAAGGTTTATGTCGCGCGTGTTAAAGGTGTGGCCAATAAGGACAATCTTCGTCCCTTGACCCGCGGCCTTGAGATTGATGGCAAGCAAACCAAGCCGGCTGTCTATGAAATTCTCAAAGTGGATCCAGTTAAAAATCGCTCTGTGGTACAGTTGACCATCCATGAAGGGCGTAACCACCAGGTTAAAAAGATGTTTGAAGCTGTCGGTCTTCAAGTGGACAAGTTGTCACGGACCCGTTTTGGACATCTAGACTTGACAGGACTCCGTCCAGGAGAATCCCGTCGTCTGAATAAAAAAGAAATCAGCCAACTACACACCATGGCTGTAACCAAGAAATAATGAAACGAATTTTAATAGCGCCTGTGCGCTTTTACCAACGTTTTATCTCGCCAGCTTTTCCCCCCTCTTGTCGCTTTGAGCCTACTTGTTCCAATTACATGATTCAGGCTATTGAAAAACATGGCTTCAAGGGTGTCTTGATGGGCTTGGCTCGGATTCTACGTTGCCATCCCTGGTCGAAAACAGGTAAGGATCCTGTGCCAGACCACTTTACTTTGAAAAAAAATTCAAAGTAAGATTGTATTCTAATGTATAAAACACAGATAGATGACACTTGGTATTTACTAAGTGCCATCTATCTGTGTTTTTATTTATTATTGATGTTTCTGTTATCCTATTCCAAAATGTTTTTCCCCTCTTTCACACGCCAGTGATAGTCTGATAAAATAATATCTTCGAGGGAGTAGCTAGCCTTCCAGTCAAGATATTGTTTAGCTTTTGATGCGTCTGCTAGGACGCTAGCTGGATCACCAGCACGACGAGCAACAACCTCGTGTGGGATTTTTTGATCTAGCAATTCTTCAGCAGTTTTAAAGATTTCTTTGACGGTATAGCCTTTTTCAGTTCCTAGGTTAAAGATTTGAGAAGAACTGTTTTCTTGAAAGAGGTAATTCATCCTTTAACGTGGGCTTGTGCAAGGTCTAAGACATGAATGTAATCCCGAATACATGAACCGTCACGTGTATCGTAGTCATCTCCAAATATTTTTAGGCTCTCATTTTGTCCCAATGCGGTTTTGTTGATATTGGGAATGATATGAGTTGGATTTTTTACACGGAGACCATTTGAAGCATCCATTTCAGCTCCAGCAACATTAAAGTAACGGAAAATAACATATTTCCAGTCGTAGCGATTGGCCATCCAGTAAATCATTCGTTCCCCCATTAGTTTTGTCTCAGCATAAGGGTTGACAGGGTCGAGCAGGGTATCTTCAGTTGCTGGCTTGTCAATACAGTTATTACCATAGAGAGATGCAGTCGAAGAGAACATGATTTTTTGGATGCCAACTTCAGATAAGACTTTGAGAACTTGGTTCATACCAGCAACATTGGCAGTGAAGTATTTGCTTGGGTCTTCAATACTTTCGCTCACAACAATTTCACCTGCACAATGCAGAACAGCATCAATTTGATTTTCTTCTAAGTAAGTTTTTAGGGCACTAGCATCATAAACATCCAGTTGTTTAAAACTAGCACGACTATCCACGGCCGAACGATTTCCTGTAGAGAGATTATCGAGGACATGCACCTGATAGCCAGCATTTAAAAGAGCTTTAACGGTATGGGAGCCAATGTAGCCAGCTCCACCTGTAACAAGAATTGTTTTGGTCATGATTTTTTCCTTTTTCTAGTTTTGTACTATTTTAAAGAAAGAGGAAGTGAAAGTCAACTATTTTCTGCGAATTTCGTGAAAAAACTGAACGAATATATTATTAAATTGTTTTTTTGTTTGGGAATTAATGATTTAGTTAATCTTGGAAAGTTTCTTAGATTTCACCTCACATGTAGAGAATACGATTTTTTCTAAGACACAGTAAGACTAAGATACTAATTTAGAAATCCACCTTCCCGCTATCCTTCTCCTATAAAAAGTGGTAAAATGGATGAAAGAAAGAAGGAACTGAAATGACAACATTATTTTCAAAAATCAAAGAAGTAACAGAACTTGCTGCGATCTCAGGTCATGAAGCGCCTGTTCGTGCCTATCTTCGTGAAAAATTAACACCGCATGTGGATGAAGTAGTGACAGATGGCTTGGGTGGTATTTTCGGGATTAAACATTCAGAAGCTGTGGATGCACCGCGTGTCTTGGTCGCTTCTCACATGGATGAAGTTGGTTTTATGGTTAGCGAAATCAAGCCAGACGGTACCTTCCGTGTCGTAGAAATCGGTGGTTGGAATCCTATGGTAGTCAGCAGCCAACGTTTTAAACTCTTAACTCGTGATAATCGTGAAATTCCAGTGATTTCAGGCTCTGTTCCTCCACATTTGACTCGTGGAAAGGGTGGGCCAACCATGCCAGCAATTGCAGATATTGTCTTTGATGGTGGGTTTGCGGACAAGGCTGAGGCAGAAAGTTTTGGCATCCGTCCTGGAGACACCATTGTCCCAGATAGTTCTGCAATCTTAACAGCTAACGAAAAAAATATCATCTCAAAAGCTTGGGATAATCGCTACGGTGTTCTCATGGTAAGCGAGCTGGCTGAAGCTTTATCAGGTCAAAAACTCGGAAATGAACTCTATCTTGGCTCTAACGTCCAAGAAGAAGTTGGGCTTCGTGGTGCCCATACATCTACAACCAAGTTTGACCCAGAAGTCTTCCTAGCAGTTGATTGCTCACCAGCAGGTGATGTCTATGGTGGTCAAGGCAAGATTGGTGATGGAACCTTGATTCGTTTCTACGATCCAGGTCACTTGCTTCTCCCAGGCATGAAAGATTTCCTTTTGACAACGGCTGAAGAAGCGGGTATCAAGTACCAATACTACTGTGGTAAAGGCGGAACAGACGCTGGCGCAGCTCATCTGAAAAATGGTGGTGTCCCATCTACAACCATCGGTGTCTGTGCCCGTTATATCCATTCTCACCAAACCCTCTATGCAATGGATGACTTCCTAGAAGCGCAAGCTTTCTTGCAAGCCTTGGTGAAGAAATTGGATCGTTCAACGGTTGATTTGATTAAACATTATTAAACATAAGGGAGGTGGTAGGGATGGTAGAACCGAACCTAGAAAGCCTTATAAAAGATCTTTACAATCATGCTCGACAGGGCTTGAGTGAAGATTTAGTTGCTGCTCTCTTAGAGACTGCAAAAAAACTGCCTACTACAAATGAGCAATTGCTGGCAGTTCGTCTCTCAGGCCTGGTCAATCGTGAATTGCTCCTAAATCCCAAACATCCGGCACCTGAGTTGCTCAACTTGGCTCGCTTTATCAAAAGAGAAGAAGCCAAGTACAGAGGAACTGCAGCTTCTGCGCTTATGTACGGAGAGCTCTTTAAAATGCTTTGATTCCATTGTGAATCAAAGCATTTTTTTATATGGCAGAAAAGTTATTCTTGATAAGGAGAAGAAAAAGCCATCCAATTATGATGGATAGCTTCTTAGTTCTTAGATTTGTTCAGCAATGACCTTTTCAGCTAAATTCATAGCGTGGTCTGACACACGAGTGTAGTGGGAAACAATGTCGATAAAGTTGACCCCAGCTTGCGTTGAACACTCGCCCTTGTTGAGGCGTTTGATGTGGGTCTTTCTGAGAACACGTTCCATATTGTTGATTTCTTTATGGCGTTCAATCAGACTTTGAGCTTTTTCAATATCATTGTTTTCCACGCTATCAAGGGCATCCTTGATAAAGCCAGTGGTTTTTTGATAGATATCAGCCAATTCCTGCAAAGCAGCTTCAGAGAACTCAACATTTTTACGTTGAAGATAGTCAGTTAGATTGATTAGCGCTTCTGCGTGGTCCCCAATCCGTTCCAAATCGCGGGATGAATCAAGGATATTGGTGAGCACTTCACTTTCTTTCTGGCTAAGGGCCTCGCTTGAAAGAGTAATAAGGTAACGAGTCAATTTTTCATCAATAGTATTGATGGCTTCTTCTGTCTTATGTCCTTTTTCAGCAAGCTTTTCATTGAGATCGATGATGTAGTTATATGAAAGGTCAAAGGCTTTAGAAGCATAATTTCCCAAGTGAAGGAGTTCTTTTTTCGCATTTCCGAGAGCGATTGATGGAGCTTGTTTAATCAAATGCTCATCAAGATAAAGTGGCTCGTACTTGACAACTTCGTCTTCACCAGGGATGAGCTTGGTTACAAAGAAAGCCAAGGCTCCGATGAATGGAAATTGTACAATGGTGTTACTTACGTTAAAGGCACCGTGCGAGAAGGCGATGGTCATCTCAGGTGAGAGGTGAAGGAGTGCTTGGAAGTACTCAATCATTGCAGTGAAGGGGCCTAATAAGATTAAGCAAAGAATAGTTCCTAATACGTTAAAGGTGACGTGGGTTGCAGCAACGCGTTTCGCAGAGACATTGGCTCCTGCTGCCGCAATGATAACGGTTAGGGTTGTCCCGATATTATCCCCGAAGAGAACTGGTAGCGAACCTTTAAGGTCAAGGAAGCCACCTGCATAGAGACCTTGCAAAATCCCGATTGTCGCAGAAGAAGCTTGGATGAGAACGGTAATCACTGCACCAGCGAAAACTCCTAAAATAGGGTTTTGTCCCAAGGTTACCATATATTCCTTGAATTGCGGTAAATCTTTAAGAGGACTCATACCGGCACTGATGAGGTTGAGGGCGTAGAAGATTCCCCCTACACCAAACAGGATGCGCCCAATATTGTTTGCTGTTCTGTTTTTTGTAAAGAAGAGGAACATGGTTCCAAGGAAAATCAGGGGTAAAGCATACTCACCAAGCTTGAAACCAATGATAAAGGAAGTAACGGTGGTTCCGATGTTGGCTCCCATGATAATTCCGATAGCTTGTCTAAGAGTGAGAAGACTAGCGCTGACCAGTCCAACCGTGATAACTGTAACCCCTGTACTTGATTGAATCAGGGCAGTCACGACAATTCCGACTAGAACACCTAAAAAGGGATTGCTAGTGTACTTGTCAATGTAAAAACGAAGGCGATCTCCAGCAGCTTGTTGCAAACCGTCTCCCATGGTCTTGATACTATATAAGAATAGTCCCAGACCACCTAAAAAGTGAAATAAAATTTCCTGCCAATTAATGGACATTTCTTTTTCCTCCGAAAAATAATAACGGAATTTCTCCTATTCTATTTTAAAGGATAAAAGTAAATCTAACAAGTGTTAAGCTAAGATTTTAGAAAGAAAATTCGTTAGGAAAGACTGTAGTTATATTAATTTTACCAATTTTTAACCTAGATATAGGTATTTCCTCTGATATATTGACATTTAAAAGAAATATTTTAAAATGAGGGAGGAATTATCTTGGTCCCTGTGATTGGGATAAAAATTTTATGAAGAAAGTTAAGCGTTTTCTTTAAAACAAAAAATCAATCTTTTAGGAGGAGAAAATGAAGGATCCATTTTTTGAAAGACGTTGTCGGTACAGTATTCGTAAGTTATCAGTAGGGGCTTGCTCGTTGATGATTGGGGCTGTTTTGTTTGCTGGTCCAGCCTTGGCTGAAGAAACTGCAGTTCCTGACAATAACGGAGCTAATACAGAGCTTGTTTCAGGAGAGAGTGAGCATCCAACTAATGAAGCTGACAAGCAGAATGCAGGGGAACATGCTGGAGAAAACAAGCTAGAAAAGGCAGAAGGAGTAGAAACAGCATCTGAAACTGCTTCGTCAGCAAGCAATGAAGCTGCAACTACTGAAACTGCAGAAGCAGCTAGCGCAGCTAAACCAGAGGAAAAAGCAAGTGAGGTGGTTGCAGAAACACCATCTTCAGAAGCAAAACCTAAGTCCGAAAAGGAAACAGAAGCAAAACCTGAAGCAGCTAGCCAAGGGGATGAGTCTAAGCCAGCAGCAGAAGCTAATAAGACTGAAAAAGAAGTCCAGCCAGATGTCCCTAAAAATACAGAAAAAACATTAAAACCAAAGGAAATCAAGTTTAATTCTTGGGAAGATTTGTTGAAATGGGAACCTGGTGCGCGTGAAGATGATGTTATCAACCGTGGTTCTGTTGCCCTCGCTCCACGTCGGACAGGTCATTTGGTAAATGAAAAAGCTAGCAAGGAAGCAAAAGTTCAAGCCCTATCAAACACCAACTCTAAAGCGAAAGACCACGCTTCTGTTGGTGGAGAAGAGTTCAAGGCTTATGCTTTTGACTATTGGCAATATCTAGATTCAATGGTCTTCTGGGAAGGTCTCGTACCAACTCCTGATGTTATTGATGCTGGTCACCGTAACGGGGTTCCTGTATATGGTACACTCTTCTTCAACTGGTCAAATAGTATCGCAGACCAAGAAAAATTTGCTGAAGTTTTGAAGCAAGACGCAGATGGTAGCTTCCCAATCGCCCGTAAATTGGTAGACATGGCCAAGTATTATGGCTATGATGCTATTTCATCAACCAAGAAACGACTGGGAATTTGGTTGAACCTCTTGGAGAAAAGATGCGCCAGTTTATGCTCTATACCAAGGAATATGCTGCTAAAGTAAACCACCCAATCAAGTATTCTTGGTACGATGCTATGACCTATAACTATGGGCGTTACCACCAAGATGGTTTGGGAGAATACAACTACCAATTCATGCAACCAGAAGGAGATAAGGTTCCAGCAGACAACTTCTTTGCTAACTTTAACTGGGATAAGGCTAAGAATGATTACACTATTGCAACTGCCAACTGGATTGGTCGTAATCCTTATGATGTATTTGCAGGTTTGGAATTGCAGCAGGGCGGTTCCTACAAGACTAAGGTTAAATGGAATGACATTTTAGATGAAAATGGGAAATTGCGCCTTTCTCTTGGTTTATTTGCTCCAGATACCATTACAAGTTTAGGAAAAACGGGTGAAGATTATCATAAAAATGAAGACATCTTCTTTACCGGTTACCAAGGTGACCCTACTGGTCAAAAACCAGGTGACAAAGATTGGTATGGTATTGCTAACCTAGTTGCAGACCGCACGCCAGCAGTAGGTCACACCTTTACTACTTCCTTTAATACAGGTCATGGTAGAAAATGGTTCGTAGATGGTAAGGTTTCTAAGGATTCTGAGTGGAATTACCGTTCAGTTTCAGGTGTTCTTCCGACATGGCGCTGGTGGCAAAAATCAACTGGTGATAAGTTGAAAGCAAGCTATGATTTTGAAGATGCCTATAATGGTGGAACTTCTCTCAAATTTGCAGGGGATCTTTCAGGTGCGACCAAGCAAGATGTGAATTTGTACTCTACTCGCTTGAAGGTGACAGATACAACCAAATTGCATGTTGCACACAAAGGAGGCAAGGGAACCAAGGTTTATGTAGAATTTGCAACCAAGAAAGATTATACCTACGGCGATGAAGCTGCCCGTAAAGAATTGACAGTTTCAGATAACTGGACTACCGATGATTTTGATTTGAGTGCCTTAGCAGGTAAAACAATCTACGGTATTAAACTGTATTTTGAAAATGACAAAGACTTAAAAGGCTATCAATTCAATCTGGGGCAATTGACCATCAGCAATAATCAAGATGCTCCTCAGGCTCCGACAACAGTAGCTGTAGCCAAACAGGTTCTTAAAAATGCCCAAGAAGCAGAAGCGGTTGTGCAATTTGAAGGAAACAAGGATGCAGATTTCTATGAAGTTTACGAAAAAGATGGAGACAGCTGGAAATTACTAACTGGTTCATCTTCTACAACTATTTATCTACCAAAAGTTAGCCGTTCAGCAAGTGCTCAAGGTACAACTCAAGAACTGAAGGTTGTAGCCGTTGGTAAAAATGGGGTTCGTTCAGAAGCTGCAACAACAACCTTTAATTGGGGTATGACTGTAAAAGATACCAGTCTACCAAAACCACTAGCTGAAAATATTGTTCCGGGTGCAACTGTTATTGATAGTACTTTCCCTAAGACTGAAGGTGGGGAAGGAATTGAAGGTATGTTGAACGGTACCATTACCAGTCTGTCTGACAAGTGGTCTTCTGGACAATTAAGTGGTAGTGTGGATATTCGTTTGACCCAGCCACGCACAGTTGTTAGATGGGTGATGGACCATGCTGGAGCTGGTGGAGAATCTGTAAACGACGGTTTGATGAACACCAAAGACTTTGACCTTTATTATAAAGATGCGGATGGTCAATGGAAGTTGGCTAAGGAAGTTCGTGGCAATAAAGCCCATGTTACAGATATTACCCTTGATAAACCTATCACAGCTCAAGATTGGCGCTTGAATGTCGTTACTTCTGACAATGGAACTCCATGGAAGGCTATTCGTATCTATAACTGGAAAATGTATGAAAAGCTTGATACAGAAAGTGTCAATATTCCGATGGCCAAGGCTGCAGCTCGTACTTTAGGCAATAACAAGGTACAAGTTGGCTTTGCAGACGTACCAGCTGGAGCTACCATTAACGTTTATGACAATCCAAATTCTCAAACTCCGCTTGCAACCTTGAAGAGTGAAGTTGGAGGTGACCTAGCAAGTTCACCATTGGATTTGACAAATCAATCTGGTCTTCTTTACTATCGTACTCAGTTGCCAGGCAAGGAAATTAGTAATGTCCTTGCAGTTACTGTTCCGAAAGATGATAGAAGAATCAAGTCAGTCAGCCTAGAAGCAGGACCTAAGAAAACAAGTTATGCTGAAGGGGAAGATTTGGACCTTAGAGGTGGTGTTCTTCGAGTTCAGTATGAAGGAGGAGCTGAGGACGAACTCATTCGCCTAACTCACGCAGGTGTATCAGTATCAGGCTTCGATACTCATCATAAGGGAGAACAAAATCTTACTTTGCAATATTTGGGACAACCGGTAAATGCTAATTTGTCAGTGACTGTTACTAGCCAAGATGAAGCAAGTCCGAAAACTGTTTTGGGAATTGAAGTAAGTCAGGAACCCAAAAAAGATTACCTAGTTGGGGATAGCTTAGACTTGTCTGAAGGACGCTTTGCAGTGGCTTATAGCAATGACACTATGGAAGAACATTCCTTTGCTGATGAAGGGGTTGAAATTACTGGTTACGATGCTCAAAAGACTGGTCGTCAAACTTTGACGCTTCATTACCAAGGACGCGAAGTTAATTTTGATGTTTTGGTCTCTCCAAAGGCTGCAGTTAACGACGAGTACCTCAAACAAGAAATTACTGCTGTCCAAGGTCGTCAGTCAACGGTTGCTTATACCTTCTCCAGTGAGGACAAACAAGCGACGCTACTAGAGAAGCTCAATGGAGCGAAAGTTGTTGCAGAAAACCATGGTGCCAGTCAAGAAGACGTTAATCAGGCTTTGAATGAATTGAAACAAGCAGGCGCAAACTTGGATGGCAATCAGCGTTATGAGGCTGCTAGGAAAGAATTAGAAAGTTTACTCGAATCCATCCGCGAAAAATATCCTCAATCAGAATTAATTGCGCAAGCAGAGGCTTTGTTGGTCTCACAAGCACCAACTCCACAAGCTTTTGCGGACATGAAAGAACAGCTGAATAAGAAACTAGCTCCTGCAGCAGAAAGCCATCACGTTGGTAGCCAGGATCCAAATGAAGTAGCCCCAACAGTTGAAGCCCTCTCTGGACTAGTTGTGGAAACTGAAACAATAGCCTTCGAACGTCAAGAGCGCCCAAATGCAAGCCTTCTTAAAGGTCAACATCAACTAGTTCAAGAGGGAGTTGAGGGACAAATTCGTCACTTGATTGAAGTAGATAGCCAAGAGAAACGCACTCTTCGTTTAACAGAGGTAATTAAAGAAGCTGTTCCAGAAATTACTGAGATTGGAACAAAAGTTCTTTCAAGTAAGGAACCAACTGAAGGTGTCAAGAATTTGGTTGTGAATACTCCGAAATTAGAAGTTGAAGAGACAAGTCTTGCCTTCGAACACCAAGAACGTCCAAATCCAAATCTCCCAGTCGGTCAACGTCGACTTGTCCAAGCAGGAGTTGAGGGGCAAATTCGTCGCTTGATTGAAGTAGATAGTCAAGGCAATCGTACGCTTCGCGCTACAGAAGTTTTGAAAGAAGCAAGTCCTGAAATTGTAGAAGTAGGTACTGGTCTCATCCCTGCCAATCCAGCACCACAAAACACAGACCTTCCAAAACCTTCTAATCAACCAGCTCAACCAGCGTCTGACCAACAAAAGGCTCCTAAATTGGAAGTCCAAGAGGAAAAGATTGCTTTTGACCGTCAAGAGCATGAAAATGCTGAGATGCTAGTTGGGGAACAACGAGTCATCATACAGGGACGAGATGGTCTATTAAGACATGTCTTTGAAGTTGATGAAAACGGTCAGCGTCGCCTTCGTTCAACAGAAGTCATCCAAGAAGCGATTCCAGAAATTGTTGAAATTGGCACAAAAGTAAAAACTGAACCAGCAGTAGCGCCTACACAAGAAAAACCAGCCCAAAATACGGCAGTTAAATCAGAAGAAGCAAGCAAACAATTGCCAAATACAGGAACAGTTGATGCCAATGAAGCTCTAATAGCAGGCTTGGCCAGCCTTGGTCTTGCTAGTTTAGCCTTGACCTTGAAACAGAAAAAAGAAGATGAAGATTAAATATCGAAAAATCTTGTGAAATCTTTCCTTATATTTCCAAAGTGTGATATAATAGTTTCGAATAAAATAAATAAAGGGGTTTTTGTAACATGGCAAAACTTACTGTTAAAGACGTTGACTTGAAAGGTAAAAAAGTCCTCGTTCGTGTTGACTTCAACGTACCATTGAAAGATGGCGTAATCACTAACGACAACCGTATCACAGCAGCTCTTCCAACTATTAAGTACATCATCGAACAAGGTGGACGTGCAATTCTTTTCTCTCACCTTGGACGTGTGAAAGAAGAAGCTGATAAAGCTGGTAAATCACTTGCTCCTGTAGCAGCTGACTTGGCAGCAAAACTTGGTCAAGATGTTGTTTTCCCAGGTGTCACTCGTGGTGCTGAATTGGAAGCAGCAATCAACGCTCTTGAAGATGGACAAGTTCTCTTGGTTGAAAACACTCGTTACGAAGATGTTGACGGCAAAAAAGAATCTAAAAACGATCCTGAACTTGGTAAATACTGGGCATCACTTGGAGATGGTATCTTCGTAAACGATGCATTCGGTACAGCTCACCGTGCACACGCATCTAACGTTGGTATTTCAGCAAACGTTGAAAAAGCAGTTGCTGGTTTCCTTCTTGAAAACGAAATTGCCTACATCCAAGAAGCAGTTGAAACTCCAGAACGTCCATTCGTAGCGATCCTTGGTGGTTCAAAAGTTTCAGACAAGATTGGTGTTATCGAAAACTTGCTTGAAAAAGCTGATAAAGTCCTTATCGGTGGTGGTATGACTTACACATTCTACAAAGCACAAGGTATCGAAATCGGTAACTCACTTGTAGAAGAAGACAAATTGGATGTTGCGAAAGCTCTTCTTGAAAAAGCAAACGGTAAATTGATCTTGCCAGTTGACTCAAAAGAAGCTAACGCATTTGCTGGTTATACTGAAGTGCGTGACACCGAAGGTGAAGCAGTTTCTGAAGGCTTCCTTGGTCTTGACATCGGTCCAAAATCTATCGCTAAATTTGACGAAGCTTTGACTGGTGCCAAAACAGTTGTATGGAACGGACCTATGGGTGTATTTGAAAACCCAGACTTCCAAGCTGGTACAATCGGTGTGATGGACGCTATCGTGAAACAACCAGGCGTTAAATCAATCATCGGTGGTGGTGACTCAGCTGCCGCAGCTATCAACCTTGGACGTGCAGACAAGTTCTCATGGATCTCTACTGGTGGTGGAGCATCAATGGAACTTCTTGAAGGTAAAGTTCTTCCAGGACTTGCAGCCTTGACAGAAAAATAAGATTAACTAAATGAATCAAGGAAGAGGGGAATGAAAGTTCCTCTTTTCTTTTACTGAAAATAAAAACGCTTCCTCTCAACTATTGCTCATAAAATCACCTAATTTATGATAAAATGGAAATAGAAAGTTGAGATTATGAGTTATTTTAAAAAATATAAATTCGATAAATCCCAGTTCAAACTTGGTATGCGAACCTTTAAAACAGGTATTGCTGTTTTTCTAGTTCTCTTGATTTTTGGCTTTTTTGGTTGGAAAGGTCTTCAAATTGGTGCTTTGACAGCCGTTTTTAGCCTGAGGGAGAGTTTTGATAAGAGTGTTCATTTTGGGACTTCGCGTATTCTAGGAAATAGTATCGGTGGCCTCTATGCCCTGGTCTTCTTCCTATTAAATACCGTTTTCCATGAAGCATTTTGGGTAACCTTGGTTGTTGTTCCTATCTGCACCATGTTAACCATTATGACAAATGTAGCTATGAATAACAAAGCAGGTGTTATCGGTGGTGTAGCAGCCATGTTAATCATTACCCTATCGATTCCTACTGGAGAAACGATTTTGTACGTGTTTGCGCGTGTATCAGAAACGTTTATGGGAGTTTTTGTTGCAATTCTCGTAAATTACGATATTGATCGTATTCGTCTCTTTTTAGAGAAAAAAGAAAAATAATGTTACATTTTATAACATTATCAATTGACGTTTGTCTTTTTTTAGACTATAATAGACAGAAAGAAGGAAATTGTAAATGAAGGAAAAAGAATTTCGCCGAAACATGGCTGTTTTTCCTATTGGCAGTGTTATGAAGTTGACAGATCTATCGGCGCGTCAGATTCGTTATTATGAAGATCAAGAGTTGATTAAGCCTGATCGAAACGAAGGGAACCGTCGCATGTATTCCTTGAATGACATGGATCGTTTGCTCGAAATCAAAGATTATATCTCTGAAGGTTATAATATCGCTGCCATTAAGAAAAAATATGCTGAACGTGAAGCGAAGTCCAAGAAAGTGGTGAGTCAGACTGAGGTGCGTCGTGCACTTCACAATGAACTTCTCCAACAGGGGCGTTTTGCTTCAGTACGATCACCTTTTGGTCGCGGTTAGGCAACCGCAAGTAGTCATAGATTAAGGAGAAAACTCATGCCAATCACAGCTGCAGATATTCGTCGTGAAGTCAAGGAAAAAAATGTTACCTTTATTCGTCTCATGTTCTCAGATATTTTGGGAACCATGAAAAACGTCGAAATTCCTGCTACAGATGAACAGTTAGATAAAGTCTTGTCAAACAAGGCGATGTTTGATGGATCTTCTATTGAAGGTTTTGTACGTATCAATGAGTCAGATATGTACTTGTACCCAGACTTGGATACATGGACAGTCTTCCCTTGGGGGGATGAAAATGGAAGTGTTGCAGGTTTAATCTGTGATGTCTATACAACAGAAGGTGAACCATTTGCAGGTGACCCTCGTGGCAATTTGAAACGAGCTCTTCGTCACATGGAAGAAGTAGGATTCAAATCTTTCAACCTTGGACCCGAGCCAGAATTCTTCCTGTTTAAGTTGGATGAAAATGGAGACCCAACACTTGAAGTAAATGACAAGGGTGGCTACTTTGATTTGGCGCCTACGGACCTTGCGGACAACACACGTCGTGAGATTGTGAATGTCTTGACCAAAATGGGATTTGAAGTAGAAGCGAGTCACCACGAGGTTGCGGTTGGACAACATGAGATTGACTTTAAGTACGATGAAGTTCTCCGTGCTTGTGATAAGATTCAAATTTTTAAACTTGTTGTTAAAACCATTGCTCGTAAACATGGACTTTACGCAACCTTTATGGCTAAACCAAAATTTGGTATTGCTGGATCAGGTATGCACTGTAATATGTCCTTGTTTGATGCAGAAGGAAATAACGCCTTCTTTGATCCAAATGATCCAAAAGGAATGCAGTTGTCAGAAACAGCTTATCATTTCCTTGGTGGTTTGATCAAACATGCCTACAACTATACAGCTATCATGAACCCAACCGTTAACTCATACAAACGTTTGGTGCCAGGCTACGAAGCCCCTGTTTACATCGCTTGGGCAGGTCGTAATCGTTCGCCACTTGTGCGCGTGCCTGCTTCACGTGGTATGGGAACTCGTCTTGAGTTGCGTTCAGTGGATCCGATGGCAAACCCATACATCGCTATGGCGGTTCTTTTGGAAGTTGGTTTGCATGGTATTGAAAATAAAATCGAAGCACCAGCTCCTATCGAAGAAAATATCTATATCATGACAGCTGAAGAGCGTAAGGAAGCTGGAATTACTGACCTCCCATCAACGCTTCACAACGCTTTGAAAGCTTTGACTGAAGATGAAGTGGTCAAGGCTGCCCTAGGGGATCACATATACACTAGCTTCCTTGAAGCGAAACGTATCGAGTGGGCTAGCTATGCAACCTTCGTTTCACAATGGGAAGTTGATAATTATTTAGATTTATACTAATGGCATAGAAAAGGTTGTCCGTTTGGGCAACCTTTTTATACTCTTCAAATAACGTCAGCCTTATCTGCAACCTCAAAGCTATACTTTGAGCAGTCTGCGGCTAGCTTCCTAGTTTGCTCTTTGATTTTCATTGGGGATAAGTTTATTATAGTAGATTGGAAGATAATGAATTGAATCTAGGATAGTCCAAAATAATTCCTAACAATGTTTTAGAAGTCGTGTTATACTATTGCAACTTAAACATGATATAGTGTTTTCATATTGCTCATACTCTTCTATTTTCCTTGAGTATCAGCTATAAAGATCGATTACAATATGTCTTTTATGCGCTTCAGTTAGATGAGTGTAATAGATGAGAAGTTTTCTTATTTTTTCTTGAATTGAGGTTTTATCGTCTATAGTATGCTGTAATCTACATGAATATAAGGTGTGTTTGTCATAAATTGATTTGATGCATTTGATGTTTTTATATTAAATTTTCTGATATTTCTTTAATAAGGATAATTGCTATTTTTGTAAAAATCAAGCTACTAAAATTTTATGGTTTAGTCCTAGTTAGTAAATATACAAATTCATACATAGAGAGTAGTTCCACTGCTTGCATATATATATGCAAGCGGTGGAACTTATTTTATCCATACAGGAATCAATAGTTTAAAGATTTTTTGTCATGTATTAATCGCTCTTTTTTCAAAGAAAATCTTACTATTCTAGGAACTGCTTTGTTATAAAAATACTATATAGTTGTTAATTATTTATTACAGATATCATTTTACTATATCAATTTATTATGATAAACTATATGTAGTTATGTCATTTTAAAAATAGAAAGGAAAAATTTATGTTTGGACATAAGAATAATAGGAATGGTGAAAAAGTTTTTCGCTATTCGATTAGAAAGTACCATTTTGGTGCTGCCAGTGTAGCTATAGCTGCCCTCTTGTTTTTTGCAAATGGAGTAGCTAGAGCAGATAGTCTATCTGTATCCCCTGATACAGCAACGACTGAGAAGACCCTAAATGATGAGGGTAGGAGTAGGGCTAAGGAAGAACCCTTGCCAGATAGTCAAGAGCTTGCTGAAAGGAATTTGGAAGAAAAAACTGCAAAAGTTGTTGATAAATCAGCCCTTCTTCAAGTGATGGATGAGCTTAAAGATATTGTAGTTAAGGTAAAAGAAAGTAAACTTGCTCCATTTTCTAATCAGCTTCTTCAGCTTACTGATGAAAGCAAACGTTTGCTTTCTGATAAGGATGCTAAATCAGAGGATATTGATCAACATATTCTAAAAATTAGGAAGCTGATAGAAACATTAAAAGAGCAAGAAAGTAGTGCTAGTCAACCTGAGCGGAAAGAAGAGAGTAAGATGCCTTCTGCTGAAGCGGTAGACGAGACTGCTAATCAGGCTGAAAGTAGCAATGCTAAGGATTCTTTACTAGAAGATAAGAGCACGAATGAGGCTGCTATTGAAGTTCGTAAAGAAGAAACTTCTAAAGATAGCTCAAAACCTACTGTGACAGCTTCCGATAGAAGCTTAAACAAGGTAGATAAGGAAGCTAATAGTCTGGAACTGCCAAACAAAGATAATAAACTGTTGCCGATAGATACGAAAAGTAATCTTGTAGATGAGGCGACAGAGGATGTTCTTGATAAGAAGAAAAAAGGTTATTCTGGGTTTAGAATAGCTCATTATGCAGCTCGATCTACTGATCGTTCTGTAGCTGGAAATCTCGACTCAGGTACTATCAGTGGTGATGGAGTTAAACAGTTTGAAAATCTTCATTATGACATTGATGGTGATCGTACTATTTGGAGAGTTGCTGTCCGTCCGGCTCATAAGAATCATGCTTGGGCTGGTATTGCAGTTACATCAGATGATACTATTGAAAATATTCGTGTAGTAGAAAGAGGCGGAGCTGGTGGTAGTGTAGTAGAAGAGAAAGAAATTTCCAGAGGACGCCCTGCTAGTACGCCTTTCTCTAATTATAAGATGTTTATTGGTCACTACAAACTTATTGGTGGAGCTGTGCCAGATAGAATAGTCTATGAAGTAACTACTAGAGGAACACATCACAATCTTTTTGCTCGCTTTGCGACCGCTATTGTACAGAATACTCTTGAAAATTCTGGCTTAAATGGTAAGGCGGCGCTTGTAAGTCGGAATTCAGATTTCCCTGCTGTAGGTATCCATGTCAATGCAGTAGGCGCTCCTACTGTTGACCATAGCTATACTCAAACCAACGATACTGTACGTATGCAGACTGTACCGTCAACAGACAATCAATTATCAGGAACTGGGAAACCAGGAGCGACTATTTCTGTTAAGAAAAATGGGAATACTTTTAAAACAACAACAGTTAATTCAAGCGGGCATTGGGTTGTTTCACTAGATGCTGGTTTAAATAGTAATCTATCAGATACTGGAGATCAACTTGTACCGAAAGATAAGATAACAGTAACTCAAAGTGTTGATGGCAAAGAGAGTGAAGCAACGAATGTGGATGTTTCATTAGGGCGTTCATGGATTTCTTATTCGCCAGGACATACTAATGAACTGGTTTCAAACCAACGCGATCTCAAGCTATATGTACCACATGATGCTGGTATGGCTTACTTGAGATATAGGGATACAAATAATCAAGACCATGAAATCGGGATTAGACGTACTGCGATTAACCAAGCTTGGCAAGTTCTTCCTGAAAAACGCAATCTGGCTACTGTTACTTCGGTAGACAATACAAGTAATAAGTTTTATTCTATCATTAATCTTAAATTGAATAGTGATATGAAAGTGGGCTCTCAAACATCTGTTGTTTCAAATATGAAAGAAGGTGGTTACGGAAGTCTTGAGGGATGGAAACCTGTTAATGTAGTAGAGGCTCCATTAACATCTGGTGCTCATATCGAGAGTGACTTAACAGGGAAAGCAAGTATACCTGCAGACGTCAGAGTAAAAGCACCAGTAGGTTCTACTGTTAAACTTTACGATAATAATGATGTGCTAATAGGAGAAGCTCAAGCTGGAAATGATGGCTATGCAACGGTACATCCTACAAATAGTTTACCTGAAGGGCAAATTAGAGCGACTTCAACTCCAGTTGGAGGAAAAGAATCAGCAAAAAGTGACCCTGTGACAGTTACGAGAACTCAAATAGGTCATGGAGGAGCGAAACAAGTTTCTTCCGAAGGTAAAGCAAGAGCTACTATCGGAGTGGACAAAGAATGGGTTACAGCATATCGTGGAGATCATGTCGAAGTTAATGTTTCTACTTATGCAAAATATCTAGAAAAATTTTTGCCAAATCCAAATACTAGAGGCCATGTCAAAGGATTAGAAGAATCAGGCGGTTTCTTAGTAACAGCTCAATCCACCCCTGAAACGGCTCGTACTGGAAAAACTAGTGGAACGATTGCAATGGATCAGCCCCTAGGATCAACGGTTCTTAATTATTATGTTGTAAGCAAGACAACAACAGCTAATTATGGACGCCATAATGCTGGTTCAAGTACAAATGTTAGTACAACCATTAACGTCCTTGAAGTAGCGAAAAAATATGATATTTCTATTGATAAAAAGATTACTGTAGACAATCCAAATGCTGTGAGTGGTCCGGAAAAAGAGAAAATTATTGCAGCGATTAAAGAGAAAAACAATAGAACATATACAGATGCAGCGTACAGAGCATTATTAGATCAGGCTACTTATTCAGTAGATGAAAAAGGGAATGTTACCATCACTTATCCCGATAATTCAGTAGATAAAGTAGCTTCGGCATATACTATTCAAAAACGCCCAGTAATAGAAACATCCTTAATCGATAAGGCAGATACACAAACACCGACTACTGTATCAGCAGATCCAGGTTCTAAAGTAAAACTTTACGATCACTCAGGCCATGAATTGGGAGAAGGTACGGTAAATGAAAGTGGTCGAGTTACTATTAATCCTACAAGACCGATTCCAAATGGAAATGTAACAGCAAAAGCAACTGATAATCGTGATAATACAACAGATGCAAGTGCTCCAAAACAAGCGACAGTACCTGCACCGCAAGCTTTGACTATTCAGCAACCTAGTCATGGATCAACAAGTGTAACTATTACTCCACAAGGCAGAACAGATATTATCTCTGCGGTTATTCAAGGGAAAAAAGTTAAAATTGAAAAGGAAGGCTCTGGACGTTATAAGACGTTAGAAAATGCAGCGAATGTACGAATTTCACCAAATTCAAATGGAAGTGTAACCTTTGAATTGCCTTCAGGTACAAGATTTGAAACCCTAGATAGAATCCAAGCTACTGCAGAAAATAAAGATATTACGGTAGCTTCAGGAATCAGATCATCTCAAGAGGCTAATCAATATGTATTGGCAAATAAAGGAGAGAAAGTACCTGTAAAAGATATTAATCGTTTAACTCCAGAAGATAAAGAGAGAGTTAAAACAGCTTTTGAAAAAGCAAATCCTGGTATAAATAAATCAGAAGTTACTGTAGGAAGTAACGGAGATATTAACTACGCTCATCAAGGAAGAGGTTCTGTTCAAAAAGGTAATGCAAACTTAACTGGTAATGTTGTTCTAGATAATGTAGCTCCAGGTAAACCAACGATTCCAACAAACTTGACGGATAAAGCTGGAACTAGAACTCAAATTGAAGTAGATACAGAACCAGGTGCTTCGGTTGTTGTATATGATCATGGCGGTCAAGAACTAGGACGAGGTGTAGCGAACGCAAGTGGTAAAGCGCTTATCGATCCGACTAAGGAAATTCCGAAAGGTAATGTTACAGCTAAAGCAACAGATGAAGCAGGAAATATCTCACAACCAAGTGATGCTAAAGTTGCTACTTTCCAAGATTTCACACCAAAAGTTCCTTCTAAGACACCTGTTACAAAAGTAACGTCTTTAACACCGGATGAGGTTAATCAGGTTAAGAAAAAAGTTTCAGATGCTAACCCTGGTAAAGAAGTGCAAGTATCAAGTAATGGTACTGCTACTGTAACTGATCCTAAATCAAGGATATCTCATCAAATATCTGGAGATAAGTTAGTTGAATCAAACGATAAGATTAGACCAACAGTTGAAATTCCTTATGACAATCCAGCTAGACAAGAGATTTATGTTTATTCTGGAGAGAATAATGATATTACATTAAAAGCTTGGGATAATTCTGGTAAGATTTCTAAATTGCATCTAGCGTTTGCTGCTGATAATAGACAGGGGCTAGGTACAGAAGATTCATACTTGAACGGGAAAACTCGATCAGCACTTTACTTGAGCGCTACTAAAATTCACACTGATACACCAGCAAGCCAAAATTCTCCAGCTATTCTTAAGGTAACTGGTGAGATTCCTAAGGGTGAATTTAACGAACAAAGTGGGCAAATTTCACGATATTTATTTGCAGAAGATCCAAGTGGAAATACTAACTATGAGCATGTAGGTCATGCTAATGATGTAGGAGCTCCTGGACGCATTCGATTTGTATGGAAACCTCAAACATTTAAATATGATGCACAGGCGCCAGGCACACCATTATTACTAGACAATGCAGATGCGACTCAAATTGAGAATGCTGTAAAACAAGCTAATCCAACCTTTAGCGATAAAATTAAGTCTGTAACAGTTAATGGCAATAATGTGATTGTGACCTATAAAGACGATAGTACAGATAGATTAGATGCTTCTAAAGTCTTCAAGGTACGTGATTCTAAGCCAACGCCACCAACGGCAACTGCACCAAAAGATGGAACTGTAACAGTGACACCAACAGGGGATGCAGATAAAGTTACGGTTAACTATATAGACGAGAATAATGCTCAAAAAACAGTAACCGTAGTCAAGGCTAAAAATGGAACATGGTCATCATCAGATAAGCCAGCAGGTGTAACTGTAGATTCAGGTACAGGGCAACTCCTTATTCCAGCTGAAGGTGTAAAAGATAAAAGTCAGGTAACAGCGACAGCTACGAAAGGTGACAGTCACCCATCAGAAGCAACTACCGTGACAGCTCAACAAAGAGATTTTGAACCAGTAGTTCCAGATAAGACACCTGTAACTAAAGTAACAAGTTTAACACCGCAGGAAAGAGAAAATGTAAAAGCTAAGGTTCAAGCTCGTAACCCTGGTAAAAACATTAGTATTTCGACAGATGGTACTGCAACATTGACAGATCCGAAGACAAATATTAGTCATCAAATATCTGGAGATAAGTTGGTTGAATCAAACGATAAGATTAGACCAACAGTTGAAATTCCTTATGATAATCCAGCTAGACAAGAGATCTATGTTTACTCTGGGGAAAATAACGATATTACACTGAAAGCTTGGGATAATTCTGGTAAGATTTCTAAATTGCATTTAGCGTTTGCTGCTGATAATAGACAGGGTCTAGGTACAGAAGATTCATACTTGAACGGGAAAACTCGATCAGCACTTTACTTGAGCGCTACTAAAATTCACACTGATACACCAGCAAGCCAAAATTCTCCGGCTATTCTTAAGGTAACTGGTGAGATTCCTAAGGGTGAGTTTAATGAACAAAGTGGGCAAATTTCTCGATACTTATTTGCAGAAGATCCAAGTGGAAATACTAACTATGAGCATGTAGGTCATGCTAATGATGTAGGAGCTCCTGGACGCATTCGATTTGTATGGAAACCTCAAACATTTAAATATGATGCACAGGCGCCAGACACACCATTATTATTAGATAGTGCAGATGCGACTCAAATTGAGAATGCTGTAAAACAAGCTAATCCAACCTTTAGCGATAAAATTAAGTCTGTAACAGTTGATGGTAATAATGTGATTGTGACCTATAAAGACGATAGTACAGATAGATTGGATGCTTCTAAAGTCTTCAAGGTACGTGATTCTAAGCCAACGCCACCAACGGCAACTGCACCAAAAGATGGAACTGTAACAGTGACACCAACAGGGGATGCAGATAAAGTTACGGTTAACTATATAGACGAGAATAATGCTCAAAAAACAGTAACCGTAGTTAAGGCTAAAAATGGAACATGGTCATCATCAGATAATCCAGCAGGTGTAACAGTAGATTCAAGTACAGGGCAACTCCTTATTCCAGCTGAAGGTGTAAAAGATAAAAGTCAGGTAACAGCAACAGCTACAAAAGGTGACAGTCACCCATCAGAAACAACTACTGTAACGGCACAAGCAAAAGACTTC
>ASZZ01000019.1 GCA_000430305.1 Streptococcus mitis 17/34
ATATAAAAAAGAAGGCGAGTGCCTTCTTTTTTATATCTTTTACAAACCTGCAAATTCTTTGATTTCTTGTGCTGACATTGAAGAGTCGCAACGGACATTGATTTGGCCATCTGTAATGTGAACAAAGCCTGGTACAGTTGGGATTCCGTAGCGTGAGCGGAATTCTTGCAACTCATTGAGTTGGCTTGGTTCTTCACTATTGATGAAGTAGATGTGGCTTTGGTTTCAGCTACGACACCTGCCAATGTACCTGCAAATTTACGGCAGTAAGGGCACGTTTTGCGACCGATAAAGAAGGTTGCAGTTTCTTTTTTATCAAGAGTTTCTTGCGCACGCGCAACTGTAGTGACTTCAAGGTCTTTGATGTTTTCTAAAAATTGTTCCATGAGATTACCTCGCTTTCATTGATAAGTCTAGTATGCCATAAAGTTTCTAAAATTGCTTAGATTTGATACGAAAAAAAGATGAGATTGGTTTGTCTCATCTTTTATAGGATTTTATTTTACAAAAGCATTGATCTCTGCTTCGATGTTAGCAATCTTAGCTTGTGATTCTTCGTTGGTTTCACCTACAACTGCAATGTAGAACTTGATTTTTGGTTCTGTACCTGAAGGGCGAACTGCAATCCATGAACCGTCAGCAAGTGTATATTTCAAAACATCACTTGGAGGAGTTGTTAAGTTTGTAACAGTTCCGTCAGCAGCAGTAGCAGTTTGAGCCTTGAAGTCTTCTACGACAGTGATAGCTGTTGTGTTCCATTCTTTTGGAGCATTGTTGCGGAATTTAGCCATAATTGCTTTGATTTGTTCGGCACCATCGACACCTGAAAGAGTAACAGAGATTGTTTTTTCTGCATAGTAGCCGTACTCTTTGTAGATTTCTTCGATACCGTCAGCAAGGGTCAAACCACGTGAACGGTAGTAGGCAGCAAGCTCAGCAACGACAAGAACGGCTTGGATAGCATCCTTATCACGTACGAATGGTTTAATCAAGTAACCGAAGCTTTCTTCAAATCCCATCATGTAAGTATGGTTGTGTTTTTCTTCGAATTCTTGGATTTTTTCAGCGATGAATTTGAAACCAGTCAAGACGTTGAACATAGTTGCGCCGTAGCTTTCAGCAATCTTCGTTACCAAGTCAGTTGATACGATAGATTTACATAGGGCTGCATTTTCAGGAAGAGTTCCAGCGTTTTTGTGGGCTTCCAAGATGTATTTAGCCATGATAGCACCGATTTGGTTACCTGAAAGGTTGAGGTAGCTACCATCTTTTTGAAGAACTTCAACACCAACACGGTCAGCATCAGGGTCAGTTGCGACAAGAACATCTGCACCAACTTGACGACCAAGTTCTTCAGCAAGTGCAAAGGCTGCTTGGCTTTCTGGGTTTGGAGATTTTACAGTTGAGAAGTCTGGGTCAGCAGTTGCTTGCGCTTCAACGACTTGAACAGAGTCAAATCCTGCTTGGGCAAGAGCACGACGAGCCAACATTTCACCAGTACCATGAAGTGGTGTATAGACAATCTTCATGTCTTTACCAAATTCTTCAATCAAGGCTGGGTTGATGTTCACATCTTTGACTTCTTTAAGGTATTCTACGTCAACAGCTTCACCGATAACCTCAATCAAGCCAGAAGCTTTTTCAGCTTCCACATCAGCAACTTCAACTGCAAATGGGTTTTCGATAGCACGGATATAAGTAGTCAAAGCGTCCGCGTCGTGTGGAGGCATTTGTCCACCGTCTTCACCGTAAACCTTGTATCCGTTAAATGGAGCAGGGTTGTGGCTGGCTGTGACCATGATACCTGCGAAACAGTTGAGGTGACGAACTGCAAATGAGAGTTCTGGAGTTGGACGAAGGCTTTCAAATACGTAAGATTTGATGCCGTGTTTAGCGAGAACTGCTGCAGATTCAAAGGCAAACTCTGGTGAGAAGTGACGGCTATCGTAGGCGATTACGACACCACGTTCTTTTTCGTTTCCACCTTTTGACTCAATCAAACGAGCCAATCCTTCAGTAGCTTGGCGAACAACGTAGATGTTGATGCGGTTTGTACCAGCACCAATCAAGCCACGCATGCCTGCAGTACCAAATTCAAGATTTGTATAGAAGGCATCTTCCTTTGTTTTTTCGTCCATATGTTCCAAATCTTGACGAAGGTAGTCAGGAAGTTCCGCAAAATCAACCCATTTCTGGTAATTTTTTTGGTAAGACATTAAAATTCTCCTTTTTGTAAATTGTTTTAACCGTTCACATTATAGCACTTTTTAGTATTTTAGTAAAACCTTAGCATAATTTTCAGAAAAGTAGTGACATATGCCTGTTTATCAAGTCTTGAATGCCTTAGAGAAACATGCTATACTACTTGTATGATTATTTTACAAGCTAATAAAATTGAACGATCTTTTGCAGGAGAGGTTCTTTTTGATAATATCAACCTGCAGGTTGATGAACGAGACCGGATTGCTCTTGTTGGGAAAAATGGAGCAGGTAAGTCTACTCTTTTGAAGATTTTGGTTGGAGAAGAGGAGCCAACTAGTGGAGAAATCAATAAGAAAAAAGATATTTCTCTGTCTTACCTAGCCCAAGATAGCCGTTTTGAGTCTGAAAATACCATCTACGATGAGATGCTTTATGTCTTTGATGACCTGCGTCAAACTGAGAAACAACTTCGTCAGATGGAGTTGGAGATGGGTGAAAAGTCTGGTGAGGATTTGGATAAACTGATGTCAGATTACGACCGTTTATCTGAAAATTTTCGCCAAGCAGGCGGCTTTACCTATGAAGCTGATATTCGAGCGATTTTGAATGGATTCAAATTTGACGAGTCTATGTGGCAGATGAAAATTGCCGAGCTTTCTGGTGGTCAAAATACTCGTTTGGCGCTAGCTAAAATGCTCCTTGAAAAGCCAAACCTCTTGGTCTTGGACGAGCCAACCAACCACTTGGATATTGAAACCATTGCTTGGCTAGAGAATTACCTAGTAAACTATAGCGGTGCCCTCATTATTGTTAGTCACGACCGTTATTTCTTGGATAAGGTTGCGACGATTACGCTGGATTTAACCAAGCATTCCTTGGATCGCTATGTGGGCAATTACTCTCGTTTTGTTGAGTTGAAGGAGCAAAAACTAGCTACTGAGGCAAAAAACTATGAAAAGCAGCAGAAGGAAATCGCTGCTCTGGAAGACTTTGTCAATCGCAATCTAGTCCGTGCTTCGACGACCAAACGTGCCCAATCTCGCCGTAAACAACTGGAAAAAATGGAGCGTTTGGACAAGCCTGAAGCTGGTAAGAAATCAGCCAACATGACCTTCCAGTCGGAAAAGACATCGGGTAATGTTGTTTTGACTGTTGAAAATGCAGCTATTGGCTATGATGGGGAAATATTGTCCGAGCCTATCAACTTAGACCTTCGTAAGATGAATGCTGTCGCTATCGTCGGTCCAAATGGCATTGGAAAATCAACCTTTATCAAATCTATCGTGGAGCAGATTCCTTTTATCAAGGGAGAGAAGCTCTTTGGGGCCAATGTTGAGGTTGGTTACTATGACCAGACGCAAAGCAAGCTGACAGCAAGTAATACGGTCCTTGATGAACTCTGGAATGATTTTAAACTGACACCTGAAGTTGAAATTCGTAACCGTCTAGGTGCCTTCCTTTTCTCAGGAGATGATGTTAAAAAATCAGTTGGCATGTTGTCAGGTGGCGAGAAAGCTCGTTTGCTTTTGGCTAAATTGTCTATGGAAAACAACAATTTCCTGATTCTTGACGAGCCAACCAACCACTTGGATATTGATAGCAAGGAAGTGTTGGAAAATGCCTTGATTGACTTCGATGGAACCTTGCTTTTTGTTAGCCATGACCGTTACTTTATCAATCGTGTGGCAACTCATGTACTGGAATTATCTGAAAATGGTTCGACTCTCTATCTTGGAGATTATGACTACTATGTTGAGAAGAAAGCAGAAGTAGAAATGAGTCAGACAGAGGAAGCTTCAACTAGCAATCAAGCAAAAGAAGCAAGTCCAGTTAATGACTACCAAGCTCAGAAAGAAAGTCAAAAAGAAGTTCGTAAGCTCATGCGACAAATTGAAAGTCTAGAAGCTGAAATTGAAGAGCTAGAAAGTCAAAGCCAAGACATTTCTGAACAAATGTTGGAAACAAACGATGCAGGTAAACTCATGGAATTGCAGGCTGAACTGGACAAAATCAGCCACCGTCAGGAAGAAGCCATGCTTGAGTGGGAAGAATTATCAGAGCAGGTGTAAAGATGGAACATCTTGGAAAAGTATTTCGTGAATTTCGGACAAGTGGAAATTATTCCTTAAAGGAGGCTGCAGGCGAGTCCTGTTCAACCTCTCAGTTATCTCGCTTTGAGCTTGGGGAGTCTGATCTGGCAGTCTCACGTTTCTTTGAGATTTTGGATAACATTCATGTAACGATTGAAAATTTCATGGATAAGGCAAGGAATTTTCATAATCATGAACATGTTGCCATGATGGGACAAATTGTGCCACTTTACTACTCAAATGATATTGCAGGTTTTCAAAAGCTTCAAAGAGAACAACTTGAAAAGTCTAAGAGTTCGACAAATCCCCTTTATTTTGAGCTGAACTGGATTTTGTTACAGGGTCTGATTTGTCAAAGAGATTCTAGTTATGATATGAAGCAGGATGATTTGGATAAGGTAGCAGATTATCTCTTCAAAACAGAAGAGTGGACCATGTATGAGTTGATTCTGTTTGGTAACCTCTATAGTTTCTACGATGTGGACTATGTCACTCGGATTGGTAGAGAAGTTATGGAGAGGGAGGAATTTTACCAAGAGATTGGTCGCCATAAGAGATTGGTTTTGATTTTGGCTCTTAATTGTTACCAGCATTGTTTAGAGCATCTTGCTTTTGATAATGCTAGCTATTTCGAGGCTTATACAGAGAAGATTATTGGCAAAGGTATTAAGCTTTATGAGCGTAATATTTTCCATTATCTAAAAGGCTTTTCCTTGTACCAAAAAGGACAGTGTAAAGAAGGCTGTAAGCAGATGAAAGAGGCCATGCGTATTTTTGACCTACTAGGTCTTCCAGAGCAAGTAGCCTACTATCAGGAACACTATGAGAAATTTGTCAAAGATTAATTTTCCCAAATAAGGGAAAAATGAAAAAGCTCCTTTCGGTTTTGATACAATAGTTTCAAAATTTGAGAGGAGTTTTTATATGAATCGCTATGCAGTACAGTTGATTAGCCGTGGAGCTGTTAACAAGATAGGGAATATGCTCTATGATTATGGAAATAGTGTCTGGTTGGCTTCCATGGGGACTATCGGACAGACTGTTTTAGGAATGTATCAGATTTCTGAACTCGTCACATCCATTATCGTCAATCCCTTTGGTGGAGTTATTTCAGACCGATTTTCTCGTCGTAAGATTTTAATGACGACAGATCTTGTTTGTGGGATTCTTTGTCTGGCTATTTCGTTCATAAGGAATGACAGTTGGATGATTGGGGCTTTGATTGTTGCTAATATTGTGCAGGCGATTGCCTTTGCCTTTTCTAGACCAGCAAATAAGGCCATTATCACAGAATTGGTAGAGAAGGATGAACTGGTCCTCTACAATTCTCGTTTGGAGTTGGTCTTGCAGGTTGTCAGTGTGAGTTCCCCTGTACTCTCTTTTCTGGTTTTACAATTCGCAAGTCTTCGCATTACCTTGGTATTAGATGCTCTTAGTTTTTTTCTCGCTTTTGGCTTGGTAGCCTTGCTTCCAAAGAAAGAAGAGAAGACTTTGGGTGAGAAGAGACTCACATTCAGAGTTATTTTTTCTGATATCAAAGAGGGGGTTCACTATATTGTGAAGCAAAAGGAAATCTTCTTTTTATTAGTCATGGCTTCAAGTGTCAATTTTTTCTTCGCAGCCTTTAATTACCTCCTCCCCTTTTCAAATCAGCTCTATGGGGTTCAAGGTGCCTATGCCACTATTTTAACAATGGGTGCTATCGGATCTATTGTTGGGGCGTTGTTAGCTAGTAAAATTAAAGCTAGTATGGAAAAGCTTTTGTTGTTATTGGCTCTGACTGGACTTGGAGTGATGATAATGGGTTTCACACTCCCCACCTATCTTGCTTTTTCAGGGAATTTTGTTTGTGAACTATTTATGACGATGTTCAATATTCACTTTTTTACTCAGGTACAAACTAAGGTTGAAGGTGAATATCTTGGTAGAGTTCTCAGTTCGATTTATACCCTAGCTATACTTTTTATGCCAATTGCAACAGGTTTAATGACCTGGCTTTCAAGTGTTCATCTTTACTCTTTCTTGATTATAGGACTAGGAGTTGTCATCTTATCCTTCTTAGCTCTAGGCTATGTACGAACTCATTTTAAAAAATAGATATAAGTCTGCTTGGACTTTAAAAATAATTCCAATCTAAGTGTTTTTTCCGCCCTTCTCGTTTGTGAGGAGGGCTTAGTTTATGGTAAAATGGTTTTATGAATAAAAGAATGAATGAGTTAGTTGCCTTGCTCAATCGCTATGCGACCGAGTACTACACCAGCGACAATCCGTCGGTTTCAGACAGTGAGTATGATCGCCTTTACCGTGAGTTGGTTGAGTTGGAGGCTGCCTATCCAGATCAAGTATTAGCAGACAGTCCGACCCATCGTGTTGGTGGCAAGGTTTTAGATGGTTTTGAAAAATACAGTCATCAGTATCCTCTTTATAGTTTGCAGGATGCTTTTTCACGTGAGGAGCTTGATGCTTTTGATGCGCGTGTTCGTAAGGAAGTGGCCCATCCTACCTATATTTGTGAGCTAAAAATAGATGGCTTGTCTATCTCGCTTACCTATGAAAAGGGAATTTTAGTTGCAGGTGCAACGCGTGGAGATGGTTCTGTTGGGGAGAACATCACGGAAAACCTCAAGCGTGTTAAGGACATTCCTTTGACCTTACCAGAAGAGCTAGATATCACAGTTCGTGGGGAATGTTACATGCCACGCTCTTCTTTTGACCAGGTCAACCAAGTTCGCCAAGAAAATGGAGAACCTGAATTTGCCAATCCTCGTAATGCGGCAGCAGGAACACTACGTCAGCTGGATACAGCAGTAGTAGCCAAGCGCAATCTTGCGACTTTCTTATATCAAGAAGCTAGTCCGTCAACTCGTGATAGTCAAGAAAAGGTTTTGAATCACCTAGAACAGCTCGGTTTTGTAGTCAATCCTAAGCGGATTCTGGCTGAAAGCATGGATGAGATATGGGATTTCATCCAAGAGGTAGGACAGGAGCGAGACAATCTGCCTTATGATATCGATGGGGTGGTGATTAAGGTCAATGACCTAGCAGGTCAAGAAGAACTTGGTTTTACAGTTAAAGCACCAAAGTGGGCTGTAGCATACAAGTTTCCTGCTGAGGAAAAAGAAGCTCAACTCTTGTCAGTTGACTGGACAGTTGGCCGAACAGGTGTTGTGACTCCAACTGCCAATCTGACTCCTGTTCAGCTTGCTGGGACAACTGTTAGCCGTGCGACTCTACATAACGTGGACTATATTGCTGAAAAAGATATCCGCAAAGACGACACGGTTATCGTTTATAAGGCTGGAGATATTATCCCTGCTGTTTTACGTGTGGTAGAGTCCAAACGGGTTTCTGAAGAGAAACTAGATATCCCTAAAAACTGCCCAAGTTGTGATTCTGACTTGTTGCACTTTGAAGATGAAGTGGCCCTCCGTTGTATCAATCCGCGTTGTCCTGCCCAAATCATGGAAGGTTTGATTCACTTTGCCTCTCGAGATGCCATGAATATTACAGGTCTTGGTCCATCAGTAGTTGAAAAGCTCTTTGCTGCCAATCTGGTTAAGGATGTGGCGGATATTTACCGTTTGCGAGAAGACGATTTCCTTCTTTTAGAGGGTGTTAAGGAAAAGTCAGCTGGTAAACTGTATCAGGCAATCCAAGCATCTAAGGAAAATTCTGCCGAGAAGCTCTTGTTTGGTCTTGGAATTCGTCATGTCGGCAGTAAGGCCAGTCAGCTTTTACTTCAACATTTCCACTCAATTGAAAATCTGGCTCAGGCAGATCCAGAGGAAGTGGCTAGTATTGAAAGTCTTGGTGGTGTGATTGCGAAGAGTCTTCAGACTTATTTTGCGACAGAAGGTTCTGAAATTCTGCTTAGAGAATTGAAAGAAGCTGGGGTCAATCTGGACTATAAAGGTCAAACTGTAGTAGCGAATGCAGCCTTGTCAGGTTTGACCGTTGTATTGACAGGAAAATTGGAACGACTCAAGCGTTCAGAAGCTAAAAGTAAACTCGAGAGCTTGGGAGCTAAAGTAACAGGCAGTGTTTCTAAAAAGACCGACCTTGTCGTTGCTGGTGCAGATGCTGGAAGTAAACTGCAAAAAGCACAGGAACTTGGAATTGAAGTTCGAGATGAAGCTTGGTTAGAAAGTCTGTAATGATAGTTTAAAACCAGAGTTTAGACAGTAAACTAGTTTGTTAATCGGGACAAAATCGGTCAAGAATTTATTAGTGAAATAGAAACAAATCAAGAAGTAAAAAGGAAAAATAAAAACAATGTATAACTACCCTATGCGCATTCATTACCATTGCAAGAATGGTGAATACGATACCTGCTCTTTTGTAAAAAGTCAGGATCAACGAATTGATTTACTGACCTACAAAGAAGATTATTTTGGTGCCTTATTTAACTTTGAACATCCAAGTTCTTATGCCTTAGAAAGTTTGAATTTTGTAGTTCACACGGGTCAAACCAGTAAAGAGTATGCTATCCGTTTTAATTACTATCCTCTTTTAACAGAGGTCTGGATTTTGGAAGGGGATGATAGAATTTATTACTCTGAAAATCCTGCTATTGCTAGTCCTTTCTATAAAAATCAAAATCCTTTTGCCTTTGATAAGGCCATTAACAGTGCTAGTTTTGATCATCACTGGGGCTACCAAGGGGAATTGGGGTGCCGTGTAGAGAACAATCAGGCTCATTTTGCTCTTTGGGCTCCAACAGCGACAGCAGTGCAGGTTGTGGTTTATGAATCAGCTACTAATGATGCACCTGTTTGGAAAACTTTTGATATGGAGAGAGGGAATAGCTACTCTTATAACCATAAAGACAATACAATCGGTGTTTGGAGTTTGGATGTTGAGGAAGATTTGACTGGTAAGGCTTATCACTATCAAGTCCAATTCCCTCATCACCAAACACTGACACGCGATCCTTATACCATCGCGACCAGCCCTGATGGCAAACGTTCAGCTATTCTGAGCCATGCAGAAAAGCAAGTTGAAAACTTCGAGGTCAAGCATGGTTCGGAGGCTACTTGGCGTTTGACAAATCCATGTAAGGCAGTCATCTGTGAAATGCATATTCGTGATTTGACCAAATCACCGACCTCAGGTGTAGATGAACATCTTCGAGGAACTTTCTTAGGTGCTGCTCAAACTGGAACGGTTAACCAGTACGGCCAAGCAACTGCTTTTGATTACATCAAGAAGATAGGTTACAATTATGTTCAGTTGCAACCAATTGCAGACCGTCATAAAGAGTATGATGCGGATGGGAATGTAACCTACAACTGGGGTTATGACCCACAAAACTATAACGCACCAGAGACGAGCCTTTCAACAAACCCAGATGATCCAGCGCAGGTTATTCGTGATTTGAAGACCATGATTCAAGCCTATCACGATGCAGGTATTGGTGTTATTATGGATGTGGTCTATAACCATACCTTCTCAGTTGTTGATGCACCTTTCCAAACAACGGTCCCTGACTACTATTATCGTATGAATCCAGATGGTACCTTCCAGAATGGAACGGGTGTTGGAAATGAAACAGCCAGTGAACACGAAATGTTCCGCAAGTATATGATTGATTCTCTTCTATACTGGGTGCAAGAATACAATATTGACGGCTTCCGTTTTGATTTGATGGGGATTCATGATGTTAAGACCATGCAGATGATTCGTCAGAGTTTGGATGAAATTGACCCTAACATTATCCTTTATGGAGAAGGATGGGATATGGGGACAGGTCTTGCCCCTTATGATAAGGCTAAGAAAGACAACGCCTACGAAATGCCAAATATTGGTTTCTTTAATGACGATCAGCGTGATGCTGTCAAAGGTGGAGAAGTTTACGGTACTATTAAGTCAGGTTTTGTCAGTGGTGCTGCGACAGAGCCCATTCTTGCCAAAGCAATCCTTGGTAGTCGTGAATTAGGAACCTATACACATCCAAATCAAGTGCTTAACTATGTAGAAGCCCATGACAATTACAATCTTCACGATTTGTTGGCAACCCTTCATCCAGACCAAAGTTCTGAGCAAATCATGCGTAAGGTTGAGACAGCCACAGCCATGAATCTGCTCATGCAAGGAATGGCCTTTATGGAAATCGGTCAAGAATTCGGTCGTACCAAACTTATTGCGACAGGTGAGAATGGTGAGTTGACTCATGATGATAGAGAGCGTGCTATGAATAGCTATAATGCTCCTGACAGTGTGAACCAAGTGAACTGGGACTTGATCAATGAGCGTCAAGGTAGTATTGAATTTATCCGTCAAATTATTCGATTGAAGACAGAAACCAGTGCCTTTTCTTACCCTACTTATGATGAGATTTACCATCATGTTTTTGTTCATTCCGCTCACGAGCACAGTGGTTGGATTGTCTATGAAATCCACGGGGAAGAACACCTATTGATCGTTTTTAATGCAAAAGGAGATGCGTTCCAGTTTGAAAATGCAGGAAATTTAGAACTCTTGGTGACCAATAGTCCTTCTGATGAGGAAAACAAAGTTGGTGGTGTCAGTGTTAGCATTTTTAAAGTGCTATAAATGTTAGTTTATTTTTTTGGTATTTCTTTTATAAATATTTGAAAAACAAATCAGGAAATTCGTTTTCTGATTTGTTTTTTTACCTAACAATACTACTTTTATTAGAAAAAATAACGAACTTTATGATATCCTTGTAAATAAAATGATTGGTTTTCATAATCTGTTTGAAAATTTCTTGATTTACAAGTGAACACATCAGTGAATTTGTTGAAGACTTTCAAAAGAATTTTTAGCAAATTCCGTAATTTACTTGAATCTTCCCTAAAAAGGTAGTATAATAAATCTATAGAAAACGCTTACAGAAATAGGAGGGTGTATGAATAAGAAAAAAGCTTTAGAAACCTTTATAGCAGGTGAAAATTTTCACCTCCAGCATTATCTGGGAGCGCATAGGGAAGAAAAAGATGGTGAGTATGGCTATGCTTTCCGTGTGTGGGCACCTAATGCTCAGGCTGTTCACTTGGTAGGGGATTTCACCAATTGGGTTGAAAATCAAATTCCAATGGAACGGAATGAATTTGGGGTCTGGGAAGTCTTTACTAGCCTTGCTCATGAAGGCCAAATTTACAAGTATCATATCACACGTGCAAATGGTCATCAGCTGATGAAGATTGACCCTTTGGCTGTACGGTATGAGGCACGACCTGGGACTGGTGCTATTTTAACAGATATTCCAGAAAAGAAATGGAAGGATGGTCTCTGGCTAGCCCGTAGAAAACGCTTGAGTTTTGAAGAGCGTCCCGTCAATATTTACGAGGTTCATGCTGGCTCTTGGAAGAGAAATCTAGATGGAAGTCCTTATAGTTTTGCTCAATTGAAAGATGAACTCATTCCTTACTTGGTTGAGATGAACTATACTCACATTGAGTTTATGCCCTTGATGTCTCATCCACTAGGTTTGAGTTGGGGCTATCAGCTTATGGGTTACTTTGCTTTAGAGCATGCCTATGGTCGTCCTGAAGAGTTTCAAGATTTTGTTGAGGAATGTCACTTAAATAATATCGGCGTTATTGTGGACTGGGTACCTGGTCACTTCACCATTAATGATGATGCCTTAGCTTATTATGATGGGACTCCAACTTTTGAGTACCAAGATCATAATAAGGCTCATAACTACGGTTGGGGCGCCCTCAATTTTGACCTTGGGAAAAATGAAGTCCAGTCCTTCTTGATTTCTAGTATTAAATTCTGGATTGACTTTTACCATTTGGACGGTATTCGCGTGGATGCGGTTAGCAATATGCTCTATCTTGATTATGATGATGCACCATGGACGCCTAATAAAGATGGCGGAAATCTCAACTACGAGGGCTATTATTTCCTTCAACGCTTGAATGATGTCATTAAACAAGCTCATCCAGACGTTATGATGATAGCTGAGGAAAGTTCATCAGCTACTCAGATTACTGACACCAAGGATTCAGATGGTCTAGGATTTGATTATAAGTGGAATATGGGATGGATGAATGATATCCTCCGATTCTATGAAGAAGATCCGATTTATCGTAAATATGACTTTAACTTGGTGACCTTCAGCTTTATGTATGTCTTCAAGGAAAATTATCTCTTACCATTCTCACATGACGAAGTGGTTCATGGTAAGAAGAGTATGATGCATAAGATGTGGGGAGATCGTTACAATCAATTCGCAGGTTTGCGCAATCTCTACACTTACCAAATTTGTCACCCGGGTAAGAAATTGCTTTTCATGGGTAGCGAATACGGTCAATTCCTAGAATGGAAATCTGAAGAACAGTTGGAATGGTCTAACCTAGAGGACCCAATGAATGCTAAGATGAAGTATTTCACTTCTCAGCTAAACCAGTTTTACAAAGACCATCGCTGTCTGTGGGAAATCGATACCAGCTATGATGGGATTGAAATTATCGATGCGGATAATCGAGACCAGAGTGTTCTTTCCTTCATCCGTAAGGGTAAAAAGGATGATATGTTAGTCTGTGTCTTTAATATGGCACCAGTTGAACGAAAAGATTTTACAATCGGACTTCCTGTTGCAGGGATTTACGAAGAAGTCTGGAATACTGAGTTAGAAGAGTGGGGCGGTGTCTGGAAAGAACATAATCAAACTGTTCAAACGCAAGAAGGACTATGGAAAGATTATGAGCAGACCCTGACCTTTACCCTACCTGCTATGGGAGCAAGTGTATGGAAAATCAAGCGTCGCTTGAAATCTGATAAAACTGTCACAAGTAAAAACCAAAAAGGAGTAGAAAATGAAGAATGAAATGTTAGCTTTGATTCTTGCTGGTGGGCAAGGAACTCGTCTCGGTAAACTCACTCAAAGCATCGCAAAACCAGCTGTGCAATTTGGTGGGCGCTACCGTATCATTGACTTTGCTCTCTCAAACTGTGCCAACTCAGGCATTCACAATGTTGGAGTCATCACACAGTATCAACCACTTGCTCTTAACAACCATATTGGGAATGGTTCAAGTTGGGGATTAGACGGTATCAATTCTGGTGTCTCTATTCTTCAACCTTATTCAGCAAGTGAAGGAAATCGTTGGTTCGAAGGGACTAGCCACGCTATTTACCAAAATATCGACTATATCGATAGTGTTAATCCTGAGTATGTTTTGATTCTATCTGGGGACCACATCTACAAAATGGACTATGATGATATGCTCCAGTCTCACAAGGATAATAATGCCAGCTTGACAGTAGCTGTTCTAGATGTCCCTCTTAAAGAAGCAAGCCGTTTTGGTATCATGAATACAGATGCAAATAACCGCATTGTTGAATTTGAAGAAAAACCAGCTCAACCTAAATCTACCAAAGCTTCTATGGGTATTTACATCTTTGATTGGCAACGTCTTCGCAATATGCTTGTTGCTGCTGAAAAGAGTAATGTGGATATGTCAGACTTTGGTAAAAATGTCATTCCAAATTACCTTGAGTCAGGTGAAAGTGTCTATGCCTACGAATTTAATGGTTACTGGAAAGACGTTGGTACGATTGAGTCACTTTGGGAAGCAAACATGGAGTACATTTCTCCGGAAAATGCATTGGATAGCCGTAACCGTCAATGGAAGATTTACTCAAGAAACTTGATTTCACCACCAAACTTCCTTGGTGCAAATGCACATGTTGAAGATTCTTTAGTTGTAGATGGATGCTTTGTTGATGGAACTGTTAAGCATTCTATCCTTTCAACAGGAGCACAAGTTCGCGAAGGGGCAGAAGTTGTTGATTCAGTTATCATGAGTGGTGCGATTGTTGGTCAGGGAGCTAAAATCAAACGTGCCATTATTGGTGAAGGTGCAGTTATTTCTGATGGCGTCGAAATTGATGGAACAGAAGAAGTACAAGTCGTAGGATATGATGAAGTAGTGGGGGTAGCAACAGATGAAGATTGATAAATATTCTGCCATTTTAGGAAACACAGTTGGTTTTCATGATATGTCAACACTGACAGACCACCGTCCAGTAGCTAGTTTGCCATTTGGTGGTAAATATCGCTTGATTGACTTCCCGCTTTCAAGTCTTGCTAATGCAGGTGTCCGTAGTATCTTTGGTATTTTCCAACAAGACAATATCAGTTCCGTCTTTGACCATATTCGTTCTGGGCGTGAGTGGGGCTTGTCAACTCTTCTAAGTCACTATTATCTAGGTATTTACAATACCCGTGTGGAAAGTAGTACAGTTGGAAAAGAATACTACCAACAGCTTCTTACTTATTTGAAACGCTCTGGCTCAAACCAAACAGTTTCACTCAACTGTGATGTTTTGATTAATATTGATTTAAATCAAGTATTCCACCTACACACTACAACAAAAGGGCCTATCACTGTAGTTTATAAAAAACTAGCTAAGAAAGACATCTCAGAAGTCAATGCAATCTTGGAAGTAGATGAAACAGACCATGTTCGTTCTCATAAACTCTTTGATAGTAAATCAACAGATGAAGTTTACAATATGTCTACAGATATCTTTGTCGTTGATACACCTTGGTTGATTGAACGTTTGGAAGAAGAAGCTAAAAAAGAACATCCAGAGAAATTGCGCTATGTTTTACGAGATTTGGCTGCAAAAGAAGGGGCTTTTGCCTACGAGTACACAGGTTATCTGGCAAATATTCATTCTGTAGAGTCTTATTACCAAGCTAACAAAGATATGCTTGAATCTCAAAAATTTTACTCTCTCTTTACTCCAAATCAAAAGATTTATACAAAGGTCAAAAACGAAGAGCCAACTTATTATGCCAATACATCTAAGGTAAGCACTTCTCAGTTTGCCTCTGGTAGTATCATTGAAGGTCAAGTGGCAAATTCTGTTCTATCACGTAATATTCATGTACACAAGGATAGCTTGGTTAAAGATAGCTTACTTTTCCCTCGTGTTGTTATTGGAGAAGGAGCTCAGATAGAATATGCGATTTTGGACAAGGGTGTTGAAGTTGCGGATGGAGTTGTGATCCGTGGAACTGCAGAACATCCAGTCGTCGTTAAGAAAGGTGCTAAGGTAACAGAGGATATTCATTCATGAAAATTTTATTTGTAGCAGCTGAGGGTGCACCCTTTTCAAAAACAGGTGGTTTGGGAGACGTCATTGGCGCTCTTCCCAAATCACTGGTAAAAGCGGGACATGAAGTTGCAGTGATTCTACCCTACTATGACATGGTAGAGGCTAAATTTGGCAATCAGATTGAAGATGTTCTTCATTTTGAGGTGAGTGTTGGTTGGCGCAGACAGTACTGTGGAATTAAGAAAACAGTACTAAACGGTGTGACCTTCTACTTTATTGACAACCAGTATTATTTCTTCCGTGGCCATGTTTACGGTGATTTTGACGACGGAGAACGCTTTGCCTTTTTCCAACTGGCTGCCATTGAGGCTATGGAAAGAATTGACTTCATTCCTGACCTTCTCCATGTTCATGACTACCATACAGCCATGATTCCTTTCTTGTTAAAGGAAAAATACCGTTGGATTCAAGCCTATCACGGAATAAAAACTGTTTTAACCATTCATAATTTGGAATTTCAAGGACAATTTTCAGAAGGAATGTTATGGGATTTGTTTGGGGTTGGCTTTGAACGTTATGCTGATGGTACCCTTCGCTGGAACAACTGTCTGAACTGGATGAAGGCTGGTATTCTCTATGCGGACCGTGTTTCAACAGTTTCGCCTAGTTATGCTCATGAAATTATGACCAGTCAGTTCGGATGTAACTTGGATCAGATTCTTCGAATGGAATCTGGCAAGGTATCTGGTATCGTGAATGGGATTGATGCTGACCTGTATAATCCTCAGACGGATGCTCTTTTAGATTATCATTTCAATCAGGAAGATTTGTCTGGGAAAGCCAAAAACAAGGCAAAATTGCAAGAGAGAGTTGGCTTGCCAGTTAGAGCTGATGTTCCACTGGTGGGAATTGTTTCTCGTTTGACACGTCAAAAAGGTTTTGATGTGGTGGTGGAAAGTCTTCACCATATCTTGCAAAATGATGTTCAGATTGTTCTTTTGGGAACTGGTGATCCAGCCTTTGAAGGAGCTTTCTCATGGTTTGCTCAGATTTACCCAGACAAGCTATCAGCAAATATCACTTTTGATGTCAAGCTTGCTCAAGAAATCTACGCTGCTTGTGACCTATTCCTCATGCCAAGTCGTTTTGAACCGTGTGGTTTGTCTCAAATGATGGCTATGCGTTATGGAACCTTGCCATTGGTTCATGAAGTTGGTGGTTTGCGAGATACTGTCCGCGCTTTCAATCCAATCGAAGGAAGCGGTACGGGCTTTAGCTTTGACAATCTATCTCCTTATTGGTTAAATTGGACTTTCCAAACAGCATTGGACTTGTATAGGAACCATCCTGACGTTTGGAGAAACTTACAAAAACAAGCTATGGAGTGTGATTTCTCATGGGATACAGCCTGCAAATCATACCTTGACTTGTACCATAGTTTAGTTAACTAATAGATAAAATCGTATGATGACTTCATACGATTTTTGGGCTGTTTAGAGAGGAAAACTTATGTCTCAAGTAAAAGGTTTGTGTGTTATGGATGTTGATGGGACCTTAATCCTAGAAGAAGTGATTGACATTTTGGGAAGGGAGGTAGGTCGTGAGGAGGAAATTGCGCAGCTTACAAGTCAGGCGATGCAAGGGGAGTTGGACTTTGAAAGCAGTTTAAGAAAAAGAGTGTCCTTGTTGGAAGGTCTTCCTATTTCGGTCTTTGAGAAAGTTTTTAACTCTATTCATTTAACGCCAAATGCCCAGGAATTCATTTCCATTCTCCAAAAGAATGGCATCATAGTCGGTCTGGTGTCCGGTGGATTTACGCCAATAGTTGAGTGCCTAGCAAAATCTTTAGGAATTGCCTATTTCTCTGCCAACCAACTTGAAGTCAAAGAAGATTTTCTAACAGGGGAATTAGTTGGACAAATTATCAGTCCTGAGGCCAAACAAGCAACTCTAGAACAATGGAGAAAGGAACTCAAACTCCCTAAAGAAAGAACAGTTGCAATCGGTGATGGGGCCAATGACTTATTAATGTTAAAGTCAGCAGGACTGGGAATTGCTTTTTGTGCCAAAGAGGTGCTGAAACAAGAAATACCACATCATGTTGACAAGAGGGATTTTTTAGAAGTTCTTCCTTTGATTGACTTTTTAGAATGAGGGAAAATATGAAGATTGTAATTGCACCAGATTCGTTTAAAGAAAGCTTAAGCGCGCAGAAAGTTGCTGAAGCTATTAAAAGAGGGTTTCAAGAATCGCTAGCAGATGTCGACTGTCTCCTCTGTCCTGTTGGTGATGGGGGAGAAGGCACTGTAGATGCTATCCGACATTCTCTTAACCTAGAAGAAAAATGGCTCCAAGTGACAGGACCTTTTGGCCAAAGGACAACCATGCCTTATTTTGTAAAAGGGGAAACGTCCCTCTTTGAAGTTGCTGATTTAATTGGCCTTGGAAAAATTCCGCAAGAGAAACGAAATCCACTTCAAATCCAAACTTGTGGTATTGGAGAGTTGATTTGCCATCTCATTACTCAAGGGATTAAAGATATCTATGTCGGCGTTGGTGGTACAGCTAGTAATGATGGAGGACTGGGAATTGCTGCTGGTTTAGGGTATCAATTTTATGATAGGGATGGAGATGAGTTGACTGCTTGCGGCCAATCCTTACTAAACTTAGCTTCTGTTTCAACAGAAAATTGCTATAAAATTCCTGAAGATGTTCACATTCGTATTTTAGCAGATGTCGTGAGTCCCTTATGTGGACACAAAGGTGCGACCTACACGTTTGGCAAGCAAAAAGGCCTAGATCCTACTATGTTTGAGGCAGTAGATCAGGCAATCCAAGATTTTTATGAAAAAGTCTTCCCTGCAACATTGGAAATTAAAGGAGCAGGAGCTGGTGGAGGCATTGCTGGCGGTTTGTGTGCCTTTGCTAAGGCAAGTATCGTATCTGGGATTGACACCTGCCTAGACTTGATTGACTTTGATAAGAAAGTTTCTGATGCTGATTTGGTTATCGTTGGTGAAGGAAGACTAGATCGTCAAAGTTTAGCAGGGAAAGCGCCTATAGGCGTAGCAAAAAGAACCCCTGTCGGAGTTCCTGTCATTGCTATTTGCGGTAGTCTCTCTGAAGACTTACCTTCCCTACCATTTGAAAATATCCAAGCTGCCTTTTCTATTTTGGAGAAAAGTGAACCTTTAGAAGATAGTTTGAAAAATGCCAGTCTCTATTTGGAGTACACGGCTGCCAATATAGGGCATTTATTAGATATGCGCAAGATTTAGCCAAACCATTTCTTCCAGATGGATGTTTTGGCAGGTTCTTCCTTTTTACCTTCCCAAAGTTTTGCAAAAGCAAGTCGAAGATCCTTTTCTTCTACTTGCACTGGTGCATTGGTATGAATAACCAGGCCGAAAGGAGAAGAAGTGTGCTCTTCAGACACTATGGTAGCTTGACTATTGGTTTCTTTTGCTTCTTTTAAGTAGAAAACTTGCTTGTCAAATTCGATAGTTGGTGAAATCTTCACAAATAGTGGCTCAGCCTTTTCTTGAAGTTTTTCTAAGATAGATAAAAATCCTTTTTCTAGCTGAGGGCTATTTGCTGTGTCAATATCTGCATATCCAAGAACTCTTTCCTCAAAGGTACCAAGATAACGTCTTTGCTCATCCGGATTTAATTTTGGCCCACCATGAGCTTTTTCAAGTAATTGTTTTGATAAATCTGTCATGAAAATAGTATATCATAAAAATAAAAAGAAAACATATAAAAGAAAGCGGTTGCTTAACAAAGTTAAGGAAAATTTACACAAAGATAACGTTTTTTCTTGAAAAAGGAGGGTTTTTAAGGTATTATAGAGGTGTAAAAAATTTAACTCATAAGGAGAGTAAAAAATGTCAATTATTACTGATGTTTACGCTCGCGAAGTCCTAGACTCACGCGGTAACCCAACACTTGAAGTAGAAGTTTACACTGAATCAGGTGCTTTCGGACGTGGTATGGTTCCATCAGGAGCTTCTACTGGTGAACACGAAGCAGTTGAACTTCGCGACGGTGACAAATCTCGTTACGGTGGTCTTGGTACACAAAAAGCTGTTGACAATGTAAACAACATCATTGCTGAAGCTATCATCGGCTACGATGTACGTGACCAACAAGCTATCGACCGTGCTATGATCGCACTTGACGGTACTCCTAACAAAGGTAAATTGGGTGCGAATGCAATCCTTGGTGTGTCTATCGCTGTAGCTCGTGCTGCTGCTGACTACCTTGAAATCCCACTTTACAGCTACCTTGGTGGATTCAACACTAAAGTTCTTCCAACTCCAATGATGAACATCATCAACGGTGGTTCTCACTCTGACGCTCCAATCGCTTTCCAAGAGTTCATGATCTTGCCAGTTGGTGCTCCAACATTTAAAGAAGCTCTTCGTTACGGTGCTGAAATCTTCCACGCTCTTAAGAAAATCCTTAAATCACGTGGTTTGGAAACTGCCGTAGGTGACGAAGGTGGATTCGCTCCTCGTTTCGAAGGAACTGAAGATGGTGTTGAAACTATCCTTGCTGCGATTGAAGCTGCTGGATATGTTCCAGGTAAAGACGTATTTATCGGATTTGACTGTGCTTCATCAGAATTCTACGATAAAGAACGTAAAGTTTACGACTACACTAAATTTGAAGGTGAAGGCGCTGCTGTTCGTACATCTGCAGAACAAATCGACTACCTTGAAGAATTGGTTAACAAATACCCAATCATCACTATCGAAGATGGTATGGATGAAAACGACTGGGATGGTTGGAAAGCTCTTACTGAACGTCTTGGTAAGAAAGTACAACTTGTTGGTGACGACTTCTTCGTAACAAACACTGACTACCTTGCACGTGGTATCCAAGAAGGTGCTGCTAACTCAATCCTTATCAAAGTTAACCAAATCGGTACTCTTACTGAAACTTTTGAAGCTATCGAAATGGCTAAAGAAGCTGGTTACACTGCCGTTGTATCACACCGTTCAGGTGAAACTGAAGATTCAACAATCGCTGACATCGCAGTTGCAACAAACGCAGGACAAATCAAAACTGGTTCACTTTCACGTACAGACCGTATCGCTAAATACAACCAATTGCTTCGCATTGAAGACCAACTTGGTGAAGTAGCTGAATACCGTGGATTGAAATCATTCTACAACTTGAAAAATAAAATAGTTCAATGAACTATTTTATCCCGAACCTTGAAACTCAAAAGTTCGGCCGTTGATTTAACAACGTTTCTAGCCCCTCGGATTTTATCCGAAGGGCTATTCTTGTATTTAGGGGGGCAAAAAAAGGGGCAAAACTTTTTAAAAAATCTTTTTCATAACTTTATCCAGTACATTGATTGCTTCATCTTTCATGTTATTTGTGACGTGGGTATAGATGGAAGTGGTGACCTCATAATCAGAATGGCCAACCCTGTCCATGATTGTTTTTAGAGGAATTTTATTTTCAGCTAAACTATTGGACATAGTAGTCAGCATATTTTTAAATGATAAATGATTTTCATATCTGGTATCTTACAAAGGAAGATAAACTAGTAGTCACATAAATTTTAATTCATATTCTTTAAATCTATTTACTAGGTCAGATATTGCATGTGATTTTATCAAATAATACTGATAGTTTATTTATTCCATTCCTAGTTTATTACATAATTTATTTTATGTGTTTTATAAACTATCTAGAGCATTCTTTTGTTCATCATTAACGATATGGGTATAGAGGTCAGTGACTTGTGTGCTGGCATGTCCTAGCTGGTGGCTGACTAAAACTTGCGATTTAGTAGCATCATAGAGCCTAGTTGCTAGGGTATGTCGTAGTTTATGGGGTGTTACACGCACTTTGAAGTCCTCAGAATACTTAGCAACCATTTTCTCAACGCTAGAAGCATCGATACGATTAGGAACACCTCGGTAAAGTGTCAGAAAGAGTGCTGTGTCTGTTTTTTCAGTTTTATAGCGTTGATTTCGAATGGCCAGATAATTTTCTAGATAAGGCTTGGCAAAGGCAGCGACATTAACCGAGTCATGTTTACCCCCTTTTCGAGTGACATCAATGACCATCATTTTGAGATTGAGATCTCTTAAATCCAGATTAACAGCTTCAGATAAACGGACACCAGATGCCAAGAGAAGGGCGATAATGGCCAAATCACGTTCCTTATTTTTATTGAACGATGATAGAGCACGATTTGAGAGCTGTTGTGGGTACTCTTGGTCTATATAAGTCAGGAAACCTTCTGTTTCATCACCTAAAAAGAGCTTTTGCTTGATGTTTTCAGCTCTGGCAGCAAGCGTTTCTTTCTTTTTCTTGGTTGAAACTTTCTTCATTACATTACGATAGAAATAAGGCTCTCCCTGATCGTTTTCAACCTCCTCGGTCAGATACTTGTAAAGACTAGAAAGCGCTGACAAGGTCCGATTGATAGTTGTCTGTGAAACACCTTGCTTTGTTGTGTTGGCATTCAGCAAAGGACGTTCACGTAGATAAAGGATAAAGGATTCCATGTCTTTCTTAGACATATTTTCCAAGACCGATAAAGGAATTTCAGACATTTTATCGGCGTTTGAAATACCAGAGTCCAAAACCCAGCAAAAAAATCGATCATATTCCTTGAGGTATTCGTATAAGGTTGTAAAACTGTAGGGAACAGCAAGCTTAGATTGGTAGTATTCCAAAACATACCAGGGCATGATTTGTTTTAGTTTGTCGATTCGTTCCAGTAAAATCTCACGTTTCATGTATTTTCTCCATAATTAAGTCTACTAGTAGTATAGCATAGACTTATATATTTTTCAAGAAAATTATAGTTTTTCGGAAAGATGTTCTAGGAGTTTTTTTAAGTGATAAAAAAGACTTACTTTATAAATACTACTAGAAATAGGTCATTAGACTAAAAAAACTGATTTTATGTTGAATAAAAACCAAGTCTTTTTTGTATATATGAATCCATTAAAAAATTTTTAACGTTTTCCCATTCAAATTAGAAAAAATTATTCTTATAATTCAATTTCTCTAAAAAATTTCAATTGCCAATTTTGTGTTACTAGAGCCGTTGTATTTAAATTTGTGCACCAAGGTGGATAAAATCTCATAGACATTTTCCCATTGTTGTCTTTTGTTGATAGAATTTTTCTACTGATAGCCTCTTCATTTGAAATAATAAAAAGTCCGCTCTTATCATTATCGATAACAACAATAACGAGTTCATCTCCCAAATCTTCATTGGTATAAGGAATGTTTTTGTTATTTTGGTCTTTTTTCCAAAATGCTGTAAAATATCCTTCTTTTTTCGGTGTTCTTTTTGCCAAGCGGCATCTTTTATATTCTTTATCTTCATCTTCCTTTATATTGATGAGGATGCCTTCGTATTTTTCATTACACTTTTCTTTAATGAATTCAAAATCACCATAAAATTTATGTAGAACATCAAGTATTCTCATTATGATGTAGGTCCTCCTTGGAATTTTCTTAATTAAATTATTTACATAATATAAATTATGTAAAAACCTACAACAACAAATCTTTGACTTTCCCAATTTCACTTTTTGGAATTACCAAGTGGATCATATCCCCCAGATACATTCTGGTTGAGCCGTTAACTGTTTGGCTCTTACCATTATGAACTTGTGTTGTGATGAGGATGTTATGTGGTAAGTTGAGCTCGTGTACTTGTTTTCCAGCGATTTTGTCAGATACAGGGATTTCAATGAGTGTGACTTCTCCTTCATCTGTCGCTTCTTCAGGCAGCATTTTTTCCAACATAGCCTCATAGACTGGTGCCCCCTTGAGCAAATCCATGATGATGTAAGCTACTAAGGTTACTAAGCCAAGTGGCATGAGGTTGCGAATGTCGCCTACCATCTCGGTTACCAGAATCATGGCAGTTAAGGGAGCCTTGGATATTGCTCCAAAATAGCCACTCATTCCCAGAATGACAAATATAGGAAATTGCTCCTGACTGACAAGTCCAAGATTGACACAAATAACACCAACTAGAGCTCCAAGTAAGGAGCCAAGCGCCAAAATTGGTAGGAAAATTCCTCCTGGAAGGCCACTTCCATAACTAATCATGCTCCAAACAAAGCGAATCAAAAAATAAACTAATAGAATTTGGAAACTAAAATCTTGCTCAGTTAGGGAAAGAACCAGCTGATTTCCACCACCAAGGATTTGGGGTAAGAAGATTCCCACTGGTATGATGAGAATAAAGGCAAGAATTGGGTAATAAGCCCTATCCAAATGGATTTTTTGACCAAGCCAATCATAAACTCGACCAACATTGAGCACAGCTTTCTCATAGAGAAAACCAGATAGTCCAAGAAAAACTCCCATAACCAAGTAAATCCAATACTGATCAAGGGTCATGAGTGGGATATTGTCTGGCATATCCAGTACGGGTGTTAGGCCAAATATGAGTAAAGAAACAAAGTTTGCTACGAGACTAGCTGCGAGAGTAGATACCCAGAAAAAGCGTGAAAAATGGTGATAAACTTCTTCTACCACAAAGAGAAGTCCTGCAATCGGTGCATTAAAGGCTGCAGCTAGACCAGCGGCAGCTCCACTCGCAATCAGGGAACGCTCCTCTACTGGACTGGATTTGAGCCACTTGGCAATTCCTTTACCGCCGACCGCTCCAAGTTGAATACTGGGTCCCTCACGCCCCAGCATGAGTCCACTGGCAATAGCAAGAATACCTAGCACATATTTTTTCCAGAGAACGCTCCACCAGTTGATATTCATCAATCCCTTTAATTCTGCTTCGACTTGAGGAATTCCTGAGCCTTTGATATCTTTTTCTGACCGAGTTAATTTCGCACTGAGCCAGCAGATGAGTATGTAAAATAAAACCAGTACAAAAAGATTGCGCACTAGGTGCGCTTGATCTTGATAAAATCCTTGTATCAGGTGGAATCCTTTTTCAATTAAGAAACGAAAGGATCCAACGATAATTCCAACAACGAGACCAGCAAGGATTCCTCGTCCAACTTGGGATAATATAGTACTTGAGGCAAAGGCAAATTCTTTCTTGGAACTGAGTGTTTCTGACTGTTCCTCCATAATCATTCCTTCTAACTTAACTTTCTTTTTCTCCTGAAACCAGTGATTTTACTGGTTCAAAGCTGGTTCGATGAATTGTGGTAACTCCTAGTTTTTCAAGTCCTACCAGGTGTTTAGCTGTTCCATATCCTGCATTAGCAGCAAAATCATAGCCAGGGAACTGCTGATCGTAGTCCTTCATCAATTCATCACGTGTCACCTTGGCTACTATGGAAGCTGCTGCGATCGAGAGAGAATTAGCATCGCCCTTGATGATGGAGGTTTGTGAAATTGGTAATTCCAACTTCATGGCATCTATCAAAAGGTGCTCAGGTTGAGGACTGAGTTGGGAGATTGCTTCCTTCATAGCCAGTTTGGTCGCTTCATAGATATTGACTTGGTCGATGACCTGATTATCCATGATACCAATCCCGATTGACAAGGCTTGGTCTTGAACTGCTTTGAAAATCTCCAGATGCTTCTTTTTAGGAATTTTCTTGCTATCGTTGAGACCTTTAATCTTACAATTTTGAGGTAAAATAACGGCTGCCGCGACTACAGGGCCAGCAAGAGGACCACGGCCGACCTCATCAACACCAGCAATTAAGGTCAATCCTTGCTTATAAAGTTCTTTTTCATAAGAAAGCATGGATTCCAAACGCAAATTTTCATCTAATTTAGCTTGAATGGCTTTTTTACGCTTGCTGATTTCCTTTTGAACTCCAGAGCGACCATCCTTTTCAAGTTCTAAAAAAATAGGGCTTTCTAAATCCTTGACTGTTGCAAGGAGTTCTTTTATTTCTTTAATCGTCGCCATCAAGGTCTTCCAATGTATCTAAGGTATAGTTACCGAGTTTACCATCACGGACTTCCTTCACGAAGAGACTGTAGAAACGGTCATAGTCGTCTCTGAAACCGAGGGCGCGGGTCATGTCCATAATAATAACAGGAGCTTCTTCTTCAATTTTCATTTGTTTGAAGCGTTCAGCCAGCTTTTCTGGATAATGTTCTTTGAAATAATTGATACCAAAAATGGTCACCTCATCCATAGGAAGCAACTGGTCTTTGATAGCTCCAGTCAAGGCTAGTTTAAGAGCGACAGTTTCGTCTTCGAACTTAGGCCAGAGAATCCCTGGTGTATCCAAGATTTCCAGATCTTTATTGGTTTTGAGCCATTGTTGCCCCTTGGTCACACCTGGTTTGTTACCAACAACGGCAATCTTCTTACCAGCTAAGCGGTTCATGAGAGTTGATTTACCAGCGTTTGGAATACCGATAATCATGGTACGCAAGGTTTCAATCTTAATCCCACGTTCTTTCTGGCGAGCAATCTTATCAGCCATGAGCTTTTTGGCTGCGTCTGTTACGACTTTTACAGTCACTTGTTCTTTAGAGTTGATAGCCAGAGTCTGAATTCCTTGTGATTCAAAATACTGACGCCATTCCTTGGTCATTGCTGGGTCAGCCAAGTCTGCCTTGTTTAAAATCAAGAGTTTTGGTTTATCACCAACAATCTTGGTCAACATAGGATTTTGACTAGATAAAGGTAAGCGTGCATCCACCAAAATCGTCACAAAATCAACAAATTTTAAATTTTCCTGCACCTGTCGACGCGCTTTAGACATGTGACCAGGAAACCATTGAATAGTAGCCATTGAGTTTTTTTCCTTTCGTATCAAGGTTTAGAACCCCTATTTTATTTTACTATCGCTTGAACATAAAGAGTTTTAAAATGAAAGATGTTCAAACAGTTCTTGCTTTATAACATAGAAATCTACTTTATATTATATCATGACTTCTATAGCCCTTCAAGCTCCCTGAATAGAAAAAAGCCATCAAATGATGACTTTTCAGAGGGAGCAAAAACTGTCCCCTTTATATTTTAAACAACGGATTTAAGAAACCGTCTGTGTTTTGCAACAACTTCTTGTAAACTTTCCACTTGAGACCTTCGGTATGCTTGAAACCACCTTCTTTCAAGTCTTTCTCAACAGCAGTGTTAAATAAGTCTTGAAGTTGAGCATAGGTTGAAATTTTAGAACCATCTACCTGAATCTCAACAAAGCCTTTCTGTGCTTTCGCATACACTTCATGATACCAATGTTTCTTCCACTCTTCAAGGTTTTGGAATTGATTATTAGAAACTTTCTTGATAATGAAATCATCACCTAAAAGCCCTTTATTTTCTCTGTTGGCATCACCTTTTAACTTGTTAGAAACATAAGGGATAAAGCCATTCTCATAACCATAGTAACCCCACATACGGAAAGTATTGTGTTTAAAGGAAATAGAACCTACGGTGCTTCGACTCGTATTCCCGCCAAAGATACCTGCCATCATATTGACAGTTTGATAAGCACTATCAAAACCTTCCGTACGGAAGCGACCGTTATTTGGCATACCATGAAGAGTTACAAAGTTATTATCTACCAACTTGTCAATGCTATCAATTGGTAATTTCTTCTCTTCTTCCGTCAAGTCACGCAATTTGTCCCACTGGTGTGGTTCTCCAATTAAACGATTTCTATCCGCATTTGTACGCCACTCTTTATCCATCTTCTTGAACCACTTAGAGTTATCAGATAACTTCTGCTTAATAACTGCAGTAGCTTCTAAGTAATCTAACATCATCATAGACTCATTGTAGTTTTTCATATAACTATCAATCTTGTCTCGACTGTCTAACTTAGCTGGATCATAGTTATAAAGTTGCTCTCCATCATTTTTACGCTCATAAGCCATATTGATACCGAGCGCACCGTATTCACTATTTGGAGTAGACTTATCAGGAGTTTGTAACATACCTTGAGCGAAGGCTTCTAAATCAGTACCTTCACGGTGTCTATGACCTCCGTAGTAAACCATTCTATCGTTAACGTGAGTCGTTTCATGGGTGAAGGCTGAAATACCAAAGTCGTCTAACATTTTCGTAACCATGAAATACACTTGATCGTCTTTATACGGGTCGCCATAAATCTTAGCCATCGCACCCATAGCGCCATTTACTTGATGCCAACGATCAGTTGGGCCGAATAGCTCACGAATAGGAGATACCACTGCACCACCTCGTCCATAACCTTGACGATTTGCATCGGGAATACCGTCATACCACTGACTGTCCCACACAGGAGTCGGTACCATATTTTGACTCTTAAGGAGTTTATCACGTACACTCGGAAGAGCTAAACGAGACCAAAAGTCTAGGTATCTTTGTTGTGCTTTTGCTACTAAATTAATCTTAGGTTTTAAAGACTCTCTCGCTTCCTCTGTATTTTTACCATATCTCTCAAATGAACTATAAGCTAATGTGTTATAGGTAGAAATCATAAATATATGAGCTTTCTTCAAATTGAGCAATGGTAAAATCATACGACCGTGAATATCATTATTTAAACCATCAAATACACGGTGACGCTTATCTTTAAAGGCTTCTGTACTTGTTTCAGGTTCTACTACATAAACGTTTTTCGCAGAATGAATAAACCAGTCATTCAAATCTTTATCTTCTGTAAATAAACGCATGTTATAGTCTAAGAAGCTACGTAAATCACCTTTACCAGTTGCACCAGCAATCACTTCTTTGTAAGCATCTTGTGTACGGTCACCTTTTAAGAAATGCTCTCTTGACCCAATTTGAATCAAACGGTCTAGTACACTTGGTGTCTTACCATAAAAGTCAGGTTTAAACATCATAATATCTTTGATACTCAAATCACCATATTTGATATCATAGTAACGATTAAGATAAGTCAGTCCCATCATAATTTTAGCCTTGTTATCTTCAACTTTCTTAAGTAAAGCACGCTCAACTACTTCCCCACCGTTTAACTGATGATCTTCATTTTCTAAAATCTGACTAACAAGTTTTTCTAAGTTTCCTTTTACTTCTTCAAAGCTTTCTTCGAAATACAAGCCTTTAATATACTCAGTTTTCTTATCTGGTGTGTTCTTCCAAGGTTTATCACGCTGATCCATCAAGCTACGAACTTCATCTGAAAGTAAGGTAACACTAGCTAACTTCTCTTTAATACCGCTTGCTAACTGGTTACGATTCTTCATAACCATATTTGGAGTATAGACAATGTTTTGACCTGCCACATCATACTCTTTTACTTGAGCTACTTTAGAGTCCGTTTTAGCAGTTACAGCTAACTCTTCTTTTGTACCATCAGCATAGTGAACCATAATCTTATCAATATCCGATAAATCAGTTACAAACTGCCCTGATTTCATACCCGTTACAGACAGAATGGTTTTCTTAACAAGATTGGACTCATCTGTTAGCTTATTCCCTTGGTTTACAATCCACTCTTTGTTATAAAATGGTTGCAATTTTTCCAAATTTCGATAAGCTAAGTTTCTTGTTTCTTGGTAGTCCTGAATCGCTTTATATTCAGAATCTCTATCAACGATACGATTTAACTTGTTTACAACTGGATCTTGAATAGTAAAGGTATTGGCTGTGATATTCATCTTAGCGATTTTAGCATCTGCTTCTTCTTGAGAGATACCAGTAATACGATTTGAATGTTTGTAGGAAGATAAACCACTTGCAACACCATTTACATAATTTACACGTTTGATATTATCTAATCCAAAATATTGGTCATTATCATTCAAGGCTGGTGAACCATAGACAATTTCACCATTATTTACTTTAAGCATTGTTACGACGTCTTCAATAACACCCCAGTTAAAGTTGTTATGAATTACACCTCCACTTTCACCATGCTGAATCAAATTCATAGTACCTTTTATTACAGCATTTCGGAGAAATCCTTTTTTACCTACTGTCATCGAGTCAATACCATGATCTAGTTTACCAATTAAACCACCATATTTAGATTTATTGGCACTAATCTTAGCATCAACGTAAGCTTTATCAACGTTACTTATCCAACTTTCGCTGACAAGTCCACCAGACCACCAGCCTTTATCTCCAAGACTGTTAATCTTGCCAATAAAAGCTACATTGCGCATATTAGCTTCGTCTAACTTATTAACAGCACCGGTTACATCGTTATTTCCTGTTACTGAACCTACTACTTTGATATTCTCAAGTGTAGACTTCTTAAACATATTACCAATAGGTGCAACTTTATCAGCCCAAGGCATGTTTATATTTACATTACCTAAGTTAAAGTTTTTGAGTGTAGCACCTTCAGCCTCATTAAACAAAGGTCTTTCTAAGTTATGAATCGTGTACTGATGATTCTCTACACTTGATAAAGTACCTCTAAACTTAGCCATAACATAAGCCTTACCTGCTGGCTTAACGTTAACTGCATTCAAATCTGCACCAAGTTTAAACTCACCAGTAGGATTTGCTTGCATGTCTTTTGCTAAATCATGGAAGTTGTAATAAACCTTATCCTCGGTAGCCCTCGGTTTTTCAAGATAATAAGTGTAAGTGTCTCTTAACTTACCGTCTTTATCACGTTGAACTAAGTCAGGTGCTTTTGCCGTTATCTTGTAAAGCTGCTTACCTTCCTCAATGACCTCTTCAATCTTATCAATTGCTAAACGAGTCACTTTGTTTTCTCTGGAGGTTACTTTTAAGTAATAGTTGTTAACATTACTTGGAAGAGAGGTTAAATGATTACTATCGCTTTCGACACCGCTTTCGTTTACTTGTACGAGACTGGTATTTGCAATATCTTTCAACTCAACTTTCTTTAAATCTAAGCGTAAAGGTTTATCTTCCAAAGTCGATACTTCTGCACCCTTACCTATATCATAAGTCATAGTGGTTGAAATCGTATAATCTTTGTAATAGTCTAAGTTCTCTAATACTTGAGATAAGTTATCGGTTTTTAAATCAAGCGTTTTTACAATTTTCCCACCTTCTTTAATAGTCGCTACAATGCGTGTAATTGTAGCATTGTCTTGATTTTCTAGATTGTAGTTAATTGTAGCAGACTTAGCTAAAACATCCTTAGATACAGTGGTCAGAGTCAAAACAGGAGCCATTTTTTCTTTGGGCTTTTCTTTGGTACCTTTTACAAGAATTTCAGGCTTCATTTCTTTCAAAATAGTTACTGTTTCAACTGGGTCACTGATTTTTTTGCCATGTAACTCTTCATAGCTAGTAACAATTTGACGTTCTCCATCCTCACCAACTTGTTTAATAGAATCATCACCTATAAATTTGCTAGAATCAGATTCTTCTGTGATAGTTTTAGGAATAGTCTCTGTACGAATATCAGTATGTAAAGCAGGAAGCTCTTCTCTCTCTGGAGCAACGTCAGGAACTGTAGCTAGTGGATCGGTATACTCTGAGATTTCAATAACCGGCGGATCAATTAAGTTTCCTGTTTCATCTACTCCTGTTGTACCTACAGATTCCGTGTATTCTGACTTCTCGGACTTGGGTGCTTCTTCTGGAACTGTGCCTACCGGTTCAGTGTATGCTGGTTTTTCACGAACTTCTGGTTCCCCTTTGTCAGTCACAACAGCTTCGGGTAAGGCTGGTTGAACTTCCGGTTCGCCTTTGTCAGTCACAACAGCTTCGGGTAAGA
>ASZZ01000020.1 GCA_000430305.1 Streptococcus mitis 17/34
TGCCCTGGACTTCTTCATACAATTCTTTAATCATTCTTTTCCCCTTTCTGTTTACAGTCTAACAAATCAAGAAGCTAATTGGGTTCATTTCATCCATTCTGCACCCTTTACTGCCTCAACTGCACAAAAAAGAGAGGTCCTGCCTCTCTTTGGGTTATTTTTCGTCATTCATTTTTGATTTTACTTCATCATAAGATAGTGCATGAGATTCCTCTTCTACTGTTTCAGGCATCTTTCCTGTTTCGTAAAGAGATTTAATTTGTGTACTATCCAATGTTTCGTATTTCAATAATGCTTCTGCAATCAACTTGTGAGTTTCACGATTTGACTGAATAATTTCAGCAGCTTTATTTCGTGCTTCATTCAGTAATGAACGAACTTCTTCGTCAATTTCATAAGCTGTTTGTTCTGAAATTGATTTTTGAGGGCTTTGTGCTCCAAACATAGCATGATTTCCCTCATACTGTACTGGACCCAGTTTTTCACTCATACCGTACTCTGTAACCATTGCACGCGCCATTTGTGTCGCTTGTTCAAAGTCGTTTGAAGCTCCTGTAGTTTGGACATTAAAGATAATTTCTTCAGCTACACGTCCACCCATTAAGCCAGCCAACTGCTCTTTCATATCTTCTTTAGATAGAAGCATTTGGTCTTCCTTAGGAAGTGCAATCATATAACCGCCTGCACGGCCGCGTGGTACGATAGTAACTTTATGAACAACACGGGCATTTGACAAAACTAAACCAACAATGGTATGACCTGCCTCATGGTAGGCAACCAATTCACGTTCTTTTTGTGAAACAGTCTTATCTTTCTTAGAAGGACCAGCAATAACTCTATCTTCTGCTTCATCAATATCTGAAGCATCAATTATCGATTTATTGCGACGAGCAGCAACTAAAGCCGCTTCATTCAAGACATTCTCTAAATCTGCTCCAACAAAACCTGGAGTTTGTTGAGCCACTAATTTCAAATCAACATCGTCTGCCAGAGGTTTATTTTTAGCGTGAACTTTCAAGATTGCTTCACGACCTTTAACATCAGGGCGACCAACTAATACTTTTCTATCAAAACGTCCTGGACGCAAAAGGGCAGGGTCAAGTACATCTGAACGGTTTGTCGCAGCGATGACAATAATCCCTTCATTTCCCTCAAAACCATCCATCTCAATCAAAAGTTGGTTCAAGGTTTGTTCACGTTCGTCATTTCCTCCGCCGAGACCGACTCCACGTTGACGTCCAACAGCATCAATTTCATCTATAAAGATGATAGCTGGTGCTGCTTTTTTGGCATCTTCAAAAAGAGAACGAACACGACTAGCTCCAACTCCGACAAACATTTCTACAAAGTCAGAACCTGATATACTAAAGAATGGAACACCTGCTTCTCCGGCTACTGCCTTAGCAAGCAAAGTTTTACCTGTTCCTGGAGGTCCCTCCAAAAGAACACCTGCTGGAATACGGGCTCCAAGTTTTGTAAATCGTTTTGGATCTTTTAAGAATTCAACAACTTCAACTAGTTCTTGTTTTTCTTCCTCAGCTCCAGCAACATCTGAAAATCTTACTTTAATATCTTCTTTATTTGCAGCTTTAGCCTTGCTACGTCCAAAACTCATTGGGTTACGGCTATTATTTCCTCCCATATTTCCCATCATGGAGAATAGGAAGAAGAAGAGAATACCGAATGGCACAATGGATACAAGAATATTAATCCACATACCACTTGAACTTTCATGCTTAACAGTTACTTCCGCTTTATGGTCATAAGCAAGTTTTTGCAATTCTGATACGGTAGTATCTGAAGGAAGAATAATACTTGAAAATTTCTCTACTGTTGTAGCAGAAGGAGAAAAGAACTGGATACCTGTTTCTTCTTTACTTGTTTTAGGATTTTTATAAACACCCGAAACTTCGATAACACTACCATTTGGTTGGTAAGTTAATTCTTTGACATTGTCATCGGTAATTTCTTTTACCAATTCTGTATAATTAATTTGCTCACTTTTCCCTGCAACACTACCTGTACTAAAATACTGGTAACCTGTAACTAGCAGAAAAATAAGTAATAACCATAGAAAAGGATTTTTAATTAAACCATTATTTTGTTTTTTCATTAAAAATTGTTCTTTCTAATTTGAATACACTTCTTCTTTCAATACTCCAACATAAGGAAGGTTACGATAATTTTCTTTGTAATCTAAACCATAACCTACTACAAACTCATTTGGAATAGTAAAGCAGGTATAGTCTGCCTCAATTTCTACAACACGTCCCTCTGGTTTATCCAACAAGGTAGCAATTTTAACAGAAGAAGCTTCTCTTTCAATAAACATATCTCGTAAATTCTTCAAAGTTTGACCTGTATCGATGATATCTTCTACAAATAAAACATCTCTTCCTTTGATATCTTGAGTCACATCTTGTTTAATATTGATCACACCGCTACTTGCTGTTCCACCATGGTAGCTAGAAACCATCATGAAGTCCATTTCAATATGTGTGTCGATATGTTTGACTAATTCAGCCATAAAAGGAATAGATCCTTTTAAAATCCCGACTAAAATTGGATTTTTTCCTGCATAGTCTTTGGTTAATTGAGCACCTAATTTTTTAGCAGCTTCTGTAATTTCATCGTGTGAAACGAGGATTTTTTTAATATCGTTTTCTAACATTTTTTTACCTATCTATTTTTTCTATATAAAGTACAGTGTTCATTATATCATTTTTCGTGTTTTTACTCAAATTACTGGTCGCAATTCCCAAAATTGAAACAATTTCACCAAATTGCTCAATAATCAGAGCAGATTTTCGCTTTTCCATAGGGATTTTCAAATCAATAAATAGACGTCTGAGTTTTTTTCTATGCCCATTTTGAATCAAAACATCTCCTGGTTTTCGATGACGAATGTGTATGGATGTTTCGCGTGAAACAGGTATTTGTTGAATTGATTCACCTTCTAAAGGAAGTCCAAAGGAAAATGTGTATCCTTGATAAGTAACCTGATTTTGATAGTATAACACAAATTCATCTTCCTTTTCATCAGCCTGCGGACTGATTTTACAAATCTGAAACTGTTGATACTCTTTTATCAATTCATATCCATTTTTAATCGGATGACGATACTGGTTTTTAGATTTTAAAATCTGCCGAACTTCATCAAACTGAGCTTTTGTAAGATTCAAATCTGGAAAACGATTCAGATAAGTTTGGAGTAAAACTCTTTGTGTAGACTCAGAATAAGAAAATAACTGCTGTAAATCTTCCACATCAATATTGTTAGATAATTCATCTATGGCTAAGTCATAATCTAAAATTTCATTGCCGATGCTTAAGATTGCATCTCTAAATCGAGGATTTTCTTTTTCTAATTCTGGTAAATAAGAGTTTCGAATACGATTGCGAAAATAATAATTTTCCTTATTTGATGTATCTTCAAAGTGAAAAATTGGTGGAAAGTCTTTTTTATGGAAATGCAAGAAGGGACGAATGATTTCTATCTCTCCGACTACTTGCTTCTCCTTAATTCCTGATAGATAGCGCAAACGAGTGCCTCGAATCAAACGCATCAAAATCGTTTCCACCTGGTCATCCGCATGGTGGGCAGTGACTAAGGCTGTCGCACCTGTCTTTTTCATGACCTCTTGAAAAAAATCATAACGAAAATTTCGAGCACGCACTTCTGAAAATTCTCCTGAAAAATTGCTGACATAAATAGGAAGTCCAGCTTCAACAGCTAACTTCCTTAATTCCTTTTCTTCCCAATCTGATTCTACTCTCTGCTTATGATTCACATGAGCTAAAATCAATTCAATTTCTAACTCTTTTTTATAAGTAGACAATACCTTAAATAGAAACATAGAATCTAATCCACCAGAAAGAGCTAGCACCACTTTAGCATGCTTTTTGAAATATCCCTTCCTGAGAAAATGATTTAAAAAATCTTGTTCCCTCATTTTAGAACCTCATAAACATCCTTGGCTATCTGAGAAATCGTATCATAATCGGAATCCTTAGTGAAAATAGAAAGAATGAATGGAGAATCTGCATAGACAACACCCGTATCATGCTTAAATTCGTCCGCATCTCCAATTTTATGAGCTACCTTCACAGAAACACCTTTGGTAATTCGCTGATTATCAAAATCTGTTTTAGTCAAAGACTCTAGCACAAATCCATTTTGATTATAAATAGCTTCCATGACCTTCCCAGCCATTTTAGAAGAAATCAATTTTTCTTTTGAATCCCAATCATCTCCCATAATGGCAGACATCTTGGATTTAAATGTTGCATCTGATTGGTTTGAAAGGTAATATCCTAATATGTTATGAGCTACATTATCCGATTCTTTTGATACTTTCGTAATTAAATCTTTTAGAGAATATTCTTTATTATCCTCTTTTTTAGGAAGACTGCCACTTCCCTCTGGTTTATAAGAACCTGGAAAATCATTGACTACAGATACGTATTTTACAGTCGTATCTAACTGATAAAGACCCTCATTTATTTTTTCTTGCGCATAATAGAGATAAGGTAGTTTTAAAACACTAGCTGCATACATCTTTTCATCTTGATTGATACCAGCTTCTTTTCCAGTAGTCAGTTGCTTAACATAAATAGAGAAAGAATCTTTCTGATATTTTTCTGATAACATTTCTTGGACTTTACTCATCCGATTATCTTCTTCAGAAGTTGATTCCTTATCTACCCATCCAACCTGATCAATATGTAGAAATTCTCTTCCTTCTACAAACATGGTATTGTCGATTGATACCTGCGAATAAGCTGATAAGGATGATTTAACTTCTTTTAAATCATAAGGACTATTGTACAGTTTAAAATCAGATTCTAACCATACTTTTTTTATTATTGGAGTTACCTCTGACTGATCATATAAAAATCGTTTGTCTGCAGCTATAAATTGATGGTTGGATAACTTAAATACCGGAATCCCTTGTTTATTTAAACGCCACTCGGTTATTTGGAAACTTATTTTTGGACTTAATTTTCCAGATTCAACAACTAAATCTTCATTCGCATAGACAAGAACTTCTCCATAAACCATAGGAGAAGTTAGCTTTTCTCTAAAATAAATACCAAAGTCAGATTGTGAAAGGTAATAAATTTCTTTCGAAGTATATACTACTTCTTTTTCTGTGCTAACAACTTTTGAAATGGTCAAAAAACTTGGTAGCAACAAAATAATTAAGAATTTACGCATTCTTCCTTTCCTTTTCTTCTTGTAAACGCAATAATTGATTTTTATCAGCTAGCTCTTCCAGTTTTTCATCTGATAAACTCAAAAATTGCTCTATTACATCTAATAAATTTTCCATTTTATCACCTTTGAAGCAAGTCAGGAATCGTATAAACTATTTCCCTAGACTTAGAATAATAGTACTTCGCTCGTGTATATTTGGCAGCATAATCCTCGTCTTTCAACTTGGTAGCAAATGCTGTCTCCTTATCCTTTTCATCACTCAAAGTTTGATACTGAGTTTGCAACTCTGCTAATTGCTGACGTCTTTGGAGTAATTGCTGATAGCTCTGCGCTAAATTAAAAGTTGGCAAAATAAATAACAGCATAATCAAAATCAATACCCACCCCATAAAACGATTCCGTTTTTGTCGTTCTTTCATCAGGTAGCGACGACGTTGATATTCATTTTGGATAAAAGAATTGTTTAATTGTACAATATTCTTAGACATTTTCTTCTACCCGTGTTTCACTGATAATTTCATACATGCCTGCTGCATCTTCTTTTTTCGTACTATCTTTCATCTCTAGTACTTTTACAAGTAGTAACTTATTGCCAAATCGAATTTCAACTTGGTCATTAACTTTCAAATCCGTTGAACTTTTGGCCAAGATCCCATTCACCTTGATTCTGCCTTTATCTGCTACTTCCTTTGCTACTGTACGACGCTTGATAATTCGTGATACTTTTAAATATTTGTCTAATCTCATCTTTATTACCTCAACTTATTATTGTACCATTTTTATCTGTTTTATAGAAGAAAAATATCAAATGGCATTTTCTTCCTTCGACTCTTTTATCTCTAATAAACTTTCTCCAAAAATTATCAGACCTTCTAAAATTTCATAATCTTTCTTATTTCGGACATCAAATACAAGCTCCATTGCTCCTTCATTATCAGCTATGGCTGCTTTTAAGTTCATTGCGGATAAAGCTTTAAAATAATCTTGAGCTAAAAACAGTCGTTGGGTGACTTTTTCAAATTGAACTGTAATCTTATTTTCTTTTCTTTCCACACGTTGAACAAAGACCTTGTCCAAATATGACTTGATCAAACCAATCTCTAAAAGATAGGCTACTACATCTGGGTATTCTCCAAAGCGGTCCATCAACTCTTCTTGTAACTCTTCATAATTGACACGGTTGTCAATTTGACGAATTTTCTTGTAAATTTCAATCTTATGTCGTTGATCAGAAATATAAGTATCAGGAAGATAGGCATCAATTTGCAAAATCAACTCAGCATTCCCTTTGGTTCTTGTGTTAGCGTTACCGTTTCGTTTAGCAATAGCTTCCTCTAATAACTGCGAATACAATTCAAAACCAACAGAATCAATGAAACCAGACTGAGATTTTCCTAGGAGATTTCCTGCTCCACGAATCGAAAGATCTCGCATCGCAATCTTAAATCCTGAGCCCAATTCTGTAAATCCTTTGATTGCTTCTAATCTCTTTTCAGAGACTTCACTAATTGATTTTTCTGGACGATACATGAGATAAGCATAAGCAATACGATTACTACGTCCAACTCTTCCTCTTAACTGATACAAGGTTGACAGACCCATATGGTCCGCATTTTCAATAAACAAGGTATTGGCATTTGGAATGTCCACCCCTGTCTCAATAATAGTAGTCGTCACCAAAATATCGTATTGTCCCTCAATAAAGTCTAATAGAGTATTTTCCAACTGGATCTCACTCATTTGCCCATGAACATAACCAATCGAAGCCTCTGGAATCAACTCCTGTAATTCTGAAACCTTCTGATCAATTGTGTCAACTTTATTGTAAAGATAGTAAACTTGACCTCCACGCTCCATTTCACGCAAAACAGCATCACGAATGACACTATCATTTTTTTCCAAAACATAGGTCTGAACAGGATAGCGATTAGTCGGCGGAGTTTCAATAACAGACAAATCTCTGATTCCCAACATAGACATATGGAGGGTACGAGGGATTGGCGTAGCTGTCAAAGTTAGAACATCCACTTGTTTCTTCAATTCTTTCAAAATTTCCTTATGCTTGACACCAAATCGCTGTTCCTCATCAATAATCATCAAGCCCAAATCAGCAAACACAACATCTTTTGACAAAACACGATGGGTTCCAATCAAAATATCAACTTGACCGTTTTTCAATTTTTCAAGTGTTTCAGTCTGCTCTTTTTTACTTCTAAATCGACTCAACACATCAATATTAACTGCAAAATTTTGGAATCGTTCCTTAAAATTCGTATAGTGCTGTTGCGCTAAAACCGTCGTCGGAACTAGAACGACAACTTGTTTGTGATCATTGACTGCCTTAAAGGCTGCACGCATAGCAACTTCAGTCTTTCCAAAACCAACATCCCCAACTAAAAGTCGATCCATTGGTTGAGAAGACTGCATATCTCTCTTGATTTCCTCAACACTACGAAGTTGATCATCCGTTTCAACATAAGGAAAGGCATCATCAAAAGCATGTTGATCCTCATCATCAGCTGAGAAAGCAAAACCCTTCAACTGGCTGCGTTCAGAATAAAGTTTAATTAAATCGTCAGCTATATCCTCTACCTGGTTCTTAACTTTTTGCTTTGCTTTTTTGAAATGACCATCATTTAATTTATTTAGTTTAGGTGCTTTCCCATCACTTGAAACATATTTGGACAGCAGATGAATCTGTTCTACTGGGATAGAAATTTGATCCCCATTTTGATACTGGACACTGACATAATCGCGATGAATTCCCTTGATTTCAATGGTTTCAATTCCTAGATATTGGCCAATCCCATGAATATGGTGAACAACGTAATCGCCTTTTTCAAGTTCATTATAATCTTTTAATCGCTCCGCATTCGAAACATGTTGTCTTCGAAAACGGCGTTTCAATTTCTTTTGAAAAATCTCATGTTCAGTTATCAATAAAATCTTTTCATCTACAAAATGAAAACCATGTCTGAGATTCCCCTCGATTAAGTTTACAGATTCTTTACAGATACTTGACTTATTTCTAGAATCCAATTTAATCTGGTATTCCTCGAAAACATCCTCCAATGTTTTACTTCCCATTGAATTGCTAGACTGCAGGATAATAGTATAATCCATTTTTTTTGTATCGCTCAATTTCTTCTTTTAGAAAAGAAAATTGATTGAAAAATTCCTGCATAGGATATTGATTAAATTGATAAATTTTGTCAAACTTGAGATTTCCTAAACCCTTTTGCAGATTAGAAAAAAAGGTCACTGGACTTTGTTTTTTATAGATTTTCTCAGTGTCTGCAAAATACTTCATATCAGAAAATGATTTACTATTCTGTAAATCTTCTGTAAAGCATTGCGCTAATTCTCTTTCAAAGACTTCATACTGATTCATCAATTTTTGATAATCATCAAAGAATATTGGTATGTCTTTTTCAATATAATCAAAGACAGTCCATGTCTTTTCATAGCACAAGGATAAAAACTTCCGAGAATCTGCATGACTTTGTTTTTGGTGAAAACTTGAAAGAATTTCTTCTAGATAGGATTTCAGAATCGGTGATAGAGTCTTCAAAATTTGTTTTTCTAAAGTCAACTTACCTCGTTGATAATCTTCTTCTCTTATAAGAATATCGCTAGCTGGAAAGATAATGAGTTCTGACTGATTTTCTTTCGATAATTGTGTCTCGACTTCAAAAGTACGAATGCCATCAACTTCATCACCAAAAACTCGATTCGGCAAGGTTCTAACTGAGATATTTCAAAAATATCTAAAATATCTCCTCGAAGACTAAATTCTCCTTGAGTTTGTACTTGTGTAACCTTTCGATAACCAATTTCCTTTAGCTGATGGATAAGCACATGTTGATCATATTCTTCACCAACTGCAATTTTTATAATACTTTCTTTAAATACAGTTGAAGAGGGTAAAATCAACCGACTTGCTGCAATATTACAAACTAAGATCCCTTTCTTAGACGGATCACTCAAAAAACGCAATGCTTCAACCCGTGAGATAATTTTTTCTTGTGAAGACATTAAAAACTCGACCATAGGGGAATCATCTACTAAAAATGGATAGACAAATTCCTCACCCAAGATAGAAATAAGATCACTAATAAGCCCTTCCGCTTCTCCATAAGTTGATGTCAATAAAACAATCTTATCTTCTTTTTCTAAACTGCTTGCAATTGCAAGAGCCTTAGTAGACATTGATAAACCTAGTATTAGTTGTCTTTTCTTATTTGTTAAACTTTGATGCCATTTTTTAATCTGATCATTTTCTGAGAATAAATCTAATAAGGTCACCATTTATCCGTTATACCTCTGCATTGTTTTCTCAAAATTTTTCTCTTGTAAATAATAATTTACAGATTCGTCAACCTTGTCAATAGACTGTAAAATACCGATATAATCATCCTTGTCAAACTTACTTAAAACATGATTAACAACTGACATGCCGTTTTTGGGTCTTCCAATTCCAATCTTAACACGATTAAAGACCTGGGTTCCAATATGTTGAATAATAGACTTGATACCATTATGACCACCTGCTGATCCTTTTGCTCTTAAACGAATTTTCCCAACTTCCATGTCAAGATCGTCGTAAATGATGAGTAAATCTTCAATATCCAAACCATAGTAAGTCAATAAAGCATGAATCGCTTTTCCACTTTCATTCATAAAGGTCGTTGGTTTAACAAAATAAATTTTTTCTCCATTAAGAAAAAAAGATGCTAGGTCAGCTTGAAATATCTTATCGTGTGTAAAAGTGACATTCTGTTTCTTCGCTAGTTGGTCAATCAACATAAAACCAACATTATGTTTTGTTTCAAAATATTTATCTCCTGGATTTCCCAAGCCTACAAGTAATTTGGTCATTTATTTTTCCTTTCAAAAGCCAAAAGGGTTGGAATTTTTTTCCAACCTAATTGATACTATTCATTAAATTTTTTAGACATTAAAGCGGAATTCCATGATATCGCCGTCTTGGACGATATATTCTTTTCCTTCTTCACGCAAGCGTCCAGCTTCTTTTACAGCCTTTTCAGAACCGTATTTCACTAGATCCTCATATGACATGGTAACTGCACGAATAAAGCCTTTTTCAAAGTCTGAGTGGATAATACCAGCTGCTTGAGGAGCCTTCATACCACGTTTAAAGGTCCAAGCTCGAACCTCTTTTTCACCAGCTGTGAAGTAAGTTCCAAGTCCAAGTAAGTGATAAGCTGCGCGAGTCAACTTGTCAACACCTGATTCTGTCAACCCAAGTGCTTCAAGAAACTCTTGCTTGTCTTCTTCGTCTAACTCAGAAATTTCTTCCTCAGCACGCGCTGAAATTACTACTACCTCTGCATTTTCTGTCGCTGCAAATTCACGAATTTGTTTGACATAGTCGATAGAATCTGGATCTGAAACTACATCCTCATCGACATTGGCAACATAAAGAACTGGTTTAGTTGTCAAAAGGAAAAGACCTTTGACAACTTTTTGTTCTTCATCTGTAAATTCGATGGTGCGAGCTGATTTTCCATCTTCAAGTACTGGTTTAATCTTTTGAAGAACATTAAATTCTGCTACTGATTCTTTATCTTTTTGCGTACGTGCCATCTTTTCTACACGCGCATAACGCTTATTGACTGATTCTAAGTCAGCAAGAATCAATTCCAGATTAATGGTATCAATATCTGCAAGTGGATCCACAAAGGCATCTTCACGTCCTTGCTCACGCATCACATTTTCATCATCAAAAGCACGAACTACGTGAACAATCGCGTCTACTTCACGGATATTAGCTAAGAATTTATTTCCTAGCCCTTCTCCTTTTGAAGCTCCTTTTACAATCCCTGCAATATCTGTAAATTCAAATGTTGTTGGAACCGTCTTTTTAGGTGCGATCATCTCAGTTAGTTTTTGTAGGCGTTCATCTGGAACTTCTACCATTCCAACGTTTGGATCAATAGTCGCAAATGGGTAGTTCGCTGCCTCTGCTCCTGCTTTTGTAATTGCATTAAATAGTGTTGATTTACCAACGTTTGGCAAACCAACGATACCTGCTGTTAAAGCCATATTTTCTCATTCTCCGTTTTCATTTCAATCCCTAATATTATAACACAAAAAGGGAAAACTTGCTAACCCTCTAACTAAGGCTTCTTAGTCAATTATCTTATTCATTTTTCGATCAAAATCATAGCGCCCCATCATGACAACATGGTCACAATTACTGCATTTTATTTTGATATCTGCTCCTACACGTGTAATTTCCCAACGATTAGCTTTTTTTCCTGTTGACTTGATGGTACAAGCGTGTGGTTTTTTCATCTCAACAAAATTTCCAACTTGATACATACTACTCTCCTTTTCTTTTTCGATTATATCATAAAAGAGGCGAGCTAAGCTCAACCTCTTTCACTTAATTTGTACGAACTGGTGTAATGAGCTGCATAAAGTCCTCGTCAGTATCTGCTGGCACAAGAGTAAATGGACGAACAGCTGAGATAAAGCTAATGGTCACCTTTTCGCTATTTAAAGCTTTAAGGGAATCAATCAAGTAAGTTGGGTTGAAACTAATAGTCAAATCATCACCAGTCACCTGATCAGTATCGATTTCCTCGTTTACTTTACCAACTTCTGGAGAGTGAACATGGGCGCTAACAACTCCACCTTTAATTTCAAGCTTCACAGTACCATTTTGAGTCGCACTTGATAAAAGGCGAGCGCGTTCCATTGACTGACGTAAGTTTACCACATCAAAAGTAATTGTAGTGTTAAAGTCTGTTGGAATCAAACGATCTGTATCAGGATAGTTACCTTCTAACAAACGAGTATAGAAGCTAATATTTTCGCTTCTAAAGAGTATTTGATTGTTAGCAAAGAAAATCTCTACAGTTTCAATATCATCTGTAAATACCGCTGAAAATTCGCGTAAAGAACGGCTAGGAATCACGACATCAAAATCATCACTATTTTTTTCAAGAGTCAATTTTTTCTGGCTTAGACGATGAGAGTCTGTCGCAACTGTTTTTAGCTCCTTGTGTTGGCTCAATACGAAGTGGACACCTGTCAAAATTGGACGACTTTCTTGTGTACTTGCCGCAAAAGCTGTTTCATTGATAATTTTCTTGAGTAATTTTGTTTCAAGAACCAAAGGAGTGCTTGCTGAAATTTCTTGAATTCGTGGGTACTGTTCACTATCTTTTCCTTTTAGGGTAATTTCTGATTTTCCACTGGTTAAAACAATTTGATTTTGTTCAATTTCTTTAAAATCAAGAGTCACATCAGGTAGACTAGATACCACATTGATGAAGAAAGAAGCTTCAAGAAGAATCGAACCTAAAGAAGTAATTAACAAACCAGCATCTTCATTTTTTTGAGAAATAAAATTTTCAATTGAAATTTGACCATTTGAACCAATTAAAGTAACACCTTCATTGGTTACGTCAATTTTTACAGTTGATAAAATAGGAATAGCATTTTTAGAACTAATAGCTCTCTTAGTTGTATTCAATGCTTGTAGAAATAAATTTTTATTAATTGAAAAATGAATCATGGATTCTCCTTTATTTATTTTTAGTATTAGAAGGATAATAGTAATAATAGAGTCTGTGAAATCTGTGGAAAACAGACTTAAAGTAAGTTATATCAAGTTTTTTGACTTGTTTAAAAAATGTGGATAAAAAAGATAAAAAAGTGAAAGTTATCCACAAGTTATTTGATTTTCTTTTTGATTGATTCAATTTCTAAACGTAAGTTATCGTCTTCATCAATCAAAGATTTAATTTTTGCATGGGCATGAATGACTGTTGTATGATCTTTTCCTCCAAATTCCTTCCCAATTTTTGGAAGACTATTATCTGTCAGTTCTCTAGATAAATACATGGCTACTTGACGGGCTAAAACAATATTTTGAAGGCGTCTGCTTCCCTTCATTTCTTTGACACTAACTCCATAGAAGTTACCTACTTCAGCTTGAATTTTATCAATTGGAATGACGAGGATTTGGCTAACATCTTGTTTTCGAGCTCTAATAGCTTCTGCAGCAACACCAATCGTAATATCTTTGATTTTCTTTACTCTAGCAACTAAGGTGATGTCATTAATTGCTCCCTCAAGGTCTCGAACATTTGAATCAAATTGACCTGCTAAGTATTCTAAAGTATCGTTTTGGAAATTATAGCCTAAATGTTCTGTCTTACTTTGTAAAATGGCAATACGAGTTTCAAATTCAGGAGGTGCAATATGCTGGGTTAATCCCCAACTAAAGCGCGTGACAAGTCTTTCTTCAAGGCCTTCCAGATGTTTTGGACTTCTGTCACTGGTTAGAACAATTTGTTTTTGCTTGTCGTGAAGGGCATTAAAGGTATTAAAAAATTCTTCTTGCGTTGCGACTTTTTTACCACTTAAAGATTGAATATCATCAATCAGTAAAAGATCAAGGCTACGGTAAGTTTTTTTTAAACTTTTCCATTTCTCCTAGTCTTAAGTGATCTAGGAAGTCGTTAATAAAGCTTTCAGCAGGGATATATTTAACACGCGCATCAGGAATGTTTTTTAGAATTTCATTACCAATAGCATTTAATAGGTGAGTCTTACCAAGGCCTGGTCCTCCATAGATGAAAAGAGGGTTATAGGTCAAAGCAAGATCCTCTGAAACAGCTAAAGCAGCAGATTTTGCCCAAACATTTTCATCTCCTTGGATAAAATTATCAAAGGTATACTTCTCTTTTAATCCAGTCTCTGAATAAGGAATAGATGCTAACTTTGGACTATAGTCATAAAGAGTTGAATTTGTAGCTTCTTCAACTTGTGAGATAGTAATATCTTGAGGTTTGTGGAAAATATAATGGGGAGTTATTTCAGCATCATAAATTTCAAAACCAGCTACTACAATAATATCTTTTAGTTGTTTTTCCCAGACCATTTCCATTTCAGATCGAGGTAAAAATATAGTAGCAACATTTTCTTCTACCTTGATGAGTTCAGCTTGAATAGCATAGAAATCATACATGGATCGAGTTAGTCTTTCTTGCGCAAATTCTAAGATACGATTCCAAAATTGTTTTTCTTTCAATCCGTTCTCCTCCTTTACTATTTGTTTAAAAGTTTAATGCTAGACTTATTTTACCATAGATAGTAAGAATTTTCCACAAGCTGTGAAAAATAATCCACAATGTTATCAAGCTTTATCCACAGGTTGGGGATAAAATTAAAAACTATTGATTTATTAAGCTTTTTATCGAAAAAAAATAGTGGATAACCTTGTGAGATAAAAAAAATAAAAGAACAGCCTTATTTCAGGCTGTTGATAATTCTACTGTATTCTTCTTGATTTGAAAAAGAAATAATGAGTTTTCCACTGTCTTTTTTAGATAGTTTGATTTTTACATCTAATCCGAGTAGTTTTTTTAACTGTTCTTCTTCATTTTGTATGAAATGATCATTTTTTTGCTGTTTCTTTTGTTTTTTCTCTGTCAGAAGAGCTTCTAACTTCCTTACAGAAATGTCTTCCTCTATAATTCGTTGAAAGAAATAGTCTTGTTGTTCCTTATTCAACCCGACTAGAGAACGCGCATGGGCTTGTGATAGTTTGCCATTTTCTACTTCTGAGATAATCTGTTCTGGTAAGGAAAGCAAACGAATCGAGTTACTGATATAAGGACGAGACTTGCCCATTTTATCTGCAATTTCAGCATGGGTAAATCCTTTTTCTACGAGAGATTCATAGGCGCGTGCTTCTTCTATTGGATTTAAATTTTCTCTCTGTAAATTTTCAATGATGGCCTGGACCATCATCTCCTGGTCTGAAAGTTGCTTAACAACAGCTGGGATATAATGTAGACCAGCTAAAAGTGAAGCCCGATAGCGTCTCTCTCCTGCAAGGATTTCATAACCAATCACAGGAGATTGACGAACAATAATCGGTTGAATAACCCCATTTTCTTTGATAGACTGTGCTAGTTCATGTAATTTTTCTCTATCAAATTCTTTTCGAGGTTGATAGGGATTTTTTTGTATATCCGTGATAGAAATCATTTCAAATTTTTCCATGGTTCTACACTAACACATCTTTTCTCTTATGTAAAGTTTTCTTTACATAGATGTCAATTAAGATTCTAAATCACCTGAACTCTTGTCAAGTTTAATAGATGTAGTGTCTTCTTTACCGTTACGATAGTAGGTTATCTTAATTGTGTCTCCGATAGAATGATTGTAAAGAGCACTTTGTAAGTCTGTTGATGAAGCAATGTCTTTGTCATCTACTTTTGTAATAACATCGTATTTTTCAAGGTGACCATTGGCAGGCATATTACTTTGTACCGAACGAACAACTACACCAGATGTTACACTGCTTGGAATATTAAGTCTTCTAATATCACTTGTATTAATATTTGAGAGATTGACCATTTGGATGCCCAAAGCTGGACGCGTCACTTTTCCGTTCTTTTCTAACTGTTCAATAATATTGATAGCATCATTTGCAGGAATTGCGAAACCAAGACCTTCTACAGATGTTCCTCCATTTGTGGCAATTTTACTTGAGGTAATTCCGATAACTTGTCCTTGAATATTGATTAGTGGGCCACCAGAGTTACCTGGGTTAATAGCAGTATCAGTTTGGATGGCTTTTGTAGAAATGGCTTGTCCATCTTCAGATTTTAAAGATACATTTCGATTGAGACTAGATACGATACCTTGAGTGACAGTATTTGCATATTCAGAACCCAATGGGCTACCAATAGCAATAGCAGTTTCTCCTACAGTTAACTGACTAGAATCACCAAATTCAGCTACTGTAGTCACTTTTTCGGAAGAGATTTTGACGACAGCAATATCAGAGAAAGTATCTGCTCCGACGATTTCTCCAGGCACTTTAGTCCCATCTGACAAGCGAATATCTACTTTACTGGCGCCATTTATAACGTGATTGTTGGTGACAATGTAAGCTTCTTTGTCATTTTTTTTATAAATGACCCCAGATCCTTCACTAGAAATTTGCTGAGAATCTGTATTAGTATCATCATTACCAAATACGCTATTTTGTCTATTTGCTGAATAAGTAATAACAGAAACAACGGCATCTTTTACTTTATTAACAGCCTGCGTTGTTGAATTTTCGTTTTTATAGGCAGTCTGTGTGATAGTGCTATTGTTTTTGGAGTTACTTACACCACTTTTTTGAGTTAGTTGGGTTATTGAAAAACTACCCAAGGCACCACTAAAAAAGCTAATGACGATAACGACTAATAATTGAAACCATTTTTTGTAAAATGTTTTTAAATGTTTCATATTTGCCTCCATATGTTTGAAATTACTGAAAGTATAAACTGACTAGCTTAATTATAACTTAAACACAAAAGTTTTTCACAGATTGTGGATAACTTTCAAAAATCTGTGGTTTTCTCAGTTAAAATTAACCTTTTATTTTGTGAATAAGATGTGAAAAAATAGAGAATATGTTAGAATAGAGTCATGAAAATTAAAGTTATAACAGTTGGGAAACTGAAAGAAAAGTATTTAAAAGATGGTATCGCAGAGTATTCAAAACGAATTTCTCGATTTGCTAAGCTTGAAATGATTGAGTTAGCAGATGAAAAAACACCAGATAGGGCCAGTGAATCAGAAAATCAAAAAATTTTAGAAATAGAAGGTCAGCGAATTTTATCAAAAGTTGGTGACCGTGATTTCGTTATTGTGTTGGCTATAGAAGGGAAAACTTTCTCCTCAGAAGAATTTAGTCAGCAGTTAGAAGAAGCTTCTATAAAAGGATTTTCTACTCTTACCTTTATTATTGGAGGGAGTCTGGGGTTAGCACAGGATGTAAAAAAGAGAGCCAATCTTTCTGTCAGTTTTGGCCGTTTAACCTTGCCCCATCAGTTAATGAGACTAGTCCTTGTTGAACAAATTTATCGCGCTTTTACGATTCAGCAGGGATCACCCTACCATAAATAGAAAATTGACTTTTAATTGAATTTTTGGTAGAATGATTGTGTTAGGTCTCATAGCTCAGCTGGATAGAGCATTCGCCTTCTAAGCGAACGGTCGCAGGTTCGAATCCTGCTGGGATCAATATAGTAGCAAAGCTGGGAATTTTCCCGGCTTTTTTCTTAAAAAAGTACACTTTGGGAGAAAAAAATGACAGTTGAGAGAATTTTATCTAAAATGAAATTCCATTTTGTATAATGGTTTTTGTAAGTTAGCTTACAAGAAAAAAACATTTTAGGAGATTTTATTATGAAAAACACAGTTAAATTGGAACAGTTTGTAGCCTTGAAGGAAAAAGACTTGCAGGAGATTCAAGGTGGGGAAAGTAGAATTTCAGACCTCCTCCTTGATTTTCTTTTCCAACGAAAAAAGTAATGAAATAAGGAGAAAGAGTAATGAATTTACTTGGATTTGGGACAGTTATTGGTCATTTTTTAATTATTAGTCACAGTTACCATTTAATTTGTAAAGGTCAAATAAATAGAAAAGAGCTATACGTTTTTGGTGCTTATACATTACTAGTAGAAGTAGTACTTGAACTTTCCTTTTATCTTCTAAATTTGGATGGGTTAGGGACTGCAACATTTTTACTTCCTTTGGGCTTATATTCCTATTTTCGATGGATTAAACAGTATGAGAGGGATAGAGGAATATTTCTAAGTTTACTACTATCTCTTTTATATGAGAGCACTCATAACTTTCTGTCCGTAACTTTCTCCTCTATAACAGGAGACAATTTTGTTTTACAACATTATTACCCATTCTTTTTCGTTGTAACGGTGTTGACCTATTTTGTTGTCTTAAAAATCATTCATTATTTCCATTTGGAACTAACCTATTTTGACAAGGACTACCTTTATCCTTTCTTGAAAAAAGTATTTTTTGCTTTACTATTGCTACATATTGTATCTTTCGTTTCTGATATGGTAAGTACGATTAAACATTTGAATAGTTTTGGAAGTATTTTGTCATCTATTGTCTTTATTTCTCTCCTTTTGACTTTCTTTGCAATGAATTCTCATAAAGATCAAATGGAGAAAGAGATTGCATTGAAGCAGAAGAAATTTGAACAGAAACATTTACAGAATTACACAGATGAAATTGTCAGTCTGTATAATGAAATTCGTGGTTTTCGGCATGACTATGCTGGAATGCTTGTCAGCATGCAGATGGCAATTGACAGTGGTGATTTACAGGAAATTGACAGAGTTTACAATGAAGTTTTGGTCAAAGCTAATCACAAACTGCGTTCAGATAAATACACTTACTTTGATTTGAACAACATAGAAGATTCAGCTTTACGAAGCTTGGTTGCTCAGTCAATTGTTTATGCTCGAAATAACGGTGTAGAGTTTACACTGGAAGTAAAAGATACGATTACCAGGCTCCCAATTGAACTATTGGATTTGGTTCGTATCATGAGCGCTTTATTGAACAATGCTGTCGAAGGATCGGCTGATAGCTATAAAAAGCAGATGGAAGTAGCAGTTATTAAGATGGAAGCTGAAACAGTTATTGTAATTCAGAATTCATGTAAAATGACGATGACTCCTTCAGGAGATCTATTTGCATTAGGATTCTCTACTAAGGGAAGAAATCGCGGAGTCGGATTAAATAATGTGAAAGAACTACTAGATAAGTACAACAATATTATTTTAGAAACAGAGATGGAAGGCAGTACATTTAGACAAATCATTAGATTTAAGAGGGAATTTGAATGAAAGTTTTAATTTTAGAAGATGTTATTGAACATCAAGTGAGACTAGAGAGAATATTGGATGAAATTTCGAAAGAATCGAATATTCCAATATCATACAAGACAACGGGAAAAGTCCGTGAATTTGAAGAATACATTGAAAACGATGAAGTAAATCAGCTTTATTTCCTAGATATCGATATTCATGGAATTGAGAAAAAGGGATTTGAAGTGGCTCAGCTCATTCGTCATTACAATCCTTACGCTATTATCGTCTTTATCACCAGTCGATCAGAGTTTGCGACTCTAACCTATAAATACCAGGTATCAGCCCTAGATTTTGTTGATAAGGATATCAATGATGAGATGTTTAAGAAGAGAATTGAGCAAAATATCTTCTACACGAAGAGTATGTTACTTGAAAATGAAGATGTGGTAGATTATTTTGACTATAATTACAAGGGAAATGATTTAAAAATCCCTTACCATGATATTTTGTATATTGAAACAACAGGGGTCTCTCATAAATTGCGTATCATTGGTAAGAATTTTGCAAAAGAGTTCTATGGAACAATGACGGATATTCAGGAGAAAGACAAACATACTCAGCGATTTTATTCTCCTCATAAGTCATTTTTGGTAAATATAGGCAATATCAGAGAAATTGACCGAAAGAATCTAGAAGTTGTTTTCTATGAAGACCATCGCTGTCCTATTTCAAGGTTAAAAATTAGAAAATTGAAAGATATTTTAGAGAAAAAATCTCAAAAGTGATTGACAATTAGTAAGAAATTGATATAATGGTTATATCTGCTACAGATAGAAGGTCCGTTGGTCAAGGGGTTAAGACACCGCCTTTTCACGGCGGTAACACGGGTTCGAATCCCGTACGGACTATTTTATCCGCCATAGCTCAGTTGGTAGTAGCGCATGACTGTTAATCATGATGTCGTAGGTTCGAGTCCTACTGGCGGAGTATAGATAAAAGGGAACACAACTGTGTTCCTCTTTTTGTATCAATTTGCATCACCAAGCATCTTCATAAGGAAGTCTGTTATTTCTTGAGGACTTTCTTTTTTTCCATGTGCAATCCAAGTTTGACAGACACCAAAAAGTGCGTGAGTTAGATAGACGCTACTATATTCTAATTCAGTGGTATTTAGATTTAGTTGCATAAAGCGTTTTTGTAAATCCGTACTGAGCATGATATGAAGTTTATTTCGTAAGAAATTTTGGATTTCTTTAGTCCCATTTTCAGAAAGAAGGGCAGCCAGAAGTGGTTCTGATTCTAGATATTCAAATACTTCTAAAATAGCATCTCTTTTGTGATGAGCATGTTTTTGAAAAATATATTCAAATGTATGGAATAGCTTGCTTTGATAGTGTTCAATCATATCATACTTATCCTTATAGTGAGTATAGAAGCTGGAACGACTAATTCCGGCTTTTTCTGCTAACTTGACAGTAGAAATTTGATCAAATGGCTGTTCCATCAGTAATTGTACCATAGCATTTTCAATAGTTCGCTTTGTTTTTAAGCGTTTGTTACTTTCTTGCATACTTCCTCCTTGTAAACAAATTAGACTATATGTCTAAAAACGAATTTTTTATCTTGTAATTTAGATTTTTTAATGTATAATCTATTATATCAAAATTTTAGACAATATGTTTAAAAAAAGGAGAAGCTATGTTTAAAGAATGGAAAGCAATTTTAAAAAAACCAACCTTTATTATTGTCATGATAGGAATTTCTCTTATTCCAGCTCTGTACAATATCATATTTTTGTCATCAATGTGGGATCCATATGGGCAATTGTCTGACTTACCTGTGGCAGTTGTCAATAATGATAAAGAGGCTTCCTATAACGGTAATACCATGGCAATAGGAAAAGACATGGTGTCCAATTTAAAAGAAAATAAAAGCTTGGATTTTCATTTTGTAGATGAAGATGAAGGAAAGAAGGGATTGGAAGATGGCGATTACTATATGGTAGTGACTTTACCAAGTGATTTATCTGAAAAAGCAGCTTCTATTTTAACGGATCATCCAGCGCAAATGCAAATCGATTATCAGACTTCAAGTGGTCATAGTTTTATTGCCAGCAAGATGAGCGATTCTGCGATGACACAATTGAAGCAGAATGTTTCTACCAATGTAACCGAGACCTATACTAAAGCCTTATTTAACAAAATGAGCGATTTAAAGGATGGTATGAGTCAAGCAGCTTCTGGTAGTGAAAAATTAACTGATGGAGCGAATCAGTTAGTGACAGGTAGTCAAACATTGACTACTAACCTACACTCTTTAGCAGCTTCAAGTTTAACATTTTCAAATGGAACGGAGCAGTTTACTAAAGGATTATCCTCTTATGTCTCTGGTGTTGAACAACTTCATCTTGGCTTAGGGAATTTTAATAGTGGTTTAGTTACATATACTGGTGCAGTGAGTCAATTAGATAGGGGATTAGGTCAATTATCTTCTAAAAGTCCTGAATTAGTAGGGGGAATCAATCAGTTATATACTGGTGTAGAGGCCTATACTGGCGGTGTTTCTCAGCTCAATACTGGTCTTAATCAATTTTCATCTGGTGTTAGTGCCTATACAAATGGAGTGGGAAATCTTGCAACAGGTGCTAATCAGTTATCTAGTCAATCAGCTACACTTCGAATGGGGGTGGAGCAATTAAGTGAAGGGATTCAACAACTTTCTAGCAAGTTAGATGCTTCGTCTGGGAAAAAAGATCAAATTAATCAATTATCTTCTGGTCTGAATCAGTTAAATCAAGCCATTCAAAATATTGATGTTGGAGATACAAAACAGTTAGATTCTGTTTTATCAAGTATAGTATCTCTTTCTAATCAAATGCTAGCAAGTACTCAGTCTGAAAAAGCGACTACATTAGCCAATATTCAATCGACAGCAGCTTATCAATCCTTGACAAGTGAGCAACAAGCTGAGATAAGTGCTTCTGTACCTCAAAATTCGACTGATAGTATTCAATCAGCTCAGTCAATTGTAGCTTTAGTACAAGGTTTACAGGGAGGTTTAAAAAACTTACAAAATAAATCTTCAAATCTTTCAACGTTAAAAGATCAAGCTAATCAAGTATTACCGCTTGCATCTACTTCTTTGACAAGATTGTCAAGTGGATTAACAGAAATGCAGGGAGCAGTGACGAGTAAATTAGTTCCTGCTAGTCAGTCGATTGCATCAGGTGTAAATGAATATACTGCAGGTGTTGATAAAGTTTCTCAGGGTGCAAGTCAACTAAGTGAAAAGAATTCCACCTTGACAGGTAGTTTGGATCAACTAGTTTCAGGCTCAAACACCTTGACACAAAAATCTTCTATCTTGACAGCAGGAGTTGGTCAATTAGTTGAAAAAACTCCAGAATTAGTATCTGGTATTGAAAAATTATCAACTGGCTCTAACCAATTGAATCAAAAGAGTCAAGAATTAATGGCAGGAGTTGATAAATTACAATCAGGATCTGGTCAATTAGCAGACAAATCCAGTCAGTTACTTTCAGGTGCTTCTCAATTAGAGAATGGAGCTAATAAATTGGCAGATGGATCTGGGAAACTTGCAGAAGGTGGAACAAAGTTAACTTCTGGATTGGAAGATTTACAGACAGGAGTTGCTTCTTTAGGACAAGGACTAGGTAATGCTAGTGATCAACTCAAATCAGCATCTACGGAATCTCAAAATGCAGAGATTTTGTCAAATCCACTCAATCTTTCAAAAACAGACAATGATCAAGTTCCTGTAAATGGGATTGCTATGGCTCCTTATATGATATCAGTCGCTCTCTTTGTCGCTGCATTATCAACAAATATGATTTTTGCTAAATTACCTTCAGATCGTCATCCTGAAACTCGCTGGGCTTGGTTCAAATCTCGCTTTGAGATAAATGGAGTTATAGCTGTTTTAGCCGCTTTCTTAGTCTATGGTGGCGTTCATCTTATTGGTCTAACAGCAAATCATGAAATGAGAACCTTGTTCTTAATTATTATCGCAAGCTTAACATTTATGTCTATGGTAACTGCATTAACAACATGGAATAGCCGTATAGGAGCTTTTTTCTCTCTTATTTTGCTATTATTACAGTTAGCATCAAGTGCAGGTACTTATCCACTTGCCTTGACAAATGATTTCTTTAGAGCTATTAATCCCTGGTTACCAATGAGTTATTCGGTTTCGGGATTACGACAAACAATCTCTATGACAGGAAATATTCATCATCAAGTCATTTTCCTTGCTGTGATATTAGCCCTATTTACTGGTTTAGGTATGCTAGCCTATCGACCTAAGAAAATGGAAGAAAATTAAAAAAATCGACCAACTGGTCGATTTTTTATGTCTTAGATGACTTTCGTTTGTGATTATAGATTGCAAATAGTAAAAGAGAAGTAAGGGAACAGATTGCTCCAATAACAAACCCATTGGGAATAAAGGAAAGTGTAATAGTTCCTTTTCCCTTAGGAACGTCAACTTTCATAAAGCCAGTTTGAGCTTGGTTAATTTTTATTTTCTTACCATCTTGGTAGGCAGACCAACCTTTGTCATAAGGAATGGTGAAGAAAATCGACGTATCTTGTTTGACATCATATGTAGCAAAGACCTTATTTTTAGAAGTTGATACTGTGACAGGTTGTTCTTTAATTTTTTGAATTGCCTCGGTAAAAGTTTTGGTATCTAAACGATAGAAGGTAGGAGATTCAAATGATACCTGTGAATTTCCAGGGAAACTAACATGAATATTGAAAGTTTTTTTCTCTTTAGTATATCCTAGATTAAAGAAGGAGAAGACATTATCAGTTGTAAAAGTTTTCTTTTCCCCATTTACAAGGATGTCAACCTTTTTTTGTTTGTCATTAGAAAAGTGAAGGTTTGTGAAAGAAAGATAAACTTGACTGTTTTCTGGCACTTCAATTTGATATTGGATTGCTGCATCCTCATTTGAAGAACTTGTAACACTAATCAAATCATCAGTATTCTCTGTTTTTTCATAGGAGATTGGAGAAAAATAATCAAAATTGACGTCAGCAAGTTGATTTAAAAACGAGGCTTGATTATCTAAAGTATGTTCAGTGAACTTGACATTGTTGTAAATAGATTGACTAGCAAAGGCAATCGGAAGAGAGTATTGATTTTCATATAGGGTAAGATTATTTTTTTGATAGATATCTTTAAAACCATACTTATCAATAGGACTGTCTGAGATATTATACTGGATACCAAATAAACTATCAGCCAAAATACTATTATTTGCATAACGGAGATTGAGATTAGTCCCAGAGGATTTAAAACCAAGTTTATCTAAAGTAGAGCTTGCTGAACGATTTCGAACAGATGAAAATTGAGAGATTCCATTGTAGTTGAATTTCATACTGTCATTTCCTGTCTGAGTCTCTAGTTTCTCAGTACGAGTAAATTGATTTCCAATATATGTTGAGAAAGATTCCATAGCTGGGATATCTCTACTATATGCACTTCGAGAAGCAAATCCCCATTCCTTAGCAATTCCGTCCATTTGAGATGAAGCATTTAAACTCATTTCAACCATTATAAATAAAGAGATTAGAATGGCAAATAGATTTACAGAGATAAACTTTTTGATAACTGCAAGGAGTAAAAGAGAATAGACAATCAAAAATTCAAGAGTAAGCAGAATATTCAAATCTGTTAAAAAAGAATAATGTGATTTTAGATAGATGGTAGCTAAAAATCCTGTTACTACAAGAAAAAGCGAAACTAAAAAGTTCCAGATTTTAATTTCTTTCAGACGATTTAAGACTTCCGCTGCTGTGTAGATTAACAAGGTAGAGAAAATCCAAGCATAGCGATGTAAAAACATGTTTGGAGTATGCATGCCTTGCCAAAATAAATCAAGAGCTTCTATATAAAAGCTTGCAATTAAAAATGTAAAGAAGATTGAATAGATAAGTTTCACGGGAAACTTAATAGATTTCAGCGTAAAAAATAAAATGGTCAAAATAAAGGGGAGTAGTCCAACAAAAATCATTGGGATGGCCCCATACTTTGTTGTGTCAAAAGAACCAATGAATTGCTTAGCAAAGAGATCAAGATACCAGCTACTTTCAGTTTGAAACTTTGTAACTTCAGTCAATTTTTCCCCATGTGTCTGTAAATCAAACAGAGTTGGAAGAGTCATAATCAAACTAGCCATGCCAGCTAAAACGGAGGTGATTATGAAATCAAGAAAAGATGATTTTCGAGTTTTAAAGTCCCAAGAAATTTGACAGAGATACCAGAAAATAAGAAACAATGCTGTCATATAGCCAAAATAATAGTTTTGGATAAATAAGATTGACAGACTTGTAAAGTATAATGAGAATTTCTTTTCAGTTATAAGTAGGTGTAAACCAGTTATAATGAAAGGAATCAAGATAAAAATATCCAGCCAGGTTTTTATCTCTAACTGACTAACGGTAAAGCTCATCAGAGCATAAGAAGTGGATAAGGCTAGTTTTAAAGATTTCGGAATATCTTTAAATAATCTATTTAGACTAAAGAAGGTTGACAAACCAATCAATCCAAATTTTAAGAGAGTTGTCAGATAGACAGCATCTGGCATATTCGTTAAATCAAAAAAGTAAACTAGTGGTGAAAGGAAACTACCCAAGTAATAACTAGATAGGGCATAGAAGTTTAGTCCTAGGCCACTTGTAAAGGTGTAAAACAGACTACCATTTCCATGTAGGATATTCCTTAGAGTTATATCAAAAATAACGTATTGATGAAAGCCATCTCCTAATAGAGGAGAGTTGTCACTATTCCAGTAGATACCTTGAGATAGGTATACTCCTGTCATAATCAATACAGGAATGATGAAAGAAACAAAATAGTTCCAATATGTTTTAAAAAATAATTTCATGTTACCTCATAAAATGTTAGAAAACTCAGCTGGTTAACCCAACTGAGTTTTGAAGTTTTATTTAGTCTTTCCAAAGTTCTTTAACTTTTGCTTGTACTTCTGCATTTTCTAGGAATTCATCATAGGTTTCATCGATACGATCGATGACGCCATTTTTAGACAAGACAATGATATGATTAGCCAAAGTTTGAATAAACTCGTGGTCATGACTGGCAAAGATGATTGATTCTTTAAAGTTTTTCAATCCGTCATTCAAGCTTGAGATAGATTCCAAGTCCAAGTGATTGGTTGGGTCATCAAGTACAAGCACATTTGACTTCAAGAGCATTAGTTTTGAAAGCATGACACGAACTTTTTCTCCCCCTGACAAGACGTTTACAGGTTTGTTAACTTCATCTCCAGAGAAGAGCATACGGCCGAGGAAACCGCGTAGGAAAGTATTGTCATCTTCTTCTTTACTTGCAAATTGACGCAACCAGTCAAGAATTGATTCTCCACCTGCGAAATCAGCTGAGTTATCTTTTGGCAGGTAAGATTGACTAGTTGTAACTCCCCACTTGACAGTTCCTTCATAGTCAATATCTCCCATGATTGCACGAATTAATGCAGTCGTTTGGATATCATTTTGTCCAATAAGAGCTGTCTTATCACCTGGACGCAAGATAAAGCTGATATTATCTAAAATAGTCTCACCATCAATTTTTACAGTTAGATTTTCTACTGTCAAGAGATCATTACCAATTTCACGCTCCGCTTTAAAGTTGATAAATGGATATTTACGACTAGATGGTACAATTTCTTCTAGTTCAATCTTATCAAGCATTTTCTTACGTGATGTTGCTTGTCTTGATTTGGAAGCATTGGCAGAGAAACGAGCAACGAATTCTTGCAATTGCTTAATTTTTTCTTCTGCTTTAGCATTACGGTCTGCTAGCAATTTAGCAGCAAGCTCAGAAGATTCCTTCCAGAAGTCATAGTTTCCGACATAGAGTTTGATTTTTCCAAAGTCAAGGTCGGCCATGTGAGTACATACTTTGTTTAAGAAGTGGCGGTCATGGGATACTACGATAACTGTATTATCAAAGTCAATCAAGAAATCTTCTAACCATGTAATTGATTGGATGTCCAAACCGTTGGTAGGCTCGTCCAATAGAAGAACATCTGGTTTACCAAAAAGTGCTTTGGCGAGGAGAACCTTTACTTTCTCACCATTGGCCAATTCGCTCATATTTTGGTAGTGCAATTCTTCTGGAATGTTTAGGTTTTGAAGTAGTTGAGAGGCTTCACTTTCTGCTTCCCAGCCGCCAAGCTCAGCAAACTCTCCTTCAAGTTCGGCAGCACGCACTCCATCCTCATCTGAGAAATCTTCCTTCATGTAGATAGCATCTTTTTCCTTCATGATGCTATAAAGTTTTTCATTTCCCATGATAACGACATCAATGGCACGTTCATCTTCATAGTCAAAGTGATTTTGACGAAGAACAGAGAGACGTTCATCTGGACCAAGAGAGATGTGACCAGTAGTAGGTTCGATATCTCCAGCTAAAATTTTTAAAAAGGTTGATTTTCCGGCACCATTAGCACCGATTAATCCATAAGTATTTCCTTCTGTAAATTTGATATTGACATCATCAAAAAGTTTACGATCACTAAAACGTAGTGAAACATCAGATACTGTAAGCAATGTTTTTCTCCTATATATGTAATATATTTATTCTACTAGAAAATACGGAAATATTCAAATTTTTATCTGTCAATTTTGTGTAAATTATATTTACAGTACACTTTACATTAAGTCGTGAATAGCAAGGTTGATTTATTTTGATAAATTGCGGTTATTTCATTAAAAAAATGCTATAATTGAAGGGACTATATCGAAGGAGAACAAAATGACTAAACCAATTATTTTAACAGGAGACCGTCCAACAGGAAAATTGCATATTGGACATTATGTTGGAAGTCTCAAAAATCGAGTATTATTACAGGAAGAGGATAAGTATGATATGTTTGTGTTCTTGGCTGACCAACAAGCCTTGACAGATCACGCCAAAGATCCTCAAACAATTGTAGAGTCTATCGGAAATGTGGCTTTGGATTACCTTGCAGTTGGATTGGATCCAAGTAAGTCAACTATTTTTATTCAAAGTCAAATTCCAGAATTAGCTGAGTTGTCTATGTACTATATGAATCTAGTTTCATTAGCACGTTTGGAACGCAATCCGACAGTAAAAACAGAGATTGCTCAGAAAGGATTTGGGGAAAGTATTCCGACAGGATTCTTGGTCTATCCAATCGCTCAAGCAGCTGACATTACTGCTTTCAAAGCTAATTATGTTCCTGTTGGGACAGATCAGAAACCAATGATTGAGCAAACCCGTGAGATTGTTCGTTCTTTTAACAATGCATATAAATGTGATGTATTGGTAGAACCGGAAGGTATTTATCCAGAAAATGAAAGAGCAGGTCGTTTGCCTGGTTTAGATGGAAATGCTAAAATGTCTAAATCCCTTAATAATGGTATTTATTTAGCTGATGATGCGGATACTTTGCGTAAAAAAGTAATGAGTATGTATACAGATCCAGATCATATCCGCGTTGAGGATCCAGGTAAAATTGAAGGAAATATGGTTTTCCATTATCTAGATGTTTTTGGTCGTCCAGAAGATGCTCAAGAAATTGCTGACATGAAAGAACATTATCAACGAGGTGGTCTTGGTGATGTGAAGACCAAGCGTTATCTACTTGAAATATTAGAACGTGAACTGGGTCCTATTCGTGAGCGCCGTATCGAATTTGCTAAGGATATGGGAGAAGTTTATAATATGCTTCAAAAAGGTAGTGAAAGAGCGCGTGAAGTTGCAGGTCAAACCCTATCTGAGGTTAAAGGAGCAATGGGACTTCATTACTTTAACTAGGTTTATTTTACAAGAAACTATCATTTCTATCAGAAAGAAAAGATAGTTTTTTATTTACCCCTGTAATATTTGACAAATTTTTATAGAATGGTATGATAGATACAATATAAAAAGAGTCAAGCTCAAAAAGAAAGAAAAGAGGAAACTTCGAATGTCTAATTGGGACACTAAATTTTTGAAAAAAGGTTTTACCTTTGATGATGTATTGCTTATTCCAGCTGAAAGTCATGTATTGCCTAACGATGCAGATTTAACAACTAAATTGGCAGATAATTTGACTTTAAATATCCCAATTATTACCGCTGCTATGGACACAGTAACAGAGAGTCAAATGGCTATTGCTATTGCTCGTGCAGGTGGTCTCGGAGTTATCCATAAAAACATGTCTATTGCTCAACAAGCAGACGAGGTTCGCAAGGTAAAACGTTCTGAAAATGGAGTTATTATTGATCCGTTCTTCTTGACGCCTGAACATACAATTGCTGAAGCTGATGAGCTTATGGGACGTTACCGCATCAGTGGTGTTCCAGTTGTTGAAACACTTGAAAATCGTAAATTAGTTGGTATTTTGACAAACCGAGATCTTCGTTTTATTTCAGATTATAACCAACCAATTTCAAACCATATGACTAGTGAAAATCTTGTGACTGCTCCTGTGGGTACAGATCTTGCAACAGCTGAGAGTATTCTTCAAGAACACCGTATTGAAAAACTTCCTTTGGTAGATGAAGAAGGTCGTCTTTCTGGTTTGATTACTATCAAAGATATTGAAAAAGTTATTGAGTTTCCAAATGCTGCTAAAGATGAGTTTGGTCGTCTCTTAGTTGCAGGTGCAGTAGGTGTTACTTCAGATACATTTGAACGTGCAGAGGCTCTTTTTGAAGCAGGAGCGGATGCGATTGTTATTGATACTGCACATGGTCATTCTGCAGGTGTCTTGCGTAAAATTGCTGAGATTCGTGATCACTTCCCAGATCGTACTTTGATTGCTGGAAATATTGCAACTGCTGAGGGAGCGCGCGCACTTTACGAAGCAGGTGTAGACGTTGTCAAGGTTGGTATTGGACCAGGTTCTATCTGTACTACTCGTGTGATTGCTGGTGTTGGTGTTCCACAAGTAACAGCTATCTATGATGCTGCAGCCGTTGCGCGTGAATATGGTAAAACGATCATTGCTGACGGTGGAATCAAGTATTCTGGAGATATTGTAAAAGCTCTTGCTGCAGGTGGAAATGCAGTTATGCTTGGATCAATGTTTGCTGGAACAGACGAAGCTCCAGGCGAAACTGAAATCTTCCAAGGACGTAAGTTTAAGACTTACCGTGGTATGGGATCAATTGCTGCTATGAAAAAAGGCTCAAGCGATCGTTACTTCCAAGGTTCTGTCAATGAAGCAAATAAACTTGTTCCAGAAGGAATTGAAGGTCGTGTTGCTTATAAAGGAGCGGCAGCTGATATCGTCTTCCAAATGATTGGTGGTATCCGATCTGGTATGGGTTACTGTGGTGCGGCTAACCTTAAAGAACTACATGATAACGCTCAATTTATTGAAATGTCTGGTGCTGGTTTGAAAGAAAGCCACCCTCATGATGTACAAATTACTAATGAGGCACCAAATTATTCTATGTAAAAGAAATAAAAAGAACTCCTGCA
>ASZZ01000021.1 GCA_000430305.1 Streptococcus mitis 17/34
AATTTTTTTGATATTTAGAAGTGAGTGTATGATTTCTACAGCGTTTTAATATAGTTCCCCTACATTCATAAGCTCCCACTCATTAAGCTCAACCTTGACCACCTCTGGGGCTTTTGTAGTAGCATTGTACACTACAATAAAGTGACCTTTACTATTCCAAAACTTGCCTAAAATAGTAGCATCTTCTAATTTTGCCCTTAACTTGCTTTCTTGAAATCCAAGGCTTTCCCTTTGTACTGTTTTAGTCTCTTCCTTGCTACCTACACCAACAGTCACAAAGTTTACACCTACTTCCATAAGCTCCCACTCAGAAGCATCAACCTCAACGATTTCAGGGGCTTTTGTAGTATCTCTATACACCACAATAAAATGCCCTTTATCATTCCAAAACTTTCCAAGTATTTTAGCATCTTCCAACTGTATCTCTTGCTTTAAGTATTCTGATGGTTCTTTTTGTACTGGTTTAGGTTCTTCTAGCCCAACAGTCACAAAACGTGACCCTATAATCATAAATAGGCAAAATAGCACTGCCCCAATTCCCACAAGTTTAAATAAGTATAAATCGCCATCATCTCTTTTCATGTTATCTTTTTATCTCTCTTTCTAACATCCCCCTAGAAGGCTGTTTATAGTCTTCTAACGCTGTTTAATACGTTTCCCCTACTCTATACTCAACCCATTCCTTTTCCTTCACTGGGTAAATCTTAGCAACTTTTGTTTCCTCATCATACACTACGACAAAATGCCCTTCACTATTCCAAAATTTACCTAAAATTGTACCATCATTTAAATTAGTACGTAACTTGCCTTCTTGACTTACTGCGCTTTCTGTTTGTGTTACTTTGGTATCTTCTTTACTATCTAGCCCAACAGTCACAAACCTTGACCCTATAATAATAAATAGGCAAAACAATACAGCCCCAATCCCTACAAATTTAAACAAATTCAAATCGCCATCATCTCTTTTCATGTTATCTTTTTATCTCTCTTTCTCTTTTGTGTTTCCTTAAATCCCAATGGGTAAAAATCCCCCTTACAGCCCTACCATTTCATCAAGCCACTGCTTAAATTGCAACTCTTTTAACTCTTCATCATTCCACTCAAAGTCTTCTAAGTATGTGCTGTTTGTGATTAGCTTGATACGTTTGTTTTGATATTGGGAATCTAAATAGAATTCGGGCTCCTCTGTACTATATAAGTTAGCGAGGAGCCGAACTCTTTTGGTATATTCTAATCGTTTTATTGGACCACTTTTTGTGACAGTTCCAGTGTATATGTTTTATATAATTGATGGCAAGCTTGATCCTCTCCTGCTTTAATCAAGGAAACACAAGGCAATACGAGTTCTGCCAGATAGACTCTAGTATTTCCTCACGATTTGGATGTTCCTCTAACTTGGCAACAATCTGAGGAGCCATCTTATAGTAGGATTCAATTTCCTCCTGACCACCCTCTTGCAAAGCCAGATAAGAATCCCTGAATTTTCTCAAAGTCATCAATTCATCGCAGTCATCTGCCAATCCCTTGTAAGTTACCGCTGCTTCTGTCAAATAACAACCTCTTTGTTCAATTTGATAATAAGCATCTGGTTCACCGAAAAATCCAGTTTTAGAGCGCACATATCTCTCTGCATCACTCCTACGTTGAAAAACAGCTACTTCTCTTCCCTTACGATATACAACAAATTCCATCTCTTTTTCCTTCCTATCTTACAATATTTAATAATTCCTCATAACTTGAAACCACATCATAGATGTGCTGATCATTAATCAATCCAGCTTGTGCTAAAGCTTTAAAGTGAGCACGCGCACAGGCAATTTTTGCTTGCTCAGCTTGCTTTAATTGAAGACTAGACATAGATCCTTTCGTTTCTGCAACAAAATAGATATGCTTAACACTACCTTCACGGAAGGCAATTGCCCAGTCAGGGTTATAGTTTCCAAGTGGAGTCGCAATACTGAACTTCCCTGGTAACTTCACATAAACACGAACATCCTCGTATTGTTCCAACGATTCTTTAAAGGTCTTCTCCGTATTTGAATCAACTTTTACAAAATTGTAAATTCCTTTTTTGGATTCAAGTAAGTGATCATCTGATCTGTTAGCAGTTTCAGGATTGTCATAAAACAAGTCCATATCATACTCTTCATTTAACACATTATACTGAATATGCTTGATAATTTGACTTGCTTTTTGTTCATTAATGAGCTTCGAAACCTTAAGAATAAACTCTTCTGGATTCTGTTTAAACTTGTCAAATTGGCAGACATAGATTTTACTTAATATTTCCGCAACCAACTTACGAGTTAAACCAGTCTGCTCAGCAATTTCCCCTAGTAAATCATATTTGGTCATAATCTGCGAATCCGTTAGATACTCTTGCTGACGATCATTCTCAGCCACTATCAGATGGAGTCCTTCTTCCTTACTCATCTCAGTAGCGCTTGCTTGAGTTATATGAAAACTTGGTTTGCTAACAACTAATTTCTCATTAATGTAGTCAACCGAATGTTTTACCAACTCCGCATCATCAAATTCTACTTGATAGCTTGTCTTACGATTGATTTGCTTCCAGAGATTTAAAAATTCTTTTCGGGCAATATTTTCTTGATTGACCTCATTTGAGAATTGAATGACTGAATGATTGGCATTTTCAATTTCATACTGTCCAGCATGATAAACGCTCTCCAATATCTCTACCAGCTTATCCTCATAACCTGCTAGTGTTTCAGACAGCTGTAACTGATGATTTTCTTTTGCAGTAAAATATTCTGTAGTCAATTGTCCTTCACGATCTATATAGCCTTGTCGAATTAAATCAAAGTGAATCGAATCTGCTTGTTCCTTCGTAATTCGTATTGTTTGTCCTTCTTGATTGGTTAGAACTTTATTCGCAAAAAGAGTAGCGTCCACTTTTGCAGGACGATCTGCTAAGAGTTCTTTGATTTCTTCTTGTAGACTTCGAGCAAATTGATCATAACTTTCATTTGCAATTACTGTCAGTTTATTGATTTCATGAACGTCACTTCCTAAGAGTTCAAAATCCTGACGAATTCCGTTTTGATCAACTGCCAAACGCATACCACGGCCAATTTCTTGACGTTTACGAGTCTCCGCTGAAGATTGCTTCAGCGTACAGATTTGAAAGACATTAGGATTATCCCATCCCTCTTTTAGAGCTGAGTGAGAAAAGAGGAATCGAACTGGCTCCTCAAAGCTCAACAAACGCTCCTTGTCCTTCATAATCAAGTCATAGGCATCAGTGTCATTTGAAAGATTGTTCTTCTTTTCACTGGCAGATTTATAGTCCACAAAAATAGTCTTATCTGACTTCTTCACTTTATCTACCGAAAAGTAACCAGCATGAACTGAATTTCCTTCAAGATTAGCCTCCAAATATCTACGATAAGGAGTTGGTTCCTGTGTTTGGATAAACTGATTTACTTGATTTCGGTATTCCTCTTCAAAAATCTGAGCGTATTCACCATTATAGGCATCATTATGTTCATCATATTGCTTATACTTGGCCACTTCATCGATGAAAAATAGGGATAATACTTTAATTCTTCGATTGTAAAGTTTACTTTCCTTTTCGATATGACTTTTTATAGTCTCTCGGATTTGAATTCTTCTGATGCTCGACTCATCCACTTCCCCAATCACTTCACCGACATGGAGTTCCTGAGTCACACCAACTTGAAGTTTGTTCTCTCTTGCATCAAAGTGACTAAGTGTCATTCCTTTATAAGCAGATAAATTCCCAGATTCAGCGTACAAATCAAAGGGTTCTTCCACCACCTTCAATTTCCTTTTGACACCTGACTGCGTTTTTACTTCAAACTCAATTTTTGCTTTGGGGGCGCCTGTTTTTTGTGGAATGATTTCTTGTAGATATAGATAGCCTTGTGTTCCAGTCGTCCCAGTTTGCTCAATAGCCTTAACCGCAATCTTCTTCACTAATTTTTGATTGTAAGCGTCCATGGCATCCAATCTATAAACCATATCATGCTTTTCTTTATGGGTAGCCGAATAACGTAGCGTAAACAATGGCTTGAAATCTTTTAGTCTTTCCTTGGTTTGTTTCCCTTCAACAGACTGAGGCTCATCGATAATCATAATCGGATTCATAGCTGCCAATACATCAATCGGACGACGCCAACGGAAACTTTCCTGCTCAGAATGAATCCGTCGAGCATCTTTTCCTTTTGCATTAAAGGCTTGAGAGTTGATGACCATGATTTGAAGGTCTGACGAATTGGCAAAACTATCCAAATCACCTAAACGTGAAGAATCGTAGACAAAATAGCGTGGCTGCTTCCCATACTCCATCTGAAAGTGGTTTGACATGATCTGTAGAGATTTGAGAACTCCTTCACGAATGGCTACACTTGGAACGACAATGACAAATTTAAGCCAGCCATAGCGTTTATTCAATTCCATAATTGTACGGATATACGTGTAGGTTTTTCCTGTTCCCGTCTCCATTTCTATTGAAAAATTATAAGCTTCTCTACCAGCAATCATATCAATAGAAAGTTTATCAGAAGGACGTAAACCATAGCGAGTTTGCATAGTATGGACATTTTCTCGTATACTTGCTTGACTCAATTGAATCGGTGCATTTCGATAGGCATCCAGAATTAAGTCCACCTCATCTGACTTGAGACGACCTGGATCCGCCATATACTGAACTCCAGTATGTTTGGCTTGCCCTTGAAATAAATCTGCAATGGCACTAACCGCATCCAACTGAAATTGTTGTTTTTTAAATTGTAGTTTCATAATGAACAATTACCTTTCTGAAACTTTTCCAAAGAAATCAATCATTGATTTTCCGAAATTAGATAATACTAACTTATTTCTAGCTTTGAGTTTTGGTACTTTCGATTTTGTTCTAGATTTTATAGGATGAATTCTAGTTTTTGGTTTTTCTAATCGCTCTTGAACCTCAATAATTGCATCACGGTATTCAGAAATAGCTACATTTATTCTTTCTATATCTTTCCCAACATCTAATATAAATTTATTCTCAATTAATCCCATTCTTTCTAAATTAGATTTAACTGCACTCAATTGCTCAGGCGAGATATCTATAGTTGGATGTTCATCTGGATTTAAATAATAATAAGAAAATCCACGTTGCATTTCAAATAATACTTCCAAATCTAGTAACGTAAGAGCAGAAAGAGTGTCGTAATAAATATAACTAATATCTACATCAATGTTCTGAAATTCTGATAATTTCACAAAACTACTTGCGAAATACTTTATCTTTTCATCCTGTTTTTCTTCAACAGTTTTTTCAAGCATATAGGTAAATACAGAATCTATATCTTTCTTGACCTCAACACTCATAACATTGAGATTCCGTTTAAGGGCATCAAAATTCTCTTGAAGCTCAGCTACTAATAGTTCAAGGTTTTTTATTGATCTAGCATATTTATAACTTGTAATAGCATTACCTAAAACCGGAATATAAGAAAGTCCTAAAGAAAATGCAGTTTCTGAAATTGTAGAAAGCCCCTGCTCCTTAATCCAATCTTTTCCGGCATCGATTATAACATCTAAAAACGTTTCAACTAAAGTATCTTTACTAAGTTGACTAATCTCCTTTTTATCCACTCTACACCACCTTCACTTTGGTATGAGGTGACAATTCTTTGAAGATTTCACTTACGTTAATCTTATCTGCTGAATTGGCAAATGAGCTATCACGGAAAACGGCACGGAGTGGTTGTGCTTGAGCGATGTGACGGATAACTTCTTCAGAGATTTCATCTTCAAAACAAGCCATGAGTGAGCCTTGATCTACATCATAGATTTCTGCTCCTGCTACTTTCTCCAAATCAATAGCTAGTGACAGTTCCATTCCCCAGGTCAGCATTACTTGGAAAAGTAAGTCGAGGCCAGTACGTCCTTCCTTGATATTGGATATACTATCGAACAAGTCGGCTTGGACAAACTGACCAGGATGAGCTGAAACATCCTTAAAATTAGAAGAATCTAGTTTGTAAGCCTTAAATCCAAAGTCCTGCTTGCCAACCAACTCTGGATGCTCCTCCTGAATCTTGATAGCAGCACGACGAATCCGTTCACGAGAAATCTGGTCAATGGTTTCATATCCTGCTTCTTTAGCAGCAGATTTTTCAGCAACTGCTTCATCCAACGTACACAAGATAAACTTACGATTTCCACCATCTTCCGCATTCAATTGCATAACTGCGTCTGCCGTAGTACCAGAACCACCGAAGAAATCCAATACTAAACTATTATCTTTGGACAAGGTTACACTTATTAAATACTTTAATAAATTTATAGGCTTAGGATTACTAAATAGTTTATCAATACCAAATAATTTTTTTACATATTCCGTATTAGTTTGTCCATCAAATAAACCAAAACTAGATTTTATAGCTTTATTTTCATTCTGCAATTCATTCATAAACTCTTTTCGTCTTACTTGACCATTTGGATTTTTGGGAAATATTATATATCTTTCTGATATAAGACGATTTAATTCTTTTTCACTAAATGCCCAAGTATCTGTGTACGATATTCCAGTTTCTGGATCAATAATTGTAAATTCTTTAGAACTTGTTGTCGATTTGATATTAGTATTTCTCCATAAACCTCTAGGATCATTATCTGGATTAGAAAAATCACTTTCTTTTCGCTTTTCTCCTAAAAATTTGAAATCTTTTTTCTTCTGAAATACTAGGATATATTCATGAACTCCAGCCATCATAGTTGTAGGAGGGACTCCTTTAGCTGATGATTTTTTATCCCAAACTATATTTTCTATAAAAGTGCCTTCACCAAATATTTCATCAAGTATTTGCTTAAGATTAGAGTATTCATTTTCATCTATAGAAATAAAAATGGCTCCATTATCTTTTAATAGATTACGTGCTAGACGGAGACGTGGATACATCATATTGAGCCAGTCTGAGTGGTAGCGAGCCGAAGTCTTTTCATTTGGTCGTAAAGCAATTACTTGGCGTCCTTCTTCATCCAAAAGTTCCATCTCTTCCTTCAACTCTTCGTCTGTTTTTTGGAACTTATCAGAGTATACAAAGTCTTTTCCTGTATTATAGGGTGGATCGATATAAATCATATCGATTTTTCCTAGATAGGATTCCTGTAAGATTTTCAAGACTTCTAAATTATCTCCGGTAATAAAGACATTTTCACTGTTTTCAAAGTCAACACTTTCATCAAGATCTGGTCTTAGGGTTTTGGTAGTTGGTCGTCCAGCTTCTGCAATAGCTTCACGCTTTCCAACCCAAGTAAACTCATAGGATTCTCGACCATCCACAATTTCCTCCGATAAAAGCTGTTTAAGCTTCTCAAAGTCAATCGCAGGACGTAATCTGCCGTATTCATCCCTTTTTTCCGTCAGAACTTCAGGAAAAAGTTGACCAATTTTTGAAATATTATCTGTAAAAACATCTTTTGAAGTGAGAGTTAATTTCTCAAGTCCAGAGTTTTCACCTGTGTGCTGTGCTGTGCTGTGCTGTGCTGTGCTGTGCTGTGCTCATGGTAATATCCTTTCTTAGCTTTGTCAAGCTTTTGTAATTTTAATTTTATAAAAAATTAAGTTGCCTTATCCTATTTTTGTAGTGCTTAATTTTTAATAAATTATAGCTTCATTTTATCAAAAATAGATTTTGAAATCAAAAAAGTTCCCTAATCTCAAATCCTGATTTATCTTAGTCAAAACTTATAGTTAATTTTGCTTCTTTAAAACTTCTATTTCTTTCAATGTAGCCTGATATTCTCTTTTTATTTCTATTTGTTTTCTCATTGATTTTTCAGAGTACATCTTTTTCTTTAACTGTTGAGCCTTTTTATATAATTTATCTAATTGGTCACTGAGATCAATAGAGTTTCTAAGATTACTTGTTTCTAAAACTTGTAGCTCTTTCTTACCAGTTTCTTTTACAAGACTCTCATAAACATCATCTAAGTCATTTCCCTCAAAGTCAATGCTTACATCATCACGCGTCTGAAAGCGACGGACAATCTTAAAGTGCTTACCATCCTTTTCTTGACTTAAAGGCTCTTTATAATGAATAAGAAGTTCTTCTTGACCTTGTGGATATTTTAATACAAAAGCTGTGTAAATCCCTAATCTTATATCTAGCTGTTCTAATAAAGTGAACGAAACATCCATTTGTTCGACTTCTATTTCTAAAACCATGATTTGCTTCACCTTTTTTCCAGCAGGAATATTAGTGGTACTTGTATCAATCTGATGAGTAATTTGAATTGCTCTAATCTGTTCTCTTAATTCTTTCTTTTCTTTTACAGAAACATTAAGATTATCAAAAAATCACTATTTCCCTTTTTATGAGGCCGATATAGAACATGAGCTTTTGATAAGGCTGTATAGGATGGGAATTTAATCATCAGAATCCCCTTTCATCAATATAAAGAAACAAATTAGCTCAAAATCATCCATTCCCTCGATGCTAGTATTCATCAAATCAACTGATCCAAAGTTAAATAGGGCATCCATCGTTGAAATCTGATCATGTTCCATTAGTTGATCGATTGCCTCTTGAAGCAATTCGGAATAAACAACCATTTCTTTACCGTCTTTTGTTTGACGATTAAACTTGTCTACTACTTGACTTAATGGCTTACTTTGACCCCGACAAATGCTACTGAGGTGTTCTAATATTTTCTTGCTTTCAGAAGGGGATAACAGTAATTCTCCATTTCTATTGATGTAGAGGATATAATATGGGTGAAGTTGATTTTGATTATTTTTTCCTTTTAACTGTTCTTTGTTTTTTAGGACGAAAATGACACCTTCTGATTCTTTATTGGAGGCAGGTAAAATAGCTTGCAATCCTTTTGGAACTCTTTCTAACTCAGGATGTTCTTCCAAATACTTAAGAAGGTCCATACGATAATCTTCTAATCCTAAATCCATAATGGAAATACCATCATTCATCTCCTCTAGATCGACCACTTCATCTCTAAGACGTTCTAATTGTTTTCTTCGGTAATTATTATCCTCTATTTCTTCACTAGATAAAACGTTATCATCTGCTGTTGAAGTCAAGACAGAAATCTTCATTCTAGATTCAACCCTAGACTTGAGATCGATATACTCATCTAACTCAAGGTTCGGCCAAAAGTTAACCAATTGAATGTATTTATTTCGACTACCAATTCGATCCACACGACCAAATCGTTGAACAATACGGACAGGATTCCAATGGATATCGTAATTAACCATCATATCTGCATCTTGCAAGTTTTGACCTTCGGAAATCACATCTGTTGCGATTAAAAGATCAATCTCACTCTCATCACCAGGAAACAGAACATCACGAGATTTTGATTTAGGAGAGAAATAAGTTAGTAACGAATTGAGATCTTTATTTTTAGTTTCCAGAGTTGTTGCAAAACCTTTTGTACCTGAAATCTGAGCAGTGTAGAGACCATACTTATCCAAGACATACTGACTAATATGTTTATAAAGGTAGTTCGTTGTTGTCGCAAATGCGGAGAAAATGATCAATTTTTTATTGCCAGCATTGATTGGATTTTTTAGTTTCTCATCTATCAAGGTAAAAAGAGTCTGAAGTTTTTGGTCTTCTTGTGGTGTTATTTTACTGATTAGATTTTCTAGCTCTGTCAATACTGCAAAATCTTGTTCTAACTCGACCTTCCAACTACGATAATCCATATCTTGTAGAGCAATCCGATTTTTCTTACCGATAGAAAACTCGAAATTACTATCTTCCAAATCAAAATCATCTTCATCAAAGTTCGGATCAACAGATAGATAATCCAAGCCTGTCAATTCATATTCCTCGATAGCCTTTAATGTCTTTTCTACATAATCTTTTACAACGTCTATTAAAGTATATCGAAAAGCTGCAACAGAACTTTCTAAACGTTTGAGCAGGTTAATCATCATAAGTTTTTTGATACCAGACTCACGACCAAACTGAGTTAAATTCCCCATTTTTCCTTCTTTACTTTTATCGTATTTAACTCTCTTTGATGGGTGAATATGTATTGATGGTTGATAGATAGTCAACTGCAGTTTATCAAGTAAGTGATATAATTTTTTATAGGTAATTCCAAGATTTGAAACCGTTAAATCAGGTTCAAAATTAAGAGGTTTTAAGCGCTGTGGAAACTCTCCAATGGCTTCTCTATCATAAAATTCGCGAATATGTTTTCTACTTCTAGCTATGGTTACACTATCTAGTACTTTAAAGAAATCAAAATCTAATGTAGATAACAGTTTATCTGTTGTTCTCTCTTCTGCAGGTAGGTCAGCCCACTTATTATAAGCAGATTGAGCGTTTCTGAAAATATCATTTATAGATGATTTTGTTTCTAATTTACTATCAATTTGATCCGTATCTCCTTCATAGGCTAAAGCAATTTGATTTTTTAAATCATTAAAGCGATTATTAACAGGTGTGGCTGATAGCATGAGTACCTTTGTAGGGACACCGGACTTTATAATGCGATTCATTAAACGGCTGTATCGATTTTCTCTCCCCTCGGATAAGTCATTTTCGCTAGAGCCTCCATTTCTAAAATTATGGGACTCATCAATGACAACCAAATCATAAGTATGCCAATTATTTAAGGACAAATCAATTCCATTAGAGTGCCCTTTATCTCTACTAAGATCTGTATGATAAAGCACGTCATAAAGCAAATGTCTATCATAAATTGGATTATTTACATAATCATGACGATACATATTCCAGTTATTTTCTAACTTTTTAGGACAAAGTACTAAAATACGTTTGCCTCGATAAGCATAATAAGTCATGACCGCTAAAGCTGTATAAGTCTTCCCTAGACCAACCGAATCCGCTAGAATACATCCATTAAATTTTTCTAATTTAGAAATGATCGATTTCACTGCATCCTTTTGGAAATCATATAACAGCCCCCAAATCTTGCTTTCTTTATAACCAACCCCTTCATTTGGTAAAAAGTTTTCATTGATATCTTCTAAAAATTCATTGAATAAATTATATAGCATCACATAGTAAATGAACTCAGGTGAATGTTCTTTGTGAGCTAGGTTTAAATTCTCCAAAAACTCTTCAGTAACATCACGAAAATAATCCTCTTCTTCCCAAAGATTATCAAATTCATCTAAATAATTTAAACTAAGTGGTGCATGATAGAGGTTTCTACTCATTTTAAATAGAGAAACTTCATATCCTAATTCTTTGCGATCAAAGTTTTTCAAACGATCTACTGCCACTACATCATCCGAATTTTCAATTCGAATACCATTTGGCATTTCATCTGTTTCAATATTAATAGACTTAAATTGCGCTTTTCTTCGGATCCAATTAGCACATTCACGAGCAATTGCTTTTTGGGTAAGCTCATTCATCAATTTCAGTTCATACTTGCCACCAAAAATCGATTGTTCCCGTTCTTTTTTGGGTATCGTATATTCACGGAAATCTGTTTTGGTTTCATCTGTTACAAAAGTTGGATTTGTGAAAATAAATTTTAACTCTTCAATATTCTCCAATTCCTCTTCCAACTGCTGATAAGCAAACATAGAAAAGGTTGCCGCTGCAATTTTGACTCGGCTTTCTGATTTCAATTCTTTCTTTAACTCATCTCCAAGACGAATTGATCTATTATCAATTTCCATAATTCCTCCCTATTAGACTATTTCTACTATTATATCATTCTTTGCAGATTCAAAATAGACCTTTTTCTTCTTTCCAAAAAAGGAAAGCCCTGCGGCCTTCCTTTGTCTTACTTACGTTTCTTCTTCGCTTTCTTCATTTTATTCGCCATGCGTTTCATGGACTGTTTCATGGCAAATTCACCGATTTTACCTTTGAGTCCGCCACCAAATATCTGGCTCATATCTGGCATTCCTGCTCCACCAAGAGCTGACAAGTCAGGCATACCACCTTGTCCCATCATTCCTTCAAGGGCAGACATATCCATTCCTCCCATATTTGGCATATTTTTAGGAAGGTTGTTTGGATTGATTCCCATTTGCTTCATCATCTTGTTCATATCACCAGACATAACACCCTGCATAAGCTGTTTAGCTTGGTTAAAGTCTTTGATGAATTTATTAACTTCGACAAAGGTATTTCCAGAACCTGCAGCGATACGACGGCGACGGCTTGGATTTAACAAATCTGGATTTTCACGCTCTTCAGGCGTCATAGAAGACACAATGGCACGTTTGCGCGCAATCTGACGCTCATCCACCTTCATATTTTGAAGGGCTGGATTGTTGGCCATACCTGGAATCATCTTGAGCAAGTCTTCCATTGGTCCCATGTTTTGCACCTGATCCAACTGATCGATGAAATCATTGAAATCAAAGGTGTTCTCCCGCATCTTCTCAGCCATTTCAAGGGCTTTTTGCTCATCGTATTCTTGAGAAGCTTTCTCAATCAGAGTGAGCATATCTCCCATGCCAAGGATACGGCTAGACATACGGTCTGGGTGGAAGGTTTCAATGTCCGTAATCTTTTCACCTGTACCAGTGAACTTGATTGGTTTACCAGTAATGTGACGAACAGATAAGGCAGCACCACCACGAGTATCCCCATCAATCTTAGTAAGGATAACCCCAGTCACTTCCAACTGAGCATTAAACTCACGCGCAACATTGGCCGCTTCTTGACCAATCATGGCATCAACGACGAGCAGGATTTCATTTGGCCGAGCCAAGGCTTTCACATCGCGAAGCTCATTCATCAAAAGCTCATCAATCTGCAAACGACCTGCCGTATCAATCAAGACATAGTCGTTATGATTGGCTTGGGCTTGTTCCAAACCTTGACGTACAATCTCAACAGCTGGTACTTCTGTACCAAGAGCAAAGACAGGCACATCGATTTGTTGACCCAGAGTTTTCAACTGGTCGATAGCCGCAGGACGGTAAATATCCGCCGCAATCATCAAAGGACGGGCATTTTCTTCCTTCTTGAGTTTGTTGGCCAATTTACCAGCAAAAGTTGTTTTACCAGCCCCCTGCAAACCAACCATCATGATAATTGTCGGAATCTTAGGTGACTTGATAATCTCTGCTGTATCAGAACCTAAAACAGCTGTCAGTTCCTCATCAACGATTTTAATAATCTGTTGGGCTGGGTTAAGGGTATCAATGACTTCGTGTCCGACTGCACGCTCACGAACTTTCTTGATAAAGTCCTTTACAACAGGCAAGGCAACGTCGGCCTCAAGCAAGGCCAAGCGAATCTCTTTGGTTGCTTCTTGGACATCAGCCTCAGAGATTTTTCCTTTTTTACGTAGATTTTTAAAGACGTTCTGCAAACGTTCTGTTAAACTTTCAAATGCCATGTTTCTTCCTCTTATTCTCTATTATCAATGCTTGTTAAAATTTCTATCTGCTCCTGCAGAAAGTCATCCTTGGGATAGCGCTCCAAAATCTGGTCAAAAATCTGACTACGGACAATATAGTCCGAGTACATGTGCAATTTCATCTCATAATCTTCCAGAATCTTTTCTGTTCGCTTGATATTGTCATAGACAGCCTGACGACTGACACCAAACTCCTCGGCAATCTCAGCAAGGCTGTAATCATCAGCGTAGTAGAGCTCGATATAATTCATTTGCTTATCTGTCAAAAGCGCCGCATAAAATTCAAAGAGCGCATTCATACGATTGGTTTTTTCAATTTCCATAACTTTTATTATACCAAAAATTAGCCTAATCTACCACACTAGAAAGCCAATCCAAGAAGATAGCAAGCTAAATTTGAAAAAGACAAAAGACTAGCCCCAAGTAATTTCCAATTGATAGCTGGCAAAGGCTTGTCCCTCTTGATTTTGTAGTTGATAGTCTAAATAGATCTTTTGTCCATCCACTTGATAACGATTCGTTTGGATAATAAACTCCTGCATCCCTATAGGTGTGGGAATATAGGCTAAACTATCACTATCCTTTAGAAAACGCATAATGGTCTTGGGATTGGAAAAACGGGTCATCACTAATTCTTGACCATGGAATTTAATCACTACTTTTTCCTTTTCCTCATTGTAGAAAAGCAAATAGCGATAATCGCCCTTTTCGTGCACTTCAACATCATAGAGCTGGTCAATCACTTCCAATTGTTCATCAAACTGAATCGTATTTCGCATCCGAATCTTCACATCAGGTCCTCTTTCTTCTCTCTTGTCCTACTATTTTACCAAAAAGAGCAGGATTTTGCTATAATGGTCATATGAACGAAAAAGTATTCCGTGACCCAGTTCACAACTACATCCATGTCAATAATCAAATCATCTATGACTTGATCAATACAAAAGAATTTCAACGCTTGCGCCGTATCAAGCAACTGGGGACTTCCAGTTATACCTTCCACGGTGGAGAACATAGTCGCTTCTCTCACTGTCTAGGAGTCTATGAGATTGCTCGACGCATCACAGAAATTTTTGAAGAAAAATATACTGAGGAATGGAATCCTGCTGAGTCTCTCTTGACCATGACCGCTGCGCTCCTTCATGACCTTGGGCATGGTGCCTACTCCCATACTTTTGAACATCTCTTTGATACAGATCATGAAGCTATTACTCAGGAGATTATTCAAAGTCCTGAGACAGAGATTCACCAAGTCCTGCTACAAGTTGCGCCAGACTTTCCAGAAAAGGTTGCCAGTGTCATTGACCACACCTATCCTAACAAGCAGGTCGTGCAACTCATTTCCAGTCAGATCGATGCAGACCGCATGGACTATCTCTTGCGCGACTCCTATTTTACAGGAGCATCCTATGGAGAATTTGACCTGACTCGCATCCTCCGAGTCATTCGTCCTATCGAAAATGGGATTGCCTTTCAGCGAAATGGCATGCATGCCATCGAAGACTACGTCCTCAGTCGTTACCAAATGTATATGCAGGTCTATTTCCACCCCGCAACACGCGCCATGGAAGTTCTCCTGCAGAATCTCCTCAAGCGCGCCAAAGAACTCTATCCTGAGGACAAAGACTTCTTTGCACGAACTTCCCCACACCTCCTACCTTTCTTTGAAAAAAATGTGACCTTGTCTGACTATCTAGCTCTGGATGATGGTGTGATGAATACCTACTTCCAGCTCTGGATGACCAGTCCTGACAAGATTCTTGCAGACCTGTCGCAACGCTTTGTCAACCGCAAGGTCTTTAAATCCATTACCTTTTCACAAGAGGACCAAGACCAACTCGCTAGCATGAGAAAATTGGTTGAGGACATTGGCTTTGATCCTGACTACTATACTGCCATTCATAAGAACTTTGACCTTCCTTATGATATTTATCGTCCTGAATCTGAAAATCCACGGACACAGATTGAGATTTTACAAAAAAATGGAGAACTAGCAGAACTCTCTAGCCTGTCTCCCATCGTCCAATCCCTTGCTGGTAGTCGCCACGGAGATAATCGTTTCTATTTTCCTAAAGAAATGTTAGACCAAAACAGCATCTTTGCAAGCATTACCCAGCAATTTTTACACTTGATTGAGAACGATCATTTTACCCCAAATAAAAACTAGAAGAGGAAATTTATGAGTATTAAACTAATCGCCGTCGATATCGACGGAACCCTAGTCAACAGCCAAAAGGAAATCACTCCCGAAGTCTTTTCTGCCATCCAAGATGCCAAAGAAGCTGGTGTCAAAGTCGTGATTGCAACAGGCCGCCCTATCGCAGGCGTTGCCAAACTTCTCGACGACTTGCAGTTGAGAGACGAGGGTGACTATGTGGTGACCTTCAACGGTGCCCTTGTCCAAGAAACTGCTACAGGCCATGAGATTATCAGCGAATCCTTGACCTATGAGGATTATCTGGATATGGAATTCCTCAGTCGCAAGCTCGGTGTCCACATGCACGCTATTACCAAGGACGGTATCTACACTGCCAATCGCAATATCGGAAAATATACAGTGCACGAATCAACCCTCGTCAGCATGCCCATCTTCTACCGTACACCTGAAGAAATGGCTGACAAGGAAATTGTTAAATGTATGTTCATTGATGAACCAGAAATCCTCGATGCTGCGATTGAAAAGATACCAGCGGAATTTTACGAACGCTACTCTATCAACAAATCTGCTCCTTTCTATCTTGAACTCCTTAAAAAGAATGTTGACAAGGGTTCAGCCATCACTCACTTAGCTGAAAAACTCCGATTGACCAAAGATGAAACCATGGCAATCGGAGACGAAGAAAACGACCGCGCCATGCTAGAAGTCGTTGGTAACCCTGTAGTCATGGAAAACGGAAATCCAGAAATCAAAAAAATCGCCAAATACATCACTAAAACAAATGACGAATCTGGCGTTGCCCACGCTATTCGAACTTGGGTGTTGTAAAAACAATAGACAGAATAGTCAAAAACCGCTCAGCAGAGCGGTTTTTGATGTCTGATTACTGCCCCCTGCAGGAATCGAAAAACAGGACTCAAACCCTTGATTTAAAGGCTTTTCTAACTTACTTGGTCAATTTTTGGTCAAAAATTTCGCTTACTTTTTTTCAAACTCACTCCGGCAATTCCACCTTCAAGCTCATATCCGAAAGTACAGCGAATCACTTCCTTTAGTCAAACATATAACTGAACAACATTGTTTATCTTCCTGCACTTTCATATTTTTTCAATCCTTTTCTAAAAATTGTACGACTGATAATAATCAAAAAAACTGTAAAAACTATTTGATAGAAAAATAGGTTCAATGTATCTTTCCCTAAAAATATTAATACTGCAGGATTGGCAATTAATAAATTGGGAACAAATAACATAGTGATCAATCTGTTAATACCTGTAAAAATATTATATGGATACTTAGAAATTCCAATATAATTCAAAAATACATCTACTTTTGAAAATTTAGTTGGGAACCAAAATGAACTAATCGTTATTAGAAACCAAATTGAATAATATATAATACAACCACACATTAAAGAAAGGATATAAAATAATATTTTTAATGAATTTAAATGTACATTTAAATTTCCATAACTTATAAAAATGATCGCAAGACCAAAAAAAGTATTCACGAATTGAACTAAATTAAATGATCTAAAAATATAGAACAACTGAGTATCAAACGGCCTCAATAAAATTTGATCCAAGTTACCACTCAAAATATCTGATTCTAAAATTCCCATACTTCTAATTAACAATCCCATCATAACTCCATCTACAATAGTGTAGGAACCTACCAAAAATAAAATTTGATAATAGTCCCAACCATTAAAAGAGTCTATGTTTAAGAAAATCAATCTAAAAAATACAATAGGTAAACCAATCCACAGTATCGACGAAAATAGACCACAAAAGAAGTCAAAATGAAAATTCATATCAGATTTAAAACCAAAATGAAGTAGCCTAAAAATTACTTTTATTCTAAACATTTTATCCTCCCACATTTGAGAAGTGCTCCACTCCTTTTCTCAATATGAATCTTGATATAATATAAAAAATGATGCACCAAATCAATTGAATACAAATAATTCTCAAATAGTCTATTAATTTATATGTATCATTACTAAACATCTGAAGCGGTTCATATACTAAGTATTTAAAAGGTAATACATCTAAAAACAGACGAAAATTATTTGAAAAAAAACTTAAAGGCAATAATATTCCTGATAAAAACTGAATTACTATTTCTTTAACAGTAAGGACAAAAAATATATTTTCTAACCAAAAAGAAAGCATACCTACACAACATGATATTAAAAACCATAGAACCATAGATAGAATAATTGCAATACTTCCTAAAATAAGAATTTCAATGGTTAATAACTCATTCTTGTAATAAACACTGGAGAATAAAATGACAGGAATGATGATAAATAATAAATGAGCAAGCCTATCTCCAAGCATTTTACAAAAATAATACTTATAAAAAGTAACAGGTTTTATTAATATGCTAAAAAAATTTCCTGAATGAACATCGTCATTGATTTCCCAATCAACTGGATAAAAAACAAAATATGAAAAAATTATAGTCCCCAAATAGTATTGAACCATTGAGGTAAAATCATATCCTGCTATATTTATCTGGTTACTCTGATATATATACGTCCATAAAAATACTGATATCATAATTTGTATACTTGCCTGTAACATTAACAATAGTACACTTGATTTATAGTTCAAAATAGATCGAAATGATATCAGAATAATAGACATTTCTTTTTTCAATTGTGCTCCTTTTTTGTAAAATAGTTTTGTAAAATAATTTCTTCTAAAGAAAGATTTGATATTTCAAAATCTTCTATATCTACAAGCTTATTGATTGATTCTAATGTCTCAAAGACAAAATCTCTAGGTATTTTTAGTATACATTCCGATTTTGTTTGAGAAATGACTACTACTCCTTTAACAGAGCATAACTCTGGTACCAAATCTAATGTCATTTTTATCTTTAAATATTTAAAATCAGAAAATTTAGATAAAATAACATCCATTGACTCCTGCAAAATAATTTTTCCTTTGTCAATGACGATTAATTCGTCACAAACAGACGAAATATCATCCATATCATGACTCGTTAAAATAATAGTAGTATGACATTCTTCATTCATTTTCTTTAAAAATGTTCTGATATCTTTTTTAGACTGTATATCTAACCCTATAGTAGGCTCGTCTAAAAATAATATTTCCGGACTTGTTAAAGATGCCGCGATAAACTCCATTTTCATTTTTTGTCCAAGAGAGAGGGTCCGGACCTGCTGGTAAAGCTGATCTTTTACATTCAACAAATTGCTTAATTCCTGAATTCGTTCTTGTAAAATCGCCGGTTCTACCTCATATAAAGTACCAATCAATTGAAAATAATCCATAGCCGAAACATCTTGAAATAACTGTAATTTATTTCCTACTACTATTGAAATTTTTTTTCTAAAATTTATACTTCTTTTAAATGGAATTTCTCCATTCACTTCTAATTTTCCGGAACTAGGATAAAGAGTCCCAGTCAACATTTTAATCGTTGTGGATTTACCAGCTCCATTACTCCCAATAAAGCCAACTATACTCCCTCTCTTAATCGTAAAACTAATATCTTGAACAGCTCGAATCGTTATTTGATTACGTTTCAAAAATCTCTTGATAAATGGGAGTCTTGAATCAAAATTATAAAAATTTTTAGATAAATTCTGAGCATTAATAACTATTTCACTCATATATCTCTCCTTTCGATAAAATATATTTACTTGTACTTTTTCCATACTTTACCAAAATGCTAAAGATTGAGCTAAAATCTTCGGGATGGGTAAAATAATAGATGTTAAATATATGTCTTCGTGTACTTCTGTTATTAAATCAATAATCCTCTGACTACTCTTAGAAGATATCAAAAATTCCGACCACAACGTTTCTTATTGATTTTATAACGGTTATAGTAATCATACATTTAAAGATTCAAATTCCATAATCCATTCCTTGCTATTCATAAATTACCTCCATTTTTATAGTCAGTCTAATATCTACAATTTTCTATATAATATTATTGTATCATTATTTTATATATTCGTATATAAATAAGACAATATTCCTCATAACTAATTTACATTAAACAGAGATAAATCAGTCAAAAATTAATTATTTAACTAACATAGCGAGCATAAATAACTTATACCTATAAAGACTTACTCCTATGATCTACTTAACCTCATAATCATCAAAATCAAAACAAATATTTAGTCAAATTTTGGTCACACTTTGGTCAAAAATTCCAAAAATACTAAGTTATTTTAAATACAAAATAAAATAGACCAGCTTCCTGATCTACTTTATTCTATATTCATAAAAATCAAAACAAATTTTTGGTCAAATTTTGGTCACACTTTGGTCAAAAAAACAAAATATACTATACTATTTTAAAAAACTAAATTGTGATGATTGCCTATAAATAAAGACTTTGAATATTCTTTATGTTTCTTTACGCTTCTTAAAA
>ASZZ01000022.1 GCA_000430305.1 Streptococcus mitis 17/34
AAAAAAATGAGCACTTCCGTAATTGGAAATGCTCGTTTTTTGATATGTTTAGACTCTTAATCTTTATTTTCGTACGGCAAGATTAAGTTCAAGATGATTCCTGTCATGGCTGATAGGGCAGTACCTGAAAGTGTAACTGGACCAAGTTTAAGGATAGCTCCTCCAAGTCCAAGGACCAACATAGCACTTGCGATGATTAGGTTACGCATTTGACCGAAATCAACACGTTCTTTAATCAAGACTTTCAAACCGTTGCTGGCGATAACCCCATAGAGAAGGATTGACATACCACCAAGTACAGCGTTTGGAATAGTTGAAATCAAGGCAGTGAATTTACCAAGGAAGCTAAGGGCGATCGCGATAAAGGCAGCGTTACGGATAACTGAGACAGAAGCGATACGAGTCATACCGATAACCCCTGTATTTTCTCCGTAAGTTGTATTGGCTGGTCCACCAAGGAAGGCAGAAACTGAAGTTGCGATACCGTCACCAAGAAGTGTACGGTGAAGACCTGGTTCTTTCAAGAATTGACGGCCACAGATTTGACCCAAAACAGTATGGTCACCAATATGTTCAGAAATTGTTACGATAGCGATTGGCAAGATGGCGATAGTTTCTGGACCGAAGTAAAGATTGTACTCTTTAAAGGCACCACCAGTGCTAAATGGCAAGTAGAAACCAGGAATTTCGAACCAGTCAGCTTTAAGAACTGGTGTAAAGTCAACTAGCCCAAGAGCTAGAGCGAAGAGGTAACCACCGATAATGGCAAAGAGGAAAGGAATGATTCGTAGGAAGCCTTTTCCTTTAGTATTGATAAAGGCAGCAATCAAGAAAGTAACAACCGCTACAAGAGCATTTTTCCAATTTCCGTCTGCTACAAGACCAGCGTTAGTAACAGCTGAACCTGCAAGTCCAAGACCGATAACGATGATCATAGGACCGATAATGATTGGTGGCAAGAGTTTATCAATCCATTTTGTACCTGCAAAACGAACACCAGCAGCAACAAGGACGTAGACCAAACCAGTCAAGATAACCCCTGTTTGGGCAGCAGATACATCACCACCCATTTCTTTCATAGCCAGTGACATAGCTGTGATAAAGGCAAATGAAGAACCTAGATAAACTGGAACTCTAAAACCAGTTGAAATCATGTAGATGAGTGTTCCAACACCTGAAGCAAAAAGGGCAACAGATACAGGCATTCCCAAAATCAATGGTACCAAGATGGTCGCACCGAACATGGCAAAAACGTGTTGGAAACTAAGGAGAATTCCTTTTCCGGCTGAAGGACGTTGGTCAACGTCTAGTAACAAATCAACAGTTGATTCTTGTTTCATATAAACCTCACTTTTGGGCATCAAAAAAGAGCCCATTATTTTACAGCAATAGGCCCTCAGAGTAAGACTTCTTTAAAATTTAGACTTTAAAGAGTTTCAAATATTTCTGCGTCTTCGTCACCTCACGGGATGACATTAAAAACCTTTGCTTGTGATAGTATAGCAAAAATTACAAACTTTGTAAATATTTTTTACTTAAAAATTTAAAGCGGACGTTTGTTGGGCATGCCAGCCTTACGTGGATATTTATTTGGTGTTTCTTTTTTCTTTTCTACCACTGTGATATAACGCGGATCTCCATTTGGTAGGGCGTAGCTGAGATTGTCTTCGACTTTACTAAAAAGGAGGTTGAGGGCATTCTTAGCTTCAAATAACTCCTCAGGCGCATTGCTGGCCTTGAGTGCCAATAGTTTACCACCAACTTTAAGGTAAGGAATTGTCAATTCAGACAAGACCTGCATACGGGCAACCGCACGAGCTGTTACAAAATCATACTGAGCACGGAAGTTCTTGTCTTGGGCAAAGTCTTCTGCACGTCCATGGTAGAAGTGGACACCGTCTAAATCCAGTTCTTGAGCCAACAGTTGGAGGAAGTTGATGCGCTTGTTGAGAGAATCAATGATGGTCACATCTAACTGAGGATAGAGGATTTTCATGGGAAGACTAGGAAATCCTGCACCGGCTCCAATATCAAGCAATTTGATATTTTCATTGGGAATCAAGCCTTGCAGAATGGGTGCAATTGAATCGTAAAAATGTTTGAGATAAACTTCTTCCTTGTCTGTAATGGCCGTCAAATTAATCTTTTCATTCCACTCGACCAAGAGTTCAAAATAACGATCAAATTGTTTTTTTTGCTGGTCCGAAAGTAGAAGATTCTGCTCGGCAAGCAAGTTGTAAAATGTTTCTGGTTTCATAGTTATTTCCTTCTTTAGTATCATCTTATTTTACCACAATCATTAAAAATTTGATATACTGGTACTAATCTAAAAGAAGAAAGGACTTATATCATGATTTGGATTATTCTAGGAGTGTTAGCTCTTGTTGTTATTTTTGTGATTGTTAGCTATAACGGTTTGGTTAAAAATCGTATGCAAACAAAGGAGGCTTGGAGCCAGATTGATGTTCAGTTGAAACGTAGAAATGATCTCTTGCCAAACTTGATTGAAACTGTAAAAGGTTATGCCAAATATGAAGGTTCTACCCTTGAAAAGGTGGCAGAACTGCGTAACCAAGTGGCAGCAGCGACTTCACCAGCAGAAGCTATGAAAGCTAGTGATGCTCTCACTCGTCAAGTTTCAGGTATTTTTGCAGTTGCAGAAAGCTACCCAGACTTGAAAGCTAGTGCCAACTTTGTTAAATTGCAAGAGGAGTTGACAAACACAGAAAATAAAATTTCCTACTCTCGTCAACTCTACAACAGTGTTGTCAGCAATTACAATGTAAAATTAGAAACTTTCCCAAGCAATATTATCGCTGGAATGTTTGGATTTAAAGCAGCAGATTTCCTTCAAACACCAGAAGAGGAAAAGGTAGTTCCTAAAGTTGATTTTAGTGGTTTAGGTGACTAAAATGTTGTTTGATCAAATTGCAAGCAATAAACGAAAAACCTGGATTTTGTTGCTGGTATTTTTCCTACTCTTAGCTCTTGTTGGCTATGCGGTTGGTTACCTCTTTATGAGGTCTGGGCTCGGCGGTTTGGTTATTGCACTGATTATCGGCTTTATCTATGCCTTGTCCATGATTTTTCAATCGACTGAGATTGTCATGTCTATGAATGGGGCACGTGAAGTTGATGAACAAACGGCACCAGACCTCTACCATGTAGTGGAAGATATGGCTATGGTGGCTCAGATTCCCATGCCTCGTGTTTTCATCATTGATGATCCAGCCTTAAATGCCTTTGCGACAGGTTCTAACCCTCAAAACGCAGCGGTTGCTGCGACTTCAGGTCTCCTAGCTATCATGAATCGCGAAGAACTAGAAGCTGTTATGGGACATGAGGTTAGTCACATTCGTAATTACGATATCCGTATTTCGACTATTGCTGTTGCCCTTGCCAGTGCCATTACCATGCTTTCTAGTATGGCTGGTCGTATGATGTGGTGGGGTGGTGTAGGTCGCAGACGAAGTGACGATGACCGAGATGGAAATGGTTTAGAAATCATTATGCTTGTGGTTTCTCTACTAGCTATTGTGCTGGCACCTCTTGCTGCAACCTTGGTGCAACTAGCTATTTCTCGCCAGAGGGAATTCCTAGCTGATGCTTCCAGTGTCGAGTTGACACGCAATCCTCAAGGAATGATTAATGCCCTACGTAAGCTGGATAATAGCGAGCCGATGCATCACCACGTTGATGATGCCAGCAGCGCACTTTATATCAATGATCCCAAGAAAGGGGGAGGGTTCCAAAAACTCTTTTATACCCACCCACCTATCTCAGAACGGATTGAGCGTTTGAAACATATGTAATACTCTTCGAAAATCTCTTCAAACCGTGTCAACGTCGCCTTGCCGTGTATATGTTACTGACCTTCGTCAGTTCTATCTACAACCTCAAAGCAGTGCTTTGAGCAACCTACAGCTAGTTTCCTAGTTTGCTCTTTGATTTTCATTGAGTATAAAAATGTGACTATACAATCTTAAAAAATGAGCATTCTCGTAGTTGGAGATGCTCATTTTCTTATATAAGGAACTCAAAAATCAGTTTGCTACGATACAACTTAGAATTTCTTTAGGAAACTTCGTTCAGAACACATGATATATCAAAGAAGAATCTAGAATCTATGCAAAATGTAAGATGGCAACTGATCTCGTTTTTCGCAAATTAGAGAATATTTTTGGTGAGCTCAGAGTGTGTGTCAGAGACAACTAGGCCAGCGTATTAGAGATAGAACTCATTTTCATGAGTATGGATTTTATAGTAATTTAGATCTATAACGGTATATCATAATTGCTAAAACATTTCTAGAAATTAATTTGACTTTCCCAATCGATTTGTTCACATCTTATTTCAATCCACTATACAAAATTGTCCAAGAATTCAATCTACAAATTAGCTATTCAAAAAACGCACAGTGATTTCAGCCTTATTGTGAGAGAAGCTGGAATCACTGTGTGCTTTTAATTAGAAGTTGGTTTTTGTCCAGCCTCTTTTATAGTCTATTTCGGAAAACTTCATACATAAGAATGGCTGCAGCAACACTGGCATTGAGGCTTTGAACATGTCCATTCATCGGAATGGTAATCATTTCATCGACCTGTTTTTTAATGTTGCTAGAGATGCCTTTCCCTTCATTTCCGATGATGAGGGCTATTTTCCCTTTTGTATTCCACTTGTGGCAAGGAGTACCGTTCATATCCGTTCCAAAGGTCCAGAAACCTTCATCCTTGAGTTTATCTAGAGTTTGGCTCAGATTGGTCACTCGGGCAATTGGAACGTGTTCAATAGCACCTGTGGCCGTTTTGGCAACGACAGGAGTAACTCCGACAGCACGGTGCTTGGGAATGATGACACCTGAAACGTTGGTCGCATCAGCTGTTCTCAAGATTGAACCTAGATTATGAGGGTCAGTTAAGCCATCCAGAATCAATAGAAGTGGATTTTCTTCTTGACGTGTTTTGGCAAGGATGTGTTCTAATTCGCTATAGGCAAATTCAGACACTCGTAGAACAAAACCTTGATGGACAGCACCTTCAGTCATCTCAGAGAGGGATTTTTTGAAGTCCAAGAAATGGAGACTTTCTTTTCTGTAGCCAGTTCTTTGACTTTCTCAACATTCTTACCTCGGAGATCTTCTTGTAGGTAGAGTTTGTTTCCAGTATTTGCAAGGAGGGCTTCGGTAACGGCGTGGACGCCATAGACAATATCATTTGTTTTCATGCCTCTATTATAACACAAAACCCCGTCTTGCAACGGGATTTTCTTTATTCTAGAATTAGTAAACCATCTTTAACCGCAAATGGGTCTTTTTCATTGATACGATCGTAAAACATGATTCCGTTAATGTGGTCAATTTCATGTTGAACAACAATGGAGTTATAACCTTTAAGTTTGATACGGTGTTTTTCTCCATCTTTGTCAAAGTAGTCAACAGTAACGCGGGCATGACGAACGACATAGCCAGGTACGTTGCGGTCAACAGAGAGGCAACCTTCTCCTTCACCAAGAGCAGCGTCTTGAACAGAGTGAGAGACGATTTTTGGATTGTACATAATGGCTTGCAAATCGTAGGCTTCCTCTGGAGTTTCTCCTTCTTCAACAATATTTGGCACTAAAACAGCGATAATGCGTTTGGAGATATCCAATTGAGGAGCAGCCAGTCCAACCCCACCGCGTAGCCCCATCTTTTCAGCCATGACAGGATCTTGGGAATGTTTGAGGAATTGCATCATCTTTTCACCGAGAATGATTTCCTGGTCAGATAGAGGGAAAGTAACTTCCTCAGCAACCGCGCGTAGAGTCGGGTTCCCTTCGCGGATAATATCGTTCATATCAATTAAGTGAGCAGCTTTTGTAATACGTTCTATAGCAGACATTTTCTCTCCTTTCATTACCTCTACATGATATCACAAAATGACAAGGATTGAAAGTATTACAGCCTTTAGGATTTACAGAAAATAGATAGGAAGTTCAATTCAATTGTGAAAGAAATACTTATCTGTGATATAATAAAAAGAAAAGGCTTGCATAAGAAAGTAGGGAGAATAAAGATGCAAAGAAGACAAGAGAGACATAAACGTGGACCAGTTTTTCGTTTTGTAAAAGGTTTAGTCAACTTTTTTAGACGTTATCGTAAGTGGAGCAACAAGGGATTTGTGGCGGTACTCTTGCTAGCAGTTGCTTTATCAATGGGTTTGGTCTTGTTGTTTGAAAGCTTCCAAGGCATGCCTATGACCAGTCAAAAACGAGATACTACTTCTCAAGAAGGAACTAAGAAAAAGTCTCAGGAGCAGGAAGAGGAAAAAACTGCTAGAATTATGGCTCATGGTGATTTGCTTTATCATGATATTCTTTACTTTTCAGCAAAAAAGGATGATGGAACGTATGATTTTCATGAGAATTTTGAGTATGTGACACCTTGGCTTAAGCAAGCCGACTTAGCTATCGGTGACTTTGAAGGAACCATTAATAAGGATCATTATTTAGCAGGTTATCCTCTCTTTAATGCTCCTGCTGAAGTTATGGATGCCATTAAGGATGCAGGTTATCATGTGCTAGATTTGGCTCATAATCATATTTTGGATTCGCAAATTGAGGGAGTTATTTCAACGGCAAATGCTATCGAAAAAGCAGGAATAACACCAATTGGAGTTTATACGCATGAGCCACGTGATCAGGCTCCGCTGGTCATTAAGGAAGTGAATGGTATCAAGGTTGCACTTTTGGCTTATTCTTATGGATTTAATGGAATTGAGCAAAATATTTCTCAAGAGGATTATAATCACTATCTTTCAGATTTAGATGAGAATAAAATGAAGTCTGAAATTGAACGGGCGGAAAAGGAAGCAGATATCACCATTATCATGCCGCAAATGGGTGTTGAGTATCGCATAGAACCGACTGAAGAGCAAAAAGTTTTGTATCACAAGATGATTGATTGGGGAGCAGATATTATCTTTGGAGGTCATCCACACGTAGTTGAACCGTCTGAAATTGTTGAAAAAGATGGGGATAAGAAACTCATTATCTATTCAATGGGGAACTTCATTTCAAATCAACGCCTTGAGACCATGGAAGGTGTGGAAAATGCTAAGTGGACTGAACGTGGTGTTCTTATGGACGTGACTATTAAGAAGAAGGATGGAAAAACAATTATCGGAACAGCTAAAGCTCATCCTACTTGGGTCAATCGTACACCGAAAGGAACATATTCTCCGGAAGGCTATCCTTTATATCATTATCAAACCTATATCTTAGAAGATTTTATCGAGGGTGGTAGTCATCGTGACCAGTTAGATGAAGCGACTAAGGAACGAATTGATACAGCCTATAAAGAAATGAACGAACATGTGGGATTGAAGTGGGACTAGCTTGAATCCAGAGGAAAGAAAATGATGATTAAAGTAATTGCGACAGATATGGATGGGACCTTGCTGGATGCTAGAGGCCAGCTTGATCTCCCACGATTGGAAAAGATTTTAGATCAGTTGGATCAAAGCGGTATTCGTTTTGTCATCGCGACGGGCAATGAAATTCACCGCATGAGGCAACTACTGGAGCACTTGGTCAATCGAGTGGTTCTGGTTGTTGCCAATGGTGCTCGTATTTTTGAAAATAATGAACTGATTCAGGCTCAGACTTGGGATGATGCCATTGTCGATAAGGCTTTGGCTCATTTCAATGGTCGAGCGTGTCAGGACCAGTTTGTTGTAACGGGGATGAAGGGTGGTTTCGTCAAGAAAGGTACGATTTTTACAGATCTTGAAAGTTTTATGACTCCAGAAATGATTGAAAAATTCTACCAACGGATGCAGTTTGTGGATGAGTTAACCTCTGACCTCTTTGGTGGGGTTCTCAAGATGAGCATGGTTGTTGGTGAGGAGCGTTTGAGTTCGGTCTTGGCAGAGATTAATGACCTCTTTGATGGCCGTGTTCGGGCTGTTTCGAGTGGCTATGGTTGTATTGATATTCTCCAAGCTGGGATTCATAAAGCATGGGGCTTGGAAGAATTACTCAAGCGCTGGGACTTGAACCCCCAACAAATCATGGCTTTTGGTGACAGTGAAAATGATGTTGAAATGCTTGAAATGGCTGGAATTGCCTATGCGATGGAAAATGCTGATGACAAGGCCAAAGCTGTGGCGACTGCTCTAGCACCAGCCAACAGCCAAGGAGGAGTTTACCAAGTCTTGGAGAACTGGTTAGAAAAAGGAGAATGAAGTGGCAGTACAGTTATTAGAAAATTGGCTCCTAAAGGAACAAGAAAAAATCCAAACCAAGTATCGTCACTTAAATCAGGTTTCTGTTCTAGAGCCAGATATTCTCTTTATTGGGGATTCCATTGTCGAATACTACCCTCTGCAGGAGTTGTTTGGGACGGCAAAGACTATTGTTAATCGTGGAATTCGAGGATATCAGACAGGGCTGTTACTAGAGAATCTAGATGCGCATCTGTACGGTGGAGCAGTAGATAAAATTTTCCTTTTGATTGGGACAAATGATATCGGAAAGGATGTTCCTGTGAATGAGGCTCTCAATAATCTCGAAGCGATCATTCAATCCATTGCTCGCGATTATCCACTGACAGAGATTAAATTGCTTTCCATTTTGCCTGTCAATGAGGGAGAAGAGTACAAGCAGACGCTTTATATCCGCACGAATGAAAAAATTCAGAACTGGAATCAAGCCTATCAAGAGCTTGCTTCTGCCTATATGCAGGTGGAATTTGTGCCAGTTTTTGATAGTTTGACAGACCAAGCAGGCCAACTAAAAAAAGACTACACTACTGATGGATTGCACCTCAGTATTGCCGGTTATCAGGTTTTGTCAAAAGCCTTGAAAGACTATCTTTTTTAGTTAGTTGATTTCCCTTTTGCATTTTTGACTTAGATAAGGTATAATGGTTTTATTGTCTTTTGGGGTCGTTACGGATTCGACAGGCATTATGAGGCATATTTTGCGACTCGTGTGGCGACGTAAACGCTCAGTTAAATATAACTGCAAAAAATAACACTTCTTACGCTCTAGCTGCCTAAAAACCAGCAGGCGTGACCCGATTTGGATTGCTCGTGTTCAATGACAGGTCTTATTATTAGCGAGATACGATCAAGTCTTGTCTAGCGACTTGATAAGAGATTGATAGACTCGCAGTTTCTAGGTTTGAGTTATGTGTCGAGGGACTGTTAAAATAATACATAACCTATGGTTGTAGACAAATATGTTGGCAGGTGTTTGGACGTGGGTTCGACTCCCACCGGCTCCATTATTCCTTTGCATTCCTTGGTAAAACGTTGTTAA
>ASZZ01000023.1 GCA_000430305.1 Streptococcus mitis 17/34
TTGACAAAAAATAAAAAGGCTGTATAATAGTAAGAGTTGAAAATAACAACTCTGGTCCGTTGGTCAAGGGGTTAAGACACCGCCTTTTCACGGCGGTAACACGGGTTCGAATCCCGTACGGACTATGGTATGTTGCAGATGGCACACTTGATGAAAAAAAGTTTCAAAAAAACTTAAAAAAAGTTTCAAAAAAGTGTTGACAAGCGAAAGCGACTGTGATATACTAATATAGTTGTCACTTGAGAGAAGTGAGTGACAAAGACCTTTGAAAACTGAACAAGACGAACCAATGTGCAGGGCACTACAACTAAGGTTGTAGTACTGAACAATGAAAAAACAATAAATCTGTCAGTGACAGAAATGAGTGAGAACTCAAACTTTTAATGAGAGTTTGATCCTGGCTCAGGACGAACGCTGGCGGCGTGCCTAATACATGCAAGTAGAACGCTGAAGGAGGAGCTTGCTCTTCTGGATGAGTTGCGAACGGGTGAGTAACGCGTAGGTAACCTGCCTGGTAGCGGGGGATAACTATTGGAAACGATAGCTAATACCGCATAATAGTAGATGTTGCATGACATTTGCTTAAAAGGTGCAATTGCATCACTACCAGATGGACCTGCGTTGTATTAGCTAGTTGGTGGGGTAACGGCTCACCAAGGCGACGATACATAGCCGACCTGAGAGGGTGATCGGCCACACTGGGACTGAGACACGGCCCAGACTCCTACGGGAGGCAGCAGTAGGGAATCTTCGGCAATGGACGGAAGTCTGACCGAGCAACGCCGCGTGAGTGAAGAAGGTTTTCGGATCGTAAAGCTCTGTTGTAAGAGAAGAACGAGTGTGAGAGTGGAAAGTTCACACTGTGACGGTATCTTACCAGAAAGGGACGGCTAACTACGTGCCAGCAGCCGCGGTAATACGTAGGTCCCGAGCGTTGTCCGGATTTATTGGGCGTAAAGCGAGCGCAGGCGGTTAGATAAGTCTGAAGTTAAAGGCTGTGGCTTAACCATAGTACGCTTTGGAAACTGTTTAACTTGAGTGCAAGAGGGGAGAGTGGAATTCCATGTGTAGCGGTGAAATGCGTAGATATATGGAGGAACACCGGTGGCGAAAGCGGCTCTCTGGCTTGTAACTGACGCTGAGGCTCGAAAGCGTGGGGAGCAAACAGGATTAGATACCCTGGTAGTCCACGCCGTAAACGATGAGTGCTAGGTGTTAGACCCTTTCCGGGGTTTAGTGCCGCAGCTAACGCATTAAGCACTCCGCCTGGGGAGTACGACCGCAAGGTTGAAACTCAAAGGAATTGACGGGGGCCCGCACAAGCGGTGGAGCATGTGGTTTAATTCGAAGCAACGCGAAGAACCTTACCAGGTCTTGACATCCCTCTGACCGCTCTAGAGATAGAGTTTTCCTTCGGGACAGAGGTGACAGGTGGTGCATGGTTGTCGTCAGCTCGTGTCGTGAGATGTTGGGTTAAGTCCCGCAACGAGCGCAACCCCTATTGTTAGTTGCCATCATTCAGTTGGGCACTCTAGCGAGACTGCCGGTAATAAACCGGAGGAAGGTGGGGATGACGTCAAATCATCATGCCCCTTATGACCTGGGCTACACACGTGCTACAATGGCTGGTACAACGAGTCGCAAGCCGGTGACGGCAAGCTAATCTCTTAAAGCCAGTCTCAGTTCGGATTGTAGGCTGCAACTCGCCTACATGAAGTCGGAATCGCTAGTAATCGCGGATCAGCACGCCGCGGTGAATACGTTCCCGGGCCTTGTACACACCGCCCGTCACACCACGAGAGTTTGTAACACCCGAAGTCGGTGAGGTAACCGTAAGGAGCCAGCCGCCTAAGGTGGGATAGATGATTGGGGTGAAGTCGTAACAAGGTAGCCGTATCGGAAGGTGCGGCTGGATCACCTCCTTTCTAAGGATAAGGAACTGCGCATTGGTCTTGTTTAGTCTTGAGAGGTCTTGTGGGGCCTTAGCTCAGCTGGGAGAGCGCCTGCTTTGCACGCAGGAGGTCAGCGGTTCGATCCCGCTAGGCTCCATTGGTGAGAGATCACCAAGTAATGCACATTGAAAATTGAATATCTATATCAAATAGTAACAAGAAAATAAACCGAAAACGCTGTAGTATTAATAAGAGTTTATGACTGAAAGGTCAGAAAATAAGGTTAAGTTAATAAGGGCGCACGGTGGATGCCTTGGCACTAGGAGCCGAAGAAGGACGTGACAAACGACGATATGCCTTGGGTAGCTGTAAGTAAGCGATGATCCAGGGATTTCCGAATGGGGGAACCCAACAGGTACTACCTGTTACCCATATCTGTTAAGGATATGAGGAGGAAGACGCAGTGAACTGAAACATCTAAGTAGCTGCAGGAAGAGAAAGCAAAAGCGATTGCCTTAGTAGCGGCGAGCGAAACGGCAGAAGGGCAAACCGAAGAGTTTACTCTTCGGGGTTGTAGGACTGCAATGTGGACTCAAAGATTATAGAAGAATGATTTGGGAAGATCAGCCAAAGAGAGTAATAGCCTCGTATTTAAAATAGTCTTTGTACCTAGCAGTATCCTGAGTACGGCGGGACACGTGAAATCCCGTTGGAATCTGGGAGGACCATCTCCCAACCCTAAATACTCCCTAGTGACCGATAGTGAACCAGTACCGTGAGGGAAAGGTGAAAAGCACCCCGGGAGGGGAGTGAAATAGAACCTGAAACCGTGTGCCTACAACAAGTTCGAGCCCGTTAATGGGTGAGAGCGTGCCTTTTGTAGAATGAACCGGCGAGTTACGTTATGATGCGAGGTTAAGTTGAAGAGACGGAGCCGTAGGGAAACCGAGTCTGAATAGGGCGAATTAGTATCATGACGTAGACCCGAAACCATGTGACCTACCCATGAGCAGGTTGAAGGTGCGGTAAGACGCACTGGAGGACCGAACCAGGGCACGTTGAAAAGTGCTTGGATGACTTGTGGGTAGCGGAGAAATTCCAAACGAACTTGGAGATAGCTGGTTCTCTCCGAAATAGCTTTAGGGCTAGCGTCGACATTGAGATTCTTGGAGGTAGAGCACTGTTTGGGTGAGGGGTCCATCCCGGATTACCAATCTCAGATAAACTCCGAATGCCAATGAATTATGGTCGGCAGTCAGACTGCGAGTGCTAAGATCCGTAGTCGAAAGGGAAACAGCCCAGACCACCAGCTAAGGTCCCAAAATAATTGTTAAGTGGAAAAGGATGTGGGGTTGCACAGACAACTAGGATGTTAGCTTAGAAGCAGCTATTCATTCAAAGAGTGCGTAATAGCTCACTAGTCGAGTGACCCTGCGCCGAAAATGTACCGGGGCTAAAACAATTTACCGAAGCTGTGGATACCTTTATAGGTATGGTAGGAGAGCGTTCTATGTGTGAAGAAGGTGTACCGTGAGGAGTGCTGGAACGCATAGAAGTGAGAATGCCGGTATGAGTAGCGAAAGACAGGTGAGAATCCTGTCCACCGTAAGACTAAGGTTTCCAGGGGAAGGCTCGTCCGCCCTGGGTTAGTCGGGACCTAAGGAGAGACCGAAAGGTGTATCCGATGGACAACAGGTTGATATTCCTGTACTAGAGTATGTAGTGATGGAGGGACGCAGTAGGCTAACTAAAGCAGACGATTGGAAGAGTCTGTCTAAGCAGTGAGGTGTGATATGAGTCAAATGCTTATATCTGTAACATTGAGCTGTGATGGGGAGCGAAGTTTAGTAGCGAAGTTAGTGACGTCACACTGCCAAGAAAAGCTTCTAGCGTTTAAACATACTCTACCCGTACCGCAAACCGACACAGGTAGTCGAGGCGAGTAGCCTCAGGTGAGCGAGAGAACTCTCGTTAAGGAACTCGGCAAAATGACCCCGTAACTTCGGGAGAAGGGGTGCTGACTTTAAGTCAGCCGCAGTGAATAGGCCCAAGCAACTGTTTATCAAAAACACAGCTCTCTGCTAAATCGTAAGATGATGTATAGGGGGTGACGCCTGCCCGGTGCTGGAAGGTTAAGAGGAGTGCTTAGCGTAAGCGAAGGTATGAATTGAAGCCCCAGTAAACGGCGGCCGTAACTATAACGGTCCTAAGGTAGCGAAATTCCTTGTCGGGTAAGTTCCGACCCGCACGAAAGGCGTAATGATTTGGGCACTGTCTCAACGAGAGACTCGGTGAAATTTTAGTACCTGTGAAGATGCAGGTTACCCGCGACAGGACGGAAAGACCCCATGGAGCTTTACTGCAGTTTGATATTGAGTGTCTGTACCACATGTACAGGATAGGTAGGAGTCTATGAGATCGGGACGCCAGTTTCGAAGGAGACGTTGTTGGGATACTACCTTGTGTTATGGCCACTCTAACCCGGATAGGTGATCCCTATCGGAGACAGTGTCTGACGGGCAGTTTGACTGGGGCGGTCGCCTCCTAAAAGGTAACGGAGGCGCCCAAAGGTTCCCTCAGAATGGTTGGAAATCATTCGCAGAGTGTAAAGGTATAAGGGAGCTTGACTGCGAGAGCTACAACTCGAGCAGGGACGAAAGTCGGGCTTAGTGATCCGGTGGTTCCGTATGGAAGGGCCATCGCTCAACGGATAAAAGCTACCCTGGGGATAACAGGCTTATCTCCCCCAAGAGTTCACATCGACGGGAGGTTTGGCACCTCGATGTCGGCTCGTCGCATCCTGGGGCTGTAGTCGGTCCCAAGGGTTGGGCTGTTCGCCCATTAAAGCGGCACGCGAGCTGGGTTCAGAACGTCGTGAGACAGTTCGGTCCCTATCCGTCGCGGGCGTAGGAAATTTGAGAGGATCTGCTCCTAGTACGAGAGGACCAGAGTGGACTTACCGCTGGTGTACCAGTTGTCTTGCCAAAGGCATCGCTGGGTAGCTATGTAGGGAAGGGATAAACGCTGAAAGCATCTAAGTGTGAAACCCACCTCAAGATGAGATTTCCCATGATTTTATATCAGTAAGAGCCCTGAGAGATGATCAGGTAGATAGGTTAGAAGTGGAAGTGTGGCGACACATGTAGCGGACTAATACTAATAGCTCGAGGACTTATCCAAAGTAACTGAGAATATGAAAGCGCAAGGTTTTCTTGATTTGAATAGATATTCAATTTTGAGTAGGTATTACTCAGAGTTAAGTGACGATAGCCTAGGAGATACACCTGTACCCATGCCGAACACAGAAGTTAAGCCCTAGAACGCCGGAAGTAGTTGGGGGTTGCCCCCTGTGAGATATGGAAGTCGCTTAGCT
>ASZZ01000024.1 GCA_000430305.1 Streptococcus mitis 17/34
TTTTTATCGCTCTGAATATCAAAAAAGAAAGGACGAAATTTGTCCTTTCTCGAGCTTAGCTTTTCTTCAACCCACTACAGTTGACAAAGAGCCTTTTTTTAATTCTTTTTCAAAAGTATCTGAAAGAGTAGTGAAGCTTAATTTCTCTAATGTAAGCGGATGGGTAAAGGACAGTCGAAAGGCATGAAGCATAAGTCGACTTGATTTTTCTTTGCTATTATAGAGAGGGTCGCCTAGGATAGGAAGATTGTGATGCGAAAGGTGCACACGAATCTGATGGGTTCGCCCTGTCTTTAGCTTGCAACGGACAAGAGCTGTTTTGTTGGGAAATTGCTTTAATCTGCTTACCTGTGTTTCAGCATATTGCCCATTTTTTGTATCAACTATTCGTTTTCTGCGATCATGGCGATCACGTCCGATTTTGTCTCTGAAAACAAGCTCTTTGCTGTTGATATTTCCGCAAACAAGTGCCCAATATTCCCTAGAAATCTCTTTTTTCTCCAATAAGCGATTGAGAATAGGTAGGATAAAAGGATTTTTAGCAAAAAGAACTAAACCGCTAGTTTCCATGTCTAGACGATGAACGACATAACATGTCTGGCCAACGTAGGCACTGACATGGTTAAGAAGAGCAATTTCGTTTGGTTGGTTACCGTGTGTTTTCATCCCCTCAGGTTTGTGTACAATAATCAAGTGTTGGTCTTGATAAACTTCCTGAACTAAGTCTGGGTTGCCCCAAGGGATTGTCTTTTTGGGATAATCTTCCTCGTCAAATGTCAACTGGCAAACATCTCCAGGCTTCACCATCTCGTTCCAGTGAACTTCTTCTTGATTTATCAAAATATGTTTCTTGATTCTCAAAAAATGACGGATTTTTCTAGGGATGAGGAGTTGTTCCTCTAGTAATTGCTTGACCGTCATTTGAGGCAAAGAGGCGGGTAATGTAAATGTGAATTGCATACAGATATTGTAACAAAAAAAGTCCCATTTGGATAGGAAATTACTAAATTCTTGTCTTCCTATGATGAAGATGATAAAATAAACGCATGAAATTAGATAAATTATTTGAGAAATTTCTTTCTCTTTTTAAAAAAGAAACAAGTGAACTAGAGGATTCTGATTCGACTAGCTTGCGTCGCTCTCGTAGTGATCGAAAAAAATTAGCCCAAGTGGGTCCAATTCGAAAATTCTGGCGTCGCTATCATCTGACAAAGATTGTTCTTATACTAGGTTTGAGTGCAGGCTTGCTAGTCGGAACCTATTTGTTTGCTGTAGCCAAGTCAACCAATGTTAACGATTTGCAAAATGCCTTGAAAACTCGGACTATCATTTTTGACCGTGAAGAAAAAGAGGCTGGTGCCTTGTCTGGTCAAAAGGGAACCTATGTTGAGCTGACTGACATCAGTAAAAATTTGCAGAATGCTGTTATTGCTACAGAAGACCGTTCTTTCTATAAAAATGACGGGATTAACTATGGCCGTTTCTTCTTGGCTATTGTCACTGCTGGACGTTCAGGTGGTGGTTCTACTATTACCCAACAGCTGGCTAAAAACGCCTATTTGTCACAGGATCAAACTGTTGAGAGAAAAGCAAAAGAATTTTTCTTGGCTTTAGAATTGACTAAAAAATATAGCAAAGATCAGATCCTAACCATGTACCTTAATAACGCCTATTTTGGAAATGGTGTGTGGGGTGTAGAAGATGCGAGTAAGAAATACTTTGGAGTTTCTGCATCTGAAGTGAGTCTGGATCAAGCTGCTACTCTGGCAGGCATGCTCAAAGGGCCGGAGCTGTATAATCCTTTGAATTCTGTAGAGGATTCTACCAACCGTCGCGATACTGTTTTGCAAAATATGGTTGCAGCGGGTTATATTGATAAAAATCAAGAAACCGAGGCTGCAGGAATTAATATGACTTCGCAATTGCAAGATAAGTATGAAGGAAAAATTTCAGATTACCGTTACCCCTCTTATTTTGATGCGGTGGTTAATGAAGCCGTTTCTAAGTATAATCTAACAGAGGAAGAAATCGTAAATAATGGCTACCGCATTTACACAGAGCTGGATCAAAACTACCAAGCAAATATGCAGGTTGTCTATGAAAACACCTCACTATTTCCGAGGGCAGAAGATGGAACATTCGTCCAATCAGGAAGTGTAGCTCTCGAACCGAAAACAGGGGGAGTTCGTGGGGTTGTCGGTCAGGTTGCTGACAATGATAAAACTGGATTCCGTAATTTCAACTATGCAACCCAATCAAAACGTAGCCCTGGCTCTACAATTAAGCCTTTAGTTGTTTATACGCCAGCAGTTGAGGCAGGTTGGGCTTTGAACAAGCAGTTGGACAACCATACCATGCAGTATAACAGCTATAAGGTTGATAACTATGCAGGGATTAAAACGAGTCGAGAAGTTCCTATGTATCAAGCCTTGGCAGAATCACTTAATCTGCCTGCTGTTGCCACTGTTAATGATTTGGGCGTTGACAAGGCTTTTGAGGCAGGAGAAAAATTTGGACTCAACATGGATAAGGTAGACCGTGTTCTTGGTGTCGCTTTGGGAAGTGGTGTCGAAACCAATCCTCTGCAAATGGCTCAAGCATATGCTGCCTTTGCAAATGAAGGTTTAATGCCGGAAGCTCATTTTATTAGTAGAATTGAAAATGCTAGTGGTCAGGTTATTGCGAGTCATAAAAATTCACAAAAACGAGTGATTGATAAAGCTGTAGCTGACAAGATGACTAGTATGATGTTGGGGACATTCACCAACGGAACCGGTATTAGTTCATCGCCTGCAGACTATGTCATGGCAGGGAAAACTGGTACAACCGAAGCAGTTTTCAATCCGGAATACACAAGTGACCAGTGGGTAATTGGCTATACTCCGGATGTAGTGATTAGTCACTGGCTTGGTTTCCCGACCACTGATGAAAATCACTATCTAGCAGGATCTACTTCAAATGGTGCAGCTCATGTCTTTAGAAACATTGCAAATACCATTTTACCCTATACCCCAGGAAGTACCTTTACAGTTGAAAATGCATATAAGAAAAACGGAATTGCACCAGCTAATACAAAAAGACAAGTACAAACCAATGATAATAGCCAGACAGATGATAATTTGTCTGATATTCGAGGTCGTGCACAAAATCTAGTAGATGAGGCTAGTCGGGCTATCTCGGATGCGAAGATTAAGGAAAAGGCTCAAACAATATGGGATTCGGTAGTCAATCTATTTCGCTAAGATGCTTGTCAAAGCCTAGCTTTCTTGTTATAATAGATAAGATGGAGGCGTTATGGCATTAAAAAAAGCAAGCCTAGCTTGTGCGGTTTGTGGTTCGAGAAACTATTCAATCAAGATCAGCGGAAACCCCAAGCCTACACGACTAGAAGTAAATAAATTTTGTAAGCATTGTGGCAAGTACACTACACACAGAGAAACGAGATAGGAGAGAGCGATGCGTTTTATTGGAGATATTTTTAGACTTCTTAAAGACACAACATGGCCAACTCGCAAGGAAAGCTGGAGAGATTTTCGTTCTATCATGGAATACACTGCTTTCTTTGTAGTAATTATTTACATTTTTGACCAGTTGATTGTTTCAGGTTTGATTCGATTTATTAACATTTTTTAGAAGGTTAGTGGAGTTATTTACTCTAGAGATCTTCTATTTATGAAAGGAAATATCATGGATAGTTTTGATAAAGGGTGGTTTGTTTTACAAACTTATTCTGGTTATGAAAATAAGGTAAAAGAAAATCTATTACAACGTGCACAAACCTACAATATGTTGGATAATATTCTACGCGTTGAAATTCCAACACAAACAGTGCAAGTTGAAAAAAATGGAAAGAGAAAAGAAATAGAAGAAAATCGCTTTCCAGGTTATGTTCTTGTAGAAATGGTCATGACAGATGAAGCTTGGTTTGTCGTTCGAAACACACCAAATGTAACAGGATTTGTCGGATCACACGGGAACAGATCGAAACCAACTCCATTATTGGAACAAGAAATTCGTGACATTTTGGTATCTATGGGACAAACTGTTCAAGAATTTGATTTCGATGTTGAGGTTGGTCAAACCGTACGTATTATTGATGGTGCTTTTGCAGACTATACTGGTAAAATTACAGAGATTGATAACAATAAAGTGAAGATGATTATCTCTATGTTTGGTAATGACACAGTAGCAGAAGTAAACTTAAACCAAATTGCAGAATTATAACCCAAAGAGAGGCAAGACCTCTCTTTTTTGTGCAGTTGAGGCGGTAAAGGGTGCAGAATGGATGAAATGAATCCAATTAGCTTCTTGATTTGTTAGACTGTAAACAGAAAGGGGAATAGAATGCTTAAAAAATTGTATGAAGAAGTCCAGGGAA
>ASZZ01000025.1 GCA_000430305.1 Streptococcus mitis 17/34
TAATGACTCACGTTTTCAGCAAAGTAAGTGGAAATACAACTCCAACTCCAAATCCAGCAATTCCACCTAAGGTAACAATTTTTGAAAACGGTGTATTACCGGATTCAATTGAATTGCCAGAGCTAATGATTGATGTTCGCTGGATTGATGAAGCTGGAAATGAATTGAAACCATCCCTTAAGACAGGTAGTGAAAAGAATGCTGAACATGGATCAATTCCAGGATATGAATTTGTACGAACTGTGATTGCTGAAAATGAACCCGTAATGACCCACATTTTTAGAAAAGTAAGTGGAACTACAAATACAATTCCAGTCACACCAGATACTAATGGAAATTCTGGTCAAGATACACCTGCACCAGCTACTCCAACTCCAAATGCAGTTACTCCGAATACAGATCAGGTAGATACTAAGACTACTGTTGATAACGGAGCTAAGTCAAATGATTCTCAAACTGTATTGCCAAATACAGGAACAGAATCAAATGCTACTCTTGCATCTCTAGGACTTCTTGGTATGCTAGGCGGCCTCGGACTTGCTCTTGGAAAGAAAAAAGAAGACTAAAAATTTAGTCAAAAGATGAAATGTTCATTGTTAAGTGGACAATGAATGTAAAAGACCAAGAAACGGCCTTGTTCCTCATTTCAAGAGGTGCAAGGCTGTTCTTGTACTATCGGAAAAGTAGATAGTATTCGTAATAAGATATAGTGGATTGAAATAAAATGTACGCAAATCGATTGGTCAATTTCTAAAAATGAATTAGGAGTCGTGTTGGACTATTCCAACTTCAATCCACTATACTTATTTGAAATCAAAGTTCCCCTTTTGTTGATAGACTATTCAAGAAATATTGTTGTATAAGTATATATTTTGAAATCATAGTAATGGGGAATCGATACTAGGATTTTTAATTAAAACTATTATATATTTGTTTTTAAGACAGAAATTTATTTTTTTTGATTTTGCAATAATATAAAGTTATATTTATAGGATATATCTGAAGAAAATCTTAAAATTAAGGGTAGGAGATCTATTGTTATGCAGAGTCATTTTAAATTATTATGGACTTGTTGGTTATGATTTTTAGAAATCGTTTTCTTAAAATCGTTGGATTTATATCATTATGTTTGATTAAATATGTTGAACATGGTATAATTGAGTCGTGATAGCTGTGATGTATCATAAATGCTCATCATAGTAGGCTTCATGGGTGCATTACTATAAGAAGTGTAGCCGTGAAGATTACTTTTAATTTGATTTTGTGTTTTAACATAAGGAGGAACAATGGAAAATAAATCAAATTCGCTCAGTAGAATAAAGCGTCACCAACGTGAAAAGGTTTTGCGCTTTTCTATTCGTAAATACAGTTTCGGTGCCGCTTCAGTTGCTGTTGCAGCGCTGATGTTTTTGGGTGCCCGCGTTGCGAGTGCGGATAGTGTAGCTCCAAACGCTCCACAATCTAATGCGGGTGTAGTGAACCCTAAAGATAAGGTCGATTCGCCTGTGGATCTTGCAGGATCTACTGAAAACAAAGTAGATGCAGGGAATCAAGCGCTTATAACTGCTGCACCTAGTGCGTCTACAGTTGATAAAGCCAAGTTGAAAAAAGTAGTTGAAGAGTTAAATGCTCTTCTTTCAACTAAATTAAACCTTGACGAGTCAGTAGTATCGCCTGTTAAAGACAGACTTCAAAAAGGGAAAGAAGCCCTAGAAAGTTCTGAGCTAGCTCAAAAGGATATCGATGAACTTGTAGAACTCTTGTCTAAAGATGTGACAGTCGTATCAGCTGCTAAGGAAGTAACTGAGGTTCAAGTTGATAAACAAGCAGATAAAATTGAGAAGCCAGCTGACAATCTAGCAAGCCAATCTTCTCCTGAAGTAAGCGCAAGCGAAGAGAGCCAAACTGTATCAGCTAAAAAAGATGCTTTGAAAGTATCTGTAGATCAATTGCAGGCAGCTGTTTTGGAATTGCCTGAGCATGAGACTAGCAAAGAAGTTCTTGAAAAAGCCAATGAACTATTGGGCTTGGCTCAAGGTGTTCTTGAAAATACAACAGTCTCTCTGAACGATGTTGAAGATATGACAAAACGTGTGAAGAGAATGTTTAACTCTGTTAAAAACGCTACAACACGTTTGACTTCAGGTGCTCGTGACTCACGTAATGGCAAGAGCATGGCTCGAGGAACACAGTTTAGAGCTTATGCAGCAACTAGCTCTTCTGGGACATTGAAGAACGTTCATTACTTTGCATCTGTCGATAAAAATACTAACGGTGGATACAACACAAGGAATGATGACCCTGCATTTACAGAGAGAAAGACAGTAATTAAATCAAGATACGAACAAGATAGTTCAGGTAGATGGATGGTCTATGATGTCTACTTCAATAATAATGGAATAGCTATGGTAGATCAATCTTATGGTCAGCATTATTATTTCCAACCTCCATTTAATATCATGGATCCTTCAAATACGGTAACGAATTTAACGATTACTCGTTATGAAAATCTTAATCAAGATCCTAATAAAAAGCTTTCCGATGGAGGTAGTGGATTCCGAAAATTTGGAGACACAGTTACAATTACGGATCCGTGGAACCAGAAGGATAAGATCTTTAACGGTGATAGAAGATCTATGTATGATCCAAGATCAGGAGTAACTCGTGAGAATCAAAAATGGGATGTGTTTAAAAATAACAAAAATGATAGTTATTTAGATCAAATTGTTAAAAAAACAGATGGAAATTACACTGGTAAGGTCAGTTATACTCTTGGAATGGAAGTCGGTAAGGTAAACGCACCTTATGCGGTTCATATGACAGCTAGAGTTAAATTGAAGAATAACGTGACAGACAAGGAAGCTGCTAATGGTAATGTCTATGCAGCCTCTGTAACATCTGGAGAAACTACTAATCAATCTTATATTGTAGGTTCGCTAGGAACACGTTTACAAAATGAACCAGACGCACCAAAAGACCCAATTAAAGGTCAAACAGTTACAAAAACAGTAGGAGATAACCCAGGAGACAAAATAAACCCTGTATCTGAAGGTTATGTTAAACATAAAAATGGCGGAACTTTCCCTGCAGGTATGAACTGGACTTGGGCAGGTGATAAGTCACCAAATACAGATGTAGCCGGAGTATTCAAGTATACTTCTATTGCCACTTATAAAGACGGTACTAAATCAACTGATGCTGGTTCTGGTTCAGATGGAACAGTTACATTAAACGTTAAACCGAAAAAACCGGCTATTACAACAAATCTTGACCATAAAAAAGGCTCACCAGGTCAACAAATTACTGTAAATGTCCAAAACGGAGTGCCAGCCGGTTCGACAGTTAAGCTTTACGATGGTGATAAAGAGATTGGAACTGGAATAACTAGTGGAACTACTGCAACAGTTACAGTTTCAGAAGCTCTATCAGGGAAGCCTATTACAGCTGAAACAGTAGTTACTAATACTAATGGAACAGTAAAATCTGATAAAAGTGATCCTGTTACTCCGACAGAAGCGCCAGATACTAAAAAACCTACATTAACAATCTCACCAGACAAAACAGTAGTAGAAGGTGAAACAGTAACCTTCACAGTAACAGCAAAAGATGATAAAAGTGTTACTATCGAGGCTGGTGATTTCCTTAAACAATATGGTGATAGACTTGTTTCAAATAATAATGAAAAAGTTACTAATAATGAAAAAGTAACGACAATTACTATTAGAACTAAGAAAGAAGACATTGGTAAAGAAAATAGGATTACTTTCGGAGCTCATGATGATGCAGGTAATAAAGCTGATCCTGTAACATTTACTTTCCGTGTAACGCCAGCTGACGAGATACCACCAACAATTACTAATTTGACAGTTAATAGTGGTGCAGAAATCGATAAAGAGTATCCACGTAAGATTGTCGTTTATCGTGAAGAAGAGTTTAGCGTTGATGTGAACTTAACTGATAACAGTGGTCGCTTGAATAAAGTTAAGGTAAACGATAATGCCTTAATTACTTCTCCATCAGGTGATTTTGAGGTTACGAATGGTGGTCGTCTTGACCTTCCTGCTAATGGTACAAGTATCAACTTTACCAATAAATCTAACAATTTGGGACAAGATGGCAATGCGACAGATACTAACCCATATAAAGTTAATATTTCAGGTCATGTTGGTAAAAATCAGGCTGTCAATGCTAATGCTAGCAAAAATATCTGGAATCGTTATATTTCTGGATATGATCAAGCAGGTCTAACAAATAACAGTGGAAACAATGGTACTGCCAATAACGCCAATATTCAGATTGAATTCCGTAAGCAGTCAGATAAATACACTCCAA
>ASZZ01000026.1 GCA_000430305.1 Streptococcus mitis 17/34
CTTGTCGATGCAGACTGACTTGCTTTCGTCGACAATGACTTAGATGCACTTGTTGAGGCACTTTGGCTGGCACTTGTCGATGCGCTCGTTGAGGCGGACAGCGATTTATACTCTGAATCATCTACCGTAATGGTAACTGGAACTTCATCTGTCGAACCATCTGGATAAGTTACTATAACTGTACGTGTTAATTTACCATTTGTAACAGTTGAGTTTTCGCCAGTCTTCCAAGCATAAGTCGTTTTTGCACCTGGCGTTGTTCCTGTAGCTGGCCAATCAGACTTGTTGGCAATATAATTCTCTGGTGATCCCAAATTTGGAACAGTTCCATTTGAAGTCACCTTGACTGTAGGATTTGTTGCTCTAGGAGTATACTTATCAGACTGTTTACGGAATTCAATCTGGATGTTGGCATTATTAGCATCACCATTGTTCCCATCGTTATTTGTTAAGTGCGATTGATCATATCCAGAAATATAACGATTCCAGATGTTAGCACTAGCCTTGTCACTAACTGACTGACCCTTACCTACATGACCTGAAATAGTCACTTTATACGGATTAGCATCTGTCGCATTGTTATCGTTTCCTAAATTATTTGTCTTATCTGTAAAGGTAATGCTTGTTCCTTTCGCAGAATCCACTATAGGAGTATCACTACTCCCAACTTCGAATTTATTTGACGGCTCAGTATTTAAGGCGTTTTTGTAAACCTTAATCTTGTCCAAGCGGCCATGGTCATCCGTCAAGTTTACATCCACACTAAATTCTTCTTCACGATAAACGATTATCTTACGCGGATTCTCAGGATCAATTTCTGCTTTACTTGGAGAAGTCAAGTTTTTAATTGTTGGTCGCTCATTGACTGTAAGTGACTGCGGAATTGGAGTACTACGTGTTCCATCATTGTAAACAATCGTTGCTGTACCATTTGCTTGAACTTCAATATCTCGGATACGGTGAGTTGTCTGATCATTTTGAGCATAGATGGCATTCTTGACAGCAGTCTTTTCCTCTTCGGTCAAGCTGTTTTTATTTGTAACAGTGGTCAATTCAGGATTTGTCACTGGAAGACGATCCTTGAGCTGACCTTGAACAACACCAAACCAAGGGCCCTCTGTAGTATTCCCGCTAGGATCTACAGCTGTAACTACACGAGAATATCTTTGACCGTCCCTATATGTTGCATTATCATTTATTTTAGCAGTGACTCTTACAGTCGCATTATCATTTGACGTAAGTGTAGTAATATTCTTTACAGGAGCGCTTCCGAAGTTTTTATTATCCTCAAAGAAGTCGTCTAAAGCTCCTAATGAGTATTTGTCAGCCTTCTTATTTAGCTTCAGTTCTTTTATCTTACCACTATCATCTCGAGCACTATAGGTAACCTCAATTGTATCACCTGTATAGAAAATATGACGTCCTGCATCATCCTTTTTCGCCTCCTCACCATTGACCGTGACAGTATAGTCAATAGTAGGTGGAGTACTATCTCTTTCTAGACTAGCATCAACTTCACTCTGAGAGCCATCACGATAAGTAACTGTAATTTTACCGTCGGTAGAAACTTCTATTTTAGATTTAGTTCCAGGATAAGATAGAGTTATGCTACCATCTGCATTCGTCGTTTGGACTCCTTTGGAAACATCTTGTGCAATATCTCCATGTTTTACTAAATCTGTTAAATTTTCTTGTTTACCAACGAAATTATTATAAACTTTTGCAACTTCTTCTGGAGTTAAGTGATTTAAATCCGAAACTCGGACAGTATCGCCACTTTGGATATCATGACGTTCGTTGAAACCTCTGATGTAGTATCCAACATTTTCAGCAGCAACGTTTCTGCTATCATCCGAAGCAGCAAAACGATAAATATATGTTTTTCCAACTTCAGCAGATGCAGTATCACCACCAACTTTTCCCGAAATGACAGCCGTAACATTAGGTCTTCCTACACGTGTGTTATTTTCTGGTCCAGCATACTTTAATCCAGGAACAGCATTTCTATCCTCGACATTAAATATATTAATAAGAGGACCGCTACCTTGTACACCTACTTCATCACGATTAATAATATCGCCATTAAAGACTTCTTTATAAGTTGTTACATTAAATTTTAATTTAGAACTTTGATTAGCACTTCCAACTTGCGGTCTATACCCCGTTGAAAAACTTACTGGTTGAACAGTTGATGCGTTACCTGGAGTGTTTTGATACACCGGAGCAGAACTTGTCTGAACCTGCATGCTTGCTGTAGCAGTCGGAACATTCTTATCATATTTAACTTTTACTACAATAGTTCCATTCAGTTGTCTTTCAGCTCCATGCTTATAACTATAAACAGTTTCAGATCCCCTAGCAGAAGTCTTATCCATGTCATTTCCGTTATAAGTAGCACTTTGGACATGTCCTCCCCTACCAACGTCAATTTTAACACCAATATGTGACAATGGTGTTCTAGAATCCACTGACATTGTATATGTAGCAATACCAGTACCTCTATTAAAATCAACGCTAGGTTGACTAACAGTCATACGCCCGTCATTCTGAGCAGGAGTCCAACTTGCTCGAAGAGAGGCATCGCGCAACATTGGTTTTCCATTACGACCATCACGTTGACCTGAAGTGGCACGTAAAACTGCATTAGCAATAGAATTACGAGCTAGAGTCACTTTTTGCACCACTGCTGTCAAATCACTAGTTGGATCAGCCAAGGCTTTTTCAATTTCAGTTACCGCAGCGTTTACCTTAGTGATGGCTGAATCAGTATTTGGTAAGCCAACAGCCTTAGCTAAATATTCACCCATTTCAGCTGAAATTTTAGCTAGTTTTTTACGATCTTCTTCATTTTTCTTTGCAGATACTTCTACCGATGACAAGGCCCCAGCAGTCACTCCTGCTAAGCTTGTTAATTCTGCATTCTTATCTGTCAAACCTGCTGCTGACTTAGCAGAGTCCAAGACAGGTGCAGACAAATTAGAGTTTTGCAAACCTTGACTAACTACTTGATTTTCAGCTGAAGCAGATTCGGATTTTCCAGCAGTTTCAACACTAGCAGTGCTAGTCGCAACCGAACTGTCCTCTGAATGAATCATCAACTGACTAGAACTTACAGAAGTAGTTGATGACATACTTGCAGAAACGCTTGTAGATGCACTAACAGAAGCAGAAGTACTTGCTGACATACTTGCAGAAGTGCTAGCGCTCACTGATTGGCTGGTAGAAGTCGATTCTGAACTAGACACACTCTCGCTTTCTGAGTGTGACAAACTTGTCGATTCTTCTGGATTTGCTTTCGAAACAGATCCAAGAACGACTGAATCATTTGTAGCTAAAACATCCGATGACTCTAATGTCTTTTCAAGGGCAACCGCATCATTAGCATGAACAGTAGTTTGCGTTGCCACTGCTCCGCCTAATACAGCTCCTGTAGCTGCAAGGCCCCTTATAATATCAAGGCCGGTAATTGTATTGTTTGTTTGGTTCTCAACCACTTCGGTCATAACCTGAGTAGTGTCGACACTACCACGGAAAACCTTAAACAAACCAAATAAAGAAGTGGAAGCCCGTAGCCAATGCTTACCGGATTTCACTAACTTATAGCGGGTCACACGATCAGTTTCACGATATTGACCCTCTTGACGTCTGAAAAACATTCTATCTCCTTTTCTAAACATAGATACAGGGTACAATCCACCCTATTCTAAGTTATTCTATAATATTATAAAAAAAATGATTTTAAAATCAAGAAAATTCCCAAAAATAATACTATATTATAACACTTTATATTTAAGGTAAATCTTTTCAC
>ASZZ01000027.1 GCA_000430305.1 Streptococcus mitis 17/34
GAGACGAAACATAGTTTTTGATGTATAAAGTATTATTTGCTAAATAATCATCCCATGTTTCATTATGAACTAAGCAATACTCGACCAAATCGGCAAACTCGACAATATCATTATCAATAATGAAGTGCATTATTTCTTTTCGAGTTTCTCTATCCTCTCCAATCGTAGCCTTGAAAAACGGTTCAATATCATATTGACCGATAACACGTATATCAGCTTTATTATACTGATACTTTTCAGGGTTATCCTGATGAATCATATATCTGACCAAACCTTTAGGATTCGAACATTTTTGAGGTCTTGCAATACCTTTTAATTTCTTACCCCAGTTCGCAAGAGTACTCATCCGAATCCATGAAGTCCCAGCGCTTACCAATAAATGGTAATGCGCTTTTTTTGGCTCTCCGTCAGGATTTACATCCTTATCATGAATAGGAGATATAACCATATCAAACATATCTTCACGCATTATTTCAAGCCAATTTTCAGGCATATCATCAGGATAAACAACCAGTGTATAATTCTTGGCTCTATCCGTGTTTGCATAGCTCTCATATGCCCAAGAGGGCTCTTGCGTGCCATTCAGAGCAGAATCTTGAATCAAATCCTCTACCATTTTCTACCTCAGTTTCCGTTCTCAGTTCCCAGTTCTCCCTTGGGGGTGTCGTAGTCCCCCAAGGGTCGCTACAAATATTTTTCAGGCTCAAAACCCAGTTTTTCCAACTCGTTTTGGTATTTCAAGAACTTCGCCTTATAATTTTCAGCCTCTCTATAATATACATCTCCGCCACCCATGTCGCTATAATACATCGACATAGCTTTAGATTCTAATTCCAGAGCAAGTTCACGAAAATACTCCATATTCTTATACAAATCTGGTTCTTTCGACTTCCATTCATTCAAATACTCTTCACGTTTGCGAGCCTTTCGCTCGTCACGTATTCTTTGTATAAATTCAATCATATGATATCCTTTCTATCGTGAGATTTTCGAAAATTTATTCCATGATTCAGTTGACAGCAAGTAACCAGTAACTGACGTACTTTGTCCGTATCCGTTCCGAAGGCTTCAGCCTTTCGGCTCGTCACGTACTAGCGTACTTTGTTACTGCTTGCTATCAACCGACTTTCACGGCATAAAAACGAAAATCATATCGTTTCGTTATAAATCCTTTTCCGTCCCACTTCATACAATTCTTTAAAAGTTTCAATCGTATTCAATCCATTTTTATGCAGATTCGGAACATAGAACAAACTCGGCTGGCTACTATAACCATTCAAAAAATACCAGCCTTTAAATTTTCCAGGGTTTTTAGTGACAACATCGACATACCCACTTGAAAACATTTGAGTAATCATTTCTGAAGTTGACTTACCAAGCAATATTTTTAAGTTAGCATTGCTACGCATACCGGCAGGGGCAGAATTTACATCAGCGACTTGCAAGATATTTACCAGCATATACAAAGAGCTTCGTCCAACCATTGAGATGGTTTTTAAATATCCGTGAAGCGTGCTTTTTTCTTTTCCAAGCGCTTCTCCAAGAGCTCCCAGCTCTTCACAGAAGATAAATACAGGCCTAGCATTCAAATCCTTACCATTCAGACCTACCACACCTCTGCGCTCAATTTCTGCACCAATACGCTCATTTCTTAAAGTCATATCATCAACTAGACGAGATAACAGAGAAAGTATTTCAGATGGTTCTGATACTACGTTTTCATCTCCCAAAATTTGCTTAAATCCAAGCATTTCACGTTTATAATCAAGTATATAAACATCACAACCAGCGCCCAGCGCTTCGGCTAAAATCAAGTATGCAGTAGTAGTTTTGAAACTACCTGTCAAACCTGACAATAAGGCATGAGGTTGATTTGGATAATCCCAAAAGACAGGAGAAGGACCAGCTAAAAGTTTAAAGCTATAAGGATTATCAGGAACTAAATCCTCTATCCTTTTCGGAATAAAAGACAAGTTAGTGTTTACATCATTCAGTTCAAAGAGATAATACAAGCCATCAGCAGTTTGCAAAGGTTCAGAAACTGCATAATTTGCAAACTTACCTTTTCGCAAAGAAGAGTTGATTGCTTCGGCTACTTTTTCCAAATCAGAAACTGATGGCAGTTTTTCAACTTTGATGATCGTGTGAGTTTTGTCTGCGACAAACTCACACGTAGGAACATCGACAACCGTTTCACTTACTGTTTTTCTAACCAAGCCAGCCGAAAGCAATCCTCTTTCAATCGCTTTGATTGCTTGTTTTTGCGTTCGATACTCACTATACTTGCCAGCTGCTTTAATTTCTTTCACAAAATACCAAACCTTAAAGGTCAGCAAACCAACAAATATCAAGGCACTTATTACAAGAAACCAAAAACTAAAAGTACCAAGCCAAGCTACAGTTAAACCAATGCCAACAAGCTTTACATAAAGCCATCTGATAATACTTGACCCTAATAGCACAATACCAGCCACCCCTTGCCACAACAAGGGGCGCTGATACCATACCAAAGCCAGCCGACCGTTAGCGTTTCTTTGATACGTTTTAGCCATCAGCTTCGTTCCATTTCTTTGAAACTAGAAACCAATTTTAAAGACTTCGGATTTCTCAGCCAATATATTGAAACTCCGTAATGATTATCTGGGCGCTCGCTACTCGCTTCAGCTTCCAAGTAATAAACCCCATTTGTTTCTAAACCTAACTTCTTAGAATGTTTAACACTCACAACTCCACCTCGTGGGTCTCGTTTTGAAGGCATTAAAACAAATTGGTGTGTGTACTGTCCTTCTGTGTTCTCTCGTATCTCAGAACCCAAATACAATACTACTGCTTTAACAACTACGGCTTCTTTCTCAAAGCCATTCAACAAATCTTTTGATGTCGCCATCGTTTTACTCACCGAATCCGTTACAACGCTTTTTTATGTCGGTGTCCTTAACTATCCAAACATCATAAAAAAGTCGCAATCAACAAAGCCCTCTTTTCAGAGGAACCACGTCAATTGCGACTATCAGTTCAATTTCATAAAAAGCATTCTCTCCTTTGTTTAAAAGGATTTCGCGAGATAATACTTGAATTTTACACGAAAAAAGTGTAAAATAGGCTAGTAAAGAGAATTAAACCAATAGCCATTGGCGTGGCTATTTTCAAGAGACGGGACTGTTTGGCGACAGTCCTTTCGTCATTTCTTGATTATAGTTTCATTATACAATATTTTCATAAACATTGCAATACTTCGTCCCGTCACAACCCTTGAAACAAGAGGGTTAGACCCCACCCACCCAGAAACCGAAAATGACAAAATGAGTTAAATATTCAAGCTCTTTTCATACTTTTCAGAGCTTCAATATCCTTTTCAAGAACACTCATTTTTTCCATTTCTGCTTCTCTTTTTCGTTCAATATCTCGAAATCGAC
>ASZZ01000028.1 GCA_000430305.1 Streptococcus mitis 17/34
GTTGTTAAGAAGACAACCAGCTACCAAGTCAATGCAAGTACAGGTGACCTGACTCCAACAGAGACAACAGAAATCTTCAAGAGAAACGGCGCTAAATCAACAGTTATTGTTAGGCAAATCGAGCCAAGTGTCCGTTATGAAAAAGACGCCACAAGAGCTAAAGGTGAAGCTAATGTAACAACAGCTGGTACTCCAGGCACTAGAACAGTAACTACCACCTACACGGTTAATCCTACAGATGGTAGTCTCATTCCACATGAAGGAAAACCTGTTATCATACCTTCAACTCCTACAGTGATCAAGGTCCCGGCCAAAGACAAAGTCGTAGAAACACCGATTGAACCAGAAGTGGAATACGTTAAAGATGTTGAAAAAGACTTCGGTACACCAGATGAGCGTACTGAGGGTGAAAAAGGTAAGACAGTTACTACCACCACTTATGATGTAGATCCAAAGGACGGTCATATTACAGAGCACCTTGGTAACCCAGTCGTCACCCCAGCAGGTAAGACAATCGTTAAAGTTGGTGCTAAAACTAAGGTTGAACATTCTAAAGATCCTGAAGGCCGTGATGTGATTGATACCATTACCTATGAAGTTGATCTAAAAACAGGTAAGGTAACTCCTACAACAGTTCGAACATATGGAATAGCGAAAGAACCAACGACAGAGACAAGGCCTGTACCATCCCCTGTTGTCTATGAAAAAGACGATAGTCGTGACAAAGATTCAGAACCAGTTAGAAAAGCAGGAACTCCTGGAGAAGAAACGATTACCACAACGTACACAGTAGATCCGAAGACTGGTAAGATAAGGTCTGTAGTTGGTCAACCAGTTCGTACGAAAGAACCAACGAATACAGTCGTTAAAGTTGGTGCTAAAGACAAAGTCGTAGAAACGCCGATTGAACCAGAAGTGGAATACGTTAAAGATGTTGAAAAAGATTTCGGTACACCAGATGAGCGTACTGAGGGTGAAAAAGGTAAGACAGTTACTACCACCACTTATGATGTAGATCCAAAGGACGGTCATATTACAGAGCACCTTGGTACTCCAGTCGTCACCCCAGCAGGTAAGACAATCGTTAAAGTTGGTGCTAAAACTAAGGTTGAACATTCTAAAGATCCTGAAGGCCGTGATGTGATTGATACCATTACCTATGAAGTTGATCTAAAAACAGGTAAGGTAACTCCTACAACAGTTCGAACATATGGAATAGCGAAAGAACCAACGACAGAGACAAGACCTGTACCATCCCCTGTTGTCTATGAAAAAGATGATACAAAAGAAAGAGGTACAACCCCAACTACTGTTAAAGGTGAGAATGGTGAAGATAGCATCACAACCACTTATACTGTGGATCCTAATACAGGCGCTATCACCCCAACAGTAGGTGAGCCAGTTCGTACGAAAGAACCAACAGAAACAGTTGTCAAAGTAGGAACAAAACCGAAAGTAGAAAGAACAACAGATCCTGAAGGTCGAGAAGTCATCACTACGACAACATACACAGTAGATCCTAAGACAGGAGAGGTAACTCCTACAACGACTAGAACGTATGGCCCAACAAGTAAAAAAGGTGAACCAGAAGTTCAAACAGAAACCCCAGAATACACAAATCCAATCTCGTCAAACGGAGTGGATGGAAACGGGAACTTAATAGATCCGCCAACAGTTGAATTACCAGAATTCAATGGTGGAGTGAACGGTGTATTACCGGATTCAATTGAATTGCCAGAGCTAATGATTGAGGTTCGATGGATTGATGAAGCTGGAAATGGATTGAAATCATCTGTTAAGACAGGTAATGAAAAGGATGCTGAACATGGTTCAATTTTGGGATATGAATTTGTACGAACTGTGATTGATGAAAATGAACCCGTAATGATCCACATTTTCAGAAAAGTAAGTGGAACTCCAAATCCAGCAACTCCACCTAAGGTAACAGCTGAAAACGGTGAACTGCCTTCTCCAATCACTTTACCAGAAGTAACTATTGAAGTTCGCTGGATTGATGAAGACGGGAATGGATTGAAATCATCTG
>ASZZ01000029.1 GCA_000430305.1 Streptococcus mitis 17/34
CCGTCTCTCCTTCGATCACCTGGATCAGCCGGGGCTGGTCCCCGGCACCCTACCATGGCTCGAGAGCAATGACGCGCTCCCCCTCGCCACTCGCATGGAGACCCGACTTCCCTGGCGCCCCACGAGAGGCTCACTGACCTCGCCGTCGTACCTCGTGAGAAACCGCACACTGGGGCCGCCGCTCGAGAACAACCCCGAGATTCCCCCGTCATCGAGAGATGAGGCCTTCGTCTCCTGCATGGCCTAGCGACCAATCTCGCGACCTCTCTCCAAACGCCTCAGGAGGCTTGACTCCCTTGAGTCCACCCAGTGAGCTCCAAGAGATACCCGTCGCGACTCGAGAGCAGAGCGGGCTTCTTTGCTTCCACTCGAGATGAATGCCTGTCTCCCCGGGTGCGTCTGGAATGCAACCCCGAGATCCCTGTCGCCCCTGGAGAGGAACATTGGCTTCTGGACACAAGCCTAGATGAGGTCTATTGGCCCTGCAGTCACTCGAGAGCAATCCCCAGCTTTCCTTCGCAACTCGAATGGAAGATTGGACTTGCCTGGGCCAACACAAGAGGCAGCCTGAATTCCCCGTCGTAACTCGAGAATCCCGCCGTAACTCGAGAAAAACCACGTGGCTCCCCCGTCATCGCAAGATGAAGCCCTTTCCCGCTACAGCGCCTCAGGAGAAGTCCCACGTTAGGAATTGGAGGTCGAAAGGGCACTTGGCACCCTTGATGCGACCCACAAAGTTCCCCGAAATCCCGGTCTCCCTCGAGAGGAACCCTGAGGTTTTCCGGCACCCCCTCCTCTGAGCCCTTTCTCCCCTCCTGATCTGGACAGGAGGGTCGACTCCCCTGCTTTGTCTGGAAGGGGTTCCCGACCTTCCGGTCGCACCTCAGGATGAGGCCGGTCTCACGAAGACATTCCAGACGTGGCCTCGTGGGTGGTTCCACATTCCGTAGGACCCCGATTTCCCGGTCCCCTCTTGATAAGAACCCGATGCCCGGACACCTCTCCGAACTCCAGCCTGTGAATGAAGTCAACACGAAGGGGCAGTTTTTCCGTGCATCGTTCGGAAAAAACCCCAGGTTCCAAATACAGCTCGACAAGCGGCCTCTCTCCCCGGGGACATCTCGAGAGGCAGGCGGAGTTCCATGCCTCAACCCAAGACGAGGCCTGACTCTCCTGTCCCCAGTCTGCAGGGACCCTGCGATCGGAGTCTGAAATCAGAGGTACCCTGCGGTTCCTGCCTCAACTGGAGATGAGGCCCTCTTCCAATGCACCAAGCCCAGTGGAGTCCCGAGAGGCCCCTCCCACCTCCAGTTTCCCTGGCTTCTCAGAGCCACCATGAGAAGCCCCCTGAGGTCACCTGCACAAGTCGAGGGAACCCAGGTTTCCTGCCTCAACCCGGGAAAGACCTCGAGAGACCTCTTCCAACACGT
>ASZZ01000030.1 GCA_000430305.1 Streptococcus mitis 17/34
TTGAACTGCACCCCAAAAGTTAGACAGAAAAAATCTAACTTTTGGGGTGTTTTTATTATGAAATTAACTTATGATGATAAAGTTCAGATCTATGAACTTAGAAAACAAGGATATAGCATAGAGAAGCTTTCAAATAAATTTGGGATAAACAATTCTAATATTAGGTACATGATTAAATTGATTGATCGTTACGGAATAGAGTTCGTCAAAAAAGGAAAAAATCGTTACTATTCTCCTGATTTAAAGCAAGAAATGATTAATAAAGTTTTACATGAAGGCTGGACTAAAGATAGAGTTTCTCTTGAATACGGCCTCCCAAGTCGTACGATACTTCTTAATTGGCTAGCACAATACAAGAAAAACGGGTATACTATTGTTGAGAAAACAAGAGGGAGAGTACCTAAAATGGGACGTAAACGGAAGAAAACTTGGGATGAAATGACAGAACTAGAGCGACTCCAAGAGGAGAATGAACGCTTACGTACTGAGGTGGCTTACTTAAAAAAGTTAAAAGAGCTGGAAGACAGGGACGAAGCCATACAGCGAGAAAGGCAGAGACAATTAGAGAAATGGCTTCAGGAGGATTTCGACTAGATTTACTTCTTGAAGTGGCTCGCTTACCTCGCTCAACTTACTATTATCAGTTGAAGGAACTAGATGGGCTTGACAAAGATAAAGATCTTAAAGCTGAAATTCAAGCTATTTTTACTGAGCACAAAGGAAATTATGGCTATCGCCGAATAACTCTTGAATTAAGGAATCGTGGTCATATAGTAAACCATAAGAAGGTCCAACGTCTGATGAAAATCCTTGGTTTAAGTGCTCGAATTCGCCGTAAACGAAAGTATTCTTCCTACCAAGGAGAGATTGGTAAGAAAGCAGAGAATCTCATTCAACGCCAGTTTGAAGCACCGAGACCAATGGAAAAGTGTTATACGGATGTGACAGAGTTTGCCATTCCAAATAGTACGCAGAAATTGTATTTATCGCCTGTTTTAGATGGCTTTAACAGCGAAATTATTGCTTTTAATCTTTCTTGTTCGCCTAATTTAGAACAAGTAAAAACGATGTTGGAACAGGCCTTCACAGAGAAACACTACGAGAATACGATTCTCCATAGTGATCAAGGCTGGCAATACCAGCATGCATCTTACCATAAATTTTTGGAGAGCAAGGGAATTCAAGCATCTATGTCACGCAAGGGAAACAGCCCAGACAATGATGATGGAATCTTTCTTTGGCATTTTAAAATCCGAAATGTTTTACGGCTATGAGAAGTCGTTTCAGTCGCTTAAGCAATTGGAACAAGCCATTGTAGACTATATCAATTACTACAACAATAAAAGAATTAAAGTCAAACTAAAAGGACTTAGTCCTGTGCAATACAGAACTAAATCCTTTGAATAAATTATTTGTCCAACTTTTGGGGGTCAGTAC
>ASZZ01000031.1 GCA_000430305.1 Streptococcus mitis 17/34
CTACAGTTTCTGGATCTTTCGTCAAGTCTGCTGCTGGAATTACGGCTGTCTTACCTTCTGGGGTTGTGACTGTCGTATTTCCTTTGTCATCTACAACTACTGTTGCATCTGGGTTTACAGCTTTAACTTTATCTTCGATTGCTTTCTTCTCAGTATCTGTAAGTTTTTCTGGATTTGCTACTACAGTCTTATCTGCTGGTTTAACGATGTCGTTACCTGCATTTGGTTTCTTAGTATCTTCAACAGTACGTACTAATTCTTCTACAGGAATAACTTGTGTTTGACCATCTGGAGTTGAAACTTTAGCATTTCCTTTGTCATCAACTACTACAATTGAGTTTGGATTTACAGCTTCAACTGCTGCTTTAATTTTCTCCTTCTCAGCATCTGTCAACTTAGCTGGATCATTTACAACTACTTTATCCGCTGGTTTAACGATATCGTTGCCTGCTTTTGGATCATTTGCTGTAGCTGCAGTTTTCACTACTTGCTCAGGAGTGATGATTTCTTTGTGCCCATCTGGAGTTGTAACAGTAACATTTCCATCTGCGTCTTGAGTAATTTCTTTAGCATCTGGATTTACTTTCTTAACAGCTTCTAAGACCTTAGCTTTTTCATCATCTGTTAAAGCACTTGGATTATTTACAAGAACTTTATCAGCCGGAATATTCACTTCACCTACAGCTTTAATAGCCGCTTTATCTGACTCTTCAATTCCATCAACAGCTTCTGATGTTTTAGCTGCATCTACAGATTTCTTAGCTTGATCTGCGATTGCATCTACTTGAGCTTTAAGATCTTCTTTAGCTTTAGGAGTTAAGTCTGTACGTGCATCAATTGCTTCTTTCTTAGCTTTTGCTTCATCTTCAATTGCTTTACGTGCATTTGGCTTATCTTCTACAACAGGTACAGATTTTTCGATTTCACCTTCAGCTTCTTCTTGAAGTTGCTTAACTTCTGCATCTGTTCCAGCTTTATCGATTTCTTTCTTAGCTCCTTCTGCTAGAGCTTTAGCTGCATCTGCTGCAACTTTCTTCTCATCATCTGTAGCATCTGGAGTGTTAGCAATGTCTTCCAATTGTTTTGCTAATTTATCTTCGATGGCTTTCTTAGCTGCTGGTTTAGCTTTGGCTTCTGGATCTACAGC
>ASZZ01000032.1 GCA_000430305.1 Streptococcus mitis 17/34
CGATAAAATCGCTTATCACTCAGTTTACGGCTATCCTGTTGAATGAGTTTCCAGTAGCGCTTGATAGCCTTATATTCATGAGATTTTCGCTCAAATTGATTCATTATTTGGACACGAACACGACTCATAGCACGGCTAAGATGTTGCAAAATGTGAAAGCGATCAAGAACGATTTTAGCGTTTGGAAAAAGCTGTTTAGCCAAGGCATAGTAGGGACTAAACATATCCATAGTAATGATTTTCACCTGACATCTAATAGCTCTATCGTAGCGCAGAAAGTGATTTCGGATGATAGTTTGTGTTCTACCCTCAAGAACAGTGATAATATTGAGCTTATCAAAATCTTGAGCAATGAAACTCATCTTTCCCTTAGTGAAGGCATATTCGTCCCAGGACATAATCTCAGGGAGGTAAGAAAAATCAGACTTAAAACAGAAGTCATTGAGCTTGCGAATAACAGTTGAAGTTGAAATAGACAGCTGATGGGCAATATCGGTCATAGAAGTCTTCTCAATTAGCTTCTGGGCAATCTTTTGGTTGATGATACGAGGGATTTGGTGATTCTTCTTGACGAGAGAAGTCTCAGCTACCATCATTTTCGAGCAATGATAGCACTTGAATCGACGTTTTCTAAGGAGAATTCTAGTAGGCATACCAGTCGTTTCAAGGTAAGGAACCTTAGACGGTTTTTGGAAGTCATATTTCTTCATTAGACTTCCACACTCAGGACAAGATGGAGCGTCGTAGTCCAGTTTAGCGATGATTTCCTTGTGGGTATTCCTATTAATGACATCCATAATTTGGATATTTGGGTCTTTAATGTCTAGTAATTTTGTGATAAAATGTAATTGTTCCATAGGATTCTTTCTAATGATGGTTTGGTTGCTTTTCATTATAGATCTTATGGGACTTTTTTTCTACAACAAAATAGGCTCCATAATATCCATAGGGGATTTACCCACTACAAATATTATAGAGCC
>ASZZ01000033.1 GCA_000430305.1 Streptococcus mitis 17/34
ATATGGCGGTGTAGCTCAGCTGGCTAGAGCGTCCGGTTCATACCCGGGAGGTCGGGGGTTCGATCCCCTTCGCCGCTATAAAGATCTTGTTGGACCTTTAGCTCAGCTGGTTAGAGCTCTCGGCTCATAACCGAGTGGTCGTAGGTTCAAGTCCTACAAGGTCCATTTGAATAGTATGGAGGATTACCCAAGTCCGGCTGAAGGGAACGGTCTTGAAAACCGTCAGGCGTGTAAAAGCGTGCGTGGGTTCGAATCCCACATCCTCCTTTTGATTAACGCGGGATGGAGCAGCTCGGTAGCTCGTCGGGCTCATAACCCGAAGGTCGTAGGTTCAAATCCTGCTCCCGCAATAAGGCTCGGTAGCTCAGTTGGTAGAGCAATGGATTGAAGCTCCATGTGTCGGCGGTTCGATTCCGTCTCGCGCCATTTTTATTAATAGTATGTATGCGGGTGTAGTTTAGTGGTAAAACTACAGCCTTCCAAGCTGTTGTCGCGAGTTCGATTCTCGTCACCCGCTTTGAACTTTGTTCAAATTACCAAGTTTTTAACTTGGGCGCGTAGCTCAGGTGGTTAGAGCGCACGCCTGATAAGCGTGAGGTCGGTGGTTCGAGTCCACTCGTGCCCATTAATTGGAGAATTACTCAAGAGGCTGAAGAGGACGGTTTGCTAAATCGTTAGGTCGGGTAACTGGCGCAAGGGTTCGAATCCCTTATTCTCCGTTTGAATGAGATTTTATAACTCTTTTTTATTCTGGCTCATTATCAACTGTAGTGGGTTGAAGAAAAGCTAAGCTCGAGAAAGGACAAATTTCGTCCTTTCTTTTTTGATATTCAGAGCGATAAAAATCCGTTTTTTGAAGTTTTCAAAGTTCCGAAAACCAAAGGCATTGT
>ASZZ01000034.1 GCA_000430305.1 Streptococcus mitis 17/34
TAGGTCCCGTAGTGTAGCGGTTATCACGTCGCCCTGTCACGGCGAAGATCGCGGGTTCGATTCCCGTCGGGACCGTTTAAGATAACGAAAGTTATTTTAGACTCGTTAGCTCAGTTGGTAGAGCAATTGACTTTTAATCAATGGGTCACTGGTTCGAGCCCAGTACGGGTCATATATGCGGGTTTGGCGGAATTGGCAGACGCACCAGATTTAGGATCTGGCGCTTAACGGCGTGGGGGTTCAAGTCCCTTAACCCGCATTAAGATATAATAAATGAGCCGGCTTAGCTCAGTTGGTAGAGCATCTGATTTGTAATCAGAGGGTCGCGTGTTCAAGTCATGTAGCCGGCATTTTTAGATAGAAGAAAATAGTGCGAACGTAGTTCAGTGGTAGAACACCACCTTGCCAAGGTGGGGGTCGCGGGTTCGAATCCCGTCGTTCGCTTAGAGAGGCCGGGGTGGCGGAACTGGCAGACGCACAGGACTTAAAATCCTGCGATTGGTAACGATCGTACCGGTTCGATTCCGGTCCTCGGCATAACATAATGAGCACCCTTAGCTCAACTGGATAGAGTACCTGACTACGAATCAGGCGGTTAGAGGTTCGACTCCTCTAGGGTGCATTTTCTATTTAACTCGGGAAGTAGCTCAGCTTGGTAGAGTACTTGGTTTGGGACCAAGGTGTCGCAGGTTCGAATCCTGTCTTCCCGATT
>ASZZ01000035.1 GCA_000430305.1 Streptococcus mitis 17/34
TTTTAGTTACAAATTCTGACAATGGTTTTTTATCTTGAGAACCATCTTTATAGGTTACTACAAGATTTCCATCTGCATCTTTTTCGACTGATTTAATCTTAGAATCTTTATCAGCTACAGGTGTACCTTTTTTGTCTGCTAAGTTAGCGTCATCGTTGTTTTGAGAGTACTCAAGTTGAAGCTTCTCTTTGATTTTAGCCAAGTCAGCATCTGTTACGTTAGCTGGATCTGCTACAGTAACTTTTTCAGTTGGAGTTGCAATGTCATATTTTTGAGTTTGTCCCTTAAGCATAACACGGAATGCACCTGGGTCAGTTGCAGTTGAGCTACCTACGGCTTTATTCTCAATCAATGCACCATCTGTATCCGTTGCAGTCGCATAACGCCATCCCAAAGCCAAACCTTCTGGATTTTCTCCTTTAGTTGCTGCATCTAGTCTATCTTGTGACAAACCATCTGTCGCTGCTGGAGTACCTGAATAAGTAATGACTGCTGGGGCTTTTTCTGTCGCTGGAGTCTCAGCATTGATAACATTTGCTTTAAATCCATATTGTGTATTGATAGTATTTGCTTCACCTGCAACATCAGCAAA
>ASZZ01000036.1 GCA_000430305.1 Streptococcus mitis 17/34
CTTTAGGTGTTGGATTGTTCTTATCTGCATCTGTACGTGGATCTACTACCTTAACAGTTACTGGAACTTCATCCTTAGAACCATCTGGGTAAGTAACAACGACTGTTGTTTTCTTATCGCCTGGTGTTGTAGTATCTACTGGTGTCTTGTATTCAACTGTACTTCCTTTTGGAAGATCGTCTACATTACCGATTGATTTCTTAGGATCTGGTTTGTCTCCAACATTGACTGTTTGGTCTTTAGGTGTTGGATTGTTCTTATCTGCATCTGTACGTGGATCTACTACCTTAACAGTTACTGGAACTTCATCCTTAGAGCCATCTGGATAAGTTACTACAACTGTACGTGTGACTTTACCATTGTTAACAGTTGGAGTTTCTCCATCTTTCCATGTATATGTCGTTGTTGTACCTGGTGTTGTACCTTTAGTTGGTAAGTCTGACTTGTTGGCAATATAAGTCTCTGGTGATCCCAAATCTGGAACAGTTCCATTTGAAGTCAGATTCACTGTAGGAGTTGTAGCTGTTGGTGTATATTTATCAGCTT
>ASZZ01000037.1 GCA_000430305.1 Streptococcus mitis 17/34
TCCGCGTCGACAAGTGCAAGTCAAAGTGCGTCAACAAGCGCGTCTAAGTCCGCGTCGACAAGTGCGAGCCAAAGTGCCTCAACAAGCGCATCTAAGTCCGCATCGACAAGTGCAAGTCAAAGTGCCTCAACGAGCGCATCTAAGTCCGCGTCGACAAGTGCAAGCCAAAGTGCCTCAACAAGCGCATCTAAGTCCGCATCGACAAGTGCAAGTCAATCAGCAAGCACGTCAGCTAGCCAGTCAGCATCGACAAGTGCAAGCCAATCAGCAAGCACATCGGCTAGTCAATCAGCATCGACAAGTGCAAGCCAATCAGCAAGCACATCGGCTAGTCAATCGGCATCGACAAGTGCGAGCCAATCAGCAAGCACGTCTGCAAGCCAGTCCGCATCGACAAGTGCGAGCCAATCAGCAAGCACGTCAGCTAGCCAGTCCGCATCGACAAGCGCGAGCCAATCAGCAAGCACG
>ASZZ01000038.1 GCA_000430305.1 Streptococcus mitis 17/34
AGCTTCCTACCGGGTTCGGATATCAAACTCTTTAAACACAATACGTAGCTCCCTTAACACGCTTTGACGACCTCGGAATCGTTCATGTCTTAAGACACGTTCTAACTCTTCTTGTTGCTCTTTAGTTTGTTTACTTCTATAATCCCTTAGTGTTTCATGAAAGAGATAGTAATCATCCAGCCAGAGTCCTCCCTCACTTATACGATGGCTAATCTCACCTACTTCTTCATATGCTTCTTTATCATATCTTCGCTTCTGGCTTTCTTGCTTACGGAGATAATCTAAAATTCGATTTCGGAACTTGGTTTTGAAATATTTCCTTAAACGAGGGATATCTTCTACCAGTTCTTCTTCTCTACTGATCAATTCATGTAGGCATATCATTCCCTCTTGATCCCAATCCGATAACTCCCATAAATGAAGGTAATATTCCTTTCTACACTTATATACAA
>ASZZ01000039.1 GCA_000430305.1 Streptococcus mitis 17/34
TGCTTGCTGACTCAGAAGCCGATGTGCTTGCTGATTCTGATGCACTTGTTGATGCTGATTCAGAAGCTGATGTGCTTGCTGACTCTGACGCACTTGTTGATGCTGATTCAGAAGCTGATGTGCTTGCTGACTCTGACGCACTTGTTGATGCTGATTCAGAAGCCGATGTGCTTGCTGATTCTGATGCACTTGTTGATGCTGACTCAGAAGCGCTTGTTGACGCTGACTCAGAGGCGCTTGTGCTTGCTGATTGGCTTGCACTTGTTGATGCTGATTCAGAAGCTGATGTGCTTGCTGATTGACTCGCGCTTGTTGATGCTGATTCAGAAGCTGATGTGCTTGCTGATTCTGA
>ASZZ01000040.1 GCA_000430305.1 Streptococcus mitis 17/34
TTGGATAAGATTAAGGTTCACGACAATGCTCAAGCAGTAGCACCATCAGGTAATTTCGAAGTTACAAATGGTGGTCGTCTTGACCTTCCTGCTAATGGAACAAGTATCAACTTTACGGATAAGACAAGTAATTTAGGTCAAGCTGGTAATGCGACAGATACTAATCCGTATAAGGTAAATATTTCAGGGCATGTTGGTAAAGATCAGGTTGTCAATACTCCAGCTAGTCGAAATATCTGGAATCGTTATATTAGCGGATATGACCAAGAAGGTCTAACAAATAACAGTGGAAACAATGGTACTGCTAATAACGCCAATATTCAGATTGAGTTCCGTAAGC
>ASZZ01000041.1 GCA_000430305.1 Streptococcus mitis 17/34
TGTGCTTGCTGACTCAGAGGCGCTTGTGCTTGCTGATTCTGACGCACTTGTTGATGCTGATTCAGAAGCTGATGTACTTGCTGATTCTGACGCGCTTGTGCTTGCTGACTCTGATGCACTTGTTGACGCTGACTCAGAAGCTGATGTGCTTGCTGATTCTGATGCACTTGTTGACGCCGATTCAGAAGCCGATGTACTTGCTGACTCTGACGCACTTGTTGATGCTGATTCAGAAGCTGATGCGCTTGCTGATTCTGACGCACTTGTTGACGCCGATTCAGAAGCTGATGTGCTTGCTGATTCTGACGCACTTGTTGACGCCGATTCGTAAGCT
>ASZZ01000042.1 GCA_000430305.1 Streptococcus mitis 17/34
CATGTCACTGCTCACGTGGCTCGTCATGGAATGATCACGTAGCTACCATATACTGGTCACGTGACTGATCATGCACTGATCACATAATTGATCATGCACTGATACATGGCTCATCACGCACTGATCCGGTGGCTGATCACACACTATCACGTGACTGATCATGCACTGATCACGTGACTGATCATGCACTGATCACGTGGCTATCATGCACTGATCACGTGGCTGATCATGCACTGATCACGCAGCTACCATGTACTGGTCACATGACTGATCATGCACTGATCACATAATTGATCATGCACTGTTCACCTGGCTTATCATGCA
>ASZZ01000043.1 GCA_000430305.1 Streptococcus mitis 17/34
CCCTACTTTTCGCATGCACTTAACCAATAAAGAGATTATAGACAAGCTTTTGAGCTATTCAGAAGACTTGAAACACCACTATCATCTCTATCAACTCTTGCTTTTTCACTTTCAGAATAAGGAACCGGAGAAATTTTTCGGACTCATTGAGGAAAATCTAAAGAAAGTTCATCCTCTTTTTAAGACTGTCTTTAAAACCTTTCTAAAGGACAAAGAGAAAATCGTCAATGCCCTTCAGTTACCCTATTCTAATGCCAAATTAGAAGCAACCAATAATCTCATCAAACTTATCAAAC
>ASZZ01000044.1 GCA_000430305.1 Streptococcus mitis 17/34
ATTGTTAAGAAGACAACCAGCTACCAAGTCGATGCAAGTACAGGTGACCTGACTCCAACAGAGACAACAGAAATCTTCAAGAGAAACGGCGCTAAATCTACAGTTGTTGTTACGCCGATCAAGCCAAGTGTTCGTTATGAAAAAGACGCCACAAAAGCCAAAGGTGAAGCTAATGTAACAACAGCTGGTACACCAGGAACAAGTACAGTAACCACAACCTATACTGTTAACCCTGCAGATGGCAGTCTTATTCCGCATGAGGGCCAACCTGTTATAATCTCTTCAACTCCT
>ASZZ01000045.1 GCA_000430305.1 Streptococcus mitis 17/34
TCAGTCAGCATCGACAAGTGCAAGTCAATCAGCAAGCACATCAGCTAGTCAATCGGCATCAACAAGTGCGAGCCAATCAGCCAGCACGTCAGCATCTGAATCAGCATCAACAAGTGCAAGCCAATCAGCCAGCACAAGTGCATCTGAATCAGCGTCAACAAGTGCGTCTGAGTCAGCAAGCACAAGTGCGTCAGAGTCAGCAAGCACATCAGCTTCTGAGTCAGCAAGCACATCGGCTTCTGAATCAGCATCAACAAGTGCGTCAGAGTC
>ASZZ01000046.1 GCA_000430305.1 Streptococcus mitis 17/34
CAGCAGTAACAGGTTCTAAAATCGATGTAGCGACAGATGGTACAATCAGTGGCTATAACACACCAGAGACTTATATTGCCAACAAGTCTGACTTGCCAACTAAAGGTACAACACCAGGTACAACAACGACATATACATGGAAAACTGGAGAAACTCCAACTGTTAACAATGGTCAAGTCACACGTACAGTAGTTGTCACTTATCCAGATGGTTCAACAGATGAAGTACCTGTAACCTTCGCAGTTCGTGACACAGTAGCGCCAAC
>ASZZ01000047.1 GCA_000430305.1 Streptococcus mitis 17/34
CTTGTTGATGCTGACTCAGACGCTGATGTGCTTGCTGATTGGCTTGCACTTGTTGATGCCGATTCAGAAGCCGATGTGCTTGCTGATTCTGACGCACTTGTTGATGCCGATTCAGAAGCCGATGTGCTTGCTGATTCTGATGCACTTGTTGATGCCGATTCAGAAGCTGATGTGCTTGCTGACTCAGACGCACTTGTTGACGCTGATTCAGAAGCTGATGTGCTTGCTGACTCAGAGGCGCTTGTGCTTGCTGA
>ASZZ01000048.1 GCA_000430305.1 Streptococcus mitis 17/34
TCAGCTAGCCAGTCCGCATCGACAAGCGCAAGCCAATCAGCAAGCACATCAGCTAGTCAATCGGCATCAACAAGTGCAAGCCAATCAGCAAGCACATCAGCTAGTCAGTCAGCATCGACAAGTGCGAGCCAATCAGCCAGCACGTCAGCTTCTGAATCGGCATCAACAAGTGCAAGCCAATCAGCCAGCACGTCAGCTAGCCAGTCCGCATCGACAAGTGCAAGCCAATCAGCCAGCACGTCAGCTAG
>ASZZ01000049.1 GCA_000430305.1 Streptococcus mitis 17/34
TCTGCTGCTTTCTCTGGTGTTTCTGCGTTGCTTGGTTGAGCATCGATTGCATCTGTTGCTTCCTTAGCTTTCGCTTGAGCTTCTTCTTTGGCTTTAGCTTTCTCTTCATCTGTGAGGTCGTTACGGCCAGCGATTTCTGCTTCTTTCTTAGCTAATTCATCCGCTACTGCTTTCTTAGCTGCTTCTTTAGCTACTGGGTTAACTTTGGCGATTTCACCAGTTCCTGCTTC
>ASZZ01000050.1 GCA_000430305.1 Streptococcus mitis 17/34
GGAACAGATCCTAAGAAAGCTGATACAGATGGTGATGGCTTCACAGATAAAGAAGAAGTCGCTAAGGGAACAGATCCAAAAGATCCAAACTCTAAACCAGAAGATCCAGCAACACCAGATACAAAAGCTCCAGCTAAACCAGAAATCAAAACAGATCTAACAGATAAAGCAGGCACTAAGACACCAGTTGAAGTGACAGCAGAACCAGGATCTAAAGTTGAATTA
>ASZZ01000051.1 GCA_000430305.1 Streptococcus mitis 17/34
CCTTGAACGCTACTGTTGTACCCTTAGGAAGATCTTTCAAGTTACCGATTGAATCTTCTGCTTTTGGTTCAGTTCCTTTATCTACAGTTTGAGCTTTTGGTGTTGGCTCGTTCTTATCTGCATCTGTTGGTTTTGAACTTGGGTCTGTAACAGTTACTTTAACTGGAACTTCTTCCTTAGAACCATCTGGGTATGTTACAACTACTGTCGCATC